>JAFQRF010000010.1 GCA_017410195.1 Clostridia bacterium | reverse complement strand
TGTAAAAAAAGCGCAGACCGCATAAAACGATATATGACAAGGGTTCTACAGGCGTAAAATTCCTGCAGAACCCTAAAATTTCATCTAAAAATTAAAAAACACGAAAAATTGATGTTTTATGCTACGAACAAACTTCGCCACTCGACGTACTTTTGTACGCCTTCGAGCAAGCATAACAAGGCTAAAGCCTTGTTATGCTCAGTTTGTCCGTTCTGCATCTTTTTTTCCTATCCCCTTCAAAGAGGCTGTAAAAAAACCTGCGTTTTTTACAGCCTCCTTTTGTTATACACATTATAATATTAATCAGCTGAGTTCGGGGATGAAAGCGTTGTGGATAGCAGCAACAGCCTTATCCGCATCGTTAACGTCGATGAGAACGGAGATTTTGATTTCACTTGTTGCGATCATCTGGATGTTGACATCCGACTCAAAGAGTGCTTCGAACATCTTTGCTGCAATGCCGGGATGCGATTCCATGCCTGCGCCGACAACGGAAACCTTTGCAACGTCTGTATCGCAAACGATTTCAAGTCCGCTGAGAAGGTCAAGAGCCTTGAGAGTTTCAACGGTATCTTCGAGATGTGACTTGGTTGTTGTGAATGCGATATCCTTTGTGTCGCCTCTGCCGACAGACTGAAGAATTATATCAACGTTTATGTTCTTTGCGGCAAGCTTACCGAAAATTTTATATGCGATTCCGGGAACGTTGGGAACACCGATAATCGAAATACGGGCTACATCCGTATCCTTTGTTACACCTCTGACGAGCATTTTTTCCATATCTGCTACCTCCTTGACAATTGTACCGGGTGCGCGCACAAGGCTTGAAAGCACCTCAAGCTTAACATTATATTTCTTAGCCATTTCAACCGAACGGTTGTTGAGAACCTGCGCACCGAGGGTTGCAAGCTCAAGCATTTCATCATAGGTGATTTCATTGAGCTTCTTTGCGCCCTTGATTTTTCTGGGGTCTGCGGTATAAACGCCTTCAACGTCGGTGTAAATCTGGCAGCGGTCTGCGTGCATTGCGGCTGCGATTGCAACTGCGCTTGTGTCTGAACCGCCTCTGCCGAGGGTTGTTATATCGTCATATTTGTTAAGACCCTGGAAGCCTGCAACAACAACGATGTTTTTCTTGGCAAGCTCCATTTTGATGCGGTCTGCGCCGACCTTTTTGATTCGTGCGGAGCCGTAAACGGAGTTTGTTGAAAATCCTGCCTGCCAGCCGAGAAGCGAGCATGCGGGATAGCCGAGGCTTTCGATAGCCATGGCAAGAAGCGAAATTGAAATCTGCTCGCCCGATGCGAGGAGCATATCCATTTCTCTTTTTGAAGCTTTGGGATTGATTTCCTGAGCCTTTGCGATGAGGTCGTCGGTTGTATCGCCCTGAGCGGAAACAACAACAACAACGTCGTTGCCTGCCTTATAAGTATCAGTAACGATTCTTGCAACGTTCATCACTCTTTCGGCGTTTGCAACTGAACTGCCGCCGAACTTCTGAACAATTAAAGCCATAATATCCTCCTATAAGAGTAAATAATTAACAATTAATAATTTGTAATTCTGATAACGGATTCAACGCTTGCTTCATTAACAAGCCCGAGCTTATCCGCAAGCTCTTTTTCCGAAATCGATTTTGTTGTGAAAGCGAACTCACCTTCGGGAGCATCCTGACGGGAAAGAAGGCTGATTTCGCCGAAAAGCTCTGTGAACTTTGCGACTGCTGCAGCCGCATTTTCGGTTGTTGCTCTGATATAGAAGGTGTTTTCCGTTTCAAGATAGTCTGCAACATAGCCTTCCTCGCTGTCCTGCCAGCCGAAGAACTTCTTGCGCTCCATGTGTCTTGCGCAGTCGATAACATCTGCAACAACGGCACTTGCGGTAGGCATTTTTCCGGCGCCCTTGCCATAGAATACAACATCGCCGATAGCATCGCCGCGAACGAGGATTGCATTGAAAACATCGTCAACGGATGCAAGCTGGCTGTGGTTCTGGATAAATGCGGGAGAAACCATAACGGAAACTCTGCCGTCCTCAAGCTTCTTTGCCTTTGCGATAAGCTTGATTACGCCGCCCCATGCACGGGCATATTCAACATCTGCAAGGGTAATCTTGCGGATGCCCTCGGTATAAACTGCATCGGGATAAACGTGCTTGCCGAAGCAGAGAGCAGCAAGAATGCAGATTTTTCTGCATGCATCAAAGCCGTCAACGTCTGCGGACGGGTCACGCTCTGCATAGCCGTTCTTCTGAGCGAGAAGAAGAGCTTCGTCGAAGGTCATACCGTCGGTAATCATCTTTGTGAGAATGAAGTTTGTTGTGCCGTTGAGAATGCCTGCGATTTCGTCGATATCGTTTGCGGCAAGGCACTGGCTGATGGGGCGGATGATGGGAATGCCGCCGCCTACGCTTGCTTCAAAGAGGAAATTAACGTTGTTTTCATCAGCAACCTTGAGAAGCTCACAGCCCTTTGCGGCAACAAGCTCTTTATTGGATGTGACAACATTCTTGCCTGCCTTGAGGCTTGCGAGAACATATTCGTATGCGGGATGAAGCCCGCCCATGGTTTCAACAACAATCTTAACCTCGTCATCCTCAACGATTTTTGAGAAATCGGTTATGAGAAGATGCTCATAAGGGTCGCCGGGGAAGGTTCGGCGGTCAAGAATATATTTAAGCTCCATTTCGCTCTGCATGCTCTTTTTAACGATGTGTTCATGGTTCTTTTTAAGAAGTGTTGCAACACCGGAACCAACCACACCGTATCCCATTATAGCAACGTACATATAAAAGCGCTCCTTTTATGTAAAGTGGTTTTGTCTGCAAATATTTAAAGTTATCTAAAATTCTATCACATAATTTCAAAATAATAAAGACCTAATTTACACTTTTATTAAATTTTTGTATATTTTTTATAACAATAATTGCGTTTTAAAGCAAAAAGGTGTAAACTAAAGCTATATTGAGTGCCTGAGGGGCATTCGGGAGGTGTATGAATAAATGGATATAATCGCAAAAAGGAAAGAGAAGCTTATCAACATCACTTATTTCGCAGTCATTTTTGTTCTGTATTATTTGTTTTTGAAGTATGCTTTCTGGGTCACGGCGCCGTTTATAATTGCATTTTTGGTTGCGCTTGTTCTCCAGAAGCCGATAAGAGTCATTTCTAAAAAGACAAAAATCAAAAGAAGCATCGTCGGTGCGGTTTCGGTGTTTCTGATTCTTTGCACAATTGTTACTGCAATTGTGCTTGTCGGCTATCGTCTGGTCGGCGAATTCAAGGGTCTCGGCTCATATATTCTCGCAAAGCTGCATGACCTGCCCGAGCTTATCAAATCAGCTGAAGCGTGGATTATCAGCCATCTTGCATTTCTCCCCGATTCAATCGAAAACTCCCTTGCGGACACTATCAGCGGATTTATCGACAATATTCTGCTCTATGTCGAGCAGGGCAAGCCTGCCGAGGGAATGGAGCTGAATGCGGACAGCTTCGACCTTTCTCTGATAACAACTCCGCTCGGCGGACTTCTTTCAACCGCAAGGCACATCCCCGCCGTTCTGACTGCAACCCTAATAAGCATTATAGCGTGTTTCTTTGTAACTTGTGATTACGACAGCCTGACCTCGCTGATAAAAAATAATATTTCCGAAGAACATGAAAGAATGATTGTCAAAACAAAAAGGCTTTTCGGCGATGTTATCGGAAAAATGCTGAAGGCGTATGCCACCATTATTTTTGTTACGTTCTGCGAAATTACAATCGGTCTTAACGTGCTGAAATTTATCGGAGTATATGAAGGCGGCTACATTATCGCAATTTCAATCTGCACCGCTCTTCTTGACATTCTTCCCGTTTTCGGTACGGGAACAGTTCTTGTTCCGTGGGCAGTTATCAGCTTTTTTAACGGACAAATCGGACTCGGCATCGGTTTGCTCGTTATCTACGGATTGATTACCGTTATCCGTCAGATTCTCGAACCGAGGCTTGTTGCAATGAACGTCGGACTTCCGCCCATAGTTACTCTTGCAGGTATGTATCTCGGTCTTCAGCTTTTCGGTGTTGTCGGACTGTTTGCGCTGCCGATAACCTTTGTTATGGTCAAGGTGCTCAACGAAGAAGGCATCATCCACATCTGGACCGTCAAAAGAGAAAAAACCGACGAAGACTGCAGTAAAAATGACGAAAAAGTCCGAGAAAAAACCGAAAATAAGTGATTTTTGCGGTAAAAATTTTAAAAAACAAGCGAATTTATATAAAAAACACCAAAAAAATCATTGAAATGGGAAAACTTTTGTGATATAATTCTATTTAATATGGCGCTTTAAACAGTCTGTATTAAGTTTCATATCCCGGCGGAGTGCACCGCTGCGGAAGATATAAAGGAGGAACTTTTCTTGAAATCCTATAGTGCAAAAGACATCAGAAACATCGTTCTTGCCGGTCACGGCGGACGAGGCAAAACAACACTTGCCGAGGCAATGCTTTATATTTCCAACGCAACTGACAGACTCGGCAGAGTTGCAGACGGCAATACCGTTCTCGACTTTGATGCTGAAGAAAAGAGAAGAAAGTGTTCGATAGCATCGGCTATTGCTTCGTTTGAATGGAAAAATACTAAGATTAATATTATAGACACTCCGGGTCTTTTTGACTTTGCAGGCGGCGTGAGCGAAGGCATGCGTGCAGCAGGTGCGGCTCTCATCGTTCTTGCATCGGGAAGCACACTCGATGTCGGTGCAGAAAAAGCATATAAGGCTGCTACCGACAGAGGCATCAACAAGATGTTTGCTATTACAAAGTGTGACGCTGAAAACGCTCACTTCTACAAGACCTTTGATTCTCTCCAGGAAGAATACGGCAACAAGATCTGCCCCGTTGTTGTTCCTTACGTTGAGGGCGACAAGGTTATTTCCTACGTTGACTTTTCAAGAAACGAAGCTTTCTCATATAAAGACGGCAAGCGTTCAGATGCTCCCATGCCCGAGAATGACGAAAGAACAAACAGAATGAGGGAAGCTTTCATTGAAGCTGTTGCAAGTGCAGACGAAGATCTTATGATGAAGTTCTTTGACGGCGAGTCTCTTACCGATGATGAAATCGACAGAGGTCTTAAGACCGGTATCCTTGCAGGCGACATCTGCCCCGTATTTGCTTGCTCGGGTTATCAGCTTGAAGCTGTTGACCTTATCAATAACTGCATCGTTCAGTCCGCTCCCGATGCAGCATCCGTTGCTTCCGAAGCAGACGTTACCTGCGACGAAAACGCACCTCTTGCAGCAATCTGTTTCAAGACCGTTGCTGACCCGTTCGTAGGCAAGATGTCATATTTCAAGGTTATTTCGGGTAAGATTACTCCCGATACACCTGCTTATAACGAGCGCACCGGCGAAACCGAAAGAATGGGTAAGCTCCTCTTCCCCAAGGGCGGCAAGCAGGAAGAAGCAACCGCAATCCTTGCAGGCGATATCGGTATCATCACAAAGCTTTCAAGCTTCAAGACAGGCGACACACTCTGTGCTCCCAAGTC
>JAFQRF010000009.1 GCA_017410195.1 Clostridia bacterium | reverse complement strand
TTTTCAGCATCGTTTTATATAGCGGCATAAGGTGGTGCCCCCAATCTGCCGCTTGAAGCCTGCGGTTATAAACCGTAAGCAAACTTCCAAAATGAATCTGTTTCTCTTAAATTCTCAAAGTAAAAGTCGGATAAAGCTTGCAATTCTTTTTGCTTTTCTTCGTGAGAATCATACACAGCAACGGTTACGAACCCATCTTCCTTTGCTGTTTTGGCAGCGTGATAAGCATCCTCAAAAACAACCGTATCAGCCTTTGTTGTTCCAAGGTAATCCATTGCCTTTCGGAAAATAAAGGGCTCATCCTTGCCGTGTCCCACATCGGTACAGGTAAAGATTTCAGAAAAGAAATGTTCCATACAGCAACGCTTTAATGCCGCTTCGACTTGATAACGGTCCGTTGCAGTAGCAATACATATTTTTACTCCTTGTTTTTTCATTTGTTCAAGGAATGTTGCCACACCTTTTTTAGGTTGAACCGTGTGAAAATAAAAGTCCTCTACTGTGCGGTTGATGCTGTTCATTATATCTTCAACCGTTAATGGAATTGCATACTTATCACGGATATATGTTGCGGACTGTAAAAGACTCATAGTCTTTAATTCGTTTCGTAAGTCTTCTTCAGGTTCTGTACCAATGGATCTGAGATATATTTCTCCTGCGGTATCCCAGATAAACATAGAATCAAACAACGTTCCGTCAAAATCAAAGATGGCTCCCTTTAGCATAAACCAAGCTCCTGCGCTCTCGCTTTAAGTTCTCTTGCTGCTTTTTCAGGATTATCAGCCTTCATTATTGCTGAAACAGCACAAATGCCCGAAATACCGATGCCTTTAAGAATATCAATATTATCTTTATTAAGACCGCCGATTGCGTTAACGGGTATTGGCACGGCTTTGGTTATTGCATCAAGAGTTTCGGTTGAAGTGAGAACGGTTACAACTTTGGTAGTTGTCGGATAAATTGCTCCTACTCCGAGATAATCTGCACCTTGCTCACAGGCTTCCTTTGCCCAAGGAACCGTTTTGGCAGTTGCACCGACAATTTTATCTTTGCCCATCAGCTTTCTTGCGGTAGCAACAGGCATATCGCTTGCGCCGACGTGAACACCTTCCGCATCAATTGCAAGAGCAACATCAACTCGGTCATCAATAATGAGCGGCACATTGTAACGCTTCGCAATTTCGTGAACTTTTTCCGCAAGTTCGATGTATTCTCTTGTGCTTTTATCCTTTTCACGAAGCTGGAGAAGTGTTACTCCGCCTTTGAGTGCCTGTTCCACTCGGGAAAGGAATTCTTCCTCTGCGTAACTGGTGCTGTCTGTTATAAAATATAAAGTCGGATCAAAATTTTTCATATTCATTACCTCACACATACAGATAATCATTCAGAACGGGTTGCAGACCTTCATCGGCAATGTCCTGATACATCTTATCAAGACTGCGGTTATCGTCGATTTCAAACTGCTCATCACCCTGAACACCGTCGGTTTCTTTGCCTGAATATTTGCTTTCGTGGTCGCCGATACCTGTTGAAACACCTGCCGAAACCTTTGTTGCCGCAATTTTTACAATACCGTTTCTGAACTCGGCACTCTCACGGGAAGATACCGTAATTCCCACATAGGGCAAGAAGATGCGGTATGCACAAAGCACCTGACACAACTGCTTTTCGTGCACGTCAAGCGGATTGATTTTATCGTTATTGATAATTGGTCGGAGTCTCGGGCAGGAAAGTGACATTTCGGCGTGAGGATATTTTCTCTGCAAATAATAGACGTGCAAAGCACTTGCAAGAGCGTCTTTGCGAAAGTCGGAAAGTCCGAGCAGAGCCGAGAATGCAACGCCTCTCATACCGCCACGGAGCGCACGCTCCTGCGCATCAAAACGGTAGGGCCACACACGTTTGTGACCGAGCAGATGCAGTTTTTCATATTTATCCGTATCATAGGTTTCCTGAAACACCGTTACATAGTCCGCACCACATTCGTGAAGATATTTGTACTCGTCAGTATTGACGGGATAGATTTCAAGACCGACCATACGGAAATACTTTCTTGCCAATTTGCATGCTTCACCAATATATTCAACATTGCTTTGACCTCTGCTTTCACCCGTTAGAATAAGAATTTCTTCCATACCGCTGTCAGCAATAACCTTCATCTCTTTTTCAATCTGCTCCATAGAAAGCTTCATACGCTTGATATGGTTATAGCAGTTAAAACCGCAATACACGCAATAATTTTCACAATAGTTTGCTATGTAAAGAGGTGTAAACAGATAGACGGTATTTCCGAAGTGCTTGCTTGTTTCAAGCCTTGCACGCTCTGCCATTTGTTCTAAAAACGGTTCTGCCGCAGGTGAAAGAAGTGCTTTGAAATCTTCTATTGTACAAGTGGTGTGTTCCAATGCCGCTTTAACATCTTCGGCAGTATATGCCGAATAATCATAGGAATTCATCTGTGACATAACGCTTGTGCAAACATCTGACTCAATTATCTCCATACCGGGCATATATTCCATATGATTTTTACGGAATGAAGGCTCGTTTTCGAGTCTGTGCTTTTTTTCAAGTGCTTCAGGTGAAAGATGCTCCGAATCTATAAAAAATTGATTTTCCATATTCTCTCCTTAATCTCTGAGGAAACCCGTCAGAGGGTCAGAAGCTGATGCTCCGCGTGTCAATACTCTGCCAAGTCCTGCAAGGTAAGCCTTTCTACCTGCTTCAATAGCGTTCTTGAATGCAGAAGCCATCATAGGAAGGTCACCTGCGGTTGCAAGTGCAGTGTTTGCCATAATTGCCGCCGCACCTATTTCCATTGCTTCACAAGCCTGTGAAGGTCTGCCGATGCCTGCATCTACAATAATGGGCAGGTCAATTTCATCAATGAGAATCTGTATAAATTCTTTTGTTGCAAGACCTTTATTAGAGCCGATAGGAGAAGCAAGCGGCATTACGGAAGCCGCACCTGCATTCACAAGGTCACGGGCAACGTTGAGGTCAGGATACATATACGGCATAACCACAAAGCCTTCGTTAGCAAGAATTTCGGTTGCTTTGATTGTTTCCTGATTATCGGGAAGCAGATATTTGGAATCACGCATAATCTCGATTTTTACAAAATCACCGCAACCGAGTTCTCTTGCAAGACGGGCAATACGAACGGCTTCTTCTGCATTCCTTGCGCCGCTTGTATTGGGGAGCAGAGTAATTCCGTCAGGAATGTAATCGAGGATGCTTTCCTGTTCTTTTGTGTTTGCACGGCGCACCGCAAGAGTAATAATTTCTGCACCTGCATCCTTTACAGCCGCTTCAATGAGTTTCATGGAATATTTGCCCGAACCGAGAATAAAACGGGAGTTGAATTCGTGTCCGCCGATTATGAGTTTATCATTGTTCATTTGCTTATCCTTCTTTCTTTATATTTCAAATTGTTCTGTCAGAATTCGGAGTATGGTATGTGCCTGATGTGCGGCACAGAGCATCACACGAGAAGCGACAAGACTGCCTTTCTCTGATACATCGCTTGTCCCATCTCCGCAGAGATAAAACCGTTTTGATATTCTTCGTGTCTGAATGGTGTTGGCACTGCCGAATCCCGCCATGCCCGATGCGGCGACCAGATACTTTTCAGGCATTCTTTCAAGCACAAGATTCACAAGCATCGCTTTGGATTCTGCATCGTCGAATGCTTCGCAGATAACGTCTGCATTTTTTAGAAGCTCTTCGGCATTATCTTCAGAAATGCGAACAGAATGAGTTGTGATTGCCGCATACGGAGCAATTTCCGAAAGGTTTTCCTTCAAAGCCTCTGTTTTGCTCATGCCAATCTGATTCGCTTTATATTGCTGACGGTGCAGATTCGTGATGTCAACACTGTCGAAATCGATAAGTATCAGCTTTCCGACACCTGCACGGGCAAGCGCAAAAGCTATATTGGAGCCAAGACCACCAAGTCCGCATACTGCAACGGTTGCGGATTCAAAATTCTTCTGTATCTTTTCACCGTGTCTTTCCGATAAGGCGGCATACCATTCTTCTTTTGTCGGTATCAGCTTAACCACCTCCAACAAAACTTACGACCTCTATGCTGTCGCCGTCCTGCAGTAAGGTTTCACCGTATTGAGATTTAAAAACGATGTCACCGTTACGCTCAACTGCGATTCTTTTCGGGTCATAATTTGTGGTTGCAAGATATTCAGCAATTGTTTTTCCTGCAACGTTCAGTTCTTCACCGTTGATTTTTACCATAAACACACCTCCTGAAACAACAAAAACGGTAAGCTGCCGATTTGGCAACCTACCGTTGAGAAGTTGTGTTTTAAAAAGAAAAAGTGACGAAAAATCTGAAACAGCTTCAGATTGATTCCGCCACGTCGAAACACTTTTATATCCAGGCATCCCTACGTTGGCATTATCCAAATCAGGTTATCGGTCGAAGGTTTTACCTTCCTCTCAGCCTGTAACACA
>JAFQRF010000088.1 GCA_017410195.1 Clostridia bacterium | reverse complement strand
GAAAAGAGGTTGTTTGATATTGTACTCGTCTGGAAGCTCGACAGATTTTCAAGAGACCGATACGACAGTGCACATTACAAACACATTCTCAAAAAGAACGGTGTCAGGGTTATGTCGGTCAAAGAAAACATTTCCGACGGTCCCGAAGGTATCATTCTCGAATCAATCCTCGAAGGTTATGCGGAATATTATTCGGCAGAGCTTTCGGAGAAAATACAGAGAGGGCAAACAGAAAACGCTCTCAAATGCAAAACCAACGGAGGAACACTTCCGCTCGGATACTGTTCCGACAATGAGCAGAATATTGTGATTGACCCGATAACAGCGGCGATACCGATTGAGATTTTTACAAGGTATGACAACGGTGAAACAATCAAAGAAATCTGCGACGAACTTAATTCAAGAGGTCTCAAAACCCGCAACGGCAAAAAGTTCAAAGTTAACGGAGTAAGTATTATTCTTTCTAACAGAAAATATATCGGTGAATACAGATACCGTGATGTGGTTACTCCTGACGGCATACCTGCAATCATCGACAAAGATATGTTTGAACGGGTGCAGGAAAGAATGGCAAAAAACAAAAGAGTTCCTGCCAGAAAGAAGGCAGAAGACGAATACTTACTTACAACAAAATTATTTTGCGGAACCTGCGGCAGAATTATGGCAGGTGAATCGGGAACAAGCGGAACAGGAAAAGTCAAACATAATTATTACAAATGCGGCGGTGCAAAAAGACATCTCGGTTGCAAAAGAAAAGCAATCAAAAAGGATTGGATTGAAAAGGTTGTGGTTCTCCAGACCGTAGCCAGAGTTTTAAAAGACGAGGAAATTGAGAGGATAGCGGATGCGCTTTTAAAAATGCAAGAGCAAGAGGATACAACGATTCCCGCAATGCAGACTCAGCTCAAAGAATGCGAAAAAGCGATAGAAAATATGCTCAATGCGATTCAGTCGGGAATGCTGACGGAGTCAACAAAAGGCAGACTTGAACAGCTTGAAGAACAGCAGAAAAATCTGAAAGTTGCAATATTGCAGGCGGAAATTAGACGCCCGAAATATTCAAAAGAAAAAATCATAAATTGGATAAGCCGATTCAAAGGCGGCAATCCCAACAACAGAAACTATCAAAGACAGATAATAGACACTTTCGTCAACTCGGTATATGTTTATGACGATAAACTGGTGTTTACATACAACTTCAAAGACGGTACCGAAACAATAACTCTGAAAGAGATTGAAGAGGCTTTCGGTTCGGATTTAAACCATAGCGCTCCACCAAATCAAAGTCTGTGCCGTTCAGGCACGGGCTTTGATTTTTATCAGGAGGAGTCGAAGGACGAGCGGTACAGAGCAACAGTCCGGCGGACTGTTGGGACCGCGAGCGACCAAGCGACCGCAGCCGCGCGAATCGACTCCCATCAGGTCCACCAAGAAAAAGCACTTCTTCGGAAGTGCTTTTTCAGTTATATCCGCCTTTGGCGAGTTATATTTCCATGCAGTAATATTCGGCTAAAGCCAAGCGGTGTCAGCCATAAAAGCCGAATGTAATATCAATAAAACCGCAAGTTTAAATATCACTTCAAATAAATTCGTTATTGTTTTTAACAGCGATTATGATAAACTTTTCTTTGACATAATGTTTTCAAACTGTTATAATTAATTAAATATGGTAATATTTTGATGAAGAGAGGTGATATATGTTGATAAGTTCCGAAAGAGCGACCGAGATTGCCGCTTTATACTATGAAGACATATATCATCTTTGTTTTTCAAGGCTCAAAAGAGAAGACGATGCTGCCGATGTTACTCAGGATGTCTTTCTTTTCTTCCAGGAGAACTCTAATGAGCTTGAAGACAAATATTTGAAAGCTTGGCTTTACGCCGTTGCCGACAATAAAATAAAGGAACAGTTCAGAGCGATTGCCAAACGGGAAAAAGAGCTTGTTTTCGGAACGGTTTTCGGCTCGCAGACAAGCACGGATATTCTTTACGAAATTGAAGAGGATAATAAAATAACGGTGGAAGAACTCGAAGAAAAAAAGAAAAGTATTCTTTCTTCATTAAGCGAAAAAGAGCTTGAGCTTTTTGAAATGGTTTACACCAAACATATGGAATATGAAGAACTTGCAAAGCTTTTTAACGTTTCCGAGCATGCAGTAAGAACAAGGGTTTACAGGCTCAAATTAAAAATAAAAGAAAGAGCAGCCTTCATTTTTATGGCGATTTTGCTTCTTTTTATGAAAATTTAAAAATTTTTTCAAAAAAATTAAAATTTTTTGTGTGACAAAATGCAATTTCCGTCATATATATATGAAGGAGGTTTTGCGTTTTTTGAATCATTAGTTGCAGGAGGTGAAAAATCCCATGAGAAACCAACAAGATATGAATGCTTCAAAGCAGACTTTGAAGGACAAGCTTATGGCAATAATCCTGATTGAAACTTCAAAGGACTATAAAGAAATGGACAGCGATCTTGTAACGGAATGCGTAAGTTTTCTCATGGAGCTTGAAGGAAAAGAAAAGCTTACAAAAGCAGAAATCGAACAAAGAGTAAATAAAATACCGTTTAAGGGCAAGGTAACGGCAATAGTCTCATACGCCAAAAAGAAATTAAGAGCAAAAAGACTTGCTGTTATAGCTGCCATACTTGCGGTTATTATTGCGCTCTTAAGTATAATTGCCGTCGGGTCGGGCGATACAATCAGCGAGTTTTACAGAAAACTGACATATTCTGTTATGCAGAAGCTTGAAAATAACCCGACAACCGTTGACGGTATAACTTTTGCTAAGTCTGATAAATCAACGTTGTATCCCTCAATTGAGGAGCTTATGGAAAGCGAAAAAATTGATATTTTATATCCGACTTGGTTACCCCAAGATGAAAAGATTATCGCTGTATGGTATTCAGTTGATTACGGTACGGAATCATATGTTTTCCAGTGTGTTAATCCGAACATCAGTATTGATGTTGATTTGAACAAAGGTTTAACCGATACGACGAAAGCTAACTGCATAAAAAAAGAAATTGCAGGCTTTACGGTGTATTATGAAAATACTCCGCTACACATACAAGCGAATTTTGTTTATAAGAATAATCTTTATGCAGTAAAATCCGATACCGAAGATAATCTTTTCAAAATCATTGAAAATCTGAAGGAGATTAACTGATATGAAAAAGATAATTGCACTTATTATGGTCCTTGTTTCCGTTTTTTCGGTAATGTCAATATCCGTTTATGCTGAGGACGCAGAAGAAAACATGGTTACGGTTACCGTGAATGATGTTGAATTTATTTTTGATGCAGATACATCGGAAGAATTCAGAAACAGAGCAATCGCTCATTATTTTAATCATGACGAAGATGATGCGTCTGCATACGGTCTCACCTGCACACTCTTCGGTCATAATATTGAAAGCTCAATCACAACAGCAATAACACACAAAGCTAAAGCAACAGACCCCAGATGCTTACGCCAAAAATTCAACACAGAAGTATGCACCAGATGTGACTACACGAACTCAACTTTAATCAGTTCTACATACATCAGCTGCTGCTAAAATTTAAAACGCAAAATCAACTTCAAATCCATGGGGCTGCTTTTTCAGCTCCGTAAAATCAGAACAAATCAACGGCATCACCGTCACAGCTTAACGCCGTGCCGATTCTTTTGAAACAAGGTGCTGCGGTATAATTTTGCCATCGTGCAGGGGACAACATTCCCTACGGTGCAGCCATTAAATCCGTCGTGGTTTTAAAAATTACTTTGCAATAGAATTTTTTACGGAACGGATATTAAAAAATACGGGACAGTTCGTGTTTGAACTGTCCCGTAAACATTATTTATTGATTTCGATTTTGCCGTAGAGCGATGCGCCGGCAGAGTCTGAGCGGGGCGCTCTTGAGGGAGCTGCGGGAGCATCGTCGTTATAACGTCTGTTGCCGCCTCTGTTATTGCCGCCGCGGTAACCGCCTCTGTTGCCGCCCTTGTTATAGCCGCCGCGGCCTCTGTTATTGTATCCGCCGCCGTGTGTGGGCTTAACGCCTTCTTCGAGGGTGATAACAACCTTGCGGTCGCTGTCGCTGCCGACTGAGTGGGAAGTGACGCCTTCAATCTCCTGAACTGTTGTGTGGATAATGCGGCGCTCATAGGGATTCATGGGCTCAAGCACAACATTTCTGCCGTACTTTCTTACCTTTGCTGCGTTCTTGTGAGCGAGAGCTCTGAGAGTTGACTCTCTCTTTTCTCTGTAGTTGCCGACGTTGATTGAAACTCTCTTGTATTCCTCAGAGCCTCTGTTGATAACGAGGCGGGTGAGATACTGGATGGCATCGAGGGTTTCGCCTCTTCTGCCGATAACCGAGCCGTAATCATCGCCGCAGCTGATTGAGAAGCGAACCTCTTCTTCGTCTGCTTCAACGGAAATTTCCGCTTCGTCAACGCCGAGGTTTTTGAGAATATTGAGAACATATTCCTTTGCTTTTGCAAACGGATCTTCTTCGTATTCATAGTAGGCTCTCATTTTTGCGGGTGAACCGCCGAAAATGCCGAGAACCTTTGCCTTGGGTCTTTCGATAACGTCATATCTAACATCTGCATCCTCGGGAGCTGCAAGAGCTTTGAGGGCAGCATCTTTTGCTTCGTCAAGAGTAGCGCCTGTGCCGAATGCTTCTTTTATCAAAATATTTCACCACCTGAAATTAATTGTGGTTTTCCTTGTTCTTTGCCATGAGCTTGGTGTTGTTTTCTTTTGAACGGCGTTCGATAGTTTCATCAACCATGAGCTTGGCAATCATCTTTTTGGGGTTGTAGAAGTGACCGATGATAACTGTTGAAAGGAAACCGAAAATGCTGGATGCAATCCAATAAATACCGATACCTGCAGGATAATTTACAACAAAATAGAGCGAGAAGAGAGGCATACCGAAGGTCATGCAGCCCATCATGGGGTTGTTTGCCATTGCGGGATTTGACTTCTTCTGCTTGATCTGGGAATAAAGACCCGTTGCCATTGAAGAAAGGAAGGAGAGAACGGGGATAATCCAGATAATATGAAGCTCCTTATGATTCATGGGAATGTCGCCGAGTGAGAAAAGACCGAAGAAATCAAAGTTAACTCCTTTGATTGCCTCATATGTAGCCTCGCTGACTCCGGCAATATTCTGGAGCGCAGGATCGTTGATGTTCTGAATGATGAGCAGTTCGCTCAAATGAGTGCTGTTAGCGAATTTTGAATTGCCGAGATTTGCAACCGCATCTGAGAGCAGCTTTATCTCAGCGTCTGAAATTCCCGTAAGGAAATTGCTCAGAGGGTAGTAGATAGCACCGATAAGACCGAAAAGAAGAACAAACTGGAAAATCATGGGAGCACAGCCTGCGTTCATCGGGTTGTAGCCTTCACGCTGGTAAAGAGCGGTTGTTTCTTCCTGAATTTTCTGCTGGTTGCCTGCGTATTTAGCCTGAATCTTGCGGATTTTTGCCTGAATACGCTGGGTTTTTGCCATGCCCTTCTGCTGAGTAATCGAAGTGGGAATCATAAGAATTCTTGCAAATAAAGTCAGCAATACAATTGAAATGGCATAGTTCCCGAAACCGATGGTGTCATAGATGATTCTGAGCAGAAAACCGAACGGAACACCGAGAATTTCATAAAGACCGGTCATTTTTCGTCCTCCGAGTGTGAGTGTTTTTTTGGCGGAACGGGATCATATCCGCCGGGAAAGAGAATATTGCACCGCATTATGCGCAATATTGCCATAAGAGTGCCTTTGAATGCGCCGTGAACCTGAATTGCTTCAACGGCGTAATGGGAGCAGGTCGGATAGTACCTGCACACGGGCGGAAACAGCGGGGAAATCCGTTTTTGGTAAAAACGAATCAGCGCAAGCAGAACTCTTTTCATCAAAGATCCGCCTCCGCTCTGTTCCTCACGATTCCTAACTCCTTTAAATGCAAAAGCATAACGGGAGCAAGGTCCGTGCTTTTTGCTTTTTTTGTTTTGAATCTCGCAACGAAAACGATATCCCAGTTACCGCTGCAATCGGCTGAAATTGAGGAGAATGCCGCCCTGATGATGCGGCGGCATCTGTTTCTCTCAACTGCACTGCCAAGCTTTTTTGCGGCAGTAATGCCTATTCTGCAGCCCATGCCTCTGTTTTTGACGGCATAGGTGACTAAAACGGGGGAGGTTTTAACTTTGCCCCTGCCATAGGCACGGTGGAATTCCGAATTCTGCTTGAGGGTTACTGCGCCGGACATGTCTGCATCAACCCTCTCGGATTAATAAGTGAGCTGCTTTCTGCCCTTTGCTCTGCGGCGGGCGAGAACCTTGCGGCCGTTTCTGTCAGCCATTCTCTTGCGGAAGCCGTGCTCCATCTTGCGATGACGCTTCTTGGGCTGGTAAGTTCTTTTCATTTTGCTAACCTCCGTTTCACTTTTATATCTTCGGATAAAATCCGAGCATGACTAATAAAGGGGAAAATACCCCTCGGAATACACATTATATAACAGCTTGACCGTGAATGTCAACATTTTTTTGAATTTAATTGATTTTCTTTTCTTTTTTCTTGAAATATCGGAATGCTTGTGTTATACTCTATTATGTATCGTTATCGTTAAAATGAGAAAGAATGCGTAAAAATCAAAGAAGGAGGAATTGCTGTGGAATCACTCAAAGAGATGTGGCAGCTTGTGTGTGAGCATCTTAAGGCAAGCTGCGGTGAAGTAATTTACGATATATGGTTCAAACCCCTTGAAATAATCAGATTCGACGGCGCAAGAGCCGAAATTGCAGCCAGCGAATTTATGAAGAAAATAATTGAGCAGAAATTTCATAATGAGCTTAAAGAAGCTTTTAAGTCGGTTATGGGATTTGATGTTGAGGTGGTGCTTACCGACCCGGATAAAGCGCAGACCGCTCCGAAGGAGCCTGAAAGAAACAAGGTTCCGTTTATGACATCAACCAGTATTGAATCGAATACATTTGAAACCTTTGTTGTCGGCTCATCCAACAGATTTGCGCATGCGGCTGCACAGGCGGTTGCCGCAACGCCGGGTTCGGCATATAACCCGCTTTTCATTTACGGAAATTCCGGACTCGGAAAAACCCATCTTCTCTGTGCTATCAGCAACGAAGTCAAGCGCAACAATCCGAATGCTGATATAATCTTCACCAGAGGCGAGGATTTTGTTACACTTATCGTTGAAGGCATCAAAGAGAAGAAGATGAAAGAAATTCACGATAAATACAGAAATTGTGATGTGCTGTTGGTTGACGATATCCAGTTCATCGCAGGCAAGGAATCGACTCAGGAGGAATTCTTTCACACCTTCAATGCACTTACTCAGGATAATAAGCAGATTGTTCTGACATCGGACCGTGCGCCGAAGGATATTGAAATTCTTGATGAAAGACTCCGTAACCGTTTTGAATGGGGACTTATCGCTGACATTCAGCCGCCCGATATCGAAACGAGAATGGCTATCATTCAGCGCAAGGCATCAACTCTTGGTCTTGAATTACCGCAGGATGTTGTTCAGTATGTAGCTGAAAAAATAAAGACGAATATCCGTCAGCTTGAAGGCGCAGTTAAGAAAATCAACGCACTTGTCAATATCGAGGGCGCATCAATCAACATAGCCATGGCGCAGAATGCCATCAAGGATATAATGAACGACAGCAGACCCGTTTCTTCAATCGTCAGCAACATTATTTCCGAAACGTCAAGAACCTTCGGAGTGCCTCAGGCAGATATTACTTCGAAGAAGAAGGACGCAAAGACTGCAAAGGCAAGGCAGGTTGCAATTTATATCGTAAGAGAGATTACCGACCTTACGCAGAAGGAAATCAGCGAGTTCTTCGGCAACAGAGACAGAACAACAATTCTTTATTCGATTGAATCAATCAAGCAGGAGGTCGAAAGAGATTCGTCTCTCAAAAAGACTGTTGACAACATAATCAAGAATGCCCGTGAGCAGTAAAATATTATACATTTATATATAGGGGTACACAATGGGACTTTTTAAACGAATAAATCAGGGTCTTAAAAAGACCAGAGATAACATGACCGGCGCAATCAACGCCGCTCTCTACGGAAAAAACGAAATAGACGACGAATTTTATGATGAGCTTGAAGAAATTCTTGTTATGTCTGATGTCGGCGTAGCAACGGCTATGGAAATTGTTGAAAAACTCCGTGATGCCGTGTTTAAAAAGAATCTCCGCAGAGCAAAGGATGTAAAAAAAGAAATCAAGAATATCGTGGCCGAGCTTCTCAGCGGCGGCGAAACAATTGATATGATAACCGTTCCCTCGGTAATTCTTGTTATCGGCGTTAACGGTGTAGGCAAGACCACTTCAATCGGCAAAATGGCAGCGATGTTCAAAGCCGAGGGCAAGAAAGTTATTCTCGGCGCAGCTGATACTTTCAGAGCGGCGGCTATCGACCAGCTTGAAATCTGGGCTGACCGTGCAGGAGTTGACATCGTCAAGCACAAAGAAGGAGCAGACCCTGCAGCCGTTGTTTTTGATACAATCGAAGCGGGCAAGGCAAGAAATGCCGATATCATTATCTGTGATACTGCGGGCAGACTCCATAACAAGAAGAATCTTATGGAAGAGCTTGCCAAGATTTACAGAATCATGGACCGCCAGCTTCCTTATGCCGACCGTGAAATTCTTCTTGTTCTTGATGCAACAACAGGTCAGAATGCAGTTAATCAGGCGAAGGAATTCAAGGATGTTGCCGAGATTACGGGTATTATTCTTACAAAGCTTGACGGTACGGCAAAGGGCGGTGTTGTTCTTGCAATCAAGAATGACCTCAAGGTACCCGTTAAGTTTATCGGCGTCGGCGAGGGAATCGACGACCTCAGACCGTTTAATCCCGAAGCTTTTGCGGAAGGATTGTTTGAAGAAGACAATGATGAGGAATAATATATATGGATTATATAATTGCTACACATAATATGAAAAAGAGAGACGAGATGCAGAGAATTCTCGCTCCTCTCGGAATCCGTGTTCTTCTTGCCGAGGAGGCAGGCGTTGAACTGACCGATGCGGAAGAAACGGGAACTACTTTTGAAGAAAACGCTTTTATCAAAGCCGAAAGCGGCTGCAGAGAAAGCGGAATGCCCTGCATCGCAGATGATTCGGGTCTTGCCGTTGATTTTCTTGACGGTGCACCCGGTGTTTATTCCGCAAGATATGCAGGTGAGCACGGCAATGACGATGCCAACAACAAAAAGCTGCTTAAGGCGCTTGAGAATGTTGACCCCTCCGAAAGAGGCGCAGCATTCGTCAGCGTTGCGTGCTGTGTTTATCCCGACGGCAGAAAGCTTATCGCAAGAGGTGAGTGCAGAGGCACAATCGGCTACGAAGAAATCGGAAACGGCGGTTTTGGCTATGACCCTCTTTTCCTTCCCGTTGAATACGGCGGTGAAAAGACGATGGCTCAGCTTACCGCAGAAGAAAAAGACGCAATCAGCCACAGAGGAAAGTCGGTCAGACTTCTTGCAAAGCAGATTGAGGAGGGTAATGCATGACAGGTAAAGAAAGAGCGGCTCTCAGAGCGCAGGCAAACGGACTTGAACCCCTTTTTCAGATTGGCAAGGGCGGCATTTCCGATGCGCTGATTGAGCAGACCGCAGATGCTCTCAGAAAAAGAGAGCTTATAAAGCTCAAGGTTCTTCTTGAAAGCGCACCCGAAACCCCGAGGGAGTTTGCCGATAAGCTTGCAGCCGCAACAGGCAGCGAGGTTATTCAGGTTATCGGCGGAAGCATAGTTTTCTACAAAGAAAACCCCGATAAAGATAAGGATGAGAAAAAGAAGAAGCCTGCAAAGAAGGGTAAGCCTCTTTCAAGAGTAAAGGCAAAGAGAGCGGCTGCCGCAAAGCGTGAAGCAGAGGAAAAGAAAAATAAAAAAGATTTTTATGCAAAAAAACGTGCATACAAAGTGAAAAGCGCAAAATGATGTGTCTGACGGTCAAAAATAACACATCATTTGCCAAAAACGAAATTTTCAAAAATTTTTTCGGCTTCGATGCAACAAAAAACGGGTATTGACACACTTATATATTGTGTGGTACAATCGCAAGACCGTGAAAGGCATTTTATGGAAAAGAATACAGATAAAAAAATAATAGCTCAGAACAAAAAAGCGTACCACGATTTTTTTGTTCTTGAGAAGCTTGAAGCGGGGATTGAGCTTTTTGGCACGGAGGTAAAATCCATCCGTCAGGGAAAGATTAATCTCAAGGATTCATGGTGTTTTGTCAAGGACGGCGAGATGTTTGTCAACGGCATGCATATCAGTCCGTATGAGCAGGGCAACATCTTTAACCGTGACCCGCTGAGAACAAAAAGGCTTCTTCTCCACAAACGTGAGATAAAAAGGTTTTATTCTCAGGTCAAGCAGGAGGGACTTGCCATCGTTCCGCTGAGCGTATATTTTCTCAAAGGCAGGGCAAAAGTCGAAATCGGACTTTGTAAAGGTAAAAAGCTTTACGACAAACGTGAAGTTGCTGCCAAAAAAGATGCTATGAGAAATATTGAACGCAGCTTGAGAAGATAAAAATTCAAACCGAAGCACGCAAGTGCTTTAATATATACGGGGATGAAAGGATTTCGACGGGGAATCTGAGCCCGGATAAGCGAGTAGCGGTGCGGGACCGCTATAAAATCCGCAATTCTTAAATTTAAACGACAACAATAAAGTTGCACTTGCTGCTTAACTAAGCAGCCGTCTCTGTG
>JAFQRF010000087.1 GCA_017410195.1 Clostridia bacterium | reverse complement strand
GTTGTTTAATTTTCAAGGTGCGTTCGCTGCTCTGTTTTTCAGAGCGCTCGACTATAATATCAAATCCTTTCCGTTTTGTCAACACTTTTTTTGAACTTTTTTCGCCAACTTCTCAACCCTTCCGTGTGTTTCATGATTGGGGCGCTTTTGCTCGATATGATTTTAGGGATATCTCAGAACATTGTTCGTTTCGATTTATCCTATATATTTCGTATTAAATCATATTCCTAATTATTTGAATTTGACGGGCATTCAAAGAACTCTCATACAGTATTTTTGTTTTAAGATAGATTTTACGGGACAGCATAAATGCCGTCCCGTGCAAACTATTTAAAATTTAATTGCCTGCTCAATTATTCTGTTCATTCCGAAAAGCTGTTTAAAGAATCCGATTATCTTCCACAAAAGGCTTGCTTTTGAAGTCATGGTCTGTTCATCCTCACAAATAATATTTCCATGAGAATCAATCACCTTGACCGTAAAGACCGTTCTGCCGTTTTCTTTCGGATATATAGTACATGTTTTTCTGTCAAGTGAATAGCTGAAGACAAAATTGGAATTATCCGAATCCCAGACAATCTCCGCATTTTCGGGAAGATTCTGCACATCGGCGCAGAGCGTTATGCAGTCACCGTATTTTATTTCGGTTTCAGAGGGAGTCTTTATGTTGATTTTTACTGCAGAGTCGGTTACATCGGGTATAAGCGGAGAAGTTGTCGGTTCTGTCGGAACAACAGGATCGGTCGGTTCATTTGTCATCGGTTCATCGGGATAAACATTAGTTGGTGCATCGGTCGGTTCATCAGGAACAAATGTAGGCTCGGTTATTTCCTTTTCATCTTCTATTGTGAACTCATGGTACAAATCATCAATAATAAGATGATCGATTGCACCGTCATCAAACATAAATGCCATCTGAGTGAAATCAGATGCGGATTCAACATTTTCTGTTATATGACGCACGGGAACGGTCGCACGCTTTCTCGAATCATGTTTTCCGCTATCGGGATTAATTGATGACTGCCACAGCACTTCGGGAGAATCAACAATTCCCTTTGTTCCTTCCGCAAGACCGTCTTTAACATGAACATAATAGCTGAAAATCCATTCATCTGATGTCATTTCATACGGCGCATCCGATTTACTTATATTTATATTCGATGAGTTCTGGACAAGATCGGTTGATGCGAGGTATTCTTCCGTAAAACCGCAGATGTTTTTTATCCAACCGACCCTGAGAAGGTTTATAGATGTCACCGTATGAGTAATTCCGTTGCGGATAACCATGGGATGATTTGTGTTTCTGACAGCACTTCTATGATCACTTGTATATCCGTTTTCATCAAGCGGCGCATCATCGTCAACAACCTTTACATCGAAAAATGTATTGTCAAAAAAAGAAATAATATTGCAGTCGGAGGAATACATGTTGCTCTTGAGATAGAGCTTGACGGTCAGCTTGTCGCCGGGCTTGACAAGATAATCGGTTAATTTTCCGTCTTCTTCATAAAATTCTGTACCAATATAAACAAAGCCGTCGGTCCTGCCTTCATCATCGATTTCGGTACCGTAATTTTCAACAAGCGATGCGTATGAATCGATTTTCGAAACACCGTCTGCTGCAAATGCATTGTTGAAAATCATCGCACTTACTGCAATCAGAATGCACATTATAACAGCGATAACTCGCTTGGGATTTCTTTTCATTTTATAAACTCTCCTTTGAGACATATTCGGAATTCATACAGTATAGCATTTCTGTAAACGCAATTCAAGTGACCGTATGCAAAACAGGCTGTCAGGTTGAGGAAGCTGCAGCTGATGCCTGCGATGCCATTACACAATCAATTGTCAGAACCACCGCAAGCGCAACGGTTTCGTCACGTGGGTCTGATATGTCAAGCTCATAGCTGTCGCCCCATGTCATCCATTCTTTGCGGATTGCAACAATGGGATTCCCGCTTCTGGTAATCATGTAATTATGCGACCAGAAATCTCCGCTGATGTCCCATCCCAAACCCTCAATTGAATATTTAGGACGAAAGAATGAAAATTCCTTAACGATTTCAGCAACCTCTTCTCCGTTAACATAAACAAAATATCGGGGGAGAAAACTAAAAACCTTTTGCTGAATGAAAGCAACTTCTTTGCCGTTCGGGTCAGTAACATGAAGCTTTTTTCCCCATGAAAAAACTTCGCCCTCAACAAAATACTTATCGTTTCCGGCTTCATCCTTAACCGTGAACTTTGCTCCCCACGAAAATACTTTTTGTTTAATATAAAGTTTCATTTCATTGCTCCTCTCCGGTCATTGAATTATATCGTTGTCAACCCAACGCTTTTTTCATATTTTCAAGCACGGAATAGGGTATTTTCATATTTCCGAGACCTGTTCCGATTGAGATATGCGGCTTCATTTTTGCATGAAAATCCGTGCCGCCCGAAATCATCAGCCCCATTTCCTTTGCCATAGACTGATATTTTTCCTGCATTTCCGGTGTGTAGTCTGTATAATATCCCTCAAGTCCGTCAAGGCCGCAGCCTTTTAATTCTTCAAGATATGTTCTTATTTTCTCATCATCAAATTTCGTCAGATGCGGGTGTGCAAGGAATGAAAGGCCTCCGCATTTTCGGATAAGCTCAATCGCTTCTTTTGCGGTCAGTCTTTGCTTTTCGCAATATGCATATTGCCCTGCGGACATATATTTATCAAAGCCTTCCTTGACGCTCTTTGTGTACCCCTTATCCATGAGCACTCTCGCAAAATGCGCCCTTCCGACAAAATTATTCGGCGCAAGCGCACGCACTTCTTCAATTGTTATGTCAAAACCAAGCTCATTGAGTCTTTGGCAGGTAACATAATTGCGCTGAATGCGAAGGTCAACAACCTCTCTCAGTACTCTTTGCAAATCGGGATTGTTTATGTCAATGAAATATCCGAGAATATGAGTTTCCGTTTCGGAGATGACCGAAAATTCAATTGCAGGCACAACCTCTACTCCGATTTTCTCTCCCTCTGCAACTGCTTCTTCAATGCCGTCAACCGTATCATGGTCGGAAAGCGCAATCGCCGCAAGCCCTGCTCTTTTTGCTTCACGGACAACCTCGGCAGGAGTCATTGAGCCATCGGATTTAAGAGAATGCGTGTGTAAATCAATATATTTTTCCAAAATATCACTTCTTTGAGCTTTTTCTTTATTTTATCATCCCGACAGCTTAAATTCAAGTGTACGGTTGAAAAACATAATAATATATGGTATTATAAATATATTATTCATCTCTCAAGAGGTAAAAAATGAAAAGAAAGTTTTCTCAGATAAGAATTATAGCACTCGGCTACATCTTGATAATCGTTATCGGAACGCTGCTGCTGATGACTCCGTTCGCATCGCAAAGCGGCGAAAGTGTGGGCTTCGTATCTGCGCTTTTTACTGCTGTATCATCCTCGTGCGTTACGGGACTTGTTGTGCTTGACACCGCAACAAGCTGGACTCTTTTCGGTCAGATTGTCATTATTTCGCTCATTCAGGTCGGCGGCTTGGGATTTATGACGATTGCAACAATGTTTTCGATGCTTCTCAAACGCAAAATGGGTCTGCGTGAACGTGAAATTATGGTCGAAAGCATTAACACAGAACACATAGGCGGTATAAAGCTTCTGACCAAAAAAATTCTTGCGGGAACAGCGATTTTTGAATGTGCAGGCGCACTCCTTCTCTCGACAAGATTTATTCCGCGCTTCGGTATCGGAAAAGGAATATGGTATTCCGTTTTTCATTCTGTTTCGGCATTCTGCAATGCAGGGTTTGACCTTATGGGAATTACCGAGCCTTATGCATCGCTGACAGGCTTTTCCGATGATGCGGTTGTTATTCTGACCCTTTCCGCCCTTGTTATAATCGGCGGCATCGGTTTTCTTGTCTGGGACGACATAACCAAGCGAAAGCATAAATTCAAATATTATCAGCTTCATACAAAAATCGTTATTGCCGTAACGGCAATTTTACTTGTTGTACCGACCGTTCTGTTCTTCATCTTTGAAAGAAATTTCACTAACGAGGGCCTGAGCATCGGTCACAGTCTGCTTAACTCGATTTTCGATTCTGTGACAGCAAGAACTGCAGGATTCAATTCAACGGATACGGCAGCTCTCTCCCCCGCAAGTAAAATTCTGACGGTATTTCTTATGTTCATCGGCGGTTCGCCCGGTTCAACAGCGGGTGGTATCAAAACAACGACCCTTGCGGTTATCGCAATTTCAACCTTCAACGGCATAACACGCCGCCAATCAAAGGGTATCTTTGGCAGACGTCTTGAAAAGGATGCAATTCACAAGGCAAGCTCTGTTGTTTTCACAAATATGAGCCTTGCAATTACAGGCATAATCGCTATTCTTGCCATTCAGCCGAATCTCGAAATTTCAGATGTGCTTTTTGAATGCGTTTCCGCAATCGGCACGGTTGGTATGACAACGGGAATCACCCGTGACCTTGAGACGGCATCAAGGCTGATTGTTGCGTTTCTGATGTTCTGCGGCAGGGTCGGCAGCGTTTCATTTGCGCTTGCGCTCATGGAAAAGAAAGCGGCACCGCCCGTTAAAAATCCGAGAGAAAAAATTACGATAGGATAGGTGTTAAAATGAAATCATTTCTTATAATCGGCATGGGTCATTTCGGTCATCATCTCTGCACGAAGCTTGCGGAGAGAAACTGTGAAATTATGATAGTTGACAAGGAAGAAGAAGCCGTTGAGGATATGCTTCCTTATGTTGTCAGCGCAAAAATCGGCGACTGCACCAACATTGAAGTTCTCAAAACCTTTGATATTCCGTCGTTTGACACCTGCTTTGTCTGCATCGGCGAAAACTTTCAGAACAGCCTTGAAATAACAAGCCTTCTCAAAGAGTGCGGCGCAAAAAAAGTTATCAGCAAGGCAGACAGAGATATTCAGGAAAAATTTCTGCTCCGCAACGGTGCGGATGATGTTATTTATCCCGAAAAAAATATGGCGGAGCGCTATGCCGTAAGCGAAAGCAACGAGCATGTTTTTGACTATATCAATCTCGGCGGAGATTATTCTATATATGAAATTGACGTACATGACCGATGGGTCGGAAAAACCGTTAAAGAACTCAATTTCAGAGTAAAATATAATCTCAGCGTTCTCGCAACGAAAAATCACGGAGAAGTAAAACCCGTCATCACGGGTGAAAGACGCTTCGAGCATGGTGACCATCTTCTTGTTCTCGGCAAAGAAGAAGATGTGCGCAGGGTAACAAAATAGCTTATCATAGGGGGCTGAAATCCATATCAGCCCCTTTAAAAATTCATTTTGCCGCGACAAATGCTAAAATTTAACTGCGACTTTGGGGATAAGGCTCAAATATATCGGTTCTTCCGAGCAGATAATCAACACTTGTGCCATAGATGTCGGCTATTTTAGCAAGCGTTTCAGGCGTCATGGAATTTATGCCGTTTTCATAAGCCGCATAGGTTCTGCGATTAATAAAAAGCATATCTGCAATTTTTTGCTGTGTCCAGTCCTTATCTTCCCTGAGATTTCTGATTCTTTCGTATTTCATGGCAATCACCTCAAAAAAATTATAAATGCCATAAATTCTGCCATTGACTTTTGGCAGGATTTATGGCATAATTTAACCAAGGAGGTGAAAAACATGAAAAAAGTGTTAGCAATTGTTCTCGTTATGGCGTTGATTATGTCAGCACTTACCGTTTGCGGTTCAGCGACATATTCACCGGATCAATCTACCGGCGGTGTAATCGGCACATTCCTTGGTACAATCATATTCTCACCATTCATCATTATTGACGGAATTATATGGATTATTACCGGTGTTCACATTTTCTATCCGGAATGGGACTAAAGCGCAAAAACAGGTGTCAGTTCAAAAGAACTGACACCTGTTTTTTGTAATATTATTCTGCACTTGCAGAAACTGTTTCTCTTGCCGCTTCTTCGGTTGCGAGTCTTTCCCGCTCCTGGAGCGTTTCGATAACCTGAGCATGCTTTTCGTCGGTATAATCCCAGAAGAAAAGATACGGCAGGCAGCAAAGCAGATGACCGGCCAGGTCAAAAGCAACGCCGACTATCATGCACTTTGTTCTGATATCGTCAACAAAAAGAACGTCCCAGTCCGATGTGAAGCCGTAGCGATAGAAAAGAATGGGGATGATAAGACTGATAAGCGCTGAAATCGGACCGGTAAACCAGCCGATGATGCCCGAATAGTTTTCAAGTCTTTCGCCCGAGAGGTACATCTGATAGTCGTTGATGCGGACATTCATATCTTCCTCTGCAAGCTTGAGACCCGAGGTAAGCATATCGCCAATGCAAAGCGAAACAACCATAATTGCGCCGCAGACCACATAATTGTCCTTGAAGAAATAGCAGGCAATGATATATCCAGCACTCTGCGCCGCAAAAACAATGCGCTTAAAAATCATCAGCGTTTTGTACTGGAAGCGCTTTCTTATCCACGGCGCGAGGAAAGCACCGGGATTTCCGACAAACGAAACAAGCACTTCCGTAAGGCTGAAAATAAGACCAAGCTCACGCCATGTGTAAATAAGAACGATGGTTTTAACCGCAAGTCCGCCGTTGCCAAGTGCATCAATCATGCCCGAAATGGCGTTAATCCAGCGGTATTTATTTTTAAGAACACCGTTGATGCCTTCCCAGAACGGAATATACTTTTTCTTCTCGATAGGCGGCTGAGGAATTCTTTCCTGAATGCTGCCGAGACCCTTGAACATGACAACCGTACAAATCATCATCATAATGGGAATAACATATTTGAAGGTGTTGATGTTGGTCAGACCGCCCGTATATGCAGTCATAATCGGCATAAGGAACATGATTACCGAATTGAGAAGGTGGCTGAGCTTCTCGGGATAGCAGCGGACAAGCATTCTCTCATGCGGATTGGGAGAAATTGTGCTTGAAATGCTGGTTGCACCGCCTCTGTAGCCGTACATGCCGTAAAGCTGGAACAGAAGGAAAAGCTGCCACACACGCTCGGTAAGAGGATTCTGATAAAGCGGAAGCCAGCAGATAAGAAGCACGAGAATCATGCACGGAATAACGTTGGGATACGCAAAAAGCTTGTATCTGCCGAATTTGGGGAGCCATCTTTTACGGATGAATATGTTTCTTGCACCGCCCCAGCCCGTAACAAGCCAGTGTGCGGCGAAGATTTTGAGGGTGCTGCGCATATTCAGCCCCGGCAGGCTGTTGACGTAATTTGTAACAGCTGCAGGCCACGGAAGAATTTCGGAAAAATCAAATACAAGGAAAAGAATTCCGAGACCCGTGAAGAAAAGATACAGCGCATAGAACGCTTTTTCGGTTTTCTTAGGTAAAAATCCGAGGTTATCGTTAACCATCATGCTCATAATGCTCCAGAAATAGCCCTGAACCATAAAGAACGCATTGATAACCGAGAATGTCAAAATTGGAATTTCATAATAGAACGCTACAAGATAGCATCCGAGACCGAAGCTGAGATAATTAAGTACTCTTGTGAGCGAATAATCGCCGCCGACTGCCCAGAGAACGGAAACATATTCCTTATACGGAACATATTTTCCTTCGGCAGGGACATTCCAATGATCTTTGAATTCACCGAGAAGAGCTTTAACATCAATCTTTTTCTTTTCGGCAGCCATTAATTCTCCCCTCCTTCATTCTCGCTTTTTTCTTTTTCGAGCTTTTCAAGATACTCATGGCGAAGTCTTTCATTTTCTTCAAGCTTAGCTTTGACCTTCGCCTTCTTCTTTTTACTCATAAGGAAATCTTCCTTGAACATCTTTCTGATAACCTCAAGCACAACAGAAGTCATTCCGGGAATGAACACAACAATAATAAGGATAATAATTATAAGATAGTTGGTTCCGTCAACATTGAAGCTGTCTATCCAATCCTTGATTTTGTCAATAAAATTCTGCGGCTTCTCTTCGGCAGGAGCATCGGTTTCGGTTGAAACAGCCACGGGTGCAGGCTCTTCCGATGCAAGTCTTTCATTGTTGTATGCTTCAAAATCGGCGTAACTTGCGCCGAAAACAGGCGGCTCAGGTTTGAAATCGTTTTCACCCTTGGGTTGCCAGCTTCCGCCGAGAGTTATCGTTTCTTCGTTCGTATCCTCAAGGAAAAATTTCTCGAGTCTGTCGCACTGATAGAAGCAATGATGCCCGATTTCTTCAACCGACTCGGGAATAAAAATCGAGTATTTCATATTTTCGCAATAGCTGAACGCATCACAGCCGATTTTTTCAAGTCCGTCAGGAAGATTCACAAGCGAAATTCCGAAGCACTTGAAGAATGCCATATCTCCGATTTCCTTAACGGTTGAAGGAATATCGATTCTCTGAAGGCGGTCACACTTATAGAAGCAATTTTTGCCGATTCTTTCAATTCCCTCGGGGATTGAATAAACCTCGTCACAGCTCCATGCTTTTTCGACCGTAACGGTCGTATCTGTTTTATCCTTAACTATGTAATACGTGCCGATATAAGGAGCCATAACGCCCTTTTCAAGCATTTCATCGAAAAGCTCACGGCTGATATCATCGCTTGCCTGATTTTTGAAATCAAGATAGAGCGCATCAGAATTTTCTCCGCTTGCGCTGAGGGTTTCCTTAATGTCAAGACCGATATTTTTAACCTTGCCGTATTTCTCGATATCCTTATAAACAATCTCTGTGCAATAGCTGATGGGATAAAGAATAATCTTCTTCATATCCTTTGTGTAAAGCACGCCGTCAACATCCGTATACCACGGATTATTGTCGTCAACATAAACGCCGCGCAGCTGCTTACAGTAAACAAACGCACGCTCATCGATATGCTGCACCGTATCGCTGATATAGATATATTTAACGTTTTCGTCGCTTACAAAAGTATATTCGTCAACAGCAACAATCGGCTTTGTTTCATCGGGATTATTGCCGTCCTTATCACGCACAAAATCAATATTGACAACCTGTGTATTCTGATTGCCGTTGAAGCCTATAAACGCCCAGCCGTCAACGTCCGTACCGCCGATGTCGGTCAGCTCCTCGAATTCATAGGTCGGTCTCACAACTGTATTGAATGACAGAAAAACCGAAGTGCCGACAAAAACAATGAGCAGCAAGATAAACACCGTCTTTTTTAATAAACTCATATCTTTCCTCCTTTTAAATTACATATAATAATTATACCTTTATATTTATGTAAAATCAAATAGAAAAAGACGACAAGTTTTTGTGCAAACTGACAACCAGTCATAATCAACCGTATTTTGTCGCAATGATTCAATAAATGTCAAAAGCGTCTCAAATGTTAACAAGCTGTAAACAATCGCAATTTTGATGAGATATTTTTGAAAATTTTACATTTATATACGGAAGCATAAATCATGTCCGCTGACAAGCCGTTTTTCGCCTGAAGATTGTCGGCTCCGACTTGCCGATGTACACTTTAACTTCGGTGGCCTGCAGATAATCCGTGATGCATTCACTTGACTCAGAATGCGCACGTGCCTCCCTGCTGCAGCTTCGGTCGGCTGCGGCAGTTGTTAACGGTTAGCATTTCATAAAAAAGACAAGCAACTGCAGTTTTATTCGGAACCCCCGGCACAGCCAAATACAATAAAAAGAGGGGCAGCATCGACGCAGCCCCTTAAATCTTTATTTATTAAAATACTGAGGAAGAAATTCCTTGTGCGCCTCTTTAAGCTCGTTGAAGCACTTGACCGTCTTTTCATAATCGCCTACGAGGGGATGAACAAGAAGTCCCTTGATTGCGTAGTCATCATCGCCTGTGATTGCCGCCTTGACAGCGTACTTTTCATATGTCTTGACAACTCTCATAAGTCCAACGATATGGTCGTTGATTTTTTCTGTTACGAGAACGGGTGTTGCACCGTCGGAGCCGATAACTGCTGCAATTTCAACGATATCATCATCAGCCATAAAGGGAAGAGTACCGTTGTTCTTGATGTTGACAACGTGAACATCTCTCTTGTTATTTGCGATTGAATCAATGAGCGAAACCGCTGCAAGCGAATACTTGTGACCGCCTCTCTTGTCGAGAAGTGCAGGCTTTGTTACGATTTCTTCGTTCTGATACATTTCGAGAAGCTGCTCTTCAATTTCCATGCAGACCTGAGCACGGGTCTTTTCGTCTTCTCTCTGATGAGCAAGCTTTGCTTCACGGCAGTAGTAATACTGAAGGTATGATGAGGGCAGACCCTGAACTGTCTTGAGGCAGTCGATTGAGAAGCCGTCATCCTTGATGTTTGCCATAACCTTGGGTGAGAAGCCGCTTTCGATAAGACCGGGAAGAAGCTCTTCACCGTTCTTTTTAACGGAAGTAATCCAGCTGAGATGGTTAAGACCTACATATGTAATCTCGCTGTCCTCGCCCGTGATTTCCTTAACATCGTCAAGCATATCGATGGGAACATTGCAAAGACCGATGTTCTTTACGTTTGTGTGGTTAAGGATAAACTCGGTGATGATACCTGAGGGATTTGTGAAGTTGATAAGCCATGCATCGGGGCAGATAGCTTCGATTCTGTCACAGATGTTCTTGATAACGGGGATGGTTCTCTGAGCCTTGAAAAATCCGCCGATACCCGTTGTTTCCTGACCGATGAGGTTATATTTCTTAGGTATGCTCTCGTCAAGATGACGGCAGGGAAGCTTGCCGACACGAATCTGAGTAACAACAAAATCTGCACCCTGGAGAGCTGTGTCGAGATCGTCTGTGAACACTACTTCACAGTCATCGCCGACATTCTTGAGCATTCTTACGCAAAGGTCGCCGACGATGGTTCTTTTTCTCTCGTCGATATCCATGAATGAGATTTTCTTGAGCTTAAGGCTATCCTTTGCCTTAAGAAAACCGTCAACAAGTTCGGGGCAATATGTGCTGCCCGAGCCGATAACCGCTACATTAATTTCTTTCATTATAATCTATCCCTTCTGCAATCAATTAGCATAATCCTGCATAATCCAGTTGATGCAACCCGTTACAGGCATCGCTTCAAGCTTGATGAACTTAAGCTTCTTACCGCTCATCGCCTCTGCCTTCGAGAGAAGCATATCAAGATAAAGCTTGTTATCGAGCTTTACGTTGATTGAACCCGAAAGAACAACCTCAACTTCACCATCGCCGAAATTCATCTGATTTGCAAGTGCGGAGATAAGCTGAGCGCCTCTTGTTGCCATTCTTTCGCAGTATTCTGTGGCAGGCTTGTCGCCCTGCTTGACTGCTTCAAAGAAGAAAGCAACCATCTTGCGAATATAGTTGTCGCCGTTTTCGCCCTCAATCTTTTCGATAAGACCGAGAACCTCTTCTCTTGAAGTGAAACCGAATTCCTTGTTCACCATATCGGTGATAAGAGTCTTTTCAAGACCGAGGAAAAGCTCGTTATATACAAGTCGGAAAGCTTCGATAACAATGTTACCGCCGCCCGAAATATCGCCAGAGAAATCGCCGAGACCTGCAAGCTGAAGTCTGTGGCCGTCAAGGTCGATGCCGTTGCAGCAAACGCCTGTTCCGCAGTTATAGCCGATTGCGCTCTTGCCGCTTGCACCTGCTTTGACAACGATGAAGCCGTCATTGAAAACCTCAAAGTTTGCAAGACCCTTTTTTCTGAGCATTTCGCACATGATTTCATACTGATACCGGTGGTCGATGCCTGCAAGACCCATAAGAGTGAAGCTGACATCGGCAAGCTTGATGCCTGCCTTTTCGCAAAGCTCGTTGAGACCCTTGATGATGATGTCGCTTGCGCCCTCAAATGCAGTTTCGATATTTTCGTGGTTACTGCCTGCGCCTGTTACGGAAGCAAGCATTTTTTTGTTTTCATCAAACAGCGCAAATGCGGTTTTGGTACCGCCGCCGTCAACACCTATATAATACTTCATTTTTTATTCTCCTATTATTCAAAGAAATCGTTGCAGACTTCGTCAAGGCAGAAAATGCCGCGTCTGTAGGGTTCTCTGTCAATCCACATACCATTGGTGAAATCGGGGAATGCAACGGGTGCGCTGCCGAGAGCGATTGACTGCTCGGAAAGGCAGGTAACAGCCATCATAACAGCTGTATCGTAAACATCGATGGGAGGAGCGGCATCAAGTCTTACGCTCTCAACAAATGCGCTGAGAACAAGGAAGTCCATACCGCCGTGACCGCCGTGAACACCTTCGGTCTGATACTTTTTCCAGAGAGGATGCTCATATTCATCACGGTAAGGCTCGAAATCCTCGGAGGGATGCATCCAGCTTCCGTCCTCGTTCTTTGTTCTGTCTTCAATATAAATCGAATCGCCGTCTTCCATGTAAAGACCCTTTGTACCTTGAACACGGTAGGCTCTCGAATAGTTTCTGGGAAGCGAGCAGTCATGGGTGAGAACAACGGTTTCGCCGTTTGCTGTCTTGAGCATTGTTGTTACGATATCGCCCTCGTTGAAGTTATAGTTTGCAAGGTCATAATCCTCGCCTTTGTTTTTCTTGATCCACTCGTTAAGACCTCTCGACTTGCTTGCCATTGAAACAAGCGAAACAAAGCGGTTGCCTCTGTTAATACCGAGTACTTTTGTGATGGGGCCAAGCTGATGAGTGGGATAAAGCTCGCCGTTACGGTGCTGGAAGTTGAAGAGTCTTCCGTGTCTGTTTTCTCTGCCGAGAGAGATTTCATCACGAAGGTCGTGCTGATAACCGCCCTGCATATGAATGATTTCGCCGAAAAGACCCTGCTTGACCATATTGAAAATAGCCATTTCGTTTCTGTCATAGCAGCAGTTTTCGAGAAGCATACAGAACTTTCCGGTTTCTTCGCTTGTTCTTACAAGCTGCCAGCATTCCTCAACGCTTGCCGCACCGCCGACTTCCATTGCAACATGCTTGCCTGCTTTCATTGCGTCAATTGCAATTCTTGAATGGGTTATCCATGTTGTTGCACAATAGATTGCATCAATGTCATCTCTTGCGAGAAGCTCTTTATAATCAAGATATACCTGAGGCTCGGTGCCTGTTTTTTCTTTAACGATTTCAAAGCCTCTCTGCGCTCTGTCCTCATACTTATCACAAACTGCAGGCACTCTTACACCTTCGCAGTCAAGAAGCTCACCGAGCATGCCCGAGCCTCTGCCGCTGAGTCCGATAATTCCGATATTAACAAATTCCTTCATAAATTACCTCGCTGTACTCAAAAAAAATAAACCGCTGGAAAATTCAGCGGTTATATTATAAAACATATTATTAAAAAACGCAACCTTATTTGAAATATCTTTTAAAATGTTTTTGCCATTTCATCATGTAAAGGGTTATCATTTTGGTGAGCGCTATGTCATACATAATGAATGCAAGCGTTCCCATGCCGAGAAGAATCGGAATCGCCATTGCACCGAACTCCTCAGTTTCGTCAATCGTGACACCCATGAACTTCATCATCAGCGCATAAGAAACCACCATTGTTGCTGCAAAAGTCGCAACCTTAAGTATCCATCCGATGATGTTATTAAGCCTCGACTCGAAAACGGCTTTTATTATCGGATAATAGCCGAAAAATGCAAGATACATAACCGCAACTTCCTTATCGGGAACAAGCAGCATTCCGAGAATCGCAACCGTGCAATAGACACCGAACGCCCATTTTTTATCGGTTTCGACCACCATGAATATTATCAGCGTTCCTGCCGCCGCAGGCAATGCGTAGGTCAGAAACGGTATGATTGCAACCGAAATCATCATAACAAGCGACAGGGCGGCAACAATGCCGCCGAGTGCGCATTTTGAACTTTGTTTCAAATCAAATCTCCTTAACAGCAGGGAATAAGGTCGCCGCCGAAACACTCGCAGCAGCAGTCGGCGCAGAGCAGACCGGTACACATATCGCAGCCCGAGCAACCCGATTTTTCTCCGTCGGAGCGGCGTCTTTCGGTTCTGTAGCCGCCTGAACGGGCGTTGCTGACCTTGTTATAAGCCATTTTATATGTGTTATTCGAGGGGTCGAGGTTGCTTGCGGTTGCAAAATTCTTTGCCGCCTCCTCAAGCCAGCCCCTCTTTTGCTGGATTGTGCCTTTAAGATAATACCACTGCGCATCTCTTGTTCCTTCCGGCATACCGTCAAGAAGTGTCTGCGCATCGTCAAGCCTGCCCGAATTGATTTTGGCTCTGATATCGGTATAATCCGGAGCTGCATTATAGCCGCCGTAGCTGTTATGTGACGAATTTCCCGAACCGTGCATAATAATATAATCATAAGCGGCATTAAGCTCATCGATTTTTTTGCTGTTTCCCTCGTCCTGATATTTTCGCATAAGCTCTCTGTAGGCAGCGTTGAGCTGCTCCGGAGATGCTCCTGCAGGAACGCCCAGAATATAATGCGGATCTTTCATTTTCTGCACCCCTTTTCCAAACTCTCACTATACTTATTCAGAACGGCTTTTCCGCTGTGAACAAGTCCGTCAAAAACAATATTTTCAAGTATATCTTCAAATCTCTTTTTTTCAATTTCATCAAGCGCATCAAGGGCATTGCTGTGGGTAAGATTAAGCATTCCTTCTGCTTTTTCAGCAAAATTTCTTCTGCATTCTTCGTTTTTTATATTAAAAAACTCCGCCTTGAACGGATTGAAGCTCCCGCTCTTTATGTCATCCTCAAGGTCGTCGGCGGCATCAAGAATATAGACAAATCTGCCGACCATATAGCCGAGAGAATAGAGTCTGTTTTTTATATCATCATCAAATCCGAGCGAAAAAATCTTACCCAGCGCATCAGCACTCGGATGCGCCGCTTCGTCGATACCGACATTTTCTTTTTCCTCGGTTTCCGTCTGAGCTTTCATCGAATCCCCGATGATCTTTTCAATATCAGGTGCAAGACGTGCCGCTTTTTTATGCATCAGCCGGACAATCGGATAAATCAGAGCAGCAATCAACCTTGATTTGAGTCCTTTGTCATGAAGATTATCGAGGACTTTGTAATAAACCGTTATTATTACCGCATGAGAACAATAATCAAGCTCATTTTTTTCGGAGCAGATCATGCATTTTTTTGCCGGATTATACGGGCATCTTTTTTGGCTGAATGAAAAACATTCGTGAATGACTGCAAGCCTGAGTACGGCAGCAAAAGCGAAATCGTAGCTGAGGAAAAGCTGAGCAATCGGTGAATAGTTTCGTCCGAGTGCCCGACAGAGCGAGCAATAAACTCCTCTGTAAAGCTCGTAATCCTTTATTTTCATTTCGGGCTTGAAAGCCTTGACATATCCGAGCACGCCTAAACCTCCGCAAATGTGTTCTATTTTATTTTATATCATATTTCATCGGAATCGGTTAACATATTGTAAATTTTATCATTTTTTATACTTTATTAAAATTAATTGTGCTTATGCACAAAAATAATGAATTGCTCCTTCGCCGCATAAATTGTTACTTCGTAATGTTAAGGGTAGGCTTAGCATATGACCGATTATATTCGGGCGGTTAATACCCGCCCCTACCCGGGTTTATTCAGCATCGTAGGTACATACCTCCGTGTCTGTCCGCAAATAACCGGGTTTGCGGAGCAATATACAATCGGAGCGAAGCGACCCTTCGTTCTGCACTTTGCGTTCTGAATTCTGCATTCAAAAGCAGTTGTTTTATGCCGCAAGGCAGCTCATCTGTTCATTAAAGTATATGTAAACAACGGGTGATTTAAGAGAAAATCACCCGTTGTTTACATATCTCAAGTTTTTATCTTATTCCGTAGTTTTCAATGACGTAGTCCATATCCTTGTCGCCTCTGCCCGAGAGATTGATAAGAATTGAGCCGTGATCCATGGTCTTTGCAAGCTTCATGCCAAACGCAACCGCATGTGAGCTTTCGATTGCGGGGATAATACCCTCAAGTCGAGAAAGCTTGTAAAACGCATCAATGGTTTCTTCATCATCGATAACGTCATACTTGACTCTGCCGATTTCCTGAAGGAATGCATGCTCGGGACCCGATGAGGGATAGTCAAGTCCGCTTGCAACCGAATAAACAGGCGCAGGTTCACCGTTTTCGTCCTTGAGCATAATGCTGTTAAAGCCGTGCATAATGCCTTCCGTGCCGTATTTAAGGCTTGCTGCGTGGTCGCCAAGCTTGGGACCTCTGCCGAGAGGCTCTATGCCGTAAATGTCAACGGGATCATTGAGGAAGCCTGCGAAAAGTCCCGCAGCATTCGAACCGCCGCCTACACACGCAACGATTGATGTGGGAAGATGACCCGTCATTTCGATGAACTGTTCTCTTGCTTCGATGCCGACAACGCTCTGGAAATCACGCACCATCATCGGGAAGGGATGAGGTCCGAGAACCGAACCGATGCAGTAAATTGAATCCTTATATTCCTTGCTGTATGCATCAAAAGCGGCATCCACAGCTTCCTTGAGAGTCTTGAGACCGTGAGTGACCTCAACAACGTTTGCACCAAGAATCTTCATTCTTGCAACGTTGGGTGCCTGCTTCTTGATATCAACGGAACCCATATAAATATCGCATTCAAGTCCGAAATATGCGGCTGCGGTTGCAAGCGCAACGCCGTGCTGACCTGCGCCGGTTTCGGCAATAACCTTCTTTTTGCCCATGTATTTTGCAAGGAGAGCCTCGCCCATGCAGTGGTTGAGCTTGTGTGCGCCCGAATGGTTGAGGTCTTCACGCTTTGCGTAAAGCTGAACCTTGCCGCCGAGCGAATCCGAAAGTCTTTCAAGGTGTGTAACAGGAGTAGGTCTGCCCTGGAATTCTTTGCGTATTCTGCGAAGCTCCGCAATGAATTTTCTCGACTGGCAGATTGAATAATATGCTTCGGTAATTTCAGCCATTGCAGCCTTGAGCTTATCATCGATATAAACTCCGCCATACTTACCGAAATAACCGTCCTTGTCGGGATAATTGTTAAAATATGTGTCAAAATCAACATTATTGAATTTCATTGTAATTTCCTCCGTAAAATAAAAATATAATGATTAGCGGTTAAGTTTTATTTCACGCATCGCCATCGTTTTGTGAGCAAAGCCATAATAATCCTTCTTTCAAAAAATAAAAAGCCCCCGACAGAACCATGCTCTGTCAAGGACGAATAAAAATCCGTGGTGCCACCCTGATTTGCGGCAAAACGCCGCACACTTTGCGGAATACCTGCATATTCCCGGCAACTAACGCATGCCCTCACGTTGCAGAATACTCTGAACCTGCGGTTCATTTGACTGCACCCTCCGCGGTCCATTTGACAACTTGTTTCTTGCCTGATTTTCAGCTTCGCAGGCTCTCTGTGAAGGCATCATTGCCGTTATCTCCGCATCAACGGTTTGAAATATTGATTTTTTATGATAATATCACATTTTATTTTTATTGTCAAGCATCGCAAAATAAATTCGGAGCAAAATAATTTTGGAAATATAATTAAATTGGTATTGACATTTTGAAAGTCTTATGCTAAAATAGCTTTCGTTCCAAATATGCGGGTGTAGTTCAATGGTAGAATCCCAGCCTT
>JAFQRF010000086.1 GCA_017410195.1 Clostridia bacterium | reverse complement strand
TACCTATCTTTTGGAAAACGGCAGAATTGAGACCACCGTTACAAGGGCTCAGGAAGTTCGTGCAATGGCAGAAAAAATGATCACCATTGCTAAGGACGATTCTCTCCACTCAAAGCGCAAGGTTCTTGCATACGTTACAAAGGAAGACGTTGTTAAGAAGCTCTTTGATGAGATTGCCCCCAAATATAAGGAAGTTAACGGCGGTTATTGCCGCATAATCAAGACAGGTCCCCGTAGAGGCGACGCAGCTGAGATGTGCATCATCGAGCTTGTCTGATTAGTATAGCTTTTTAAAATGAGAACACCCTGCTCGGTTTTGAGCAGGGTGTTTTTGCATTACATGCGTGTTTTTATTTCGGCATTTTGAGGATAAGCGCAATTTCGTCCCAGGTATAATCGACGGTGAATGTACCGTGATGCATGGGGCTGATTTCATATCCGCTGAAATAGAACATTATTCCGTTTTCGATAAGATAGAAATTCGATGTATCAAAAACATCGCGGACAGTCTGCTTTTGCTCATCGGTGAGCGGCGTACCGTTGAAGAAATAGTCGGATACTGTTTCGAAAAGGAAATCTTCTTCAACAACACGTTCAATTTCGTTTATGGAATAATTCTCATACGTAAAATCAAGAATGGTGCAGGGCATACCGCTGATTATATCAAAAGTATAGCCCGTGAGAGTCGGCTCGATTTCTTCACTGCCGAACATAGAAAAATAATCTTTGACAACGATGCTCAGAAAACGTCCGTCGGAATAGGAAATATCAAAATCAAGCATTCTTGACCAAGGCTTGCCGTTCCCCTGAGAATCCATGAAATTTGCGGCGTTTTCGATATTGCTCAGCGCAAATTCGCATGCTTCTTCAAAAAGTCCGTAGGAAAATTTGTTAATGTAGCTTGCAGTATTTTCGGCGGCATTGCCCGTTATCTGCGGAAGAAAAGCCTTGAGAGTATAAACAACCCTGCCGTTTTCATCCGTGAAATCCCTTGAATGCTCCGCAGCTTCAATGATGGGCTTAGGAACCGTGGTTGTCACGGTTTGAGGCGGTTGATGAGATACCTCGGACGAGTCGTCCTTGACGGAGCAAGCCGCAAACGAAAAACAGAGCGATAAAATCATAAAAAAGCTTATGTAACGTTTCATATAACCATCCTCAGCGATTTGATGCTTCTATTCTATCAGTAAAACATGTATCAATCAAGGCAAAAAATATAAATTTTTTGTTATTGCATTTTTATCTGCCATGATATAGAATAAAATTAATAAATTTATGGAGGTTGCCATGAAAAACATACTCAACGCACAGTGGATAAAAAGTTTCAAAACAACAACCGACAGAGAAGTTGTTTTTTCAAGAAAATTTAATATTCAAAAGGAAATTGTTTCCGCAAGTCTTGAAGTGACTGCACTCGGCGTTTACCTTGCACGAATCAACGGCGAAAGAGTGGGCGATTTTATTCTTGCACCCGGTTGGACTTCATATAAAAACCGTCTTCAGGTTGATACTTACGATGTCACTTCCATGCTGAAGGATAAAAACACCATTGCTCTCGGCGTTGCACCCGGCTGGAAAGCTTTCAGCTATTTCGGCAGGCATTCGGGCGATTCCTGCCTCGGCTTCAATGAGGTTGCCGCCCTCTGCGCTCTAACAATCGAATATGCAAACGGCGAAACGGAAATCATCACAAGCGGCGGCGACTGGAATTGCGAAAACGGAAAATACGTTTATTCTCATCTTTATAACGGCTATATTTATGACCCTGCCTATAAGGATATAACCCCCGCAAAGGCTCAGGTATTCGCAAAGGATAAAAAGATTCTGCTTGACCGTCAGGGCGAAAAGGTTGTTGAGCATGAAAGACTCTCGCCCGTTGAGATTATTAAAACCCCCAAGGGAGAAACCGTGCTTGATTTCGGTCAGAATATGACGGGCTATGTTGAGTTTAAAATCAAGGGCGAAAAGGGCGAAAGAGCCGTTATCAGTCACACCGAGGTGCTTGACGCAGAGGGCAACTTCTATACCGATAACCTCAGAAGTGCAAAGGCTCAGGCAGTATTCATCTGTGACGGTAAGGAGCATATTCACAAGCCCGATTATAACTTCTTCGGCTTCCGTTATATCAGACTCGAAAACTGGAGCGACGAGATAAAGAAAGAGAATTTCACCGCAATTGTTGTTCATTCCGATATGAAGAGAACGGGTTATTTTGAATGCTCGGATGAAAGAGTCAACAAGCTCTTCTCCAATATCATCTGGGGTCAGAAAAGCAACTTCCTTGATGTTCCGACAGACTGTCCGCAGCGTGACGAGCGTCTGGGCTGGACGGGCGATGCTCAGGTATTCATTAAAACCGCATCATATAACTACGATGTTGAGCGTTTCTTCACAAAGTGGCTCGCCGACCTTCGTGCAGACCAGACCGACTGGGGAACGGTTCCGCATGTAATTCCCGGCGTTTTCAGCCCCGATAACGATTGCTCCGCAGCATGGGCGGATGCCGCAACAATCTGTCCGTGGCAGATTTATCAGACATATGCAAACAAGCAAATCCTTGAAGATTCACTTGATTCGATGAAGAACTATCTCGAGCATATCGAGAGCCGTTCGGATAACGGAATCTGGAGCAGAAGCTGGCATTTCGGCGACTGGCTCAACCTTGACGGCAGCAGCCCCGAGGATTGCTCAAAGGGTACGGAGAAAAATCTTATTGCAACCGCATACTATATTTATTCGAGCGCAATTTATGCAAAATCGCTGGAGCTTTGCGGCAAGGATGCATCCGAAGTCTGGGCAAAGAGAGAAAAATCAATCGATGCGTTCAGACGTGAGTATATGAAGGACGGCAGAATTCTTCCCGAGTATTCAACTCAGACTGCGAGCGTGCTTGCTCTTCATTTCGGAATTACGGATAACGCCGCCGAAACCGCAAAGCAGCTCAACGAGCTTGTTACCGAATGCGGACATCTCAAAACAGGCTTTGTCGGCACTCCGTATCTTCTTCATGCGCTCACCGATAACGGCTATGCCGAAACCGCTTACAGCCTTCTTCTCCGTGAGGAATATCCGTCATGGCTCTTCTCGGTCAAGATGGGCGCAACAACAGTCTGGGAGCATTGGGACAGCATGCGTGAGGACGGAACGATGTGGAGTACATCGATGAATTCGTTTAATCATTATGCTTACGGCTCGGTTGCTGACTGGCTTTACGGCGATGCCGCCGGTATTAAGCTTGACGAGAGCAAGCCCGGTTTCGAGCATATCATTTTTGCTCCGGTAACCGACGAAAGGCTCACCTATGTCAAGGCTTCAATCGAAACACGCAAGGGACTTGTCAAATCCGAATGGAAAACCGAAAACGGTAAGACAGCATATGAATTCACCGTTCCCGAGGGAACAACAGCAACGGTTGTTCTGAACGGCGAAGCAACCGAAATCGGCGCAGGCGTTTTCAAGTTTTAATATAACAATAACCCGAAGGCTCAAAACCCTCGGGTTATTTTTTGTTGTTTGTTTCAACCTTCACAAAATATTTAATTATTGGTAAAAAAATAATAAAATAAGTCTTTTATTTTATTATTAATAGTGATATAATATATCCTAATTATGGAGAGGTGTCCATTAAAAACGGGAGGTAAAAATGTCTCAGATTATTTCCGTAAGAAACCTGAGCAAATCCTATGGCAACCATCAGGTTTTGTCCAACGTTTCTTTTGATTTTGAAGGCGGTCAGATTATCGGTCTTCTCGGACCCAACGGCAGCGGTAAAACTTCGCTGATTAAAATTCTCACGGGTCTTATCAACGATTATTCGGGTGAAGTGCTTATCGACGGCAACAAGCCCGGAAAAATCAGCAAGTCTCTTGTTGCTTTTCTGCCCGAAAAAACTTATCTTGCAACATGGATGACCGCAGACGATGCCGTTAACTACATTGCGGATTTCTATGATGATTTCGACAAGGCAAAGGCGATGCATATGATGGATGTATTTCAGCTTCCTCATAAGCAGAAGGTTAAAACCATGTCGAAGGGTATGCAGGAAAAGCTCCAGCTTCTTCTTGTCATGTGCAGAAACGCAAAGCTTTATATCCTTGACGAGCCTATGGGCGGCGTTGACCCTGCGGCAAGAGATTTCATTCTCGAAACAATCCTCAAAAACCGCCCCGAGGGTTCAACCATTCTCATGTCAACTCACCTTATTCAGGACGTTGAAGAAATTTTTGATTCAATCATCATGATCGGCAGAGGCTCGCTTCTGATGAAGGATTCCGTTGCAAATATTACTCAGAGCGGAAAAACAATTAACGATATTTTCAAGGAGGTGTTCAGCGTTGACTGGAACTTCTAAGCCCAAGAACAAATTTTTAATGCTTCTCAAGAACGACTTCCTTGCCAGCGCAAGAGTTATCAGTCTGTTCTATATTGCGCTTATCATCCTTTTCGGCGTATTCGGCATCTGCGCTCTTCTCGGCGGCGGTGATTCAATCAGCGCAGAGTTCGCATCAAAGCTGACAACTGCAAGAAACGTTTCAATCGTTCTTTCGATTCTCGTTTCATTTCTTCTGATTTTCGTAACATTCTTCTTTGTTGTTTACGATTTCTTCAAATCGCTCTTCAGCCCTCAGGGCTATCTGAGCTTTACTTTGCCCGTATCGAGCAACCAGCTTCTCGGCTCAAAGGTTATCGTTTACGGCGGCTGGATGCTTCTGAGCTATGCCGCATTTATGCTCACAAGCGTTTATCTTATGAATTATACCGCCGACGAAGTTATCGGTATGGAAAAAATTTCGCTTGTTGAATCACTTCTGACCATGCTCGGCGATTTCCCCTCAACAACTCAGATTATCGCATACCTCGTCTACATGGTGTTGATGTTCTTTGTCATTTTCCTCAGCTTTGTTTCGATTGTCTATTTCTCGATAACCGTTTCACATGTAAGACTTCTCCAGAAGCATTCCGTTGTTGCTTCAATCGTTATTTTCTTTGTAACTGCACTTGTTTTTCTCTGGATTTCCTTCAAGATGACGGATATCGTCAACTTTGTTATGGTGTTCAATGACGATAAAACGCTCAGCTTCGGCATTCTCAGCCCCACCGAATATCTTGTCGGCAATCAGCTTGGAATGGAAGTTACTCCGGGCTTTGCTTTCCTTGTGCTTGATATTATTATGTTCTTTGCAACGTCCTACATCATGCACAAGAAAGTTAACCTTAAATAAGGAGAGATTACCATAAAAATCGGAATTTTCGGAGGAACGTTTAATCCTCCGCATTCGGGTCACGTCAGGCTTGCGAAGGAAGCAGCGGACAGGCTCGGCTTCGAAAAGGTTTTGATTGTTCCCTCCTGCATTCCTCCCCACAAAATGCCCGGCAAGCTTGCAAGCGGTGAACACCGGTTCGAAATGTGCCGCCTTGCGTTTGATGATGAACGCTTTGAGGTATCCTCAATCGAGCTTGACCGAGGCGACAGAAGCTATACCGTCGAAACCCTGCGTGAGCTTAAAAAGCTTTATCCCGAGGACGAGCTTTATTTCATTATCGGCTCAGATATGCTCGGAACGCTGACACGGTGGTATCTCTGGGAGGAAATAATTTCCCTTGCATCTATCTGCGCCGCATCGAGAGAAAAGGGCTATGTTCCCGATTTATCCTCTTTCAGCGACGAACAGAAAAAAAGAATAATTCTGCTTGACGTTGAGCCGTTTGAAGTCAGTTCAACCGAAATTCGGGCAATAATATCAAGGGGAGAAGAAAAGCCCGCTCTGATAAGCCCGGAGGTTGCGGAGTATATCCGAAAAAACGGACTTTATGACGACGGTCTTTCGGCGTACAGAAAAATTCTTACCGAAAAGCTTGATGATTACAGAATGCATCACAGCGAGTGCGTGAGTGAATGCGCCGCTGTGCTTGCGGAAAAATACGGTGCAGATGTTGAAAAGGCACGCCTTGCAGGGCTTCTCCACGATGTTACAAAAAATACGCCGAGGGCAGAACAGCTTGAAATAATCGAAAAATCGGGCGAGGGTCTGTCGGAAGTGGAGCTGATTAACCCCAAGGTCTGGCATCAGATTTCGGGTGCGGCATTTCTTAAGGATAACGGAATAATTTCCGATGAAGAAATTCTCGGCGCCGTCAGATGGCATACAACGGGCAGGGCAGGAATGACCCTTCTCGAAAAAATTGTTTATGTTGCGGATTTCATCTCTGCTGACAGGGTATACAGAGATGTCAATGTTGTGCGCAGGCTTTCGGAAACAAGCCTTGAACATGCGATTCTCTATACCTCCCGTTACACGGTGGAAAAGCTTGTTTCGGCAGATTTGCCGATTCATCCCGCAACCGTTGACTGTTACAATGACATGCTTTTGCATTTCCGAATACAGAAAGGATAGTTTTTATGATCGATTCCGAAAAGCTCGTCAGAGAAATTGCGAAGGTTCTTGACGAGAAAAAGGCGATGGATATTACCGCCATCAAAACAGAAGAGGTAACAATCGTTTCGGATTATTTTGTTATCGCTTCGGGTACATCGAATACCCACACAAAATCCCTTGCGGATGATGTTGAGTACGAAATCAAGCAGCGCCTTGATATCTCCCCCGAACACATTGAGGGCAGGGCAACGGGCTGGATTCTTCTTGACTACGGCACGGTTATCGTTCACGTTTTCCAGCATGAGGACAGAGAATATTACAATCTCGAACGCCTGTGGGCAGATGCCTGCGTTGTTGATTTGAGTGACGTTATTACTCCGGAATAAATTTTATTTATCATAAGGTTGAATTTGAAAGGAAGCTGAATCAAAATGGCTCATTATGATTACGCTAATATAGAAAAAAAGTGGCAGAAATATTGGGAAGAACACGAAACATTCAAAACGGATGTGTGGGATTTCTCGAAGCCTAAATATTATGTTCTTGATATGTTCCCTTATCCCTCGGGTGTAGGTCTTCATGCAGGTCATCCCGAAGGCTATACCGCTACGGATATCGTTTCGAGAATGAAGAGGATGCAGGGCTACAATGTTCTTCATCCCATGGGGTATGACTCGTTCGGTCTGCCTGCAGAGCAGTATGCCGTTAAAACAGGTCATCATCCCAACGGTTTTACACAGGAGAATATCCAGACTTTCTCCAAACAGCTTAAAGAGCTTGGATTTGACTATGACTGGTCAAAGATGATTGCTACTTCGGACCCCTCATACTATAAGTGGACACAGTGGATTTTTAAGCAGCTTTATCTCAAAGGCTATGCAAAGCTTGTTGATATTCCCGTTAACTGGTGTGAGGAGCTTGGTACGGTTCTTGCCAACGATGAGGTTATTGACGGTAAGAGCGAGCGCGGCGGTTATCCCGTAGTCCGTAAGAATATGAAGCAGTGGGTTATTGACCAGGTTGCATTTGCCGAAGAGCTTCTTGACGGTCTTAATGAAATAGACTGGCCCGAGTCAACAAAGGATATGCAGCGCCATTGGATAGGCAAAAGCACCGGTGTTGAGGTCGAATTTGAAATTGTCGGCGGCGGCAAGTTCTCGATTTTCACAACCTGCATTGAAACGATATACGGTATAACCTTTATGGTTATGGCTCCCGACGGCGATCTTGTCAAGAATCTTATGCCCAGAATCGAAAATAAAGATGAGGTTAATGCCTACATTCAGGAAACAGTTAAAAAGTCCGATATGGACCGTACCGACCTCAATAAAACAAAGTCGGGCTGTCCTCTTAAAGGTATATATGCAATAAACCCCGTAAACGGCAAGGAAGTTCCCGTTTATATCGGCGATTTTGTTCTTGCAAGCTACGGCACCGGTGCTGTTATGGCGGTTCCCAGCCACGACCAGCGCGACTTTGAATATGCGGTAGTACATAACATTCCCATGATTCAGGTTGTTGACGGCGCAGACGTTTCCGAATGTGCTTTTGAAAAGGGCGGTTATCTCGGCAAGGGCTGTAAGCTTATCAATTCAGAGGAATTTACGGGTCTTACAGTTGAAGAGGCAAAGGAAGCAATCACTCAGAAGCTTGAGAAGATGGGCGTTGCCAAGAGAAAGGTTAACTACCATTTCCGTGAGTGGATTTTTGCAAGACAGCGTTATTGGGGAGAACCCGTTCCCGTTTACTATACCGACGACGGTGAAATCCATGTTCTTGATGACGAAGAACTTCCGCTTGTTCTTCCCGAGCTGGAGGAATATAAAGGCAAGAACGGTCAGGCACCTCTTGAAAATGCAGAGGAATGGAAATTTGTTGAGAGAAACGGCGTCAAGGGTAAGCGTGAAACATCAACAATGCCCGGTTCGGCAGGCTCAAGCTGGTATTTTATGAGATATATTGACCCGAATAACGATAAAGAAATCTGCGATCCCGAGCTTCTCAAGCATTGGCTTCCGGTTGACCTTTATGTCGGCGGTCCCGAACATGCGGTAGGCCATCTTATGTATTCAAGAATCTGGAACAGATTCTTATATAACGAGGGCGTTTCACCGGTTAAAGAGCCTTTCAAAAAGCTTGTTCATCAGGGTATGATCCTCGGTTCAAACGGTATCAAGATGGGTAAGCGTTTCCCTGAATTTGTAGTAAATCCGTCGGATATCGTCCGTGATTACGGTGCAGATACTCTTCGTCTTTATGAAATGTTTATGGGTCCCCTTGAAGCTTCAAAGCCTTGGAGTAATCAGGGTGTTGAAGGCGCAAAGCGTTTCCTTTCAAGAGTATGGAACTTCTTTACCGATGAATCAAAGATAAATGACAGCAAATATGCCGAGCTTGAAAAAATCTATAATGTTACAATCCGTAAGGTTACAACGGACTTTGAACATTTGGCTTTCAATACGGCAATCAGTCAGATGATGATTTTTGTTAATGCGGTTTATAAAGCAGACAGCTGCCCCAAAGAATTTGCAGAGGGCTTTATCAGAGTTCTCAGCCCAATCGCACCTCATATCTGCGAAGAAATCTGGGAGATGTTCGGTCACACCGAAACAATCGCATTCGAAAGCTGGCCCACCTATGACGAAGCAAAATGCGTGGATGACGAGGTTGAAATTGCCATTCAGATTAACGGCAAGGTCAGAGAAAAGCTTGTTATTGCTGCTGAGGCAACTCAGGAAGAGGCAATTGCCGCTGCAAAGGCACTCGATAAGATTGCCGAAGCAATCAACGGCATGACAATCGTCAAGGAGCTTTATGTCAAGGGCAGACTTGTTAATATCGTTGTCCGTCCGTAATAAAAAATTAATATATTTTCTGTTGACAAGCAGGCACCTGTTATTGTATAATAGTTGTCAAGCTATGAAAATTAGTCCCTGTATTCAGAGTGGCGGGAGCAATCCGCACTATGCCTGAAAGCGAGTCTTTTCAACGCTTTTCGGCGTTTCGTGATTGAAAGGCGTCGGCCTTCCTGCTCACTCAGCCGCCAAAAATCATTTAAAAATCTTTCGCTTTCAGGTCGAAGATTTTTTATCGTGAGGATTTTTGGTTTGTCAAGGCATAAAACGGAGCAAATCCTTAATGGATTTGCGAGTATTTTAACGAAGAAAAGGCGAAAATCATCCGATAAAAAACACAGTTCGGATTACTCCGCCACTCTCAGCGAGGGGAGGGAATACATTGAGTCAGGTAAAAGTTAAGGAAGGCGAGTCACTCGAGAACGCACTCAGAAGATTCAAAAGACAGACTTCAAGAGACGGCGTTATCCAGGAGGTTCGCAAAAGAGAACACTATGAGAAGCCTTCAGTTAAGAGAAAGAAGAAGTCAGAGGCTGCTCGTAAGCGTAAGTTTAAATAATTAAATCTTACAAAAGGACCCACTCTCGGTTGAGGGTGGGTTTTACATTTATATTCTGCGGAACGCCGAGGACGCGTTCCTTACGGGAAATTGTTTTTCTGCAAGGTGGTGACTATTGAGAAAGGAAGCTGAATGATGTTTTCTTCGACCGAAGGCGTACAAAGGTACTCCGATGGGAGAAAAAACATCAAATAAACGAAAAGATATGCGGCGGGATGTGGGCATCCCGCCCTACTTTTATAGGGGTGTTAATGCGGGTCGTCGGGTCGCCGATCCCTACACTTTATTTCGTTTATGTTTCAGCGACTTTATAAACAGTCAACACCGCAGGTTCATTGCGAACCTGCGGTGTTAATTTTATCAGTCGTTATTGTTATCTCTTCTCTGACGTCCGCCTCTGTCGCCCTTGAAATTTCTTCCGGGCTTTCTGGGAGCGTCTGAAACTGTGTTTTCGGGAACAAGACCTTCAACCTCGATGAGAGCCTCGCGGCGTGAGAAGTTGAGTCTGCCCTGGTCATCCTTGGGAAGAACCTTAACGATAACTTCGTCGCCAACAGTAACAGCATCTTCAACCTTCTCTGTTCTCTTGACGTCGAGCTGGCTGATGTGAACCATACCTTCCTTGCCGGGAGCAATTTCAACGAATGCGCCGAAGCTCATAAGGCGGGTTACGATACCCTTATAGATTGCACCGACCTCGGGGTCGTTAGCGATTGTTTCAACGATTGAGATTGCTCTTCTTGCATCGTCGATATCTGTTGATGAAACAAAGATGTTACCGTCTTCCTGAACGTCAATCTTACAGTTGCATTCAGCGCAGATCTTCTGGATAACCTTGCCCTGCTTGCCGATAACGTCGCCGATCTTTTCGGGGTCAATCTTTGTTGTGAGCATCTTGGGTGCCCACTTTGAAAGCTCTGCTCTGGGTTCAGGGATAACGGGAAGCATAATTTCGTCAAGAATATAGCATCTTGCGGTGTAAGTCTTGTCGAGAGCTTCTCTGATGATTGCGGGGGTAAGACCGTGAACCTTGAGGTCCATCTGGATTGATGTGATACCCTTCTTTGTACCTGCAACCTTGAAGTCCATATCGCCGAAGAAGTCCTCAAGACCCTGGATATCAACCATTGTCATGAAACGGTCGCCTTCTGTGATAAGACCGCAGGAGATACCTGCAACGGGTGCCTTGATGGGAACACCTGCTGCCATAAGTGAAAGTGTTGAACCGCAGACTGAACCCTGTGAGGTTGAGCCGTTTGATGAAAGAACTTCGGAAACAACACGGATTGTATAGGGGAATTCTTCAACTGAGGGAAGAACGGGGATGAGTGAACGCTCTGCAAGTGCACCGTGACCGATTTCTCTTCTGCCGGGGCCTCTTGAGGGCTTTGTTTCGCCGACTGAGTATGAGGGGAAGTTGTAGTGGTGCATATATCTCTTGGACTCTTCTTCATCAAGACCGTCGAGAAGCTGAGCATCGCTCATAGGTCCGAGAGTTGTAATTGAAAGAACCTGAGTCTGACCTCTGGTGAACATACCTGAGCCGTGAACTCTGTCAAGAAGGTCAACCTCTGCGTTAAGAGGACGGATTTCGTTGATACCTCTGCCGTCAACGCGCTTGCCGTCGTCAAGAAGCCAGCGGCGAACAACGTACTTCTGAACCTTGTAGAGGCATTCTTCAATCTTAACTTCCATATCGGGATAGATTTCGTCAAACTTCTCGTGAACCTTATCGTAAACGGGCTTGAGGCGCTCGTCACGGATTCTCTTATCGTCTGTATCAAGAGCAAAGCGGATATCTTCGATTGCGAAATCCTTGATTGCTTCGTACATTTCGGGGTCGGGATCGTTTGAGGGGAAGTCAACCTTCTCTTTGCCGCATTCAGCCTTGATCTGATTGATGAACTCAACGATTCTCTGATTTTCTTTATGAGCAAACATGATGCCGTCGTACATATCGTCGTTTGACACTTCGTTTGCGCCTGCTTCAATCATTGCAACAAGGTCGCTTGTTGAAGCAACGGTAACATACATATCGCTCTTTGCTCT
>JAFQRF010000085.1 GCA_017410195.1 Clostridia bacterium | reverse complement strand
TATTGACAATAACGCCCCAATATGATAACATATATAAGCAATTTACGGAGAGATACCGAAGTGGTCATAACGGAACGGTCGTGAAAACCGTCGTACCCTTACGGGTACCGTGGGTTCGAATCCCACTCTCTCCGCCATTTTTTTGAAACTTAATATTTTATATATAAGTTACCATGGAGAAGTACTCAAGTTGGTGACGAGGCGCCCCTGCTAAGGGCGTAGGTCGGGTAACCGGCGCGGGAGTTCGAGTCTCCCCTTCTCCGCCAGAAACGGAGCTGATGCTTTGGCATCGGCTCTGTTTTTTTGTTGGGATGACTCGAACGACTGCGACGGGATATAAACCTCCCGCCGTACGTTTTATTTTTTTATGATAAAGATTGTAGGGGACGGCGCTATACTACAAACAATACGCTGTCATTAAACGCAACCGAAACAACTTTTGAAGAGTTAACCAGATTCGGGAATTTACCTCTGATACGAATTGTTTTTTCGTCCTTGAACGTTGAGCTTACGATTATATCCCTGTCAGACTGCATAGGCATTCTCATTATGAATTCTTCTGATGTTCCGTCGGCATAGGCGAGAGTCATTTTATCTAAAAACAAGTCATGGTCCTGAAAAGATAAAATTTTATCTGCACCGTCTGTCACTTTCAGCTCAAACTCAAATCCGAGATTACTTATCCATGCTTTTTTTGCCGTCAAAGAAATCCCCTCTGTAAGTGCTTTTTCATCCGTTTTTGAAAGTCTGACAACTGTATTCGGATAATCAACTTTTATTTCACCGGTAAACTTGCACGAAATCGTTACCTCATCCACACCGAATCCGTAAACGATATCAGCAAATTCAAGATAAACCGTGTCGCCGATTATATTTGTCGATTCCGAGTTGAAATGAAGGTCAATCAGCACGTTTTTTTCATCAATATACGTCGAAGACGAGCTGATTGAATAGCCGTTAAGCGGCAGCGGCACGGTTTCAACTCTCCTTTCGCCGAAAAAGTAGGTTTCAGCCGGGTCAAAACAAAATTCTCCGTTTGATTTCAGTTCGAAAACCGCAATCATGCTCCTTCTGTCACCGGCTATTCCTTCGCATATTAATGTAAAGTCCTCTGAATCGCTCTTGAAAACAATGTTTTTCGGAGCATAAATGCTGTTCAGATTCTCTTGAGAGTTTCCGAAAAACATTGAGCCGAAATACTCGGGTGCCTGCGAATAGGCAAAGCCTGTTGTTGATGCGGCGACAACCGCAATTACTGCCGCAATTGCCGCAACTGCCTTAAAATTGATTTTCTTCTTGGGTTTTTCGATATTCAAAAAAAGATTTTCTTTCCATTCATCGGGGGTTTTTACATTGAATTTATTCATTTCTCAGCACTCCTTTCAGCATTTCCTTGCCCCGTTTGAGGCGGGATTTGACGGTATTTTCATTTGCCGAGAGTATGGATGAAATTTCACGGATGTCGTAGCCCTCAAAATAGTAAAGATATATCACACTTGAATATTTTTCGGGCAAATCCTTAACCGCTGTAATCACCTCTTTGTCGAAATCCTCCGTATATTCAACGTTCAGCTCATCAATATTGAAATGTGAACGGTGAAAAAGCCTGCGTTTTATGTCACGGCACTCATTGAGTGCAACCGTCACAAGCCATTTGTGAAGCTCCGATTCGGGTTTATCCCACATTTTTTGCGATTTCCAGAGCTTCATAAACACATTCTGCCACGCATCCTCAGCATCAGCACGGTCGGAGAGATTCATGTAGCAAACTCGTGTGACCGCATCCGAATGGATATTGACGAGGTTTTCAAACAATGCATTGTCGGACTGAGCCATTTTAATCATCCCCTCTCAACCGTAAGAACGCACGGAAGTGCCGAAAAGTTGCGTTTTTAAACAAAAAAGCTGCACATTTCTGCACAGCTTTAAATATGAGTGTTAATATAATGCAATTCCGCTGATTTTTCTGTACCATTCAATCAGAGTTAAATTTAAATTATCAATTGCATCGTTTTCTTTGGCACCGATATTCTCAACGGTCTTATCCGTTTCAATAATAATCGTTTCATAAGCAGGCATATATATCGCCGCTATGGATTTATCAACGATTATATATTCTACTTTTAAAGATGAACCTTCTTTATAAATTGACTTTATATAGAATTCATCGCCCTGCTGATATTCTACCGTCACAACTGCAAGTGAATTATTCTCAAAAAAATCTTTTTCATAGTTTAAACCGATATCACCGAAGGATTTAAGTGTTTCACAGTCATTTACTATCACACCGTCTTTCGATACTTCGTGTTCAATAACGGTAACTCTATCGCCTTCGGGATTAATATATTCTTTTCCGTCAAAGAGAAAAGGAAACATCCCGGAAAGAAAAACAACAGCAGGCATAATCAAGAAAATTACTTTGATTAAAATTACTTGCATAATCAGTCCTCCAATTTCTTTTTTTAATTATAATGCAATCTTTCTTAATAGTCAATAAAAAGAAATTTCAGAACTTATCTTCCGGCAGATTAAAATTGTTAAATCGCAAGAATTTTTTTGAATTCTTCGCTGTTTTTGAATTCATCCGAAAGCTGGGGTCTTTCTCTGAGTCCGTCTTTGACATCTTCGCAGAATGAGCCCTCCCAGAATCTGTATGCCTTTGATTTATCGTATACTACACCCTTGACAGCAGGTGAAGTGTGTACGCTCACTTCGGGTATTTCGTCATACCTTTTTGCAAGTCTGACTGCCTTTTCAAAACATTCAAGCGCACCTTTTTCGTCTCCTCTGAGATATTTTTTTACTCCGATTCTCTGGGTGTGAATCACAACAAGATACCAGCTCTTTCCGTAATCGCCGTCGGGCATAACCTTTTCGATAAGGTTGATATACGCTTCAGCAATGTCATCATCGGCATCAAGAAAGCTTTTATGCCTTCTGTTCATTATCTCACCGAAAAGGCGAAGCATTTCGACCGTACCGTTTGCGCAGGCAGCAGCTCGTTTTTCGTCATCATGGGGATACATATACATTGCTTCATAATCTCTTGTGTTCTGCATAATCGGCATTTCCGAGAGAATTTTTTCCGCATCTGATATATCAACTCCGCTGTTTTCAATAAGACTCAGGTCACGCAGATAACGGCACATCAGCTTCTTCGCCCATATTCTGATGCTGTCAACCGTGCAGTAATTCTGTATCATATCATATACTCTCTGCACTTCCGGCTTTATTGATAATTTATAATCATCATCGTTCTGTGCCTGAATAAGCGCATTAAGGTATTTTGAAAGCAGGTCATAATTGCCGGGGAATTCGACGGCAGCCTCTTTAAGCATATCCCTTGCAGCATCTATTTTCCTTTCGTTCCACAGACGAGAGTAATTTTCGCAATATTCTTTGATTTTTGCTTCTTTTGCAATCGCATCCGTGCCGAGAAGGCTGTCAACGGTAACACCGAAAAACGAGGCAATTGCCGGAAGCATTGTTATGTCAGGGAAGGTGTCGCCTCTCTCCCATTTGCTGACTGCCTGAAAAGACATTCCGAGAAAATCTGCAAGTTCTTCCTGAGTAAGTTCTTTGGATTTGCGGAGCTTTTTAAGATTTTCACCAAAATAGATTGTCATAGTAATAACACCTTTCGTTTTTTGAGTTAACCCGGCCGTGGTTACAAGCTAATAATAACCCGTTTGCCCGAAAGATACAATAACTTGTTTTTTGAGACAAATTCTCTCAACGGTAGAATTTTTCTATCGTTGAGTATAAGAACATAAAAAATCCGTCCTGCCGAAACAGAACGGATTTTATTATGAAATCAAACTTATTTAATTTCAACCTTTGCGCCAACTTCTTCAAGCTTAGCCTTAGCTGCTTCTGCATCTTCCTTGGAGATGCCTTCCTTGAGAGCCTTGGGTGCGCTGTCAACAGCTGCCTTAGCTTCAGCAAGGCCGAGACCTGTGAGCTCACGAACAACCTTGATAACCTTGATCTTTTCTGCGCCAACTTCTGCAAGGATAACGTCGAATTCTGTCTTTTCTTCAGCTGCTGCTGCGCCTGCTTCTGCGGGAGCTGCTACTGCTACTGCTGCTGCAGCTGATACGCCGAATTCTTCTTCTACTGCGTGAACGAGCTCTGAAAGCTCAAGTACTGTAAGTTCTTTGATTGTTTCAATCATTGCTGCAATCTTTTCTGATGCCATTTTATTTTCCTCCAAATAAATAGATTTTAAATTA
>JAFQRF010000084.1 GCA_017410195.1 Clostridia bacterium | reverse complement strand
GTGTTGAAGTTTGTGAGCATACCGCCGAGCCAACGTGCGTTTACGAAGGGCATACCGCAGCGAACTGCTTCTTCCTTAACGGATTCCTGAGCCTGCTTCTTTGTGCCTACGAAAAGAACTTCGCCGCCGTCTGCTGCGATCTCACGGATGAACATGTAAGCTTCTTCAAGCTTCTTAACGGTCTTTGCAAGGTCGATGATGTAAATACCGTTTCTTTCTGTGAAGATGTACTCAGCCATTTTGGGGTTCCATCTTCTGGTCTGGTGTCCGAAATGAACACCTGCTTCAAGCAACTGCTTCATTGATACTACTGACATTTGTTTTTCCTCCTAAGTTAAATTTTGTATCCTAATGTCAGATACGAACCGCCGCAAAGCCTGATATTAACACGGTTATAACACCGCACTTATAATAAAAGTAGCTCTGCGTGTGATTTGCTTTGGAATTATATCACAACCGAATATAAAATTCAAGCCTTAAATTAAATTATTTTATAATATTACTTATTTTTTTATAATATATACAAAAAAGCCGTACCGGATAAGCACCGATACGGCATATTTAATTATTCTCTGTGCCACTTAACGCCTTGAGCGGTGTCTTCAAGCACAATACCCATAGCTTTAAGCTCATCACGGATTCTGTCTGCCTCTGCCCAGTTCTTGTCTTTTCTTGCCTGAGTTCTTGCTTCAATCATAGCATCGATATCAGCATCAAGAACTTCTGTTTTGCGGTTATAGACAAGACCGAGAACATCTGTCAGCTCATCAAAAATTTTTGCGGCATATTCAGCCGTTGCCTTTGATTCATCCTTACCGATAACAAGGCTGTTGATATCTCTTACAAGTTCAAAAACAGCAGCAATACCGTCAGCGGTATTGAGGTCATCATCCATAGCTTCAATAAACTGTGCAACTCTCTTGTCAAGCTGTTCTTTAATCTGTGAATTAAGCTCACCGTCAGCTGCATTCTTTATTTCAAAATCAAGACTGTCACGGCATGTGTAAAGACGGGTAAGCGATGCCTTGCACTGCTCGATAACATCTATGCTGTAGTTGATAGGGCTTCTGTATGACGATGAAATCATAAGATAACGGATGGGTTCATAACCGTAAACATTTGCAACGTCACGTACGGTTTTAAAGTTGCCGAGTGACTTCGACATCTTAACGTTATCAACATTGATATAACCGTTATGCATCCAGTAATTAGCGAAAGGCTTGCCCGTGAAGCACTCGCTCTGAGCGATTTCATTTTCGTGGTGAGGGAAGATAAGATCCTGACCGCCGCAATGGATATCAATGCTTTCCCCGAGATATCTGCATACCATAGCCGAGCATTCGATATGCCAGCCGGGTCTGCCCTTGCCCCAGGGTGACTCCCAATAGGGTTCACCGGGCTTCGCAGACTTCCAGAGAGCAAAATCCATGGGTTCACGCTTGATATCGCCAACCATAATTCTTGCGCCTGCTTCGAGATCTTCGAGAGGCTGATGTGAAAGCTTGCCGTATGAATCAAAGGTCTTGGGGCTGAAGTAAACGTCACCGTCAACTTCATATGCGTGACCGTTTTCGATGAGTCCGCTTACAATTTCGATAATCTTGTCAATATTCTCGGTTGCCTTGGGGTGAACGGTCGCTTCTTTAAAATTAAGACCCTTTGCATCGGTCCAGAATTCCTCGATATACTTCTCGGAAATTTCTGTGAAAGTTGCTCCTTCTTCGTTAGCACGCTTGATAATTTTGTCATCAATATCTGTAAAATTCTGAACAAAAGTTACTTTATAGCCTCTGTATTCAAGGTATCTTCTGAGAACATCAAAAACACAAATGGGTCTTGCATTGCCGATATGAATATAATTATATACCGTAGGACCGCATGCGTAAATCTTAACTTCACCTTCATTTATAGGCTTAAAATCCTGCTTTACTCTTGTGAGAGTGTTAAAAATCTTCATTATTTACCTCCGTTATTTATCTGTTTTTTTAATTCAGTTATTTCAGTTTCAAGACGTGAGATTTCCTGCGCAATAGGGTCGGGAATATGAATCTGGTCAAGGTCATCTACTCTCATGCCGTCTTTTTTGACAACTCTTGCAGGCACACCGACGGCGGTTGAATTCGGCGGAATGTCATTAAGCACAACCGCACCTGCGGCAATTCTCGAATTATCGCCGATTACGAGCGGACCGAGAACCTTTGCACCCGCGCCGATCATAACATTGTTGCCGATTGTAGGATGTCTTTTGCCGGTATCCTTACCGGTACCGCCGAGAGTAACCCCCTGATAAATCGTAACATCATCGCCGATAACCGCTGTTTCGCCGATAACAACACCCGTTCCGTGGTCGATAAAGAATCTTTTGCCGACCTGAACGGCAGGATGTATTTCAACACCCGTTTTTTTAGAAGCACGCTGCGAAAGCCATCGCGCAATAAAAAACATATTTTTATTATAAAATTTATTTGCTAGTCTGTGAAGCCTTATAGCTTTCAGACCGGGATAAAGAAGAAGAATCTCCATTGCAGACCTTGCGGCTGGATCTCTGCTTTTGACACAAGCAATATCTTCTTTAAGTTGTTTGAACAAAACCATCACACCTTATAAAACAAAAACTCCGCAGTCAAAAGACTACGGAGGCGTAAATACGCGGTTCCACTCCTGTTTATAACTCAAAACCAAGCTTTAACGCAGCCATACGCACAGAGATACTGTTATTTCCCCCTGTGTGCCGTCGGGTGCACTTCATCATAACCGCATAAGAAGCATTTTCAGCTGCCTGCTTCCTCTCTGATATGCCGAGAAATGACTACTCTCCCGCCGATTGCATTTTCTTATTGCAATTGTATTATATGTTGTTTATTTGGAAAAGTCAATTACTTTTTTGCCGTCAACAAGATACTTTATTCCGGAAATAACGGTTAAAAATGCAGTAATCCATAAAAGAATGTTTGAAATTAAAGAAAAAGTATCAAAATCCCAGCTAAAAGCATCAACCAAATGGATTCCGAGCATAATGACAATAGAAAAAATCATCTGACTTGCCGTTTTAAGTTTTCCCCATATTCCTGCAGCGATAACAACGCCTTGCGCAGAAGCAACAAGACGGAATGATGTTACAAGAAATTCACGGGTTAATATAATCATTACTATCCAGATATTGCATAATCCAAGCTGCATAAACGCAAGCAATGCGGCGGTGGTCAGCATTTTATCTGCAACAGGGTCGCAAAGCTTTCCGAAGGTTGTGACAAGATTATTCTTTCTTGCAATTTTGCCGTCAAGAAAATCCGTAATCGATGCAACAATAAAAATTACCGCTGCAACAAGATAATGATATTTGAAATTCAGAACCATTGCCGCAAGATAAAACGGAGTCAGTATTATTCTTGCAACAGTTAATTTATTGGGTAAATTCATAAAAGCTCCTTAACCGTTAATATCTCTGCCGATTAAATCATAATCGTTAACACCGATTACCTCGACCTCTGCAAAATCGCCTACTTCATAATTTTTATTTGTTGCAAACAAAATATTCCCGTCAATTTCGGGTGCATCCATATATGTTCTGCCCTTGTAGCTGTCGCTGTAACCGTCATAATCCTCAACAAGAACTCTGTATGTCCTGCCAATCTTTTCCTGATTTTTTAAGGTAACGATTTCAAGCTGATCCTGCATAATGATTTCACCCCTGCGGAGCTTGACATCATCATCAACCTGATTATCCATTTCAAAAGCAGGTGTACCTTCCTGAGGAGAAAATTCAAAGCATCCGAGACGGTCAAATTCGGTTTCATTAACAAAGACGGCAAGATTTTCAAATTCCTCTTCACCCTCACCGGGAAAACCGACGATAAACGTTGTTCTTATAACAGCATCCGGAAGCGTTTCACGGATTCTTCTAACGGTCTCACGCAAAAATGCACCGTCTCCCCTTCTGTTCATTGCCTTGAGGATTTTATCATCCGCATGCTGAAGCGGCAAATCGATATAATGAAGAACCTTTGGCTGACGTGCCATTGTTTCAAGAAGTTCTTCCGTAATTTTATCGGGATAGCAATAAAGTAATCTTATCCATTCGATACCGTCAATTTCGCAAAGAGCATCAAGAAGCTCGGGTAATCTGATTTTTCCGTAAAGATCGGCACCGTAATTGGTTGTGTCCTGTGCAATAAGAATAAGTTCTTTTGTACCTGCATGAGCAAGTGCTTTTGCTTCTTCAACCAAAATTTCAAATTCCACGCTCCTGTAGTTACCTCTGATTGAAGGAATTGCACAGTAAGTGCATCTGTTCGAGCAACCGTCGGCAATCTTGAGATATGACCAGTGCTCGGGAGTGGTCAGAAGTCTTTCGCCTACAAGCGGAAGTTCTTCGTTGCAAGGCATCTCATACTTTCTATCGCCTTCTACAACAGCCTTAACCAAATCAGCTATTTTTCCTTCGGCACCGATACCGATTACAGCATCCACCTCAGGCATTTCATTGAAAATTTCTTCTTTGTATCGCTCCGCAAGACAGCCGGTAACGATTATTTTCTTTACGATACCTTCTTTTTTCAGTTCTGCCATTTCAAGAATATTTTCAATAGCTTCCTGTTTTGCAGCATCAATAAAACCGCAGGTGTTGATAATTACGGCATCGACCCCGTCATAAGAATCGGCAATCACATATTCATTTTTGTCAAGCTGAGCGAGCATTCTTTCCGCATCAACCTGATTTTTGGGACATCCGAGCGAAATCATTCCGATTTTATACATCGTCAAAATCCTCCGTTTCAGTTTCAACGCTGCGAAGCGCACTTTTGATATCGGACCAGCTATAGCCGAGCCGCTGAAGGGATGCAACCGTTTTCCTTATCCCTTTTTCATCGGATAAATACCTTGAATATTTTGTGTTCAATAGTTCTATAATACGCAAAATCGGATCAAAGTCAAGACTTTCAATGATATTATCGGCAATTTCCCTCGAAATGCCTTTAAAAATCAGCTCCGATTTTATTCCTTTGGGACTCTTTCCCTTGGTACGAATTAATTTTTCGGCAAGATTTTCGGCATATCTTTCGTCATTAACATAACCGTATTCTTTAAGGTTTTCAACAGCTGAAAGCGCATACTCTTTCTTATGCCCCTTCTGCACAAGTTTGTTAAGCATTTCCTTCTCACTCTGGTCGTGATAGGAGAGAATCCTCAATCCCGCAATGAATGCACAACGGGAGCCGACGGCTTCAAAAAAAGCCGTCAACTCCTCTTCATCATCTATATTTTTCAACGAACAATAAGGACATGTGTACCAATATTCGGAATCAACAGTAAACATATACTCACCGTCGCAGGAAATATGTACTTTATTTTGTTTTCCGGTATTAACAGAAATTTCCATAATTTATTCGTCATCGTCAACAACAATGTCAAGTTTTGCTCTTGCACTTGCCTTTGTTGTCGGTTCCGGAGCGGGAGGTGCAGGCATTTCGGGTCTGGGGCGTCTTACAACCTTACTGTTTGCGGCCGCCTCTTTCATAGCTGCAACAACTTTTGCTTCAATTTCATCCGCAAGCTCGGGATTATTAAAGAAAAGCTCTTTAACATTATCTCTGCCCTGACCAAGACGCATATCGCCATACGAGAACCATGCACCGCTCTTCTGAATTACGTTAAACTTAACACCAAGGTCAACCATTTCGCCTTCCTTGGAAATACCTCTGCCGTACATGATATCGAATTCTGCTTCTTTAAAAGGAGGAGCAACTTTATTCTTGACAATCTTACATCTTGTTCTGTTGCCGACAACTTCATTGCCTGCTCCCTTGAGAGACTCAACTCTGCGAACATCAATTCTCATTGATGCATAGAATTTAAGCGCACGTCCGCCTGTCGTAACTTCGGGATTGCCGTAAACAACACCGACCTTTTCACGGAGCTGGTTGATAAATATAATTATAGTATTCGACTTTGCAACTGCACCGGCAATCTTTCTGAGTGCCTGAGACATGAGTCTTGCGTGTGCGCCGACATGCGAATCACCCATTTCACCCTCAATTTCTGAGCGAGGAACAAGAGCTGCAACGGAGTCGATAACAACAACATCAAGAGCGCCCGAGCGAACAAGAGCTTCCGCAATTTCGAGAGCCTGCTCACCGTTATCGGGCTGTGAAACGAGAAGCGCATCAACATCAACGCCGAGATTAGCTGCATAACCTGGATCAAGCGCATGCTCAGCATCAATGAAAGCGGCTTCACCGCCGTTTTTCTGTGCCTGTGCAACAACGGAAAGAGCAAGAGTTGTTTTGCCCGATGATTCGGGTCCGTATATTTCTATAATTCTGCCCTTGGGAAGACCGCCGATACCTGATGCGTTATCAAGAGTAATCGAACCGGTCGATACAGCTTCAATGTTCATACCGTTATTTTCGCCGAGTCTCATTATGGTTCCTTTGCCGTATGCCTTTTCAATCTGGGCAAGTGCGGTTTCAAGAGCTTTCTTCTTATCTGCCATTTTTGTACCTCCAAAACACGTTGTCAAACAAATGTTCTATAGGTATTGTATAACATTTCGCTGAAAAAAGCAAGTGTTATTTTGAATTTTATTAAATTTTTTAATAAGTTAAGAAAAAAATAAAAAAATGCTTGCAATTTGTTTATAAATCTGTTAATATATCATCTGTTAATGACAAAAAGGAGGTGTGACACATGGCAAAATGCGAATACTGCGGTAAGGATGTGTCATTCGGCATTAAGGTTTCCCACTCACACAGACGTTCAAACAGAACATGGAAGCCCAACGTTAGAAGAGTTAAGGCAGTTGTTAACGGCACTCCCAAGAGAGTTTACGCTTGCACACGTTGCCTTCGCTCCGGTAAGGTTACAAGAGCCGTTTGATTTCAAACGCATGATTAAGAGACTGCTCTTCGCAGTCTCTTTTTCTTTCCGTAAAGCAAATAAATTAACAGGAGAATTGAAATGAAGAAAAGAGATTCCGGCATTGAATTGCTTCGCACAATCGCAATGCTAATGGTAATTCTTATTCACGCATTCCTTTACGGCAATTTCTATTCCGAATCGATAGCTGCCGGCGGCGCAAATGCAGAATTCATGACTATAATCAAGCTGAGTCTTCGACCTGCCGTAAATATTTTTTTACTGATTACAGGTTATTTCATGGTTAAATCCGAATTTAATTTAAAGAAATCATATTCCCGTGTTCTTTATACTTATTCAAGAATTTGGTTTTACTCAGTAATTCTGACCGTAATTTTTCTTATTCTCGGGTCCGAGTACTGCATTCCTGTTATGAGCAGCACTCCCATGCCGATCCACAAAATTATTCTCAGAGGCATTTTCCCCGTAACATCTCAGATGTGGTATTATCTCGGTAACTACATTATAATTTGTCTGCTTGCCCCCTTCATTAACATTTCTTTAAAATCAATCACGAAAAAGCAATATCAGATTCTTTTGATAATTCTATCATTGTTTATGAGCGTATGGATGACATTGCTTAAGGTTTATCCGTTTAATCTTTGGTTTAACAGTTTTTCATTCGGAAGTATTTTTGACGGTAAAAATATTTTTTCTTTTATATGCATTTATATTATTGGCGGCTATATCGGACTGCACGCTCAGAAAAGAGATAACCCGAGATATGCATATTTATATTCAGCATTTGCTTGTCTGATAGTAAATTATCTTCTGATGTCATATATCGATCCTGAATTGGGATACAGAGGAGTTGCAATGAATTATTCAAATCCTTTTGTAATTCTACAGGGCGTTTTTATGCTCCTCTTTTTTAAAGACTTTCATTTTCACAGCAAAATCGTCAATACCATTGCATCAACCACTCTCGGAGTATATGCAATTCACGAATTCACATTTGTTCGAAGCTTTCTCTGGGAAAATCTTTTTGATTTCAGAGAAATGGAAGAAATCAGCTTTCTGACCGTTCTTCTTATCTCTGTCGGAATATTTTTTACTTTTGCTATTGTTGATTATCTTATTCAAAAGCTTTTTGCTCAGTTAAAAAAAATAAAGAAATCCAAAACAGAAAAAACAACATGACCTTTTTGTTATGTAATTGGAGTTAAAAATGAGTTATTCTGTAAACACATCAATGTTCAAATCAATATTTGCCGTTCCTACGGATATTGTTGATAAGCACATCCGCCTTGCAAATGAACACCAGCTTAAGGTTCTGCTGTGGATTCTCCGCAATTCGCCGGATAACCCTAACCTTGATGAAATGTGCAAAGCATTAAAAATGAATAAAAGCGATGCTATCGATTATCTTCAATACTGGGTTTTAACCGGAGTTCTTAAGGGTGACAGCGAAAAAACATCATATACAATGCCGGAATCACCTAAAGAGGAAACAAATATTGATTCTATAAAACCACCTACAGTCACTTCAGAAAAAGCAGAAGAGATTAGTCTTGCACCTGCCAAACCTTCAAGCATTGAAATTGCGGAAAGAATTGATGAATCGCCCGAAATAGGTCATCTTTTCAATGAAGCACAGTCAAAGCTTGGAAAAACAATTGGTTACGACGGTCAATGCACGCTCCTTCTTCTTCACGATCATTACGGACTGCCGACCGATGTTTTATTCATGCTGATTGACTACTGCGTTTCAATAGGCAAGACAAACTACAGTTATATACAGACTGTCGGCAAGGACTGGGGAACAAGAGAAATTGACACGCTTGACAAGGCTGCAGAACAGATTGCAGCGCTTCGCAGATCAAACACTCTTTGGCGTGAATTTGCAAAATATGCGGGAATAGTTAACCCCAGACCGACCACCAAGCAATCCGCTTATCTTCGCCGTTGGAATGATGAACTTAAATTTAATATTGATATGATTATTCTTGCTTATGAAGAAATGGCAAACCATACCGGTAAGCTTAATTTCAATTATATCGATAAAGTTCTTTCAAACTGGCATTCAAAAGGATACAAAACACCCGATGATGTTGAGTCAGCTGCAGCGGAACAGAAAGAACGCAAGCCGCAATCATCCGCAAATGCATCATATGATCTTGATAAATTCAAGGAACGGTCACTTCACGGTGAATTGAAATATGAAAGGAAGAAGAAAAAATGAGTTACAGCAAATCAACTCTTTCAAAAGCAGCTCAAAAGCTTGAAAGCAGACGCAGCAAGGCTCAGCGAATTCAGATGGCTCGTCATCTTGAAGTAACCGAAAAGCTTCCGATCATTTCAAAATACGAAAATCAGCTTTCCGAAACGGGTCTTTCTGTCGTAAAAGCAATCGGAATGGGCAGCGATGCTCAGGAATACATAAAGCAGCTTTCAGAGCTTAATCTTGCGGTTCAGGATAAAATCAAATCGCTTCTGAAAGAAAACGGTTACCCCGAGGATTATCTTGAAGTTCCCTATACTTGCAAGAATTGCTCCGATACAGGCTATAAAGGCGGCTACGTCTGCGAATGCAGAAAGGAGCTTCTAAGACAGCTTGCAAAGGAAGAACTTGCCTCCGTTTCAGAAAGCGAAAAATGCAGATTTGATAATTTTGACTTAAACTACTATCCTCAACCGATAGATTCAGTACTTGGCGTTTCGCCGCAAAGAAGAATGAGCGACATTCTCGAATATTGCAAATGCTATGCGGAGGATTTCGATACCGAATCCGAAAGCCTTTATATGCACGGTGCAACAGGTCTCGGCAAAACTCACCTTTCGCTTGCAATTGCAAATGTAGTTGCCGAAAACGGCTACAGAGTTATCTATGACACTGCACAGAACATTCTCTCTTCCCTCGAAAAAGAGAAGTTCAGCTATTCGGGATCGAGTGAAAGAGAAAACGAAATACTCGACTGTGACCTGCTTATAATCGATGACTTGGGTTCCGAATTTTCAACGCAATTTACGGTTGCGGCTATATATAATATTGTAAACACCAGAATCAACCGCTCAAAACCCGTTATTATCAGCACAAATCTTACCGAATCCGAGCTTGAAGCAAAATATACTCAGCGTATCACCTCAAGAATAATCGGCAATTACGTTTCACTTCTTTTCCTGGGAAAAGATATCAGACAGCTCAAAAACGCATTTTAAGGAGAAACCCCAATGGATATCATTCAGCAATTAACAACTCAGTTCGGTCTGCAGACATGGCAGGTTGAAAACACAGTTAAACTCATAGATGAAGGTAACACAATCCCCTTTATCGCACGATACAGAAAAGAAGCTCACGGTACACTTGACGATCAGGTTATCAGAGAGCTTTCCGAAAGACTCGAATATCTCAGAAACCTCGATAAAAGACGCGAGGAAGTCCACGCTTCAATCGAAGGTCAGGAGAAGATGACGGAAGAAATCGCGGCTGCCCTCGACAAGGCGGCTACTCTTGCTGAAATTGAAGATATTTACAGACCCTTCAGACCCAAGAGAAAAACAAGAGCTTCCGTTGCAAGAGAAAAGGGTCTTGAGCCTCTTGCGGATGCAATCTTTGAGCAGAAAGCAGATTCCCCGGCTCCCATTGAAATGGCAGCTGAATTCATCGATGCCGAAAAAGGTGTTGAAACTGCTGAAGATGCGCTCAAGGGTGCAATGGATATCATTGCGGAAAATATATCCGACGATGCCAATATCCGCCGCAGACTTCGCAATCTTTTCACCGTACTCGGCGTGGTCACTACCTCTGCTGCCGACAAGGATGCAGACAGCGTATATACAATGTATTATGATTACAGTGAACCCGTCAGTAAAATTGCGGGTCACAGAGTGCTTGCGATTGACAGAGGCGAAAAAGAAAAGTTCCTTAAGGTCAGCGTAACTCTCGATGCTGTCAAAGCGGCTAATATAATCACAAGCGCAACTCTCAATCCCGACGGTTCACCGACTACCGAAACAGTCCGTGAAGCCGGCGAAGATGCATATAACCGCCTTATCTATCCTTCAATTGAGCGTGAAATCAGAAACATGCTCACCGAAAACGCCGCCGCAAGCGCAATCAAAGTTTTTGCGATGAATACCAAAGAGCTTTTCCTTGCTCCTCCCGTTAAGGGTAAGGTTGTAATCGGTCTTGACCCCGGTTACAGAACAGGATGTAAGGTTGCGGTTGTCGGTACAACAGGAAAGGTGCTTGACACGGGCGTTATTTATGTCACTCACTCCGAAGCACAGAGAAACCAGGCAAAGGAGCTTATCAAAAAGCTGATTGCAAAGCATAATGTTAACTGCATTTCAATCGGCAACGGTACAGCATCAAAAGAAACAGAGATTTTTGCAGCAGAAGTTCTTCGTGAAATCAGCGCAGATGTTTCATACATGGTTGTCAGCGAAGCAGGTGCTTCGGTTTACTCTGCTTCAAAGCTTGCCGCACAGGAATTCCCGCAGTTTGACGTTTCGCTCAGAAGTGCGGTTTCAATCGCAAGACGTCTGCAGGATCCTCTCGCCGAGCTTGTTAAAATCGACCCGAAAGCAATCGGTGTCGGTCAATATCAGCACGATATGCCTCCGAAGGAGCTTGATGCAGCTCTAGACGGTGTTATTGAAGATGCGGTTAACTCTGTCGGTGTTGACCTCAACACTGCATCCGCTCCCCTTCTTTCAAGAGTTTCGGGCATTAATGCAACCGTTGCAAAAAATATTGTTGATTTCAGAGATGAAAACGGCGAATTCAAAGAGCGTTCACAGCTCAAAAAGGTTCCCAAGCTCGGCGCAAAGGCATTCGAGCAGTGCGCAGGCTTCCTGCGTGTCCCCGAAAGCAAGAATGTTCTTGATAACACGGGCGTTCACCCCGAAAGCTACGCTGCCGCAAAAGATTTGCTGAAACTTTTTTCATACTCACTTGATGACATCGGAACGGATAAAATCAAGGATATTGCTGCTTCGGTTGAATCGCTCGGTGAAGATAAGGTTGCCGAAAAGCTCGGAATCGGTGTTCCGACTCTTAAAGATATTGTTAAAGAGCTTATTCAGCCTGCCAGAGACCCGAGAGACGAGCTTCCTCCCCCGATGCTCAGAACCGACGTTATGGATATGAGCGATCTTATCCCCGGCATGGAGCTTAAGGGCACGGTCAGAAACGTTACCGATTTCGGTGCATTCATTGATATCGGCGTTCATCAGGATGGACTTGTTCATATTTCACAGATCACAAACAAATTTATCAAGCATCCTTCCGAAGCGCTCAAGGTAGGTCAGGTTGTTACCGTATGGGTAATAGCTGTTGACGTTGCCAAAAAGAGAATTTCACTCACCATGAAACAGCCCAAAACTCAGGAGAATTAAAACAATGGCAGATAAATTCAGACAAGACTTAACACAGGGAAGCGTCGGAAAGCAGCTGATGAGATTCGCAATTCCGTTTCTTCTTTCCAACCTTCTTCAGGCATTTTATTCCGTTGCCGATATGATTATCGTCGGCAGACTCTGCGGAACTCACGGTATCACGGGTGTCAACATCGGCAGTCAGATCAACATTCTCGTCACAGGCGCCGCATTCGGACTTGCAGTCGGCGGAACGGTACTTATTGCGCAGTACGGCGGAGCAAAAAAATACGATGAACAGAGAAAGACAATCGGCACTCTTTTCACAGCATATATGATTCTGAGCGTCGTTTGTACTGCAGTAATGCTCCTTCTGGGAACAACCCTTCTTGACTTGCTCAAAACACCTCAGGTTGCATATAAAGAAGCCGAAAATTATTATAACATCTGTATGGCAGGACTTGTTTTCATGTTCGCATACAACGTTATAAGCGCCATCCTCAGAGGAATGGGTGACTCAAAAAGGCCGCTTTATTTTGTTCTTATCGCAACAATCGTCAATATTATCGGCGACATAATCCTTGTCGGTCCGTTCAAAATGGGGGCGGCAGGTGCGGCTTATGCAACAGTTGCCGCGCAGGCGTTCAGCGTTGTTCTTTCGCTTGTTTATCTTGCAAAGAATCATTTCTTCGTAGGATATGATAAGAGTGATTTTAAGATTGACAAAGAAAAGATGAAGATGCTTCTTAAACTCGGTCTGCCGTCATCGGTGCAGCAGGTTGTTGTTTCATTTTCATTCCTGACTCTTACGGCGCTTGTTAATTCACTTCCCAATGCCGACATTGCATCGGCATGCCAGGGTATCGGCGGTAAGGTCAATTCATTTGCAATCCTTCCTGCCCTCGCAATGAGCAGCGCCGTTTCATCAATGGCGGGTCAGAATATCGGCGCAGGCGAGCATGCAAGAGCAAAGAAAACAATGCTGACGGGTATGGGTATTGCATTTGCGATTTCAGTTGTTGTTTTCGCAATTGTTCAGATCTTTCCGCAGCCTATCATTTCACTTTTTGACACAAATCCCGAAGTGCTTGAAACGGGCGCAAGCTATATGAGATATATCGCTCTTGACTATATTTTTGTTCCGTTTGTATTCTGCATGAACGGTCTTGCAATCGGTGCGGGATACACTAACTTCGCTCTTTTCAATGCATGCTTCAGCTCGATTCTTGTCAGAGTTCCGTTTGCATACCTTATTGTTGAATTAACCAACCTCGGATTCAACGGAATCGGACTTGCAACAGGTATGGCATCGCTCGCATCAATCGTTGTCGGCGTAATATTTGTTTGCAGCGGCAAATGGAAAAAGCCGAAAATAAGGATATAATTATTATTGACAAACACAATATGTTGTGTTAAAATTTCAATGTAAATTTAAAGATTTTTTGAGACTGACGGAATAAAGCAGAGCACTGCAAAGGAACAAAAAATCTGATTAAAGCCGACCGTCTGGGCAGTCTTATCCACTCGATATGACTGCCCTTATTTTTTTGAAAGGATGAGAGAATCTATGGGAATTTATGAAATCAACAACATCGGCGAGCTTATCAGGGATAACACATATGTCGGCAGAGGCATCGTTATCGGCAAGAGCGCAGACGGCAAAAAAGCCGTTACCGCTTACTTCATCATGGGCAGAAGCGAAAACAGCAGAAACAGAGTTTTCATCGAGCAGGGCGACGAAATCATCATTCACCCCTTTGATGCATCAAAGGTTGAGGATCCCTCGCTTATCATTTATGCTCCCGTTAGACAGATCAACAATAATCTTATCGTAACAAACGGCGATCAGACCGATACCGTTTATGATTTCATCAAGGAAGGCAAGACCTTTGAGCAGGCTCTCGAAACAAGAGCATTCGAGCCTGATTCACCCAACTGGACTCCCAGAATCAGCGGCATGATGACATTTGACGGCGCAGATTTCACATATAAGATGAGCATTCTCAAGAGCGCTGACGAAAACGGCACAGCCTGCAACAGATACACATTCTCATATGCTCCCCTTGCAGGTCTCGGTCATTTCATCCACACATATAACCATGACGGCAACCCCATCCCCACATTTACAGGTGAACCCGAAAGAGTGGCAATTCCCGATGATATCGACGAATTCACAAACACTCTCTGGGAAAACCTCAACGAGCAGAATAAGATTTCACTCTATGTCCGTTATATCGACCTTGAAAGCGGTAAATATGACAGCAGAATGATCAATAAGAATAAATAAGGAGCAGAAAAATGAAAGAGTTTGAACTTAAATACGGTTGTAACCCCAACCAGAAGCCTGCAAAGATTTATATGTCAGATAACTCCGACCTTCCCATCGAAATCCTCAGCGGAAGACCCGGCTATATCAATTTCCTTGACGCATTCAACAGCTGGCAGCTCGTAAAGGAGCTCAAAGAAGCTCTCGGCATGCCTGCCGCAACATCATTCAAGCATGTCAGCCCCACTTCGGCTGCAGTCGGCATCAAGATGAGCGACACTCTCAAGAAGGCTTGCTTTGTTGACGATATCGAAGGTCTTGACGAATCCCCTCTCGCAACCGCATACGCAAGAGCAAGAGGTACAGACAGAATGAGCTCATTCGGCGACTGGATTGCTCTTTCGGACGTTTGCGACGTAACAACCGCAAAGCTCATCAAGCGTGAAGTTTCAGACGGCGTTATTGCTCCCGGTTATGAACCCGAAGCTCTCGAAATTCTCAAGAGCAAGAGAAACGGCAATTACAACATCGTTAAAATTGACCCCGACTATGTTCCCGCTCCCCAGGAAGTCAAGCAGGTTTACGGCATCACATTTGAGCAGGGCAGAAACAATTTTGAAATCAATAACGAGCTTCTCGCAAACATTGTTACTGAAAACAAGGAAATGCCCGACAGCGCAAAGCGCGACCTCATCATTGCTCTCATCACCCTCAAATACACACAGTCAAACTCGGTATGCTATGCAGTTGACGGTCAGGCAATCGGTGTTGGCGCAGGTCAGCAGTCAAGAATCCACTGCACAAGACTTGCAGGCAACAAGGCTGATATCTGGCACCTCAGACAGCATGAAAAAGTTCTCAACCTCCCCTTCCTTGATACAGTAGGCAGACCCGACAGAGACAACACAATCGACGTTTACATTTCAGATGAATATGAAGATGTTCTTGCTGACGGCGTTTGGCAGACTCTTTTCTCAGAGAAACCCGAACCCTTCACAAAGGCAGAGCAGAAGGCATATCTTGCAACAATCAAGGGTGTTGCTCTCGGTAGCGATGCATTCTTCCCCTTCGGTGACAACATCGAAAGAGCTTCAAAGAGCGGTGTTACTTACATTGCAGAGCCCGGCGGCTCAATCCGTGATGACAACGTTATCGCAGCTTGCGACAAGCACGGCATGGTAATGTGCTTCACAGGAATGAGACTTTTCCATCACTGATAAGTATAATATCAAAACACGGTGTATCTCATCAGAGACACACCGTGTTTTTTGTTATCTGATAAATGCTTCGGGAATAACTTTTGTAAGTCCGAAGAGCTTTTTAAAGAATGCAATAATCTTCTGGAAGAATCCTGCCTTTGAAGTCATTGTCCGGGTATCGCTTCCGATTTCATTGCCGTCTTTGTCAACGAGTGTTGCCGTAAATACTGTATTTCCGTTTGCCTGAGGTGTAACCGTACATGACAATCCGTCAACAGACGTTGAAACAATCTTGAAATTACCGTTATCAGCAGTCCACTCAACCATTGCACCGTTCGGGAGTTCCCCTTCAATATCAGCATGAAGAATAATACTGTCACCATAGCTTACGGTTGTTACGGAAGGCTTTCTTATTGAAAATTCAATAACTTCAGAAACAGTGGTCGGCTTCGTTGTCGGCACAACAGGTTTGGTCGTCGGCTCTGTTGTAACGGGTTTTGTTGTGGTGGGCTTAACCGTTGTCGGCTCTGTTACAACGGGTTTTGTTGTGGCAGGCTTAACCGTTGTCGGCTCTGTTACAACGGGTTTTGTTGTGGTGGGCTTAACCGTTGTCGGCTCTGTTGTAACGGGTTTTGTTGTGGTAGGCTTAACCGTTGTCGGCTCTGTTACAACAGGTTTTGTTGTGGTAGGCTTAACCGTTGTCGGCTCTGTTACAACGGGTTTTGTTGTGGTGGGCTTAACCGTTGTCGGCTCTGTTGTAACGGGCTTCGCTGTAGTGGATTCTTCTGTTGTAGGCTGAGTTGTTGTTTCTTCAACTGTCTCAGTCCAACGGCATGTAATCACCACATCACGCGAAGGCATTACAAACTGATTACAAATCACACCATCATAATACCAACCGTCGAATTCATAACCTTCAATCGAAGGTATCGCAGGTAATCTTACAGTTGAACCTTCTTCTTCTTCAAACGGTACGGGAAGAACAAATCCGTCAGGCCAGTATTCACCGACAACATCGAATGAAACGGTATATTTATTGATTTGACGATACCATATTGCCTCAAAAATCTTGCCGCCAATGGGCATATTACCGAGATTGTCACCGGGATTATAGAAGTTGCCCTCTGCATCCTGCCAGCCATAGAAGATATAACCTTCTCTCACGGGCTGTTCATAGGTAGCAAATATACTTTCTTCATAATTATAATCAATAATTATTTCTTTGCTTCCGTCAGCAAATTCACCTTCATTTGCGCTGAATACGGCATTATACTTATAAGGAATCCAATCAGCTTTAAATTCAATATTCTTCGCAGGAACGGCTCCGAAATCACGGACAATCTTACCGTTTTCATCAAGCCAGCCTGCAAAGCTGTAGCCTTCTCTTTCGGGATTTTCGGGAGCGATAATTTCATCGTTATAGAAATATTTTTCTTCCGTTACATTTGTTCCGTCATCGAAGGTTACCGTATACTCGTTCTTTTCAAACACTGCGGTAAGAGTAAGACTTTCATCAGGCATAACCTCGGGAAGATATGCATATTCTATTCCATTTTCATCTTCCCAGCGTAAGAAGGTATGGCCTTCCTTTTCGGCAACAACTTCGGAATCAATCATTGAACCGAATTTATAATCTTCAGTATACTCAGTTCCGTCAACAATAAGAGTCAACGTATGAACATTTACCTGCCAGACGGCATCAAACACAACATCACCTTCAATGCCTGTCGTTTCGTCGAGATTGCTCCAGCACATAAACGTGAAGCCGTATTTATGAGGAACGTTATAGGGTGCAACATTCATCGCAAGATCGCCGTGGCTCGCTTCAACAGATTTAACGGTTGAACCGTCATCAAATTCGCCGCCGTTTGCATTGAAGATAACATTATAGGTTGCAGGCTTGAAATATAATTCAAGAACACCCGAACCGTTGGGAATTATAACAGTTTCAAAAATGTTTTCAGCAGAGAAATCAAAAACATTATATTCAAATCCGAACTCATCAAGAAGAATATAAGTTGTGTAGTCATCGGGGTAAACAGGAAGCTCTTCAACGATTTTAACTATTGTTTCTGTTGTACCCTCGCGCACAAATTCAGCTACAGCTTCAACTGCCACGCCGCTTGAGAAATCTGTGTAATATGCAATTACTTTATAGGGCGTATCATCACATGGCACCCACAAAGCAGTAGCATCAAGAATTTCTTCAGACATAACATCGGGAAGTGCAGGATCATATCCGGCAAAAAGATATCCTTCGCGAGTGGGTGTTTCAATTATGGAGGTTGATTCTCCGACTGCAATATCATAAGTCATTACCGGAAGATAAGATGAGGAGAAATAACCTCCGTCAGCATTAATATTAATTCTTCCGTAGCCGGTTGAAACGGGTTTGCTTTCAACTTTTGACGATGCATTCCAATCTAACAAGCTGTCATAATTTCCGTTGAGAGCATTCTCACCTTCAACGCCTCTTGAAAAATTTATGTAAGCATAATATCCTTCTTCGGCATTGCAGATAGTTTCAGGAACAACAAAGAAATCGCCCTTACCGACTGCATCGCTTTTTGCGGTAAGCTCAAATTCAGCAAACCATTCATCGCCGCTTATCTTGCGGAAAATATAATCAGAAAATGAAAACGTAAATGTAATCGGAGTGTGAGTATTAAGGAACTCATTTGAAATATATCCGTTTTCAACAAGCTCGCGGAATGTTGTATGATTAATACTGGGAGAAATAAAGTTACCGTTTATGGAACTGCTTCCAGTTGTTGAGGTAGGACTTTGATTTATAACAAGCGACTGAACATCGGGATAATCGCAGGAAAAAGCATCATTATTGAAGAAAACAAGGATCTGTCCGTCACTGACAGCAAAACCGGTTTCAATATAAATACGAGCCTTAACTTTTTCACCGCGTTCTACTTTATCGGCAATAACCCAATCGCCGACTGTTTCATTATAAGAATAAATTTCGGTTTTAAAGCCAAGATAATCCTCGCTGATTGTTTTTTCCCACTTGGCGGTTACTGTTATATCTTCTGCGGGCATTTTATCGGGAATTTCCGGATCCCATCCGGCAAAAACAAATCCGTCTTTTGAAGGATTAACGGGTTTTTCAACCGAAGATTCAAAATCAAATGTTTTAGGTAAGATTTCAGATCCGCCGGCCGTATCAAAATATATTGTATACTGTTTCGGAGACCATTCAGCAATATAATCAATATCTTCATCAGGCATTATATCTATATCCGATGTCCAGCTGACAAAATCATAACCTGTTCTATGAGGATTTTCAGGGAACTCTATCACGCTTCCCTGATAACCCGTAAATGTTGCATAAGGCTCCGTATCCTCAATGCCGAGATAAAACCTTGCGGTATACTCTGCAGGCGCAGCTGCGGCATAAAATACAGTATCACCTTCAATGGTATAAGGGAATTCAACATATGTTCCGTCGGAAAGCGTCCATGCTTCATAGCCCTCGGGAATATCGACTTCTTCGATAATATCTCCGTAATAATAACCGTCTGTATAATCTATTTCTTTATCGCTGTCCATGAAAGCAACAAAATATGTAACCTCATTATACATTGCGGAAAAATCAATACTGCTTGTTACCGAGGAAGGAATATCACTATCCCAATCGACAAAAACATAATTATCCATTTTAGGTTCTTCAGGAAATTCGGGAACATCGCCGTACTCGTAATCATATCTCAAAATTTGTTCGCCGTTGGAAAAAGAACCGCCTTCCAATGCATCAAATGTATAAGTATATTTTTTTATTTCATATATCGGATAAAGGTCAAGATCATAAGAAGGCATTAATAACGGCGCTTCAACTCTTTCTTCCGGTTCCGTTGACCACATTATGAAATTATATCCCTGTTTTGCAGGCTTACCGCTGGGATTTGCTGCAAATTCGGGCAATTCGGCACCAAAATAAACATCCGAATTCTCAGTCTGCGGACCGAGCAAATCTTCATAAACATATGTAAGCTTGTATTGATTTCTTTGATAGTAAAGCTTACCGACAGAAGAATTATCCGCCATAGCAACAAAAGATGTGTATGACTTTTCTGTATCAAAAGTAAAACCTTCATACATTTCCGCCTGAAGCTCGACCTCAGAACCTGAAGCAATTTCGAATTCGACTTCCGAATCGGGAGATTCACGGTAAACACCGTTGATGTCCATGAAATATGTTTCAACGGTATATATGCATTCTGTATCTGCCGCAAAAACGGTAAAAGGCAAAGAAGTAAGCATCATAAGCACCGCAAGAAACATTGCAAGACTCTTTTTAAAAACAGTCATTTTAAATTCCTCCTTGAGAAATTATATTTACACATTTTTAATTTTAACAGATATCGAAAATAATTACAAGAGAAATCGGCTATTTACATTTATTTTTATATGATGTAGAATAATACCAATAAAAATCAGAGGATGATAACATGAAAAAAATCGGACGAGAAGTTTTATTTCTTACTTCAAAAGAAGGAAATCCCCGAAACGGTGAAGGAACTTTTCTCAGACTTAAAGACGGTTCAATATTTTTTGTATATTCAAAATTCTCGGGCAATGACTGGCATGACGAATGCTGTGCTGATATTGCGGCATTAACGTCATATGACGAGGGTGAAACATGGGTTGACGGCAGAATTATTTTCAGACACGATGATGATTCAAGGAATTATATGTGTCCGTCGCTTATCAGACTCAATAACGGCGATGTCGGACTGGTTTTTCTTCGCAAGGCAAAGAAAAACGAAAGCTCCGTGCCGTGTTTTTCACGTTCAGACGACGAAGGTAAAACCTTTTCGGAATACAAAAGATTTTTTGACAGCGATTCGGAATATTTTGTGATTGAAAACGACCATGCGGTTAAACTTCGGAACGGCAGACTGCTTATGCCGTCAAACTCGCATTCCGTTCTTGCTGACGGCGAGGTAAAAATAATCGGCCACGGTCTCAAATGCATCTTTGCGTCGGACGATGACGGCGAATCATGGCAGGAAATCGCAGAAAGACAGGATATTCCGTTTTCTGATAAAAGCGAAACGGGGCTTCAGGAAACAACGCTCTATCAGCATGAAAACGGCAGACTGCATGCTTTCTCGAGAACAGACCTTGCATTTCAGTTTGAATGCTTTTCAGACGATAACGGCGAAACATGGACCGACCCCTCACCAAACAGATTTTTCTCATCGCCCGATGCTCCCTTGCTTATGAAAAAGGTCGGCAGGTTCACTGTTGCGGTATTTAACCCGATCCCGAATTATACCACCCGACCCAATGCTGACGGAAACACCTGGGGAAGAACTCCGCTTGTCTGCGCCGTCAGCGAAGATGACGGCAAGAATTTCGACAGAATATATGCTATCGAAGATGACCCGACCAACGGGTACTGCTACCCCGCAATTATCGAGGGTGACGATTATTTTCTTGTTTCATATTATCATTCGAACAACACCGAATCTCCTCTGACATCGTGCAAAATAATTAAAATTAAATATGACGAAATAACAAATGCTTGACGATGTTGATTAAAATGATATAATAAATCTATTAAATTACAAAGGCAGGTTACACAATGAACAAATACGCCAGATTCAGATATCAGCCGTGCATTCCTCTCGGCGAGGACGGTCGCTGCGTTACGGCATCCGTTAAACACACTCAGCTTTCAAGAAAAGCCGCAACCGAAGGCATGGTACTTCTCAAAAACGAAAACAACGCTCTTCCCCTCAGAAGAGGCGAAAAAATCGCTCTTTTTGGAAAAGCAACAATCGAATACATAAAGGGCGGCGGCGGAAGCGGCGATGTTCATTGCCCGTATATTCATAATATCTTTGACGGATTCAAAGAAAAAGAAAAGGACGGCAAGGTTTCGGTATATATGCCGCTTATCGATTTCTATAAGGATTACGTTGAAAAAGAGAGCGTGCATATTCCTACTCAGGCACAGATCAACGCAACGTGGGATATCGTTAATGCAATGGAATTTTGCACAAAGCGTGACGACATGACTTACGATACCTTTGCAAGCATGCACGTCAAAGAGCCTGCAGTCCCCGACAAGCTTGTCTCTGATGCCGCTGAAAATGCAGACACCGCAATAATCACACTCAGCCGATTCTCCGCAGAAGGTGTTGACCGCAGACCTCAGGGCGGCGACTATTATCTCTCCGATATTGAAAAAGTGCTTATTGACAAAGCATGCAGCCTTTTCAAAAAAGTTGTTATCGTTATCAACTCGGGCGCAACTATCGATTGCGAATATTTTGCGGAAAACGATAAGGTTTCCGCCGTTCTTTTCGGATGGCAGGGCGGTATGGAAGGCGGCATGGCGATTGCCGATATCCTTTGCGGCGACGTTAATCCCTCGGGCAAAATGACCGATACAATCACAAAATCCTATGATTATTACCCCTGCAAAGAGGAATTCTGGGAAAGCTTCAAATTCCTTGATTACTCCGATGATATTTATGTCGGCTACCGTTATTTCGAAACAATCCCCGGTGCAAAGGATTATGTCCGTTATCCTTTCGGATTCGGTCTGTCATACACAACCTTTGAAATCAGCGGCAGAGTATGCTGCGAAAGCGAAGGAAAAATCGTTGCTGTTGCAACAGTTAAAAACACGGGCAATGTTGCAGGCAAAGAAGTAATTCAGCTTTATTATTCCGCTCCGCAGGGACTTCTCGGCAAGCCTTCAAGAGAGCTTGCAGCATATAAAAAGACAAAGCTTCTCTCCCCCGGTGAATCGGAGACAGTTGTTCTCGGCTTTGATGTGAACGACATGGCAAGCTTCGATGACCTCGGTAAAATCGCAAAGTCCGCTTATGTGCTTGAAGCAGGCAACTATGAATTCTATCTCGGCACTTCTGTCAGAAACGCCGAAAAGCTTGCTTTTGAATATAACGTTGCCGAATCATGCATCACAGAACAGCTCAAAAATTGGTGCAAGCCCTTTAAACTCGAAAAAAGAATGATCGCTGACGGCTCATTTGAAGCTCTTCCTCTCGCTGACGAAAGCTATTATTACGCAGTCAATGAACCCTCGGGCGCTTCCGCACCAAAAGAGCTTGTCAAATTCGACGATGCAGGCGAAAAAATCACAATGGATGAATTTGTTGCACAGTTCACTCTTGATGAACTGATGTATTTTGTCGGCGGACAGAAAACAACGGGAGTTTGCAACACAGGTTCTTTCGGCGGAATCGAGCGCCTTGATATCCCCTATTTTCCGACTGCCGACGGTCCTGCAGGTTTAAGACTCGAACCTGAAACGGGCATTCCAACAACTGCATGGCCCTGCGCAACTCTTCTCGCATGCACATGGAATACCGATCTTATTTATGAAGTCGGTGCTGCTGGCGGCGCAGAGCTTCGCGAAAACAATCTTGCAATCTGGCTTGCTCCCGCTCTCAATATTCACAGAGATCCCCTCTGCGGCAGAAACTTCGAATATTATTCCGAAGATCCGCTCGTTGCAGGTAAGTGCGCTTCGGCGGCAACAAGAGGAATTCAGTCAAACAAGGTTGCGGTTTCAATCAAGCATTTCGCATGCAACAGCAAGGAAGCCAACCGCTATGATATCGACTCAAGAATATCCGAAAGAGCGCTTCGCGAAATCTATCTCAAAGGCTTTGAAATCTGCGTTAAGGAAGCCGATCCTTACACCGTTATGTCGTCATATAACCGCATCAACGGTCAGCATACATCCGAAAGCTTTGAGCTGCTGACGGGAATTCTCCGCGATGAATGGGGATTCAAAGGCATGGTTGTTACCGACTGGGGCGTCAAGAATGACCCCGTTAAAGAGGTTAAAGCAGGCAACGACATGAAGATGCACTGCGGTTACCCCGATGACCTCAAAGCCGCTTACGACAAAGGCGAGCTTACAAGAGCCGACCTTGAACTCTGCGTGAAGCGTATCCTTGAAATGTTCACAAAGCTTGTATAAAAAAATCACAGCCACGGCTTAAAACCGTGGCTGATTTGTTTTATTTAAGATAAGCCTCAAGTCTGTAAATCGGCATTCCCATTGAAGAAAATCTGTGTTCATATTCGGTTACGATATTGCCCTCAAAATCGCTGTTATGAAGGTCAAGCGAAACGTTTTTTAATGAAAAACCGTAGCTCGAAAGCTGCTCGATTGAATACTCAAAAAAGTGCATATTATCAGTTTTCTGATGAATCTCCGCACCCTTTTTCAGAATTACTTCATAGCTCTTGAGAAAACGCGGATTGGTCAGTCTGTGATTTTCATAAGCTTTTTTTGGATATGGACACGAAAAATTCAGATATATACGTTCAATTGATTCGGGCATAATGTATTTTTCAAGATATTCCGCACCGACATGCAGAAATTTAAGGTTCTTAATATCATCCCTCTCTGCATTTTCGGCGGCAATAACAACAACGTTTGCGCACTTTTCGAGCGCAAGAACATTTATATAAGGATTACGTTTTGCAAGTTCACATGCAAAATTACCCTTTCCGCAGCCGATTTCAAGAACAATTGGGTTATCATTCCCGAAAAGTAAATTCATATCAATATATTCTTTCTTTTCTATAGCCGTAAGAAAATTGCAGTCATCGCTTCTGAGCGTTAAAATATTACTACAATTTGAAAGCCTCTCTTCAAGATGCTTTTTCTTCCTCATTCGCATATCAATTCACCATGATTTCAAAGTTTTACGGCAACAATTATAAACTAAATGTAAAATCAAGTCAATAATTACGAGCTTATTATTTCTTGAACATTAAAACAAAGGCGGCTTGATTCAAGCCGCCTTACGTATTATATATATTATCAATCAAAAAGCGGCGTTGAAAAATATCTTTCCGCTGTATCGGGAAGAACGGTGACAATCGTTTTACCCTTACCGAGTTTCTTTGCCATTCTGAGAGCTGCAGCAACATTTGTCCCACTGCTGATGCCGCACATAATCCCCTCTTTTGCCGCCAAATCCTTTGAGGTTTGAAGCGCTTCCTCATCCTTGATGATGCATACATCATCATATATCTGCTGGTTGAGAATAGCAGGAATAAGTCCGTCGCCGATTCCCATCTGAATATGCGTTCCGATTGATCCGCCCGAAAGAATCGCAGCATTTTCCGGTTCTACAGCCCAGATAATCATATCAGGATTTTCTGATTTCAGAGTTTCACCGATACCGGTAATTGTTCCGCCTGTTCCGATTCCCGAACAAAACCCGTGAATAGGTGCATTAACCTGTTCAAGGATTTCTCTGCCCGTTCCGGAACGCTGAATTTCAGGATTTGCCGGATTTTCAAACTGCTGAGGAACAAAAACATTGGGATTCTCGGCTTTCATTTTTAAAGCGATATTCAGACATTCCTCAATGCAAAGACCTATGTTTCCTGCATCGTGAACAAGAATAACCTCTGCACCGTAATGCTGAACAAGCTTAAGGCGTTCTTCGCTCACGGAGTCAGGCATAATAATTTTAACTTTATATCCCTTAACTGCACCAACAAGTGCAAGACCTATCCCCTGATTACCGCTGGTAGGTTCAACAATAATTGTATCCGGTCCGATTATTCCTTTTTCTTCCGCATCAAGAATCATATTTAAGGCGGTTCTAGTTTTTATCGAACCGCCGATATTAAGCCCTTCAAATTTAACAAGAATTTCCGCATCATCGGGACCTGTCATGTGCTGAAGTCTTATTATCGGAGTATTTCCCATTGCATCCAAAATAGTGTTACAAACCATCATATATACCTTTCTCTGCCAAATTATAAATATAATATCACAATTAAAAATAACTTTCAACCTTTACTTATATATTATAATTTTTTTGGAAAACTGTGATAAAATCATCAAAAGAAATCAAAAATATTTGGCTAAAATCTTATTTCATTTTCAAGTATTTATTTAATACGGTAAATTCTCTTAAATAAAGACTTCCGACATCCTCTCTTTTTGAAGCATAATCACCGAAAATTTCAAGTGCTTTTTCAAGCTCAACCCACTCAGGAGTAATGCCGTGTTCAACTTCTATATCGGTTAATGACTGTTTGCTTTTTCCTGTTATTTCACAGAGAAAATAATTGCTGATATAAAGAGTTTCGAAACAGTATTCGTTGATAATAACAAAATGCTTTGTCGGTTTGACATCAAACCCAGTTTCCTCTTTGAGTTCTCTTATGCAGCATTCTTCAAGCGTTTCGCCGTCTTCAAGTCCCCCGCCCGGACTCATATATACACCGGTATTAACTTCGTGAGAAAGAAGAATTTTACCGTTTTCAACAATTATTCCCCTGCTCGAAATACGTTCTTTTTCAGGCGGGTCAGAATATGTTTTTGCATACTGAGTTATTGTTTCCATCATAATGCACCTTTCAATAAAATCGCCCCCGAAAAAACGAGGGCGATTATCAATTATTCAAAATAATAAACTCTTGTTTCGTAGGGTCTGGTTGTAAATCCGTTATCTGAAACGGGATTATCCTTATAGCTGCAAAGCATAACCTTGCCCTTAGTGAGGTCATAGCCTTCAGGAGCCTTGAATTTGACAGCCTTTTCGGAATACGAACAAATTACAAGCAGTCGCTTGCCTTCGTATGTACGCTCAAAAACATAAAGATCCTTGCTTGATTTATAAAATTCCTTATATACGCCGTGGGTAACAACGGGTGTTTCCTTACGGAATTTGATAAGTTCTTTATAATGATTATATATCGAATCGGGGTTTGCCATTTCGGCTTTTGCATTGATTCCGTCTTTGTATTTGGGATTGACGGGCATCCAGGGTGTTCCCGTTGTAAAGCCTGCGTTTTCGCTGTCATCCCACTGAACAGGAGTTCTTGCATTTCCTCGGCTCGATGTCTTGAGACGTTTGATTGTATTTTCTTCGGAGAAGCCGAAAAGGCGAAGGGTTTTATAATTGTTAACAGCAAAAATATCCTGATAATCCTCAACATTCGGAAGGTCAATGTTAATCATACCAATTTCCTGACCCTGATAAATAAAGGGTGTACCCTGTTGAAGCATATATGAATTGGCAATTGATTTTGCGCTTTCATTTCTGTATTTTACGCTGCCGAAACGGTTGATAATTCTGGGATGGTCATGATTTTCCATATAAAGAGCATTCCATCCTTTGCCGTAAAGACCGGTCTGCCATGTCGAGAAGGCTTTCTTGAGTCTTTTAAGGCTGAATCCGACACAAAGACAATCCATAAAAATACAGTCAGCTTCCATATGCTGGAAATGGAACATCATATCAAGCTCCTGATCAGGACCCTCTTTAATGTACTTAAGAGCTTTTTTAACAGTCATAAGGGGTGCTTCACCGACTACGAAGCAGTCATACTTATTGAGGATCTGACGGAATTCGGTAAGATATTCGTGAATATGAGGACCGTCGGCATAATGCTCCATACCGCAAGCCTGCGGAATGGGAAAACCGGTAGGAAGCCCTTCTCTCTTTGAACAAAAAGTGATAACATCCTCACGGAAACCGTCAACACCCATATCAAGCCAGAACTTCATAATATCCTTGACTTCTTCACGGACAGCAGGATTATCCATATTAAGGTCAGGCTGTTTCTTTGAGAAAAGATGGAGATAATACTGACCGTTTTCTTCATTATATTCCCATGCCTTGCCTTCAAAGAGCGATGACCAATTGTTGGGAAGCTTTTTGCCCTTTCCGTCACGCCAGAAATAATAATCATGATACTTGCTGTTTTTATCGATACCCTTCTTGAACCATTCATGTTCATCCGATGAATGATTAACAACAAGGTCCATAATAACCTTCATTCCTCTTGCATGAGCTTCGTCAAGAACTTTCTTGAAAAGCTCATTGTTGCCGTAGTCGGGAGAAATGTTTTTATAATCGGAAATATCATAACCGAAGTCTGCATTGGGCGAGCAATAAAGGGGTGAAAACCAGATGCAGGTTACGCCAAGCTCCTTGAGGTAATCGAGCTTTGAGAGAACACCTTCAAGGTCACCGATACCGTCACCGTTACCGTCACAGAATGAACGGGGCCAGATCTGATAACAAACCGCATTCTTGTACCATTGAGTTTTTTTCATAACAAAAAGCTCCCTTCGGAATAATTTACTTTTACATTATATCAAATAAAAATTTTTATTACAACAGAAAAACTGATTTATTTTATGACTTTGCAACACTTAATGCCATAATAATCAAAGCAAACAACTGAATTTTCACCGATGCGTTCTCCGCTGACAAGAACGGGAACAGCAGGTGGACATCCGACATCAGAAACCGCAAGGATTCTGCCTACGCTTTTAGAAACCGGTATTTCTTCGAAATCAGAGAATGATGCTTCTCTTACTGAAATTACTTTTTCTGCTTTTGAAAAAAGCGGAGGTCTGCATCTTATCGGTTCTTTTCGGGGAATCGAAATGAGAATTCTTTTCAATGCATCAAGGCCGTCTTCTCCGATTTCAGGCGTCAGCATAAGAACGGTAAAATCGGGGTCTGAAAATTCACAGACAACATTATTTTCAGCAAGCAATTCAGCAAATTCAACACCTGTATAGCCGTATTTTTTTATATCAAAAGTAAGCTTCATCGGTTCGTTGCCGATAAATGAATATCCGTGATTAATTAGCTCATCTTTAAGATTTGATATCAGCGAAATATATAATCCGAGATTATCGGAATATCCGTCGGAAATATATTTATTGACTAAATCAAGCGATTGAAGAATTATATAAGACGGACTTGTTGAGCCAAACAAAGCAAGAGCATTTTTTGCATTTTTCATAAATATTTCGGGTGCAAAATCAGAAATATGAAGATATGCACCGCCGGTCAGTACGGGAAGGGTTTTGTGCGCCGAATCGCAGCAAATATCAGCCCCGAAATCAATCGGATGAAGAGATGAGGGCAAAAATTTAAAGTATGCTCCGTGTGCATTATCAACGGCAAGTAATACGCCATACTTATGACAAACATCGGCAATTGATTTTATATCAACACAATTGCCAAGATAATCGGGATTTGTGATATAAACCGCAACGGGTTTTAACGGCATTGAAACAAGAATCCTATCAAGTTTATCCGCATTAATGCTGCAAGAAAGATAAGTTTCAGATTCATCAGGATAAATCCATTCAATGTCAAAATCAAGCAAAGCCGCAGCGCTCATAAATGTTTTGTGAGCATTCCTGCCGGCAAGAATGAACGGCTTTTCGCTTTTACTTTTTGCATAAAGAACAGCAAGATATAGCATAGCACGGATACATTGCGATGAGCCTTCGGTTGAATAATATGTTCTGCAGCCGAAAAGGCTGCTTGCGTTATCTTCGCTCTCTTTAATTATTCCTTCCGAATCATAAAGACTGTCCGCACCGCTGATTTCTGTTATATCAAGATGCTCAATTCCGAGTAAACTTTTTCCTTTATGACCGGGCATATGCAAACGAACAGCATTACCTTCCGCATAGCTTCTGACAAAATCACAAATGGGAGTATTCATATGTTTATCCTCTGAAAGCACGGGCAACAGCAACCATAATTGCGCATTCCATTCTCTTGCGGAAAAGGTCACAGCCGTATTTATAAACTCCCTTTACGCTGCCGGTTGAGTGATAAGCGTTTGCAGCGCATCCGCCCGAGCAATAGAGCCTTGCCCAGCAATCACGGCATTCGGAACGTGAATAAACATTACACTCCATAAATTCATTCTGAATCTGTGTGTTGGAAACGCCGTTCCAGACATCGCCGAGTCTGAACTTTTCTTCACCGACAAACTGATGACAGGGATAAAGCTCACCCGTAGGTGTGACTGCCATATATTCCGTTCCCGAGCCGCAGCCCGAAATACGCTTATAAATACAAGGTCCGCCTGTAAGGTCAATCATATAGTGATAGAAAGTGAAAGGTTTGCCTTCTTCATCACGCTTAAGCATAAGCTCTGCAAGCTTTTCATACTGGTCGAGAACAACTGCTTTATCTTCTTCGGTAAGCTCCGAGGGGTCACCCGGTGCGCAAACAACAGGTTCCATGCTCAGCTCTGAAAAACCGAGGTCAAGCATCTGCTGAATGTCATTGAGAAAGTCGGGGTTTGCGTGGGTAAAAGTACCTCGCATATAATAATCCTTACCGCCTCTTGCTTCAACAAGCTTCCGGAATTTGGGAACAATCTTTTCCCAGCTTCCGTTGCCTGCATAATCAACACGGAAACGGTCATGAATTTCTTTTCTGCCGTCAAGGCTGAGAACAACATTGCTCATTTCACGATTGGCAAAATCGATAACATCATCGTCAATAAGAACTCCGTTTGTTGTGAGAGTAAAACGGAAGTTTTTGTTATGCTCTTTTTCAATGCTTCTTGCGTATTCGACAAGCTTTTTTACAACATCAAAATTCATAAGAGGTTCGCCGCCGAAGAAGTCAACCTCAAGATTGCGGCGTGTACCCGAATTCGCAACAAGAAAATCAAGCGCCTGCTTACCGACCTCGAAGCTCATAAGAGCGCGTTCACCGTGATATTTCCCCTGGCTCGCAAAGCAATATGAACAGTTAAGGTTACAGGTATGAGCGATATGCAAACAAAGCGCTTTGACAACGCCCGCCGTCTTTGCTTTAAGATGACCTGCCATAGGTTCAAAGGTTTCGGGAGCAAAAAGCTTACCGCTTTCCTTGAGTGAATTAACCTGGTCATAGCATTCGTTTATATCCGTTTCGGTTATATCTTCTCTGCCCGAATACTTTCCCGAAATTATTTTTATTATATCCTCACGGCTGTTATCTTCAAACATTGATATAATATCGTAAGCAACTTCATCAACAACGTGAACAGAACCCGAACATATATCAAGAACAATGTTATAGCCGTTTAATTTATACTGATGTATCATAAATATCTCCTATAAAAAATGCCGCCATTTAAGGCAGCATTTTATGCTTTGCAATTACTTGCTTTCCTTTGTGTTTTCGCACTGCTGGTTAGCAATACCGCAGCTGGTCTTGCAAGCTGACTGACATGATGTCTGGCATTCACCGCAGCCGCCGTTCTTAGCGCTTTCGCAAAGATTGCGTGTTTCAAGTGTCTTGATGTGTTCCATTACAGTATACCTCCGCATAAATGATAGTAAAATAATAACACAATATAAAAATAAAGTCAACAGAAAACTTACTGTTCAGTAAGAGTTTTTGCAATCGCTTCAGCAATTGCCGTGGCATATTCATCAAGTTTTTCATCATAAAGAGCGTTATCGGTATCGCTGTTTATGAATCCGAGCTCAACAAGGCAGCTCGGCATATCGGTATGACTGTTGACATAATAATCGCCGTCCCCTCTTGCATAACCCGATTTTACGCCTCGGTTTTGAGAAATGCCCGCATTATCAAGAGCATTGAGAATATTATCGGCAAGAGATTCATCTTCCTTCGGAGAATCACTGCTTATCCAGATTTCAACGCCCTTTGCACCTTCGGCACTGTTTCTGTGAAGCGAAACAAACAGCTCTGCTTTCTTAAAATTGGCAAAAACACAGCGATTTTCAAGACTGATTTGCTTATCTTTGCTTCTGGTCATTGCGGTTTCAAACCCCATATTTTGCAGCTTTTCATTAACAAGCAGAGCAAGAGCAAGATTATCATCTTTTTCGTATCTTCCGTTATACTCCGCACCGACATCCTTACCGCCGTGACCCGGGTCAATCACAACCTGAACGGGTTTTCCGAGTATCGATGCAACAACTGCGATTGCAACAATAACCGCAATAAAGCCGATAACAGCAATTTTTATGTTTGTTTTCATCTTCACACCCCCGATGCTATATTATATCTCGGAAATTAAAATAAAATTTCGGATTTATTACATTTATTTTATATTTATTCGAGCAATCCTCTTTTTTCAAGATATTCTTCAAGCTTGCTGTCAATGTAAACATCGGGATTTACAGCTTTCGCACGTTTGATAATTTCAACATAAAGTTTTTTGTGTTTGCGGAAACAAAACGATATTTTTATTTTTTCAGGTAAGTTTTTAGCATTTATTTTTATCGAATACAGTCCCCAAAAAGGAAGAAAATTAGACTCAATTCCGATTATATCTTCATATCTGATACCAAAAGATGTGTTCTTCATAAATTTAATTTTCTTAAATTTAAAAAGATTAAAATAAACGTGGTCGTCTTTAATCAGAACATATTTTTTTAATTCTTCAATAATGTAAAATGTTGAAAATGCAACAAAAAAACAAAAGCCTTTATTTAATGATCTTAAATCTGATGGATCAGTCAAATCATAACCGCCGATAAAATAACTTACAAATGCTATCGGAAACAGAAATGCAGCACTCCATTTAATCAATACAAGTGAAACTTTATTACGGAATTTCATTTCCTCACCTCTTTTTGATTATATTTCATTTGAGATAATAATTCAAGAAAAAATTAAAGGCTGCCTTAATGACAGCCTTTAATTCACATTGAATCAATATATCTGCAAGCTGCAAGAGCGGCAACAGAGCCGTCTGCGGTTGCGGTTGTAATCTGTCTTATCTGCTTTTTACGGCAGTCGCCCGCAACAAAAACGCCTGCGGTCTTGGTAAGACAGCTTTCATCGGAATCAATATATCCCCAGTCATCAAGACCTGCAATATCGGCAAAAGCGCCGTTATTGGGAATAAGTCCGATTGCAACAAAAAGTCCGTTGACATTGAGTTGACTCTCGGATTTATCAGATTCCTTGACAAGCTTAAGAGCTTCAAGAGATTTTTCACCAATGAGTTCGGAAATAACCGTACCCATAATAAACTCAACATTATCCTTCTCTTTGAGCTTTTCAACAAGACGTGCTTCGCCCGTAAAATAATCAAGATTCTGGATAACATAAACCTTCTCGCATCCTTCGGAGAGAAGAACAGCCTCCTGCAAAGCAGAATTTCCACCACCGAGAACCGCTACGGTCTGTCCTTTGAAAAACGCACCGTCACAAACCGCACAGTATGAAATTCCTTCGCCGACAAGCTCATTTTCGTTGGGCAAACCGATCTGTCTGTGCTTAACACCCGTCGCAATGATAACAGCCTTTGCCTCGTACTCGCCTTCCTCTGTAACAACGGTTTTAGATGCACCGTTATCACGGATTTCAGTTACGGTTTCCATTTCAATTTCAGCGCCCTGATTGAGCACCTGGTCAATGAGCTTTTCGGCAAACTCATTGCCGCTCATCGTTGCGAAACCTGGATAATTCTCAATCTGCGGTGAATAAGTTATCTGACCGCCGAACGTACCTTTTTCTAGCACAAGAACAGATTTATCCGCTCTGAGAGCATAGAGCGCTGCGGTAAGTCCCGCAGGCCCTGCTCCGATTATGATTATATCGTACATTAAATCAATCCTCAGATTGCAGCATCCTTTGCTGCTTCAATAAATTTCTTAATTTCGGCAACACCCGAATACTTTTCAGTTGCACCGTCAGCAACCGCAACAAGAGTGGGAGCCTGTCTTACGCCAAGCTTGATTGCAAGGTCTTCATTCTCATAAGCCATAATTTCGTTAACCGAAATGCCTGCTTTATCAAGAAGAGAAAGAGCTATCTTGCAGTTGGGGCAAGTGCTTGTCTTGAAGAGGTAAAGTCCGTCAGCAAGATCTGCGGTTTCTTCAACTGCAGGAGTTGCAGCGGCAGCAGGAGCATTTACCGTACCGTGCTTGCTGATATCAGAGCATGCGATATCATAAACCTTACGTTCCTTATATTCCTGAGTCTTACCGTCGTTCCAGTTCTGAACTGGTCTGTAGTAGCCGGTGATACGGCTGTAAACTTCAGCGTTTTCGCCGCATTCGGGACATGTAAAGTGTTCACCTGCAATATATCCGTGATTCTTACATACTGAATATGTGGGTGAAATTGAGTAATAGGGAAGTCTGTAATTTTCAGCAATCTTTCTTACAAGATTTGCTGCCGACTTCCAGTCGGGAAGCTTTTCGCCAAGGAATGCATGGAAAACAGTACCCGAAGTATAGAGAGTGTGAAGCTCATCCTGCATATCGAGTGCTTCGAATACGTCAGCAGTATAACCGACAGGAAGATGTGAGCTGTTGGTGTAATAAGGTGTGCCGTCGGAAGCAGTGATGATACCCGGGTATCTCTTTACGTCGTGCTTTGCAAGACGGTATGAGGTTGACTCAGCGGGAGTTGCTTCGAGATTGTAAAGATCGCCGTACATTTCCTGATAGTCGGAAAGACGGTTTCTCATATGGTTAAGAACATCCTTTGCAAACTGCTGTGTCTTTGCAGTAGTCATGTTTGCTCTGAGCCAGTTTGCGTTAAGACCGACTTCGTTCATGCCGACAAGACCGATTGTTGAGAAGTGATTTGCAAAAGTGCCGAGATATCTCTTGGTATAGGGATAAAGACCTTCGTCAAGGAGCTTTGTGATAATGGTACGCTTGACGTTGAGTGAACGAGCGGCAATATCCATCATTTTGTCAAGTCTTTTATAGAAATCTGCTTCATTTTCGGCAAGATATGCGATTCTGGGAAGGTTGATTGTTACAACGCCTACCGAACCTGTGCTTTCACCGCTGCCGAAGAAACCGCCGCTCTTCTTACGAAGCTCACGAAGGTCAAGGCGAAGACGGCAGCACATCGAACGAACGTCACTGGGTTCCATGTCGCTGTTGACATAGTTAGAGAAATAAGGTGTGCCGTATTTTGAGGTCATCTCAAAAAGAAGCTTGTTGTTCTCTGTTTCTGACCAGTCAAAGTCTCTTGTGATTGAGTATGTGGGAATGGGATACTGGAAGCCTCTGCCGTTTGCGTCGCCTTCAATCATAATCTCAATAAATGCCTTATTGATCATGTCCATTTCGGCTTTACAGTCTTTATACTTGAAATCCATTTCCTTGCCGCCGACAATAGCATTCTGCTCTGCAAGGTCAGCTGGAACGGTCCAATCAAGAGTAATGTTTGAGAAAGGTGCCTGAGTACCCCAACGACTGGGAGTATTAACGCCGAAAACAAAGGATTCGATGCATTTCTTGACCTGATCATATGTGAGATTATCAACCTTTACGAAAGGAGCAAGGTAAGTGTCAAAAGACGAGAATGCCTGAGCGCCTGCCCATTCATTCTGCATAATGCCTAAGAAGTTAACCATCTGGTTGCAGAGAGTTGCAAGATGGCTTGCGGGCGCAGAGGTAATCTTACCCGTTACACCGCCGAGACCTTCCTGGATAAGCTGCTTGAGTGACCAACCTGCGCAATAACCGGTAAGCATTGAAAGGTCATGAATGTGAATATCTGCGTTTCTGTGAGCATTGGCGATTTCATCGTCATAGATTTCGGAAAGCCAATAGTTAGCAGTAATCGCACCGGAGTTGCTGAGAATAAGACCGCCTACCGAATAAGTAACGGTTGAATTCTCCTTAACACGCCAGTCTGTTACGTTAACATAGCTGTTAACAAGCTCTTTGTAGTCAAGGATTGTTGACTTGAGATTACGGAGCTTTTCACGCTGTCTTCTGTAAAGAATGTATGCCTTTGCGATATCAGCATAGCCTGCCTGAATAAGAACGGACTCAACGCTGTCCTGAATATCCTCAACCGCAATAAGACCGTTTTCGATTTTTGATTCAAAATCTGCGGTTACTTTAAGGGCAAGAAAATCGATTGTTGACGGGTGATACTGCTTTTCCTGTGATTCAAATGCTTTTTTGACTGCTTCGGCAATTTTGCTGACATCAAATTCAGCAATGCTGCCGTCTCTTTTGATTACCTGATACATGCTCACATTTTCCTTTCCGATGATTATTTATTAGAAATATTATTAAAACCTATATATTGTGTCGCGTAAACCGCAACGATTAAGATATTAACAAATTATTGTGTTTCTGTCAATGGATTTTACAATATATTGTGTATGATTTTGAAAGTTTGTTGAAACTGCACGATATACGTCGTTTATTTTGGTTAAAATTTTCATATACCTCTTATTTCACAAAGTTCAACATGCTTCGACATGATTTTCTGCATCTCAATCATTTCTTCTTTCGGTACGGGATTGAGGTCAAATCCGATAAGTTCACCCGAATCAACAAAAGCCTGGATATAGTGCCTTTTTGCACCCTCAATCATCTTTCCGATACCTTCAATTGAAAAGACGCTGTGAAGCTCTCTGACAACGGTTGTCCTGAATTCATAATCAACATTTCCTTCAAGCAGGAAGGCTATGCTCTCTTTGATTTTAGAGATATCGTATCCGCCGATACCGACTGTTTCGGAGTAGCCTTCTGGAGCATTTTTGATATCCATTGCAACATAGTCAACAAGTCCCCTGCTGACCAAATCTTTAAGCCTGTCGGGAAAAGTTCCGTTAGTATCAAGCTTTACTGAAAAGCCGAGTTCTCTGACCTTTTCGATAAAAGCATCAATATCTTTATGAAGAAGAGGCTCGCCCCCTGTTATTGCAACACCGTCAAGAATCCCCTGTCTTTTTTTTAGATATGAAAGAATTTCTTCAACCGAAAACTCACTTTCAGATGAGGGGTTAATTACAAGTCTTGAATTATGACAAAACGGGCATCGAAGATTGCATCCGGATGTAAAAACGGTACAAGCCATTTTGCCCGGATAATCAAGCAATGTTAACTTTTGAAAGCCCTGAATAACCATAATAATCACATTCTTTCGCAATTCAATATTCACGGTGTGTACGACTATAATAGCACAATATATTGTGTTGTGCAATAGTTTTAACCACAATTTTTAAAATTTTTACAGATAAAAAATCCGAAACCTTTTTATTAAAGCTTCGGATTTTATCATGTTGATTCAGAAATCGCCACGAATGCTCAAAACTCAAAAATTATCAACAAAATCGCATTGCCAAACATCAACACCGCTGTTCTGGAAGATTGCGGAAAGTCTTAAACGAAGCTGTTCTTTCGTTACGCCCTTTTTAAGTATAACCATAACGAAGCCTCCTCCGCCCGCACCTGCAATAAATTTTGAATCAATCAAATCTTCACACGTTACAAAAATCTGGTCAATGCATCCGTTTGTGGAGCCTGCATCAATTTTTTTTGAAAGCTCCCAATGTTCATCAAGAAGTTTTGCAAACGAATCAATATCACCGTTGCCTAGATAATAAGCCATCAACGCGGCCACAGGCTTGATTTCTCTGAGTGCTTCAACAGACTCAGGTCTTGATCCGATGTAACCTCCGACAACATCTCTCAGAAGATTTCTTGCAAGTCTGCGCTGACCTGTATAAATAAGTGCAAATCGATCCGACAGCTCCTTCATTGCCTTTTCAGGCACTTTTATCGGTGTCACCTTTATCTGCTGTTCAAGACCCGGTTCAGTTGAAATAAGCTTAATTCCTCCCGTCAAACCGCCAACCTGATCTTGCCAGCCGCCGCCGGTACTCATTATCTGCTCCATGCATAGAACTATTTGATAAATATCCTCATCCGTTTTCTCAATTCCGAGAAACTCAAAAATACCTTTTACACATGCGCCTGCAAGAATACTGCTTGTTCCGAGGCCTGAACCCTTGGGTATGCCGATAACTTGAGTTGAAAGATAAATTCCGCCGCCGAGACGTTCAAGAATTTCTTCAAGTGTTTCATTGCCGCCGTTCATGGGTATAATACCGCAGGCAATCAGCGCAGCTTTATGAAGAGCAAAATAATCAAACGGATTACGGCAATCGGTAATTTCTTCAACCGTTTCTGCAAAACCCTTAACTCCGATATCCTGACTTTCAAATTCTATGCGATATTCCTTAATCTTTTTTACGCATATCTGAACAGGCAATTTCCCATTGATGCTTATTGCGGCATTAAGAACGGTTCCGCCGTTTTCATAGCAATAAGGAGGAGTATCCGTCCATCCTCCGCCCCAATTAACCCTGACAGGCAGATGAACATCAACATAATCTCTTGCAATCTTATAGCACGATGAATCAGGAAGCTTTTCTTCAGCTTTCTCAAAAACCTCCTGCCTTATAGCTGCAAAGCAGAGTTCCTCTGCCAAATCGTATCTTGTGCCGCAGAAAATTGAACCGTTTTCTTTCATGTAACGCGAAACAGCATAATAAATTCGAATTTTAGTTTTAAAATCTGATTCGGCGGCAGTTGACATGAGAATTGAATATATATCTTCATCGATTCCTTTTTTTCCGAAGATTTTCAATGCATCCTCGCAATAAGTGCCGCAAAGCAAACTATTAATAAAATTCCTGCAAAGTATACGGTTTTCTATGTTCTCCTGCCAATCAAGAATTTTAACGAGATCAGCTTTGTTGAAGCTTTCGCAAAGACTTATTCGATCGGAATTTTTCCATTTTATAAGGAATGAATCATTTTTTTTCTTAAGTGCGGAATAAAGCTCAAGCGAAAAATCAAGAGCATCTTTCATGCTGTTACATACAGGATAAAGCTTTGCATTCCAAAGATCGTGTGCCGTGCCGTTCCAAAGCTCCTTTTCCTCAAAGCCCAACTCGGATACCATTTTTTTCAAATCGGTTGTAAGATATTGTGCAGCTTGTTCAAGCGTACCTTTCGGATTATCCTTTACGCCGTAAATACGAACGGTAAAGCGGCCGTCATTAAGCGGCAACCCATGAATAACAACATTATCAGGCACGCGCTCACCACAAAGTTCAAGAGACGAAACAATGCTGCCTTTACCAACATATGAACCGTTAAGAATATAGCTGTTTTCTGTATACGAACCATTTTCTATTTTTGCATTTTCTTCAACATAAGATGCAAAAGCTGTAAATTCGTTTTCGTTTTTTACGCATGATACAGCTCTGTTCTTCCAGTTAAGGAACTCATAATCTGAAATATTTTCGGTCATAAGACAGAGCAACTCACCAGTGGTTCCGAAATGAATAAACTTTGCGGGCGAAAGACAGATAAGCTTAAGAGAAAATGGTGAAAGAACTTTCCATATCTTCTCACGGCACTCACGAAGCTCAGCAGTAAACTCTCCTTCGGGTGCTTCGTTATAATACTGCTCAAGAGTTGAATCAGATGCGAGAGGATACATAAAATCACCATAAAAACTTATTCTCGCATTTTCATTTACAAACTCACTGAACTTTGTTTCATCCGGCACTCCGTCGGTCGAAATAAGCGAATACAATGCCTCGAGAAGTTCTGCGTCCATAAGGATTGCACCCGTATCCAAATCAACAGTTCCGTACTCGTTAACCGCTCCTGCTTCCAAAAGCTTTTCTGCAGAGAGCTTATGCAAAAAGTTTTTAACATACCCTTTACCGTCGCCGAGAAAAACCCCGTGATTTTTACCGGTTTCAACGGGTTCTTTAATGGAGATTGCAGCCGCACCGTTGAACTGTGCATCAATCTGCAAAGGATTGAAAAGAAGCTGAACATCACCCGAGAGAACAAGCATACCTTCCTTAAATCTTGCAGGCACACCTGACATACCAATAATAAATTCATCAAAAAGAGTTGAACCTCTGCCATCAGGAAGATTACGAGGAACAGGAGAAAAAAGCTTTCCGATTGCAGAATACTGGGGGATTCGCTTGCTGTCACCGCCTGAATGAATAACCAAAACACGCTTGCCCCTGAAAAGAGAAGCTCCGCACTGCTCTGCAATAAATTTTATAACATTGAATGTTGCACCGCCTGAACCGACTCTTTTGCCGTCAGGGTCAGGTAAAACAACATATTTTGTAGTTTCAGGCAAAAAACCTCTCGCTAAGCGACGCTCAATCTGAAGTCTGTACGCCTGCGCCTGAGATTCATTTGAGGCAGTAAGGATTACATAATCCCATTTTATAAAGCTTGATTTTTGCAAGCTTCGCTGATAATCCTCCCACGCATCGGAATATGCCTGACACAAAAACAAATTTTTTATTTTGTTATAATTGATCGCATTTTTCATTATTAATCCCTCAATTTTTGTTTTATAGGACAAATATTAATGCATTTGCCGCACCTTGCACAAATTGTATCATTGATTTCAGGATAATCAAATCCCTCTTCATCCGTTTTCATTTCAATTGCACCGGCTGCGCATGCAGCAATACATGCACCGCAGCCGCAGCAGAACTCTTTTCTGCTGAAAAGCATAGGAATATCTTTCATAGTTCTTCACCTTATCCTTTTATTGAAGAAAAAACAGATTTCAGCTTACCCTTGACTCTTTGCATCATCCCTATTTTAACTGTCTTTTCAATTCGTACAACAATATCCGTTTCCTTATCGGTAAAAAAAGTATCTCGTTTTGCCGGGCGCGGTGCAGAATGTAAAATTGAAGAATTCACAGCTAAAGCCGTCGCTTCATCGCTGCGTTCAAAACACATTTTATCTTCAATTCGGTTCCACGCTTCTATGCCCTTTTGGGAATTAACGATAATCAAAGATGTTCCCTTATCATCATAAAGCGACGGAACAAACTCCTGCGCTCGCCAAAAATCAGCCAAAGTAATATCAGCTTCAGATTCGAGACCCTTAAATGCACATTCATAACACGACGGACGAAGGTATATGTTTTGAAGAAAACCTTTCATAAATGTATCTTCACGGTGCATTGCACGGTACTCGTCACCATTGGTAAACTGTATTTTCAAAGAAAATCTGCGCCAGCCCTCGGTCTTATCTCTAAAATTAATATTGCTTATTTCTCTTCCGTTTGCAATCTTCCGGAGATAATCCTTCCATATTTTGGGACTTGGTACTCCGTGACAAACAAAATCTACAGTTAATAGGTCTGCATGTTCACAGCCAAGGTATGCTTTTAGCGCACTTACCTGACAAGGAGTACCGCAGAAAAGAACCTTCTTACCTTCTGATAATTTACTTTTGACGTAAGAATAAACTCCGTTCATTTTGCTTTGAACATATTTGCTGCCGAGAAAAAATTTAAGTTCTGATATTTCTTCACAGCAATCATGTATAACTTCGAAATCACTATTAAATCTTGCTGCAAATACAGCACCGTTTTCAGCAATCACGCGCTCCGCAAGCAAAGTAAAAACACCGCCCGAGGAACTACAATTTCTTGAAGCCTCATTTTTGTTGATACAAGCGTAAAATACGGGCAGTTTGTTTTCTGTCATAATAACATTACCCCATCCGTTTTGATTTGAACAATTTATTTTTGATAAAAGAGCAAGAAAACGAAAAAACGAGCGAAACTTCCGCCTTGAAAATGATTAATTCAACCGCCATGCATATCACTTGAATGATATAGACCCACACTCCTAAATCAGCAAACAAAAATCCCGTTTGCATCAAAAGGACCGCAACAGCAGGCAATACTTTTTTGATTTTTAAATCAATATTTATATATTTTTTTGTATCAAGCATTCTCATCGATGCAGCAACCGTATATCCGAGCATAGTTCCCGCTGCTGCTCCGATAAGCCCGAATTTAGGAATAAGAACAAGATTAAATGCAAGATTTGCTATTGCGCCGCACATAGTAGTTATCAACGCTTTTTTAGTCTTTTTTTCAACAACATATACCGTTCCGAAAAAGCCGGTAAGGCAAGAAAAAACCTGCGCAATTATGAGAAGCGGTACGCTTTGCCACGCAATTTTAAATTCGCTTTCCATAACATAAAGATAAAGCGGCTTAGAAACCAGAATTATCCCTGAGCCGACAATCGCAAGAACAGCAAGGATATACCTGTAAACATTACTGTGAAAACCTGAGCTTGAATCGGATTTTTTTTCTTCTATTGCAGATAACTGCCATGCTTGCATAAATACTGCATAGAACATGTTGATTATCGTCGGAAATTTATGAGCAACCGAATAAATTCCGTTTGCCGATGCATCAATAAAATAATTAATCATATATTTGTCCCCTGCATTCATAACCCACCACATAAGACTGCCGGGTATAAGCGGCAGACAATAGCTGAGCATTTCACGCAGCATCTTTTTATTGATATGTTTGAACCGAATATCACGCCACAGTTTTGAAGCAAAGATAATTTCAACTGCGCTGCACAATTGAGCGATAATAAATGCAAGCAGATAGCCCTTGATTCCCATTTTTAAATAAAGCAGAAAAAAGAGGTTGGCAAGAACGGTGACTGCAGTTATTATTATTCCGTTCATAGCAAAGGCAACAGTCTGTCCGTTACCTCTCAAATATTGCAAAAACACCTGATTAAATGCCATAACGGTTAAAAGAACTGTAAAAAGAAAAGCGTGTTCACCGAGAGCAGGCAATCCGCTGTATAGCGGATACAAAGCCCATACTATCAGTGAATTAAGCAGAAACACCACAAAACAATCCGATGCCACAGTTTCTTTTTTCATTTCTTTTCCGGCGAGAAATCTGAGTACAGCTTCGTTAAGCCCTAAAATCATAAACGGCAGTATCAGATTTATCGTTGTCGTAAACAGATCAATAATTCCGTACTCTTCAGTTGTCAAAACATAAGTGTAAAGCGGAACGATAACAAAAGAAATCAGCTTGCTGCCGAAATTACCGACCATGAATACTACGGTATTTTTTGCAAGCTTCTTATATTTGCCGTTTTGTGAACTCATTTAATCGCCTCTGTGTGTTTTATTATAAAATTCGTACCTATTTTTTTCTGATCCTCAAATATCGAATCAATCGCATCGTAATTCAATTCGAAATCAATGCTTTTACACTCCTTGGCTTCTTCGGCAGACGAAACAATTTTGCTGCCTAAACCGTATTGCTCACGCAAAGCAATAAGTCTCGGTGCACGAAGCTCATCTGCATAATATGAAAGAAAATTCTTATGAAATTTCATCGAAAAAAGAATGCAATGGAATGAGTCCGTATAAACAAATTCTGCATTATAAATCAGATTAACCCATTCATCGGGAGTGCATGAATATATTTTTTTATCGGCAGAATCAAGAATCATAAACTCTTTTTGCTTCATCATAACAACCTGAATAATTTTCAGATTTACATATTTCTCCTTTATCAGAGAAATCACAGCATCATGACCGCCTTTTATTTCCTTACCGAGAATGTAAACCAAAGCATATTTTTCACCCGATAAAGGCTTGCAGAATTCTGAAAAATCGCAGAGTATCACCGGATCAGGAACGATTTCCGGACTTTTTCCGGTTATTTTTTCAACAAAACGGCATGAATGGGCATTTCGAACCGAAATGCCTCTGAACTGCGACAAAGCCGATGCAAGATTACCGACTGTTTCGGACTGAACCTTATCGTTGGTGGAATCAGCTGCATAAGATATTTTTGCAGGCTTATCGGAACCTGTATTAAGAAAATAGATGTCAGACTTTCTGTTAGAAGGATTCCATACCTGATCGCTTCCTACAAAAACATAATCATAATTTTCAACAACACTTTTCCATTCGAAATCATTTGCAGGATCGGAAAGTTTAAAATATTCATCCAAAAATCCGTCAAAAGATTTAAAAAGATTTTTTTGATTTTTCAGATTAATATAAATACGCTTCAGAGAATTTTTAATATCTGTTTTCTTCTTAATTCCCGACACCCTGAGAGTGCTGCGAAGACTGTCTCTGTCAAAATCCGACGGAACATAGTTTATGATTTCGACATCATGACCGAGCGATTCCAACTTTTTTTTCAAACCATACATTTGAAGAACCGCACCGTAATTAATTGCATAATGGAAAGTGAGTATTCCCGTTTTCATTTTATATTTCACCCTCGTTCTGATAAATTTTAAAATTTCTGTTGCTTAAGAAAGGATAAAGCATCATCCAGACTGCTGTTATCATCGGAATGCTTGTAAGCGGCTGACCGTAATAAACAAGAACAAAAAGCAAAACAAAAAAAGCAATATAAATTCGAACGCCGGAATGAGGATAAGCAATAAAAACAACATAAGCAATGATATAAAGTATCAGAAATGCGATACCGCCGATGCTTATAAACGAAGCCATATTGCTCATTCCCCAATTTCGCAGCAGGATGTCAAGGCTTGAAATTGTCGGATCACCTATTATTTTTATGCTGCCCATTCCGACTCCGCAGGCCGCACCGTTGAGTTTCTCAAAAGCATACTCGACGTAAACCATTCTTTCTTCTTCGATGCTCTCACCGTCAAAAACATTCATCATTCCTTCAATTTTATTAAAAAGTCTTGATTCAAGAAAATATAAGATTTCTTCGTTTTTCATCATCTGTGAAAAAAGCAGAATAAATAATACACCTATTGCCGCAACGCTAAGCAGCATTTTGGGTGAAATTCGACCTGAGCAAAAAAGATAAAGTAAAACAGAAAGCGGCAAGAAAATAAAAACAGCAGTATTATCGTTTATATTCGAAACAATAAAAGTTGAAACAGCAATATAAAGAGTATAAACAAGCAATATCCATTTTCTTTTTATTTTCGAATTAAGAATCAGACTGATGTTGAGTAAAACCAAAAATGTTGTAAACGCAGTAAGTCTGTGTGTTCCGTAAATCCCCAAAAATCCGGTTATATTATCGTAAAAAATAGAGGTTGTGGACTGATATAAAAGATAAACAAGATTAACCGAATAATATATATTAAAAAAAAGATAATTTTTTTCAAGAATTTTCTTGATAACATTCGGCTTCTGAAGCAAAAGCGTTGATAAATAGAGAAAAACAACAAGAGGTCTGTAAACGAGTTTGAAATTATCTGTATAGTAAGTAAAATCAAATCCCTGCAACACGGTTATAAATGTCAAATATGCAAAAAAGCATACAGAAATCAAAACCTTACCAGTTATGTACTTGTCTCCGTGCATCATCATAATTATTCTCACGGAACAAAAAACCGAAATTGCAAATTCGACCAGAAGCTGTCCTTCATTTATGAAGACAAGAAGAAGTAAATTAGTAATCAAAAAAGAGAAGAGAATTTCATCGATATCAAATTTTTTATCATCAAAAGCAACTTTCAACCGAACTTCTCCTTTCTGATTAATTATAAAATAGAATTATACAGTTCCCAATACTCCCTGACCATTCTTTCTTTTGAAACCGAAGCTCTTATTTCGGATAAATTCTCAGATGGTTTGCTGCGGTTGCATATTCTTTCGATTTCTTCAATAAAAGTCATTTCATCGCCCAAGGAAATAAGTCTTCCTCCTGTCATTTTAATTAGTTCGCTGTTGGCGGTTGAATCATATGCTATAACCGGAGTTCCGCAGGCTGCCGCTTCTGCAGTTACAAGTCCGAAGGATTCTTCGACAGAAAGATTAACAAGAACATCTGCGCAGTTATAAATATCCGCAAGCTCTTCAACATTGTCTGTTCTTCCGTAGAAGGTAAGATTATCAATCACAGGACGCTGAGAAGGCAGATTACCGCCGACAAGCAATACCCTGTAATCATTTCCAAGCTTTTCGGCAAAACGGTAAAACGAAGAAAGACCCTTTTTTTCACTCCACGCACTTGCAACACCGAGAACAAGGTGCTTTTTTTCGCCGAGAAGCTTCGATTTAAGTTTATAAATCTTTTCATGATGTTTTAAATCTTTAAATATTTCTGTATCAACACCGTTTCTGATACAGATTATCGGCAATTGACCAATCAAGGATTTCTTCGCTTCTGCACACATCCACTCTGAAACTCCGACAAAGCAAATATGTTTAAATGATTTATATAAATCCGTCTTTTCTTTGAGTTCTTGAGAGGTTTTTCGAGGACTGCATTCAAGCTCATCCGAATTCTTAGGACAACAGCTGCAATCTTTCTTAAATCCGCTGCACCCTTGCTCGGTATAATGATAGCATCCGCCCGTAAATGCCCAACAATCATGTAAAGTATAAACAACCGGCTTTCCGAAATCACGAAGGAACTTAAACAGCTGCATATAATCCGTACATTGATGATGAACTGTGTGAATATGAATAAGATCAGGATTATAACGTTTGATTTCCTCTATCATGCGTTTTGTCTGAGAAACAGTTACAAAACCGACATTACCGAAAAATTTATGAACTCCCCTGCGGATTACGTTTTCAAACTTTTTTTCAAATTGAAAAGAATTTGAATCGGCATTTCCGCCAACCTGAAAAACAACTCTGTAATCAAATTTATCGTTGTCACCGCCCTTGACGATATCATTGATTATTCTCCCGGTACTTGCATTTTTATATGTCACATTAATGTAGAGAATTTTTTTCATTCTTATTTCTCCGAATCCGAAGTTTTTCTGATAAATTTTGCGGGATTCCCTCCCCAAATCTCATAATCAGGAACATCTTTTGTTACAACCGAGCCGGCACCGATAATGCTGTGCATACCGACAGTTACTCCTTTAAGAATAATTGAGCCTGCCCCGATAAATGCACCTTCGCCGATAACAATAGGGGCAGTTTTAACCGGAATATCGGGAGAATACGGCTTTATTCTGTCTTCATAGCTCAAGGGGTGGAAATCTGTATCATAGATTTTTACGCCTGCGCCGAGCATAACATTGTCGCAGAGCTTTACGCTGTTTGCGCATGTAATTGCAGCGTTTGAAATTTTGCAGCCGCTGCCGATTTCAAGTATGCCGCTGTCAACCATTTGAATTCTCATTCTGTCACCAAATCCGATAGGATTTGTTTTTGCGCCTGAATTAATTGAAACATTATCACCGATTTTAACTCTGCTCTCTGCCTGATGTCTGAAAATATATATCATGCCCCTGACACTGAGTCCTTTCCCAACCTTAACACCGTTAAGGTTTAGCAACAATTTGTTAAGCGGCGACCAGAGCCTCCTGCTGTAAATATTAATAAACTTCTTAAAATAATAAATTAATTTCATATGTTGTTTCCTTTCCGTCAACCAAGTATGAACTCCTCAATTTTTTTGCTCCAATTATGATAATCAAACTTTTCACACGCACATCTGACCGCATTCGATTTCATGGTATCAAGCTCATGCTCAGTCATGGAAAGAACTCTTTTTAAGCCGTCAAGACAGCCGTCTTTATCTGCTCCGTCAAAAATGATGCTGTCGGTTCCGTCAGAAAGATATAAATCCGCATAGTCACCGACTCTTGAACATACAGGAACTACTCCGTAACACATAAGCTCTGGTATTTTACTCGGAAAATTTGACAAAGTAACAACATTTTTTTCTCTTGGGATAAAAAGAAAATCAACCGTTTTATAAAGTTCTAACAACTTTGAGTATTCAAGTCTTCCGTGGAAAACCAAGGCTTTTTTTATTTTTTGAGCATCAAGTTTTTTATTCGAAATCATAGCATCAGCATTATCCTCGGAAAGAAGGGTAAAATGAAATCTGACTCTGCCGATTTCTTCTTCGCTGAGTTCACCGATAGCCTCAAGCAGACCGTCAAAGGTGTCTTTTTTATTGGCATCACCCGGATAAATAAAATCAAAAATTCCGTCAAATTTCTTCGGCGGCAAATCATTAACGTTATTTTCAACATCCGCCATTATAGGCAACACGAGGACGTCACAACCCGCCTGAGAATAGAATTCACCAAGCTTTCTGCTTATCGGAATAACTTTCGGATATCTCGTTGCAAGTTTTTCAAATGTATACTTCCAACACTGATAATCCGGGTTAAGCCTGCCGAACCGATACTGAAACGGCTGAAACCACTCAACCATCACCATACTCAGATGACCTTTTTCAAGATGCTTTGTTTCTTCAAAAACAGTTTTAACCAAATCTAAATACATTGAATATACAAAAACATAGGCATCCTTCTCTATTTTAATCTTACTGAGAACTTTTTTTAGTTCCGAACCGTAGAAAAGATGATCCCGAAGATGAAAAGGAAATCTGAACGAAGGAAGCTTAATATTTTGGAATTCAATTCCGTTATAATTTCCGCTTTCTGCCTTACCGGAATTCATGTCGCTTCCGATAACGGAAACCTGCCAGCCTGCTGACAAAAGAGCCAATGAAAAATATCGGATATAATTTGAATTTGCATTGCCGAATGGGAAACTGCTGTTTGTGATTATATATATTTTTTTCATATTATATCTTCTCCCTGCCGCTCATCTGAGTCTGAGCAGATTAAGAATCCTTTTGATTCTGTATTTCAAAAAAGCAATTTGAATCTTTAAAAAATTATTTTTAACAAAAAACTGCTCAACCGCCTTGTAACCCGAATTTGCAAAATTATTTAAAATAAATTCTCTGTTTTTACTCTTTCGGCTAGGCGAAACAAGCTGTTTGTTATACTCAGCAGCTTTTTCATAGGTCGATTCAGAAACTTTAATTCCGCTGTCAAGTAGCCTGTAGCCTTTTTCGGTATTCACCGTTATGCAGGAACAGCCTTTCTTAATTTCAACAAAACCACCGTTCGTTGCCAAATATTCGGGATGTTGTTTCTCAATACCCCAAAAATCGCCGAGTGTCAAATCTCCCGTTCTTGAACTGCAGGCATATTTGCAGGAATAACAACAGTCGCGATATATTTCAGAATCAAGAAATAAACTGTAATATGACGACGCTCTGCTCGGAATCCACTTATATTTTTCTTTTCCGTTATTTCTGTATGTAATTTTTGCAGTCAAACCCCAGCCGACATTTTTATCTCTGAATTTAAAATTTGTAATTTTTGCGCCAAGTTTATTTTCTTCATATTCAATATATTTTTGAAAAAACTCGGAGCTTGGTACACCATGGCAGATAATATCCGCCGTATATAAATTTTCATAAGACCTTTTGAGATAAGAATTCAGAGCGGCAACCTGACACGGAGTTCCTGAAAATAATACCTGTCTGCCGTCGCAAAGCGCTGTTTTAACTTTACCAAAAACTCCGCTTGTTGAGCTTTGAACATATTTTGAACCCATAAGCTTTTTAAGAGATTCTTTATCCTCAACAGAAATGTGCATGGGCGCAAGTCTGCCGTCGATAACTTCCATCGATGCACCGAACACAATACCGCCGTTATCCAGTATTTTCGAAGCAAGCGCAGCAAAAATCCCACCTGAAGCAGACTGCATAACATCGGTTACTTGGCTGACACCAACCATAACATCAAGCGGCTTTTTTTCTTCAAGTTCCGTACTCATGGCACAAACAGATCTGCATGCTCCGCATTCCGTACACAATGATGAATTAATTTCAGGATAAATAAAACCAAACTTATCGGGGATCATTTTTATCGCATTTTTAGGACAAATTTCAGCACAAGCCGAGCATCCGCAGCAGCTTTCTTTATTCTCGAATAATGTATATGTAGCCATAATTCACCCTGCAATTTCAAATTTATTTTAATGCCGCATTCAAAAAATCCTGTGTTTTTTCCCTTTCATCAGCAATAAGTCTGTCAACCTTTTCAAAATCAATTTTTTTATCATAAATTTTAAGAGCCTGCTCAACGGAAGATACTCGTCGGTTTTCAAGCTGAGTTTTTCTCAGAACAGTACCTATTCTGTCATTAAACATCTTCCACTGAACCGAAATAAAAGGAATATTCAGTCCGATTGAAAACGCCGTTGCATGAAAAGAATCGGTGACAACAAGATCTGCATTCAGAATATATGATATGAATTCTTCAACCTTAGGAGCAACAACCGTTTTACCGCCGTTGATTCTTTTAAAATAATCTGCGCTGATTCTTATAACTTGTTTGCCGGTCTTTTTTCCGATTTCAAGAGCAACTTCGGATGTAATGCTGTCCTCGTGGAGTTTATAAACCAGAATATATCCCTTGTCACTTATCGGGTTTGCAAGACTACGCCATTCATCTTTTGAAATCATAAATGTAGGGTCAAGTACACACTCTTTCAAAGGAATTTCGGTATTCTCAAGTATCTTCAGTCCCGAATCTTCTCTGACGGAAACTGCTGAATATTTTTCAAGTAAAGGTCTGACCTTTGCTAACTCTTCTTCAGTGATTTCATCTCTTCCAAAGCTTGCTGCAAAAGAAATTCTTTTTTTTCCCTCGGGAGCAAAATCAAGAAAATACGCTGTATCAAAATCAGCATTCCAGAAGTTATTCCACACCTGGTCGCTGCCCGTGCAATAAACATCTGATTGAGGCGGATTTTCAATCAATGCATCACCTGACATATATTCATCGGTAAGATTAAGATATTTTGACGAAAAAGGCGCAAAAACTTTTTTCATCTTTCTCATTGAAGGCTGCTTTGCAAAAGCAATCAGAAGACTTTTTAACGGATTACCGTGAAAAGCCTTTGCATCGGTATAAATCTGCCTGACAGAACCGTAATTTCTCATCTGAACAGGATAATAATCAATTAGCTCCGCCTCGTACCCCATCCTCTCGAAGCATTTGAGCGTTGCGTATGACTGCAGCGCAGAACCGTAATTATAGACACCCTGCATTGTAATAACACTGATTTTCATGTTAAACTCCGTTTTAGAATGTTTCGTATATTTTTTCGATTTTCTCAATATGTTTTTCAAGTGAATAGGCGTTTTCTGCTATTTCAAAACTGCACTTTCCGAAAGCTTTTCTTTTATTGCTGTCCGAAAGAATTTCGGAAATCGCATTTGCAAAGCCCTCACAATCACCCGGAGTAAGCATATAACCGTTAACTCCGTTTTTAACAATTTTGGGAATCCCACCGACATTTGTTGTTACAATAGGCAAACCATACCCCATAGCATCAAGCACGGACATCGGCATACCTTCCGTATATGAAGGCAGAAAGAAAATATCCGCTTCACGCAGCAACCGATCTTTTTCGTCATTTCTGACCCAACCGGGGAAAACAAATCTGTCTGCAACACATTTTTCTTTTGCAATTTCAGCGGTTTTTTCGGTTTCGCCGCTGCCGGCAACAATCATTCTGACTTCCGGATTATTTTTCGAAACAAGACGTATTACCTCGGGCATATCAAAGCAGCCCTTCATTTCATTGACAGCGCCGAGGAACAATACCGTGTTTGTAAGCGGCTTTTCCGGATTGAATGCTTTAATTTCACTGTAATTTTCAATAACATCCATCTTCTCTTCTGGGATAACAACCGAAAAACTTTCTTTCCATTCATCCGATAGTACTATAAAACGATCGCACTTTTCCCAGGTTTTTCTGACAAGCTTTTGTTTGCGTTCACCTGCGTCGGTATAAAGCTTATCAAACTCAGAACCGTGGATGTGATTAATTATTGGTTTGCGAGCAAAATGCGCCATATATATGAAGGGCAATTTGCGAAAAAAAGCAGGTCCGAAAGAAGAATGAATATGAATAATATCCGGTTTATCAAATAAAAGTATTTCAGCAAATCGAAAATAGGCACAAAAAGCTTTTATCAGCTTCGCAAGCTTGCTTGTATCTATATATGATTCAACATAGATTATTTCATAATCTTTCTCAAGTTTTGAACCCTTATAGCCGTTAACAACGGAGGCGATACCGCCTTTTACATTAGCATTGGGCACAATCATACATATTTTTTTCATTTTTCTCACTCAATTCAGGCAGAAAGTTTTTTAACAATTTTATCCGATGCCTTACCCACAAATCGCCATGAAAGATAGGCAAGACCAAGTGTTGCCGCCGTATAAACAAGAATTGCGGCAGCCCAATGAAGATTATTAAGCAGATCAAAGTGAACAAGAACGTTGAGTACAATCCAATGATAGAGGAAAATTCCGTAAGACAAATCGCATTTTATTCTTAGCGAGCCGAGCGCATATGCAGCACCGATAACAATAAACGGACAAAGGATACCTTTTCCGATATCTGAATAATAGCCAACGGTTATAAAACTTCCGAGTCGCAGAACCGCATAAACTATCAATAACGGAATCAAAAGTTTTTTAAGTACAGGCACAACGCTTTCTTTTTTATGAAAACAATAAGAACCGATAATGAACCAAAGAAAATACGGAATAAAAGTACGTTCAAGCAGTTTAGGAATTATTCCTACTGTGTTTTGGTCAATATAATAACAAATAAGGTTAATCACCGCCGAGGCAGTAATCAATGCAATCCATTTAGCGTGGCTGAATTTTTTCAGCCATTTTCCAAATATACACAGAACAATATAAAGCTGAATTTCAGTAAAAACAGTCCACAACGCACCGTTGATGCTGCCGGTTGCAAAATCCTTAAGGCTGTCAGGAGTGTTGGCAATTCCGAAAACCTGAGTTGCAAGCCATATTAAAACACTTTTGTCCGGCAGACTCATTGTAAGAACACATACCGTAATAAGATTAATAACAGTACAAACCCAAAGTTCAGGATAAAGCCTGAAAACTCTTTTTGTCAGATATTGTCGGATATTCTCAGACCTTTCAAGCGATGCTGAAACGAGATAGCCGCTCAGCGCAAAAAGTACAACAACTCCGGGAAAGAATCCGACGATGTTTCTCAGCACAGTCATAAAACCGTGAGCCTGATTTGAAAGCGTAAGTGCATAAAAAGTATAATGTAAAAACATAACGCAGAAAGCTGCCCAATATCTTATGGGGTCAAAGCAGTTATTTTCAAACTTAAAGACTCCGCTTTTACTCATTATTTTCTCCTTATTACCGCTTCATATATGAATTTTGTATTCGTGTGTAAATAACGCTTAAAAAGTCTTTTCGGTTCCTGAATCAAGCGGTAAAACCATTCCAGATTTGTTTTTTGCATCCACTCCGGAGCTCTTGATATATTTTCAGCAAAATAGTCAAAGCCTGCACCGACTCCAACCATAAATCCCTTGATTTTTCCGCAATGCTGCGCCATCCATTTTTCCTGCTTAGGAGCGCCGAGACCAACCCATACAAAATCGGCATTTGCGGCATTGATCATGGCGCAGATTTCTTCGTCTTCCTGCTCAGTAAGCGCTCTGAACGGAGGACTGTACAAACCTGCAATCTCTATGCCGGGGTACTTTTCTTTGAGCTTCACTTCAAGGGTTTCGAGCGTTTCGGGTGTTGAGCCGTAGAAAAAATGACGATAACCCTTTTTAGAAGTGATTTTAAAAATCTCCTCCATAAAACTCGGTCCTGTTGTTCGGCTCATGTTTTCAAAGCCTCTTCTTTTGCCTTCGGTAGCAAGAGGACCGCCATCGGGAATTGCCATAACAGCGCCGTTCTGGATATCTCGGTAATCCTCATTTTCATATGCCATTACGGTTGTATGAACATTCGCAACGCACATATAGTCGCCGGAAAGATCTTTGAGATTTTTATCTGTATAATTGAGAAGCCAGTCCATGTCTATAGCAGCAATATTTACTCCCATAATGCTGCAAAAAGGTATCTTTGATTTGTCAATTTTTCTGTTGTTATTAATCATTTTCCGCACCTGTTTCATTATGTTCGGCACATTTTTATGATGCACCGTCTTTTTTCAAAACAACTTTTATTGTTTTAAAAAGTATTTTCAAATCAAGAGCAAAGCTCCAATTAACTATGTAATACGCATCGAGCGAAACAACCTGTTCGAAATCGGTTATATTGCTTCTGCCGCTGGTCTGCCACATTCCCGTGATACCCGGTTTAATTGAAAGACGGACTTTATGATGATAGTCATACTTTTCGTATTCTTCAACTGTCGGCGGTCTTGTGCCTATAAAGCTCATTTCGCCTTTAAAAACATTCCAGAATTGCGGAAGCTCATCAATACTGAAATCACGGATAAAATGACCGATACCCTTTATAATTCGGGGATCATCGTCCATTTTGAACATCATTCCGTCCGCAATCTTATTCTGAGCCATAAGCTCTTTCTTTCGCTCTTCGGCATCTTTATACATCGAACGGAATTTATATATTTTAAACTTTCTTCCGTTTTTGCCCACACGAGTTTGAGAAAAGAAAATCGGACCGGGGTCTTTTATATAAATAATCGGAGCGATGAAAACAAAGCAAATTGCAGTTACAATAATACCGAAGAACCCTGCAACAATATCAAAAAGTCTTTTAACAAGCAATTGTCTTGCGCTTGTAATACGCACGCTGCGCGTAAGAACAGACATATCACCGACGTTGTTGACAACCGTTTCACCGCCAAGCTCAGGCTGATTGAGCAGAATATGAGTTGAAACACCCATTTCAAGGCAAACGTCCGCAAGGTTTGAAGGTACTTCCGTGTTTCTTTTTACACCGATAAGCAAACCGTCTACAACATTTCCCTTTATATATTCGAGCAAGTTATCAAGGTTTGCAACAACAGGAATGCCTTCAAGCTCCTCACCCTGTGCATCTCTGTCCACAAGGCAAATTCCCGCAGCTCTCCAACCGCTTTTTTTCAAATTATCAAGAATCTTTTTTACATGCTTGCTCTTCGCAAGAATAATAACGCTATGGTGTTTTTCAGGATGCTTGTTAATGCTCTTGAGCATAACTTTTTTATAAACGCCTCGCGAAATCCACATAAAAATAAAAGAAATTATAACAAGATATGTGAAAAACAATCGTGACATTTCCTCATTTTGTTTGGTTAAATACAAATACAGAAGCAATCCGCCTATTGTTAACGCATTATGTTTAACAACTGAATAACACTCCTGGGCTACGCTTCGCCTCATAATATCATCATAGCTTTGAGCAAAAAATGCAATGCAAATATTAATAACAAGCAGCAAAACAGATATTTGAAGATAATATGATTCTTTGTATGGAAATGAGAAACCGAATCGAATAACATATGCAAGGCAAAAAGCAATCTGCCAAAGAATCGAATCAACGAGAATCAAATCAATGTGTTTAAGCCAACGTTTTTCAAATTTTCTGAACATCAATATAACCCCTTTTCAAATAATATTATTAAAAGAGCTATTGCTCATAAATAAAACTATAGAGAATACTTCTCGCCTTGGAAAGGTCATAAACATAGTACCAAAGCCCGTCAATAATCTGACCCGACGGATTACATTCGCTGCTCGGCAAAACGAATCTCGAAAACTCCGGAATGCTTGTCATTGCCCACATTCCGAGAGAAATCATCTCGCTGTCGCTGAGTGAAGTTACGCATTGAGAAAGAATAAGCGAAATTAGCTCGCTGTACTTAGTAACATTCATATTTTTTACCGATTCAACCATCGCAACAAGAACTTCATACTGACGGTTCATTCGGTCGACATCCGTGCCTGTGTATCTGTTTCTTGCGTAAGCAACAGCCTGTCCTCCGCTGAGAACAACATCACCCGTTTGGGTCAACTGTTCAGTCGGCACTCCGATATTATTTAGTTCTCTGATATAGCCTTCCATGACCGTGCGTTCTTCTTCGGTAACATTAATTTTTACTCCGCCGATAAAATCAATTATCGTTGCAAGCTGAGAAAAATTGACTGATACAAAGTCCTGGATATTCAGACCAAAATTCTGATTTAACGTTTTTACGGCAAGTTGATGACCTCCGTAAGCATAGGCATGCGTAAGCTTTGTTTTGCCGTATCCGTCAACACTGACGTAGCTGTCACGGGCAATCGAAGTGATTTTAATTTTGTTATGGATTTTATCGAACGAAAGAACCAGTGTTGCATCCGAGCGTCCGCTTGTTTCGTTCATATCACGGCTGTCAACACCGAAAAGCGCAATATTAATAACATCATCGGGGAAATCGGTTACTATACTCTCCCAATCAAACTGTGTTTGAACAATATCCTCAGTAACTCCGGGAACATAGTTTTCATTCTCAGCTTCAGACGATGACACCTGATCTTTATATTGCTCGGTTATACCAAGATTATCGGTATCAAGCTCTAAACGCGGTGCTTTTCCAAGCAATGTCTTGACATAAAGAAACCCCGAACCCGCTAACACAATTATAACAGCGAGTATACAAGAAACGGCAATCAACAGCTTCTTCTTTCCGAAATGTTTTTTTTCATTTTCTTTTTTTACCGTGCTTTCATCAATAAATTCGTCTTCAATAATTTTTCTTTTTCTTTGCATGCGTACTCACCTCTGATAATCAAAAGGTATAGGAGATTCCCAAAAAACATCCTCGTTTCGAAGAATCCGCTTTGGATTTTCTTCAAGCAGCAAAGGAGAGCATCCGTCACCGTAATTCATATCCAAAACCCTCACAAATTCAGATAAATCAGGAGTTCTTGTTATCGGTGAATGAGCATCCGATGCAGCAACAGCCGCAAGTCTGTGGCAGAGTATGGCATCTGCAGTCCTTTGAACTCTTCTTCCGAATCTCCCGAGAATGCTGCCCTTATTGATTTGAATGACAACACCCATTTGATAAAGCTCATAGAGACTCTGTAAATCGCTGATAAAACAATCATAGCGTTCAGGATGAGCAAGAATCGGAGTATAACTTCTTGAAATTAAATCATCCATAACAGAAAAAATAAAATCTTTTTTTTCAGAAAACCCAAATTCGATAAGCGGATACCGAGTACCGTTTAAAGTAATCAATTCTCCGCAATCCAGTTTCTCTCCGACGGTCGGAGATGCAAAAATTTCCATACCGAGAACAAAAGAAATATCGATTTTATTTTTTTCAATTTTATTCTTCATTTGTTCAAATGTATCCTTTATCTCAGATACACTGCGGCTTTGAATACCGGGAATATTGAAATGAGGAGTCGCAGCAATTATTTCAGTTCCGTTTTCTGCAGCCATTTCTGCCATATCCAAAGCATCATCAAAATCCGTTGCGCCGTCATCCGTGAACGGTAAAATATGTGTATGTAAATCTGTCATTTTATCCTCGTTATTTTACGATTACATTCAAAACCTTGGTTGCTTCCGCCGTACCGTCCTGAGAATAAAGACGAAAAACAACATTATATGTTCCTGCCGCCGCAGTATTAACCGATGAATCATATTCAAGCTTGCCCGTACCTGAGCTTCCGACACCGTAATTAGAAACAGCATCCATCGGATCAAAAGGATCACCGACTTTCAAAGTAACGGAATCAGACCATAGCTCAATAACAGGATCAATAACATCGCCTTCAATATAAGCGGTAACGGTTACCTCGGCATAATCCTGATAATTGTTATATACTTCAAACCTCATCTCATACTTATCTTGATAAATATGTTTTCGGATGCAGGATACTGTTGAAGTAATATCCATTCCGAACCCGTCGGTTGCACTCAGTTCTCCCCTCTCCTGCAAAACAGAAATTATATCGTCAAGCTCCTGTGATGTCAGCATGATAGTATCAGCAGCCTCAATACGGGGTCCCGAATAATTCTTCATAATCAACGTTCTTGTTTCGGTTATTGTTTTGCCTTGAGAATCAAAGAAAGAGTATCTTACCTCTTTTCTGCTGAGCGTTCCTTTTGATGTAATAACAGCATTTACGCTTTCGGTAGCATCATCACCCCTGCCGTTATCAGCATATACGCCCTGCATCAGGTCAAGCCTTGTTGTTCCGTCAAAAACAAATTCTTCATCGTCAAAAACAAAAAAACCTGAATTTCCTGCTGTTGTGGGAACGGTATATTCGGCAATGGTCTGCCGCGTTTCGATTCCGGAAATAAAAAAGAAGCACACCAGAAGCACCAAAGCAACAACTCCGACTGCATTCTCCAAAAATCTGATTACTCTTATTTTCATTTCAATCAATTTTCCTTTATTTCTCCGTATCCGTATCGTGCATATTTCCCGTATTTTCCGTAATGACCGTAGCGGCCGTACTTAACATAGCCGTAGTTACCGTAAGTACCGAGCACACCTGCCGTTCCGTTAAACACATATCCCATAATATCAGCACCTTCTTCTTCAAGAAGGGATACGGTCTCTATAATTTTTGATTTAGCGGCGTAATCCTGCTTTATAACATAAAGAATCTTATCCGAATATTCTTTCAGCATAAAAACATCTTCAAAACTGCCTGCAGGCGGAACGTCGATTATAACATAATCAACCTCTTTTTTTGCTCTTTTAATTATTCGGCTGAGGTTGTTCATATAAAAACGTGACGCATTTGAAACAGGCTTACTGCCACCCAGAAAAAATATTCCGTAATCTGCTGCCTCAGTCATCAAATCCGGAGTAAATCTGTCCGCATCAATCTGTGAGAGTTCGGTTTTGATTTCAATTTTGAGAATTTCGGCAAGATTCTGCTTTCTCAAGTCACCGTCGACAAGCAAAACCTTTTTACCGTGCTTTGCAAGTTTAAAAGCCAGATTTGATGCAACAAGAGATTTACCCTCGGAAGGAAGTGTACTTGTAACAAGAATTACATTTTCTTTATCCGAAATCCGTTTTTCAACCCTCAGTCTAAGAGTTTCCATATTCTCAAAAAACCAAGGATTAATTCCTTGCTTAAGAGGGGTCGGGAAAAACTCTCCCTTATTTGTTCTCTTCTTAGGCTTGATTAAAGGCAGGGTCGTAAGACATTCCAAACTGAGGTGTCGGCGAATATCGCTGCTCTTATGAACTGTTTTTCGGAACAAAGCATAAATCGCAACAAGAACAAATCCCATAAAAAATCCGATTGCAGCACCAAGAATAAGGTTATGTCTGTAATTCGGCTGAACCACAGGCGTTGTCGGTAATGAAGGCGGATCAATCATGTTAAATTTTGTTTCACCGATAACAAATCTTGAAACTGCAGGATAAACCCTTATTGCTGATTCAAGAATGCTTTTTGCATCCTCGGGACTCGGGCTGTTGGCATACATAGTTACCATATTGGACTCCGATATTGTTGTTACCGAAACGGTACCGTTGATTCTGTCAACACCCATATCTTCTTTCATTGCATCGGAAAGAAGCTGGCTGCTGAGAATATGCGGAAAGGTCAGACCAAGCTGTTCTGCAGTAGCACTGTCATAATAAAAATTATAGCTGCTGCCGTCCAATGCTTCCTCGGTACTTGTAGTTACGGTAAAGGTTGCTTCGGACCGATAATAAGGAACATAGCTTGTATGTTCTCTGTAATAATTAACAGTTCCTCCAAGCAGTCCCAACACGGCAATCAGCCACCAGAATCTTACACAGCCTTTTACAAAACTACGGAGAATTGTCAATACATCTATTTCAAAATTATAATCCACAGAGGGTTTTTTTTCAGCGGTTTCCGTATCTGTTTTTATTCCGTTCACTGCTTATCACCCCTCGGTTTGTAATTAGCGTATTTACTGTATTTACCGTAATAGCCGTAGCCGTAACCGTAATCGGTCAAAAAATCAAGTTCCTTGAATCTGTTGAGAATTATGCCAACAAAATCCTTGCCTGATTTTCTTATATCATCAGTGGTATCATTAATAATTCCGATTTCCGACCAATCCTGTCTTACAACCGTTACAACCGCATCCGAATATTCTATGATGTTTTCCGCATCAACTGAAAAACACATCGGCGATGTATCGATAATTACATAATCATATACTTCTCTGCAATATGAAATAAGTTCCGAAAATTTTCCGCTTGAAAGCAAAGAAATCGAATCATGCTCACCGCTGTACTGACAAATCAAATCAAGATTTTCATTATGTTTGATAAAAAGCTCTTCTATTCTGCAGCTGTCAGCCAGAAAATCACCTAACGGAAAAGCACACTCTATACCTTTTTCAAATATTTTACACAAGGCAGGTTTTTTTAAGTCGGCATCGATAAGAAGAGTTTTATATCCCTTTGAGGACATTATAAGCGAGATATTTGAAGCAACAGAGGACTTTCCTTCGTTTTCGGCAACGCTTGTAACAACCAAAACCTTTTCGTCTTTTCTTCTCATATGCCTTTCAAGGAGCGTTTCGATTTTTTTTACAGACTCTATAAAACTCATCCCGAGAGTTACCGAAGAAACAAGAACGGATTTTGTTTTATCTGAATTTTTTCGTCTGAACAATCTTTTTCCGAACTCATCCTTTATTCTTTTTTTGTTGATATAAGGCACCGTTCCGATAATATCTCCGTCAAGCTGTCTTTTTGCCGCAACCGAATTTTTCACCGTTGAACGAAGAAAAGAAAAAACTGCAATTACGCCGACAGCAAGAACTGCACCTGCAACACCTGCCAACTTGCAAGGTCTGCCGATACTCATGGGATTAGAAGGGGCATTGGGAACAGACGGTTCTTTTAAAACATCAAGCTTTGCATTAGAGAAAAGAAAATCCGATATATTTCCGTAATTTTTGAGAGCAGACTTGATTATCGTATATGTACTCTTCGGTGTGTCGGAAACAACCGTAAGGGTAATAAGGTTTGTTTCTTTGATTATACTGACTTTTATCTCGGCGTTTAGGGAAGGTACATCCAAATCCTTGGCAATCTCTTTGCGCAAGGCTTGGCTTTGAAAAACCTCGCTGAAAATACCGGCCATTTCATTTGTTAAATAAAGCGACGAATAAGAACCACCGTTATTTTCCTTGACCGTCACAACAAGTGTTGCCGTTGAAGTATATTTAGGCTTGTAAGTAAGCGAATATACTCCCGCAACGGCTAAAACCGCAGTTACGGCAGCAAGCAGCACAACCCAGAAATTAACTATAACATCTTTGATTATACTGCGTATATCAATATCCTTTAGATTCAGGTTCATTATTTTTGCTCCTTATTCAACAATAACGGTCTGCCATGTTGCGCCTCTGTTGCCGTTGCCGTCGTCATAGGTATATTTAACCTCATACAATCCGGGTTCATTAACATCTACACCGGATTTAATAACAACCGAATTCTTATCAGCCTGCATTCCGTCATCTCTGATAACCTGCTCAACATAATCTGATGCGTTAAACTTTGAACCTTTTTTCAGATAAACAAGGTTTTCGCTGAGTTGAATCTTATACCTGGTATCAACCGCCTCAACAACATGAACCGGAAATATTCTTTCAGAATAATCACCAAATGAATTGGTAACTTCAATCTTAATTTCATATTCGCCTGCTGTTTGATAGTTAACATTGCTGTCGGTTATTCTGACAAGGGAGGATATATCGCCGTCAAGAACATCCAGAGCGCCGACATAACCGTTGATATTGACTGATGTACCTTTTTTGAATACCAAAGGCTCTGTAAAAATAAATTCGGGTGATTGATAATCCGTGAATTCAATTTCTCTAACAAAAGTCGCTGCCTGATTTGATGAATCAAAAACAATATATGTAACCTTGCATTTTCCCTTATCATGGAAACGCGAAATATTGCCTATCATTATCTCCTCTGTCAAATCGCCATCCTTCTCATCATAAGCAACAATACCTTCAAGAAGCTGACTTTCATCATAAACGCACGGAATCTTAAGAGACTCGTTGCTGCCCGATATAACAGGCAGGGTTTCATCGGTTTTCTGATATTCGACATATCTCGAATAACCGAAAATTCCCAGAGAAAAAACAAAAAGTACTATTATCACGATTCGTAAAAATTTCATTATCTCACTCCGTTATGTCACAGCTCCGTCATTAATCTGACAACCTCATCTTTATCCGCTTGATAAAAAGTACCCTCGGAAATTCGGTAAACCCGGTCGCAAGCGCCGATAACTCCCGGGCAATGCGTGACAACAATACAAGTTCTTTTTTTATCTGATTTTACAATGTTGTTGAGCAACAAGCGCTCTGTTTCGGTATCAAGAGCGCTTGTTGCTTCATCAAGAAGAATAATTGAAGAATCTGCCAGAAGCGCTCTTGCGATTGAAAGGCGCTGAATCTGACCTTCGGAAAATCCTCCGCCGTTTTCTTTCATCGGAGAATCTATCCCGTCAGGAAGTTCGGATATAAAATTATATGCACACGCGATCTTTAACGCAGAATTAATTTCTTCAACCGATGCATAAGGATTAAGCAGTTTTAAATTATCCGCCACCGTTCCTTCAAACATGGTATTGCCTTGCGGTACATATGAAAAAATGCGTCTGGTTGAAGCGGAAACCTTTATTTTTTCATCAGTTTTTTCTCCGTAAACAAAAACTTCTCCGTCTTTCGGACTGACGATTCCAAGTAAAAGGCGAAGAAAAGTTGTTTTACCAACACCGGACGAACCGACAATTGCAATAATTTCGCCGGGTCGTGCATAAAAATTAACGTTACTGAGAACAGGCTTACCGTCACAGTAAGCAAAATTAATTTTTTCTGCACATACGGAAATTCCCTTTTTACCGTTTTCATCAACAAATCTGTTTACTTTTTCATCATCCTCACGGCTTTCTCCCGGAAGCTCGGTTATCGCCATGATTCTTCCCGCAGCAGTTGCCGCCGAAATTGCCGATGGAATCATATTGACGAGCAAGGAAAAGCTCCCTGAAAGCGATGCAGACATCTGTAGAAAAAGGGTCATCGTTCCGTATGTGATATCACCGGTCCACAGTCGGTAGACACCCCATGCAAAGCAAACGGTCGCAACAATAACACCCGTCGCAGACATAACGGTTGAAGTTGCAATTGAAAGCTTATTTTGCTCAAGCTTAACTTTTTTAAATTTATCCTGCACTTTTCTCAGCTTCTGACCGTATAGATTGGTTATTCCGAAAGATTTTATAACCTGCAGATTTGAAAATGATTCTTCGTTAAAAATCATAACATCAGAGCTTGCTTCACGGGTTTTCTTCACATATTCTCTGAGTTTGCGCATGGTTATGCGAGACACAATCAGCGTCACAGGGGCGCTCAGAAGAGATATAAGTGCAAGTACACGGTCATAATAAAGAATAACACCCAATGTGCCTGCGAACTGAGCAATACCCGTTATAAAGTTCGGAATCCAGCCAAGTACGCTGCCCGAAACCGCAGCAACATCATTATCAACTCTGTTGAGTATATCTCCCGAATGATATGACGACATTGACTCCCAATCCGCATCCATAATTTTATCATAAACATCTGCTCTTATTTCCTGGTCAACCCTAAGACTGACTTTTGCGGAAATTCTTGAAGTAACGGCATTACAGACTATACGAAAAAACTGCATGAGTACGAAAAAGACAGCTACCGGAGCAATTCTCGCCGAATCGAACCCAGTAACCGTATCAATAATTATTTTGCTCATAATGCTGCCGGAGCAGCCCATAATTACACCGAAAACACCAAAAGCAATATATAACAAAATGCTCCATTTATATCTGAAACCGTACCTATAAATCCAGACAAGCTCTGAAAGAATTTCTTTGAGTACGCCTTCTTTGATTTTAGAAGCAGCTTTTTTAAATGAACTCATCTGTTTTTTCCCCAAGAAAACTATAATTTCTGCGAATTATATGTTTATTTATATTTTAATATTACTTCAACATAAAAAAAAAGTCAATATTAAGTATATAAAATCATATTAAACCATATTTTTGAAGCAATTTAATTCGTTTTATTCCAATATCTGTGCTTTCAACAACAAGATGATTGTTATTCGCTTTTCTGTGACTAATAAATCTGGCAATTCTTTTGGAATTCTCCCTCACAATCAGCCACGGTTTTTCTTCAATCTCAGGACAGACGCTCATAAACTGACGGCGATCAGGAAAAACGGTATCAAATATCAAACCCGCCTTTCCGAATTTAGCTGAATATCTGCGTCTTCCAACAGCAGCACTGACCATTTGGGCTGCAGTTCGCTGCGCTTGAGTTCCGTCACCGTAAATACCGCACTCCATAAGGTCTTCAAGCAGCTCCTCTGGACAATTCTTCAATTCCGGCTTGAATGTCTCAAACCCAAGATATTCATTTCCAATGCATAAAATATCATTATACAACAAATAGGCTGAAACAGACTCAAGAGCTTTTTTTACATAATCAAAATCAATCTCGCTGTGATATTTTTCAATATACAGAAGTATATCAAGCACCTGGCGAATGCCGAATCCGCCAAACGTAAAATGCTTGGCAGCATGAAATATAAGAAAAAGACAATGATCAGTATGGTTAAACGTTTTCAATGTAACACCATTGACTTTAAAATCTCTGCAATTCTCAAAACAATCATCAAACCACTCATTCATCTTAAGCCTCAGATCATTCTCTGTTCCCAAAGGATTGAGATGGACTTCTAACCTCAGATTAAGTTCATCACAAGTATATGTGACTTCCTGAATTTTCCGGATCTGCAGCTCCGTCACATTATCAAAATCAGCATTAAAACCGTTATTTTTCAGAAATTCATCAACTCTGTTAAAGTCAGTTTTTTTTATTAAAATATCTTCATCACCGGACAGTCTGTGATCTGAATAATCTCCGTAAAGTTCACTGCAAATAACGCCTTTCATTACAATCGGAGTAATCCCGTCCTCCGACATTTTTCTGTATATATCAACAAAAGCAGCTGTTTTTGATATTTGATTAGCTGTTAACGAAACCGCATCGGCAACGCAGACCTTACCATAGTCCGAATCAACAAAATCGCTGTATTCACAAGCAAGCTCAATAACAAGTGGCATAACCTTATGGCGGCGTGCAAGATTGATTAGTCTGCTCCAGTCTACCGGCTGCACAAGCTCAATTTTTTTTTCGGGATGTACTAAATTATTAAGCATTATAAGCAAATTTTTCCACTGATTCTCCATAAGCCCTCCTTTGTTTTATATTTATTTTACACCGTTCGACAATTTAAAGCAACATTTTTTTAATAATTGCCTTCATTGAATGAATATTTATTCATAATTTTGTATTTTATTTTAAGTTTTATTATTTAAAATTAAAAATTATGTTGACAATATAATAAATAAAATATATAATAATTATGAATATAAATTTTGTTCAAAAGGACTTTAACGATGAACAAAGAAACTAATCAGCTTTTTCAAGCTAAGGAAAACTACATCATGCGAAAAATCGCAGGAAAAGATGTTCTTATTCCCATCGGAGGCAACGTTGCAAATTTCAACGGATTTATCGAAATGAATCCTACTGCCGCATTTATTTGGAACATATTAAAATCCCCCGCTTCAAAATATGAAATTGTTAAGGCGGTTTCTGAAGCTTTTGAAACTGACGAAGGCATTGCACGCCCGGATGTTGACGAATTCATTTCGCTGTTGTCGGAGCATGATATGATTGAGGTGCTTTAAATGGCGGATTATATTCTTGAGCGCAATCCGATCAATGCTTCGTTCGAGTTGACTGTTCGATGCAATCTACGCTGTAAGATGTGCCTTTTCCGGCATGATGAAGCCGAAAACAATGATTTAAAGGTAAATGAACTAAGCGCAAAACAGTGGATAGATTTTGCCCGCCAGGCTGCTGAAATGGGAATTGGCGGAATACTTTTCACAGGCGGCGAACCTCTGTTGAGAGATGATTTCCCCGAAATATACGAAGGTGTTTATCAACATGGATTTATAATATCTCTTTATACAAACGCTACCCTTGTAACGCCTGAAATAATGAACTTGTTCCGTAAATATCCGCCACATAAAATTGGAATTTCAATTTACGGTGCAACACCGGAAACATATAAAACGGTCTGTGGCAGTTCATCAGCCTTTCAAAAAGCGATTGACGGCTCACGTTCTTTACTTACTCTTCCGAGCGTTATTGAATTTCGCTCAACAATAATCAAAGATAATCTTCATGAAAGCCGAGCAATTGAAGAGCTTGTTAAAGATGAATTCGGCGAAAAATACCCTGTCAGCTTATCCAGAATGGTTATGAAAAGTGTCCGAGGTGCTTGCTCGGATGTCGAATCATGCAGACTTTCACCGGAAGATAATGTCAGACTTATGCTTCAAAAAAGCATAGATACTCTAAAAAATAAAATCGGTAAAAACTTTGATGAAAAAAACATTCGAATTCACTACGGAATTAACAAAAGCAAAACTGATTGCTTTTCTCCGAGGTTGAAAGCATCTCTTCTCGGATGCGGCGGAGGTACGGATTCGTTTGCTGTTACATGGGACGGAAAACTTCAGGCATGCCAGCTTCTCGGTGCATTTCAAACCGATGCAGTTAAACATGGTCTAAAAAAAGCTTGGGAGATTTTCCCTTTGGAAATAAAATTACCTCCATTTGATTCCAAATGTCAAAATTGCAGCCTCGGTGAAATCTGCCAATGCTGCTTTGCATCGCGATATGCTGAAACCGGCTCACTCTCAGGCTGCCCGGAATATGCATGCCGTGACAGTGAGATTATAGATTCATTAATTTTTAAGGAGAGCAAAACATCATGAAATATGAAAAGCCTCAACTTAATTTTGTTGCTACAAGGTCAACAGATTCGGTTGCCGATATCTGTTGGGCTTTTGCAACAGGTCATTTCGGTCAACCATTCTATTATGATATTCCCGGTACCGGCTATGCTGAGCTTGCAATTTTTGAAACAACCAATGGCTGCACGGGTGCAGTTGTTTCGATTGTTGCCTATCATAACGGCGCAACAATTGCTGATGAAGCAGTTGTCCGCGAGGCAATTGCAATGGGTGGAGGCAGCAAGGCGCAGCCCTTCAAAGGTTCTCCGTTTGAAACAAGTGTTGACCCTTCCTGGAGTTAATTATGGATTATTTTTATAAATTCGGTCCCGCAGTTTTCAAGCTGCGGGATTTTTCAGTAAATTCATTTTTGCGTATATGGCTTTGGAAACTTGATCCTTACAGAATCGAAAATGCTGATGAATGCAACACGGAGCTTCTCACCGCATCTCCCGATAAATATGATCACCTTTTAAAAAGCTCAACAATTATTCACAATCAACCCTCAGGCTTCTACGCTCGACAGATTTTCAAAGCTGAAAACGGCGATTATTTCCTTCATTTAAAAGAAAAATCAACCAATATTGATAGTCTTTTGTTTCATATTACTAAAGATTTTAAAAAAATATCGCTTCTAATTGATAACACGGAAACATCAGGTCAGGCAGCATTTGAATATATCGGACGTTCGGCAATATACTCCATGATTTCTCTCTCAGTTCTCGGACTTCACGGTGTATTGACAGAGCATAACGGCATGGGATTTATAATTACAGCCCCCTCAGAAACCGGAAAAACAACCCACGCCCGCTTATGGCGTGACAATAAAAATGCGCTGATAATTAACGGCGATAACGCCTGTTGCTATAAAAAGAATGGCGCTTGGGTCGGCTTCGGTGTTCCGTGGTGCGGCACAAGCGGTGAAGAAATCAACCGCTCCGTCCCCGTACAATCGCTTGTTATTCTTGAAAGAGGCAAAGAAAACAAGGCAGAAATAATCAGCACTTACGAAGCTTTTTCACTTGCGCTGTCTTCAGTTCAATGCCCCGTATGGGATCGAGACATTTCCGACAAGGCAATTGCGCTGTTCGATGAATTTCTCAATGATATTACTGTAATCAGGCTGAAATGCACACCTGACGCCGAATCGGTTGAGGTTCTTGAAAAAGCTCTGGAGGAAATAGAATGAACCGTTTTGAACAAACATTATCACCAATTGAAAACGAGATTTTTATGGAATCCGTGGAAGAAATGTTAAACAGTGGATATGAAGTTGATTTTACAGTCACCGGCAACAGCATGTGGCCGTTTTTAAGTCACGCCAGAGACAGAGTTATTGTTGAAAGATTTCAAAATAATAACTTAAAAAAAGGTGATATAATCCTTTTTAAACCTATACCCGGAAAATATTTGCTCCACAGAATTATAAAGCTTAACAGCGACTGTTTTCAGACGGCAGGTGACGGAAATTGCTTTTCAGACGGTTCGTTTCCTCATTGCACAATAGTAGCACGAGTTTGTAAAATAATACGCAAAGGCAAGAGCATTCCCGCTGATTCCCTCAAATATAAAATTTTTTCTCGCTGCTGGACGCTCCTTTTTCCGATACGAAAACCGCTTCTACGATTGATGATTTCAATTGTAAAAATCAAAAAATAACACTGCTGCAGAAAATATAATACAGTGGTATAGACTGCTAATTTTTTATAAAATGTTGAACAAAACCCCAAAATATAACAAAACCAAAGAAAAGAAGTGTGCAAATATTTCCAATAAATATTAATGCCGAATCAAATCGGATATATCTGAAAATTTGTTTCAGGAAAACTGAAAAAATAAAGCATATAATATAAAAAAATAATCCGAACCGATTCTGTGAAAAGAAAAGGTACGGATTATTTGACTTTGGCGCCTCAAGAACCTGTGACACCATCGGTCAGAAACATAGTCGTCTAACGGCCTTGAAGCGGGCGCTATACTCCTTGTTTCTTCCTACTCAAATACCGCCTGTATCTGCCGCAGGCAGCGGCAGCACTTGAGCCAGTT
>JAFQRF010000083.1 GCA_017410195.1 Clostridia bacterium | reverse complement strand
CCACTCGACGTACTTTTGTACGCCTTCGGGCAAGCATAACAAGGCCAAAGCCTTGTTATGCTCAGTTTGTCCGTTCTGCATCTTTTTTTCCTATCCCCTTCAAAAAGGCTGTAAAAAAACCTGCGTTTTTTTACAGCCCCTTAATTTTTCTACTTATGATTTTTTTGCATTTTGAAATATCTCATTCCGAAAATAAGCACCGCCGTGCCGCAAAGAGGGAAAAGACCCGTAACGAGCATTCCCGTCTTAAGACCGACCTGCTCTGCCGCAAGATTAAGGCTTGCGCCGACTTCGGCAGCCCAGCCGCTTGCCGCAACCTTATCAACAATAATTCCCAGAAGCTGAGGTGCAACCGATGCACCGAGATCACCGCTTGATGCCATAAGAGCATAAGCCGCCACTCCGAGTCCGGGAAGATTTTCTTCCATCATAATGAGTGATCCGGGCCATAGCATCGAAGTAAAAAGACCTGTCAGTATACATGCGGCAAACACAAGGAAAACATTCGTTGAAAGACCCGCAACAAGATAGCAGACAGTCGCACCTGCCATTCCGCAAAGCAGAACTCTCATTATGTTCTTGCCGAATTTTGCATAGGATATTCTTGCTATGCCGAGAAGAATCGCAAACATCGCCATTCCGAGAATATCGCCGAGAGTTTTATCAACCTGAAGGGCATTTTCCATGAAGGTTGATACCCAGTTTGACATTGAATTTTCAGCACAGCTTCCGAAGAAAATCGCAGCGACGCAGATTGCAAGAGCAAGAGTTCTTCTTCCTGTGCCTTTTGCGCCCTCTGAATTTTCACTTGCATCCATATCGGGCATGGGTGAAAGCATGAACATAACCGATGCGATTATCGGAAGCACCGCCCAAAAAATCGTGAGATACATCCAGTTTGCGGAGCCGAAAAATCTGAGGAAAAGCGTGCTGACAACAACAACCGTGAACACGCCGAAGGCATAGAGCGAATGGAGAAGGCTCATATCCTTCTGAGGATTATCGGACGGGATTGCGGCAATAACGGGGCTGAGAAGCACCTCGGAAAGACCTGCCGAAACCGAGAAAAGAACCGTACCGATAAGCAGACCTATATATGTATTCTGCGGGAAAAGAGTCGGCGAAAGAGCATAGATGAAAAGACCCGCAGAGGTTATCAGCGGCATAACCCTGACGACCTTTTTTACGTTGAAATATTTTGTAAATACCGTAAAAATCAGGTCAACGGTAAGCTGAGTACAGAAATTTGTGAGCACGAGAGTGCCTAAAAGAGTGTAAGAAATTCCGTATAAATCCTGCAGCGATGCAAACAGCAGCGGCGGCAGGCTGAAAATTGATGACATTGTGAAATACGCCGTATAGCACGCAAGCTTCGTGCGTTTGAAATTTTTGGCTTCCATATCCGTTTCTCCTTGTTAAAAACAGTAATGGTATTATATATTCAATTTCCGTGTTTTGCAAGGGTAAATATAAGATTTTCATTGAAACAGTAAAACGGCTGCCGAAACAGCCGTTTTGCAAGTTTATTCGATTGTCTCTGTTTGCGATAAATCTGTTGAATCTATTTCTTCAGATGTTATCGTTATTTCTGTTACAATTTCAGCCTCTCCGTATTTGGCGATGATTTCGGCTTCCATTTGGTCGATATCAATCCAATCTGTTGTACGGGTTTGATACGTTCCGTCTGCAACAGCGTTTTCGTAGTAACCCCCGGTTTTAAACCGATAATTTGACCGGTTGCTTCATCAAAATCAATGATTGTATTATCACCGACAAACCATTTTACATCACCTTTATAAGATGTGATAAGCTTTTTGCTTGGGTCTGTAGTTCCGTCTCCCCAAACATTTATATCTTTTGAAGACAGGTTCAAAAAACTACTTATCTCTTTTTTTAGCCTTGTGTATTTAACAGAACCGTCTGCTCCGCCGCTTTTAGTTCCAACAACAACATATGCATATGAACCATACCTTCCTCGAACTTCGCAAGAAATACCACCTGCCATTTGAGCATTTCTTTTATATACATCTGTTGTTAAGCTACTTGATTTTGGAAACACCATTAAGAGATTTTTGAAAAATTCTAAAATCAAGTTGTAGTTAAAAAACACCGCAGAAATTTTTCCTGCCCAAGGCTGTGCATAAATTATTGTAAACCATTCATTAAACTCGTTTTTTACATATCCCCCTATAGGATCTACACAGTAAATTCTTATTTTATCCTTGGCAGAACCGTACTTTGCCTTACAAGTTATATCTGAATATCTTCCCGATGAAACGCCTTTTACAACACCATCCTATGTACACGAAATAACAGACGGATTGCTCGATGACCATTCGACAAGACTTTTATAAGCTGTTTCAGGGCTTAATATCGCTGTCAATTGACCGCCAATATTTTCTACAACACCATGTTGTGGATAAATTGATACGTCGTCTATAGTAAGTGATTCCGGTTCGCTACAAAATGCAACCATCGTAGAATTAAAAATTATTAATAAACACATTAACAAAGAACCGACAGTAATAGTTCTTGAAATGAAATTCCTTTTCAAACTATATTTCCCTCCTTGATTTTAACAAATTGCTTTTTGACTGTCAAATTACAATTTATTATCTTTCAAAATCAAGTTATAATAACTTCTACATTACCCTAAAAATCACCTTAAACAATTCAACCAAAGACGGCAGTGCCAAGTATTTGTATGAAAGAAACAAATTCCCTTCATTCATAAAATATCCTGCACTTGTAATTCCGTATATAACCTCAGTTGTTCCCCCGGCTTCCTCTAAAAGCTCTCCGTTAACATAATATCTGTCTCCGTTAATTACAACTTCTTCTGTAACAATTGTCCCATCGCTATACGTTAACTCAATCTTAATTCCTTCAGGCGATTTAGGGGATTGTTTGAACGATATGCGGTTTTTTAACGGAACTTTAACAATTTTTGCATCAACTAAGTATACGGAATCTGATGAGGATTCTGCTTCGTCAGCAAATGAAATGCTGCACAACATAAAACAAGAAATTAATGCAAGAACAATTGACATGATTTTTTTGAGTGTGTTTTTCATTTTGTTTTACCTCCGATTTTTAATTTCGTAGTTTGAGTTTTTGATATTGATTTTTAATCAACCCATCGGAATCTCCTTCTTTCCGAAATAATATTACTATAATGAATATTTAAGACACATTTTAATTTTATCACTCGGTAAATTTCTTTCAATAAATTTACAAAAACGCATTATCTGATTACAGTTTTCCGAAATTTAAGAATGACTTTTTGAATGCTCCGATTTTGCGTGAAGATGTGTAAACCGAATATTCTTTACCTTCGTGTCTCACCTTAACCCACTCTTTTGTAACCTCTTGAACATAATTGAGATTAACAATAAAGCTATGATGCGGTTGAGCAAATACTTTATTATTAAGAATATTAATCCAATGTTCAAGGCGGTAGTTGGTCTCAAGTTTTTTGCCAGTCAGATACAGCACAGATTTTCTGCCTTCAATTGCTATGTAAATAATATCATCCGGATAAACCCTGAAAACATCTTTATCGATTGTTTGCACAACCATACCGGATTTTCGGCAACGGTTTTTACATGCATTTTCTTCATCACTGAAATAAATACAAATCCCGTAATTTCCGCAACATTCCGACAGATTATATTCGATATTATTTTTATCCATAAATTCAATCAGCTTTGCTTTGGTTTCTTCCTTTTTTGCTGAATTACATACCGACAAACTCATAAAAACACCTGTCCTTTTATTTGGCTCTTGTATATATATGACGAAATACCGAAAATGTCACACATTTTTTTGGAGTTTTCTGGTTTTTCTGTGTTTTCAACAAAAACAACACAATGAATTGTATATTATAACAACAAAAGAGACTGTTTTTTACAGTCCCTTGTTCACCTCAAAAACATATAATAAACAACACCGTAAATCACGGCAGCAAGCGTTCCGTAAACGATAACGGGACCTGCAATTCTGAACATCTGCGCACCCGTGCCGAGAATTCTGCCTTCGCTTTGAAACTCCATTGCAGGCGACACAACCGAATTTGCAAACCCCGTTATCGGCACAATTGTACCTGCACCTGCGTAATAAGCTATATCGTCAAAAACGCCGAGTGCAGTCAGCACCGCCGCAATAACAATAAGCGTGACGGGTATCATAAGCTTAACCTCATCGGCATCAAGCCCGATTCTTTCATAAATAATTCCGAAGCCCTCGCCAAGTGCGCATATAAATCCGCCGATAAGAAAAGCAAAAATGCCATTCTTGATTTTGTTTGTCGGCGGCGATGCCCTTTTTGCCATTCTGCTGTATTCTCCGCCGGTTATTGCCATAAAATCACTCCTTCGCAAACTCTGTGTTATTTTGTCACGGAAATTTGTTTTTATTCATAATAAAATGTGTCGCAGACCCTTTTTCCGCGCTCACAATGCTATTGACATATTCTTCAAAAAGTTATAAAATTAAATGATTAAAATTTTGACAGGAGTGTTTTACATGGCAGTTAAAAAGCTTCAGTATTTCGCAGGCGGCAAGTGGCTTGATTCTTCCTGCGAAAAATATATGGACGTTTATAACCCCAGCACGGGCGAAGTCATCGCACAGACCCCTTGCTGCACTAAAGACGAGGTTAACGAGGCTATTGCTTGCGCTAAAGAAGCGTTCAAAACTTGGTCAAATGTACCCGTTATGAAAAGAGTTCAGGTTGTTTTCAAATTCCGTGAGCTTCTCGAAGAGCATATGGATGAGCTTACCGAAATCTGTGCAAGAGAACACGGCAAGGTTTGGAGCGAAGCAAAGGGCGATATTCTCAAGGTTAAGGAACCCGTTGAGCTTGCATGCTCAGCTCCCTCACTTCTCATGGGTGAAAGCATGAGAGATACTTCAACCGGATATGATACAACTCTTTACAGAGAACCCGTCGGTGTTTTTGCCGGCATTGTTCCTTTCAATTTCCCCGGCATGATTCCCATGGGCTGGATGTCACCGCTCTGCATTGTATGCGGTAACACTATCGTTCTCAAAGCGGCATCAATGACTCCCATGACCTGCATGCGCCTTGCAGAACTCTGGCAGGAAGCAGGTCTTCCCGACGGTGTTATCAACATCGTCACCTGTTCAAGAAATGAAGCTGAAATCTTCATGGATCATCCCGATGTCAAGGGCATAACCTTTGTCGGTTCAACAAGTGTAGGTCTTCACATCTATTCAAGAGCTGCCGCTAACGGCAAGAGAGTCCAGGCTCTCTGCGAAGCAAAGAACCACGGTCTTGTGCTTGAAGATGCGGCTCTTGAAAGAAGCGCAAGAGGTATTATCAATTCTTCATTCGGCTGCGCAGGCGAGCGCTGCATGGCTCTGCCCGTTATCGTTGCTCAGGAGAGCATTGCAGATGAACTTGTAGGTTATCTTGTAAAATTCGCAAAAGAGCTTAAGCTCGGTCCCGCATACGATAAAGAATCAACTCTCGGTCCCGTTGTTACCGAAGCTCACAGACAGTCCATTTACAAATGGATTGAAAAAGGCATCGAAGAAGGTGCAGAGCTTGTTCTCGACGGCAGAAATCCCGTTGTTCCCGGCTACGAAAACGGCTTCTACGTCGGTCCCACAATTTTTGACCACGTTACGGAAGATATGACCGTCGGTCAGAGAGAGATTTTCGGACCCGTTCTCTGCGTCAAGAGAGTCAAGGATTTTGAGGAAGGTCTTGCGGTTATGAACGCAAATCCCTTCGCAAACGGCTCGGTTATCTTTACTCAAAACGGTTATTATGCAAGAGAATTTGCGAAGAGAACAGACGGCGGCATGGTCGGCGTTAACGTCGGTATCCCCGTTCCTGTCGGCATTTTCCCCTTCACGGGTCACAAGCAGTCATTCTTCGGCGACCTTCACTGCCTCGGCAAAGACGGTTTCCGTTTCTACACAGAAACAAAGGCAGTCACAACACGCTGGTTTGACGAAGAAGAAATGAAGGCAAAGACCGTTGATACATGGGACGGCTCAGTCGGCGGCGGAGAATAATTATTAATACGTAATTATTGATTAAAATGTTAAAAGCGGTTTGCATCGGATTTTACCCTTGCAAACCGCTTTTTTATGCTCCGAAAATATCGTCATAAGTTACGTTCAGAATTTCTTTTATCAATTTAATTTCATCGGGATAAATATGCCTTTGTCCGACCTCGATTTTTGCAACCGCACTTCTTGTTATGTCACAACCGTTAACCTGAAGCTTTGCAGACAACTGCTCCTGAGTCATACCGGATTTTTCTCTGAGCTGTTTTATGTTGTTTCCGATTACTCTTTCAAATTCACCGTTCATAATGTCACACTCTTTTTGCACCCGTTCAAGTGCATTTATCATTGACATTATTTTATGAAAATGTTATCATATTCTTGCACTTGTATAGGTGCAAGAATATGTTTTTTTGACGGTATAGAGAGATTTTTATGAAAAATAATTTAAGACGACTCAGACACTCAAAAAACCTTACTCAGGATAAACTGTGTAAAGAACTAAAAAAATTAGGTTTATATATAGATCGAACTACGTACGCAAAATATGAAACAGGAAAAAGGAACATTTCTTGCACAACACTTTGCATTCTTGCTGATTATTTCGAAACATCCATTGATTATATTTTAAACAGACCATAAAATTATCCCGAACAAAAGCCGAAGGAGCTTTCTCTGAACAGAAAGCTCCTTTTTTGCGACTTTAGTTTTATTTATTGAAAGGATGGAAGGGATAACGCTTGCGGGGCACTCAATCCGCATGCGCTCCAAAGCTGAATTCTTAATCTGTGATTTTATTATACATCACATTCGGGCGAAATGTAACCCGTTTTTATTTACAATATCAAAACAAAACGGTTACAACGCAAGCTGAAAATGTTACAGATTGTAACCATTATTTCTCGAAATGATGCATATATATAGTTTAAAGATAAGCCACAAGGAGAATAACCATGAAAAACACTTCCGAAAAAGACAGGCATTCCGAAATATATGCTTTTGTTGTTTCGCTTATTCTTGTCATCGCCGTATTCTTCGGCGGTCTGTCAGATAATATCACGCTTGCAATGGCATCCGTCATGTTTTATCCCGGCGAAACAAAGGCGGTAACGGAACCAGAAACCGTACGCACCGTTTCAGCCGTGCCGTCTGTTACCGCAACTCAAAACGTTACCGAAAAAGAAGAAACAACGGTTGCCGAAAAGAAAACCGATATAATCCAAACCCCTGATGATATTATCGCTCTCATCCAAAAATATGCCGAGCTTTTCAAAGACGATAAAAAAGACGGAGATATCAAATCAATTACATACGAAAAAGCGGGCGCAACCCATATTTTTGAGAACGTGAGGGTAAAAAACACAACCGAAACCAAGACTCTTAATATTGAAAAAGTGCTTTCCGAGCCTTTGGAGCTATCAATTGACAAATCAAAGCCTGCCGTGCTTATTTTCCACAGTCATACCTCTGAAGGCTACGAAATGATTGAGCGTGACTGGTACGCCTGCGATTACACGTCGCGAAGCAACGACGAAAGCCGTAACATTGTAAGAGTAGGCACCGAGATTGCGAATTATCTCAGCGAACTCGGGTATACTGTTATTCACGACAAAACAATCCATGACAACAGCTATTCGGACTCATATCCGAGTTCAAGAAAGACGGTTGAAAAGCATCTGAAGGCGCATCCCGAAATTCAGATTGTACTTGATATTCACAGGGATTCCATAACTCAGAATAACGGCGATAAAATCAAACCCGTCAATACAATCAGCGGCAAAAAAGCCGCTCAGCTTATGATAATAACGGGCGCTGAGGAGGGTAAGGTCAAAAATTTCCCCGATTGGGAATATAATCTGCGCTTTGCACTGAATCTTCAAAAGAAATGTGAAACAATGTTCCCCGGTCTTATGCGCCCCGTTCTTTTTTCGCAGCGAAAATATAACATGGATATGACCCGGTTCAGCCTGCTTATCGAAATGGGAAGCGAAGCGAACACGCTTGAGGAAGCCTGCTATTCGGGCAGGATGCTCGCCGCCGCGCTCGCATCGCTCATGGATGACTACCTTGTATGAGTGCAGAGTTCAAAGCGCAGAACGCAGAGTTAAGGATTTTTTTGTTATAATGTCAAAAAGGAGCAACTATGAAAATTTTCAGAGCATACATTATCACCGTCGTCGTCTGCCTGTGCATTACCTCAAGCGTTGCCGCATTTTTTGTTGCGGATGAAAACGCAAAAAAGATTACTCTCGGTCAGGAAAATGCAGTCCTCGTACTCAGCAGCGGCGACGAAAAGTATTATTCGGATTCCGTGAACCCAATGCCTTTTATTGAAAATCTGAAAGAGGGCGCAGAAAAGGCGGCAAGCATTGCGCCGCCGCCAATCAGTAATATTTATTGGTTTGTTGTCAATTCAAGAAAAATAATGAATTGAAAACAAAAATTTTATAACCTTCAATCTCTATTTTTTCCGTACTGAGAAGCTCAAAATATGCCCAATCCTCCGTCTGCTGAAGTATCGACATTTCATAATCCGACATGAGGACGAAATACTCCTCAACACCCGCCTGAGGCAAGAATTGGTTTTTATCAGTCTGATAATAGCAGGGAGCAATTCCGTTTTCGTTGATATCAACATTTGCGGTCGATACCCCTGAATCCGAAAGAAGAGTTATAACCTGAGAATTCCAGAAGGTTGCGTAGCCGTGAGTAAAACCGTTCTCGCGAAGAACCTCAACCAGGGGATATTTCTCGTTATTGACAATGCCGTTTTTTTCCATTTTTGCAACGGTTGCAAAATTAACACCGCTTGCAAGAACAAGAACGCAGAGAACAGCCGCCGTAATTCTTCTCGGCACAGCATAGCCCTTTGCAGCTCTGAACAGCGCAAAACAAACGAGAACACCCGTGCATACCATCGGGCTGAGTCGCCAGTTTGCAGCAGCAAGAATGCCGAAAACATAGCCGAACATGATAACGGCACTCATTCCGAAATGTGCAAGAACGAGAAGCTTTGTTCCGAAATCGAATTTATTATAGAAGAATAACGCAACTATCGGAGCTATTGCAACAACCGCCGCCGTACCTATTCTTATTATGTTGATTATCGATTCGGGCGAAAAAATAGACATACCGTAGTGCGCATCAACGCCGAAAAGGTCAAACCATTGCTCGGGAAATTTACCGAGATTTCCGAGCCACTCGTTCATGTTGGAGTAATTGGTGTATGCGCCTGCATATCCGGCGGTTATGCCGTTACTCAGCAAGGAAAGAAGCCACAGACCGATGAGCATTGAAAATCCGCAAATAAGACAGAAATAAATCGAAATGCGGTTTTCTTTTTCGAAAAGCTTACGGTCTTTGTTAAGCATGATTTCCGCAACCGCCGCAAAAAGCACGGGAAATATACCTGTTGCGACAATCTGAGTGCCGTCAAGAGCGGCACAGACAGAAAACACAACCGTGCAGAGAGTGATAATTACAAGCTTTGCAAGCGAATTGTCAGTTCTGAATGCATCCTTGAATTTTATAAAAAGCGACAGAAGAACGCAGATAATAACAACGCCGATGCTGTAATAAATAACATGCTCATAAAAAATTTCTCTGAGCTTTTCTGATGAACAAAGCACAAGTGCAAGCGTACCGACCGACATAAACGAGAGCGCACCGCTGAATTTTATGCTTCTGCAAAGCCAGAATACCGATGCAAAAAACAGCACGGCAAAAATCACCATTCCGATGGTGTGCGCCTTCATGGAAAGACCGAAAATGCCGATAAGCGGTATCATTATTGACGTGCCGCCGAAGGGCAGCATCGCCGCATATCCGAAATCTTCATTGAAAAGACTCCTGCCGTCATAGCTCGCCTTCGCCCAGAGAATCGTATCCGTGCAGTCCGCATGAAGGAATGCCGCCGACGGATAAAGTATATAATAAATGACTGTCGCAAGCGAAAAAGCGGCAAACAGAGCAGCAAAAATCAAAATCAGTCTGTCTTTTAATTTTTTAACATCAACAAACATAGCGTTAACTCCAAATCACAAAGAAATTTTTCAGAGCTTCATAAATTTCAGGGCTGTAAGAAACAAGATTTCCGTTTATCTGAACGCATGATGCGAGCGATATGCACGCCGTCACCGCCGTAAGGGCAACTGTACCGCTCTTAACCGCACGGGCTATCGAAGCATCTGCGCTTTTCTGAACATAGGTACAAACTTCAAGAAGAATAACCGCCGAAAGAAGCGCCGCCGCAAGAGAAATATCGGAGGTATATCTGAAAATAACACCGCCGAGGCAGAAATTTGCGAATGCGGTCACGAACAGCGAGATTATACCCGCTGCAAGCATGGTCTTGCCTTCTTTTGAAGCTTTTTTACTTCTGAAAATAAATATGCTGAGGAAAAGCGAAAGAGTAAACGGAAGGGCAAAAATGCCGTAGTTCATATCAATGTAAACATATCTGCCGTAATCGGAAAGACTGAAATAATCAAAACCGATGAACGGAAATTCCTCCGTAAGTCCGAACGGCTGAATGAAATAATGGACTGCCGACGGAATAATTCCGTCAAAGCCGAGCTTATAGAGAGATGCATCGGCAATGGTCAGCTGATAATCCGCACCGAACTGCAGAGGACTGCCGAACCTTGCGTTATTATACCACAGCGAAAATCCGAGTGCCGCCGCAACGGGCAGAGCAAGAGCTGCCATTTCGGTAATGAGAGGAGAAATTTTCTTCTCCTTTATTTTTTTAACGGCATAAATTATAACAAAAACCGCAACCATAACGGCAGGAACAATAACTGAATTCAGCCTTGAAAGGAATGCGAAAGCAAAACTGAATCCCGCAAGGACAAAAGAAATGATTTTCTTGGATTTCTTTTCATATCCGAGGGCCTTGAGCATCCAATATGCAAATGCGGAAACAAAAGCTATTCCCGCAAGGCTCGCGATGTAATAAAACGGCGTATTGCCCCTTTGAATTATAAGAACCGAGCTTGCAAAGAATGCGCCGACGGCACATACCGCAGCAAGCCAGGGGCGAATATTACTTTTCCTGAGCTTTGCCCATTCAACAACCGCAGAAGGAAGAAATACCGACGCAATGAGTGCAAGAATTCCGCTGACCGTGCTGTTAATCGGAAGAACACCCGTGAAAAGATAAAACGGGAAATAAATAAGTATTATAGGCGCAATTCCGAAATAAGAATAATATTTTCCGCCGAAAAAAGCTCTGTCATAGAGATAATAAATGCCTTCCCTCGCATCGGGACTGTAGGGATTTCCGAGTGCCAGAAGTTCTTCGGTCGGCTTGATATCAAAATGCAGCTGACCCTTCATAAAAGCATCGAACTGCTGAACATAGGGCGACTGATTTTCAAGATATCCCTCAATCGGATAAATTACACAATTGCCGTCTTCTCCCGACGCGTTGAGAATCCACATTGCAAGAACGGAAAGAGAGCAGATGAAAACGGAAACGGTTGTTGCCGTGTCAAACGACATTTTGTCACGCAGTTTTTTGGAGTTGCCGTTGACCTTCAGAACATAAATCAGGCACGCAAAAACAAAAAGCAGGCAAAATCTCACGGAATTGAATCCGAACTCATACTGCGGATTAATTTTTATATCCGAAACAATGAATTCCTCCGTACCGTCAAAGCTTATTTCGAGCCTTTGTGCATTCCCCTGAGAACGCATAAAAGAGGTTACTTTTTTCGGCTCCGTGCCGACCGCAGTCTTCTGTGTCCGAACACGCGAAGAAGAATTCACGCTGTTTTCATCCGTAATTCCGTACTTGATGCCAACCAATGTATCCTCGGCATCAATACTGTTGATACGCAGGTCAAAGCTGACAGAGTTGAGCGGAAAAGACGGAATATCAAGATAAACCGTTCTGTTTTCCTCGTAAATAACAACATTATCAACCTCAGGTGAAAAATCCTCCCTGCCGTTATTGCCCGCAACATAAGCAAAGAAGGTAAAATTCGAGAAAAACGCTTCAATTATAAATACTGCCGCAAGTATTAATACAAGCGGCAATATTCCTTTAGTTTGCTTTATTTTCATCATCGGAGCTCTCCTCGTGGTACTCAGCTTCGGTGTTTACGCTCCAGATATTCTCCTTGGTCTTTTTTCCGCTGAGAATATTGGAAACGGTCTCAAACGAGGTAACCATTGAGTGGTCCATGTTGTTGTATCTGTGCTGACCGTTACGTCCGACACAGTAAAGATTTTCAAATGAATCAAGATAATTTACAAGCTCATCAATTCTGTCGTAGGTGTCAAAATATGCGGGATATGCCTTTTGAACCTTTTCACGGTGGCTGTCAAGAATCTTTGCATCCTGAGTGATAACACCCATTGATTTAAGCTCCTTAACTGCAAGCTCAACGCAGCTCTTTTCGTCCATATTCCAAAAGCTGTCACCCTCGTTGCAGAAATATTCAAGACCGACCCAGACGGTATTCTGAGGGTCTTTAACAAGATAGGGCGACCAGTTGTTGAAAATCTGAATTCTGCCGAGCTTTACGCCGACATCCTGAACGTAAATCCAGCAGTCGGGAACAATGTTGCCGAGAGTTTTTATACCTGTTTCGTTCTTGAGATTGAGCTTGTCGAGAAGCAGACCGACGGTCACAAAATCTCTGTAAGGCAAACCTGCGGCAATCTCTGCGGGTGCAGCAGGTACATCGCTGCCCATGCCTGCAACAAGGTCTTTAACGGGCATTGACGAAATGAAAATATCACCCTCGAGAGTTTCACCGTTTTCGCATTTTACACTGTTTATTCTGCCGTTTGAAATATCAATATCGGTTACTTTATGATTATAAAGAATTTTGCCGCCCATTTTAGTAAACTCGTCGCCGACGGTTTCCCAAAGCTGACCGGGGCCGAATTTCGGATACTGGAATTCTTCGATAAGCGAGGTTTCAACCTTTCTGTCCTTACTCGGAACAAGCTTTGAAAGCATGTCCTTAATAACTGCAAGAATTGAAAGACCTTTTACTCTCTGTGCGCCCCAGTCGGCTGAAATTTCACTCGGATGTCTGCCCCAGAGCTTTTCGGTGTAGCCCTCAAAAAACATCGAATAGAGCACCTTGCCGAAACGGTTGATATAGAAATTTTCGAGCGAATCTTCTTCCTTTTTGGAAACGGTTGACTTCAGATAGCTGCAGCCTGCTTTAACCGTTCTTACAAAGCCCATGTTAATGAAGGTCTGAGGCTTCATTGAGATGGGATAATCGAAGAATTTGTTGAGATAATAGATTCTTGAAATTCTGCGGCGGAGAAGCATAACCTTATCCTCGTGTTCAGGGTCGGGTCCGCCCTCGGAAAGAGCCTTTTCCCTGCCGAGAATCTTATCGTCAAACGACGGCGCACCCTGCATGGGCATAAGCTCCGCCCAGAATTTATTTACTTCCTTATCCTTTGAGAAGAAGCGGTGACCGCCGATATCCATTCTGTGTCCGTTGTATTTTACGGTTCTTGAAATACCGCCGAGAACCTCGCTCGCTTCAAGAATGATAACCTCATATTCCTTCGACTTTTTAAGAAGCTCATAGCCTGCGGTAAGACCTGCGGGACCGCCGCCGATGATTATGCATTTTTTCATGTTAAAATCCCCCTGTCTGTATTAACACAATATACCATTTTTGATTATATCACTCTTAATATAAAAAAACAACCTAAAAAAAATTAAAAAAGAATTAACTTTTCCTCATGTTATTCGGTTTGCCGAGTGAAAACACTCGGATATTGTATATAATTCAGGATAACGGATAGGATGCAGCCCTGCGTGGTCATCCGAAAAATTCTGCAGAAATGAAAAACGGGATGTTTCACAGCTTCTTCATCTCCATGAAACATCCCCATAAATTTTATTCAATTGTTTCAATCTGTAACAAATTTGTTGTAACAGCCTCTTCGGGTACTGTTGTTATCTCCGTTGCAATTTCAGCCTCACCGTATTTTGCGATTATTTCTGCTTCCATTTGTTCGACTGTTATAAATTGTGTTGTTCGTGTTTTATATGTTCCTGCCTCAAGCGCATCCACATATTGATATTCATTGAGGAAAGGATAATCGATTCCGAGGTAGTATTCATTTATTACTTCGTTGTCAAAAGTATAAATGATATCTGCATTGTATATTTCCTGCATTTCCTGGTCTGCATAGTCCTGAGGATCTAAGCAAATATGTGAGTATGTGTCCCGAATAAACTTGGCATATTCAAGATTGGCGCGTTCAAAATCTTCTTTTGAAATATCAAATGCTTTGACATAGGCAACCATAACCATTTCGTTGCTGTCATCGGGATAATTCTCTGCAAGGTATTCGTCTTCCCATTCAGAATATGCCGCGCGACCGACAATTTTGGAAAAAGATGCCGGAACAGAATAATAGTTGTTGCGGTATTTTCTCGGTAAAAGCTCTGCTCCGCCTTGATCGGGTTTCTGCTCTTTCTGTGTAGTTACCGGTAAAGATTCTTCACTACGGTCACATTCTGTTGTATACTCGATTTTTTGCGTAGTATAAACAGAAGATGCTTCGATAGCTTTTGAATCCTCTGTTACGCTTTTCTCTGTATTGCCATATATCGGTACGTCTACTGAGTTTTTGTGATTTTTGTAAACAAAAACAGCTGTTACCGCAATTATCAAAGCACACGCTGCTGCCGCTATCCTTTTAAAATTCATAGAAACGAAAACATATTTCCGAACATCATTTTCTTTACATATGTTTATTATTTCCGATTTCTTTTCTTCAGTAAGCTTTATTTCCTTGCCATTCTCGCAAAACTTATTGAAATCCACTCCCGTCACTCCTCTCTGTAAACCTTTTCAAGAAGCTTTCTGCCCTTATGCAATCTCATTTTGACTGCCGAGGGTGTTTTGCCTATCATTTCAGCAATTTCATTTACCTTATATCCGTCTATGTAGTGCAAAGCAACCACAATTGAATACTTTTCCGGAAGAGACCTAAGAGCATCAAGCACAGAAGAAGCTTCTTCGCTGAATGCATTTTCAGTTATTCTTTCCAAATCTGTATCAGAGTATCTGTTTTTTCTTTTAAGCACATTACGGCTGTAGTTTGTTGCAACTTTTATAAGCCAAGCCTTTTCGTGCTGACCGCTTTCAAACCGTGGAGCTTTCTGAATATACTTCAAAAAAGTTTCCTGAACCGCATCCTGTGCATCGGCTTCGTTTTTCAGAATCACAATACACACTCTGAAAATCATATCTGCATATTCTTCGACCGCTTTTTCAACATCATTTTTTAACGGAACTTCTTTCTGCATATCCGCACCCCCCTCATTAATAATACAATTCAGAAAGCTGTTTGGTCAATTAATTTTTCAAAATAAAAAACCACCTTGAGGCAGTTCAGAAGTACAGAATAAACAACACCGTAAATCATTCCGTAAACGATAACGGAACCTGCTATTCTGAACCTCTTCGTATCCGTGCCGAATTTTCTGCCCTCTGCTGCTGTCAAGTCAGGACACATAAAAAATAAAAAACACACAAAAAACGGCTGACGAAACAGCCGTTTTTCAAGTTTATTCGATTGTCTCTGTTTGCGATAAATCTGCTGAATCAAATTCTTCAGATGTCGTCGTTACTTCTGTTGCAATTTCAGCCTCACCGTATTTTGCGATTATTTCTGCTTCCATTTGGTCAATATCAATCCAATCTGTTGTACGGGTTTGATATGTGCCGTTGGCAACGGCTTCTTCGAAGTCAGATTCATAAATATACGGATAATAACCACTTATATAATATTCGTTTATAATATCATCATCAAAAGTATAAATTATATCCGCATTATAAACTTCATCTGTTTCTTGATTTGCAAAATCCTTAGGATTCATATTAGGTTGACTGCCCATTTTGTTCAAAATCACTTTTGCCCACTCAAGATTTGCCCTTTCAAAACTCTCTTTAGAAATATCAAAGTATTCGATAAACCTTTTCATAACCATTACATTTGTTTCGTCAGGGTTTTCATTGTTATATTGCTCATCCCATTCCCAATAGACATCTTCTCCTACAATAAGAATAAACTGATATGGAACATCATAGTAATTCACTCTGTATTTTCTTGTTGATATGGTTCCACCACCGATATCGGTTTTTATGGACTGATAAATATCCTTGTTTTCTATAACAGTAGTGTTTAACTCTTGATAAGTTGTATCACTTACTGTTGTTGATGTTTTTTCTGAACTTTCTTTTTCTTTGAAAAAACACGAAGAAAACAAGAAGACTATGTGAAGTATTAATATAAATACTACTATGTTTTTAAAATATCTTTTCATGAATCATTTTTCCTTTCTAAAAATAAATAGTTATTCGCTTCCATACCAAAATGTGCCATTATGGTTTTCTTCAGCTTCAGAACCTTTGTTGTATTTTGGATTAAAGCTTATATAAAAAAATATAGGGTTAACCAAGTCGTTATAACTGCTTCTTCCCGCATAAGAGGCTTCCTCACCGTTCAACTCATATATGGAAGCTGTTTTGTTGTTTACCTCAAAATGCAAATGAGGACCAGTCGAATTGCCTGTATTCCCAACATAACCCAATTCAGTTTCATTTGAAACTTCTTTTCCGCGAGAAACTTTAGGCTTGTTTTTCATATGCATATATATAGCAACAAACTGTTTACCGCTTACCGGATCTGTTATTTCATCATCAGAAATGATCGATACACAATATCCCCAGCTAAGAGAACTGTTTTTGCATACATAGTCTACGGTTCCTGTGAAAGCAGAAACTATTGTCTGACCATTGATACTTGATTGACCGGCTCCCCAATTTGTCGATATGTCAAAACCCTTGTGCTTTGTTGGCAATGTATCTCTTGTTCCATATGGCGAATTTATATAATTATATTCAACATTTTTTAACGGCCATCGCCAGTTCATATTATTATACTGCGATACAGTACCTTTCGTGGATATGTTGTTAATTTTTACATATCCGTAATAATTATTTCCATTTATAGTGTATTTACCGTACGCCCAATTGTCAGCACCATTTTCAGAGGTTCCTCCGTCACCGTATACAGTAAATTTGTGACCGGATTTCATAGTTATAAGGCTGTCATAACTATCACCGGGTCCTGTTTTTACGGTGGCTGATGTTGTTGCTTTTCCGACCCAGCTTTTCTTCCACTCATATATACAATGAACAACACAGGTGTCCGATTTAAAACCTGAGCGAGCTGTTATGGTTGCTGTTCCGTATTTTAAGCCGGTAATATCTCCGGTTTTTTCATCAAGATCGATAATACCGTTCGGAGTAACCGTCCAAGAAACAGAACCGTTTGCGTTTACATCTGTGACCAAATTACTTTTTGTATCTCCGAGATACACGTTTGCATAATCAACAGAAATAAGATCCGATTCCGTTTTAAAAAGGCTTTTGCTCAGAAAAATGGTAAAAATATAACCTTTTGTGCCGTTTTCGGTTTTTACATAGGTATAAAAACCGCTGTCGGATAAAACGGTTACTTTCTGACCGTAGACTACTATTCCCGCACTGCTGAACAAACTCGGCTCGCTGTGAATAAAGACAAACAACAGCGAAACATAATAGTCTTCGCCTTGCTTTTTCGCTTGTTCCGACACGGAATCGGCTGAAACATTCTGAACAGATAATTCACCTTGGGGCATCGCCGAAGCACCCGATGCTCCAACTGAAATTACAGAATTCAGAAACGAAAAACACAATACAAGGGCAATTGTTTTAATGAATTTCTTGAGCTTCATTTTCAACATCCTTAATCATAGTGAAATATTTCTTTTTTGTCAAATACAATCTTGTTGTATTTACCGGTCAGCCCATCGGAATCTCCTTCTTTTCTGAAAGCATATTAGTATAATGAATATTTAAGGCACGTTTTTATTTTATCATTCGGTAAATTTCTTTCAATGAATTTTACAAAAATGCAGTGTTTTTTTACAAAAACGCATTATCTGATTACCGTTTGCCAAAATTTAAGAACGACTTTTTGAATGCACCGATTTTGCGTGTAGAGGTATAAACCGAGTATTCTTTATCTCCGCAGCTCATATTTACCCACTCTTTTGTAACGCTGTCGACATAATTCAGATTAACGATAAAGCTGTAATGCGGTTGGGCAAATATTTCAGGGTCGAGAATACCCATCCAATGTTCAAGTCGGTAGTTGGCTTCGAGCTTTCTGCCGGTCAGATACAGCACTGATTTTCTTCCCTCGACAGCTATGTAAAGAATTTCATGCAGATAAACCTTTTAAACATCTTTATCGCATGTTTACACAACAATTGCAGAATTTCGGATGCATTTTTTACAGGTGTTTTCCTCACATCCGCAACATTCGGGAATATCATATTCAATACCGTTTTGCTTTATAAATATCTTTCTCCGTCCGGGATATTTTTAATTGGTTCGTTGAGATTGTCGCAGTTTGTTATCCTAATCTCTTTATGCTCCTGTATGTATATGACGGAAACCCGCAAATATTACGCAAATTTTTTTGATTTTTCATTTTTGGATTTTTCACAAAATCAGCACTGTAAAAATGTAAATTATAACAAAAAAACGGCTAAAAAGAAACATGAAATAATTTGTTCAAATTGAATATCGTAATTAAAATGGCTTGCAAAGGTTTGATTTCCTCTGCAAGCCATGTTTATTTTATTCTGTTTCTTTGGTCTTCGCTTCGTAAAACAGACCCCTATACAAAATATCTGTTATTCTCCGTATATTTCTCTGACCGCATCAACCTGTGCCTTCATCTTATTACGCACATCTTCGGGTGAAATAATTTCTGCCTCAGCACCGAAGCCGAATACCCATGCTAAAAACTGATGACTGACTACAACATTGACACTTACGGTGAAATGCCCTTCGCCGTCTTTGATAATTATTGTATCTCTGCCGAATCTGTCAAGCACAACTCCGACAAGGTGATTTGCAAAGCGTATTTTAACCCTTTGCGCCTCACCGCCGAACATACCGAAAACGGTCTTTGTATAGGCAGACATATCGACGTTTTCAAAAGCCTCCGTTCCCTCACGCTTTGCTTCTGTCAGCGAAACATCGGACATTTTATCGACTCTGTAATGCTTTAATTTTTCTGAATCGGAATCCCACGCAAGCATGTAATAGTTTTCATCATCCCATACAAGAGCAAAGGGGCTGACCTCATAGAATGCACCGTCACGCCTGAATCTCCGCTCCTTATCAACGGTATATTCAAAATAGCGGTAACGGATTTTTTTGTTCTGATTTATTGCATCGGAAACGGCATCAACCGCATAGTAGATACTCTCGTTCATGCTTTTGACACGGTTTTTAACGTAAACCTGCCTTTGAAGAAGCTGACCGTCATAAACTCCCGCCAGATTTTCTATTTTCTTGATAAGCTTATATGTTTTTTCCTGCGTAATAAATTTTGAGGACTGTACGCTGTCAACAAGAAGCTTAAGCTCGGGAAGCTCAAAATCACGCTCACCGATATAATAACCGCCGTTTTTGCCCTTGACCTGAATTATATCAATTCCGAACAGCCTCAGCTCCTCAATATCGGCATAGATGCTCTTACGCTCGGCAGAGATGCCGTTTTCCGCAAGCTCCGCAATAAGCTGCGCCGTACTCAGCGGATGCTCTTCATCGGAATACTGCATAAGAAATCTGAGAAGATACAGAAGCTTAAGCTTCTGCTTTGACGATTTTGCCATAATGCCAATCCCCTTTTATCAGAGTGAAAAACGCTTTCCGAATTCTTTGTACTGACTGTCGAAATCCTTATCGCCGTTTTCCTTGACCGTTTCAAGATATTCGTGAATATCAAACGTACCGTGCGCGGATTCGATAACGGCAACGGCGATGTTGGAGCAATGGTCGGAAACTCTTTCGTAGTTGGTTAGAAGATCGCTGAGAACAAAGCCGAGTTCGATTGTGCAATTGCCGCCTCTGAGCCTTGTAATATGATTTCTCTTGACCTTCAGAATCAAGTCGTCAATAACCTGTTCAAGAGGTTCAACAGACTTTGCAAGAGTAATATCGTTGGTTTCAAACGCCTTTGCGGTTATGTCGAGTATCTCCGTAATTGCTTCGGTGATTTTTGCAATTTCACGGTTGGCTTCATCGGAAAATACTATCTTTTTCTCGTAAAGCTCAAGTGCAACATCCTTGAGATTAACCGCATGGTCGCCGATACGCTCAAAGTCATCAATTGTATGAAGAATTTTTGCAATATTCTTTGAGTCTTCATCCGAAACACCGATATTTGAAAGCTTCATCATATAGGTGCCGAGTATATCCTCGTATCTGTCAATCCTTGATTCCATCTGCATAATCTCTTCCGCATCCTCCTCGCTGTAGCTGTTGAGAAGAGAAATAGCTTTAAGGAAGGCAGTCTTTGAAATGTCACACATTTCAGCAACCGTTACGAACGATTTTTCAACCGCAACGCTCGGAACGGCAAGAAGTCTTTCATCAAGAAGAACAGGCTCCGGCTCTGCCTTCTTTGTTTCCTTATCGGGAATAATTTTATTCGCAAGCTTTTCGAGCTGCTTTGTGAACGGAAGGAGAATGAATGTTGTCACAACGTTGAAAACCGTATGCACAATGGCAATCATAAACGGGGTAATCTGTTCATCAACAAATGACCAATCAAAAATAAGATTGCCGAAATAAAACGGAATAAGGCAAATAAGAGTTCCGATTATATTGAACGACAGATGAACAACCGCAACCTTTTTGGCGTTTCGGCTGACTCCGATGCTCGAAATAACCGCCGTTACGCAGGTACCGATATTCTGACCCATGATTATGGGAAGTGCGATTCCGTAAGTGATTCCGCCCGTGAGCGAAAGAGCCTGAAGAATTGCCACCGAAGCCGCTGAGCTTTGGATAATTCCGGTAAATACCGCACCGACAAGAACCGAAAGCAGCGGATTTTTGAAATATGTGAGGATGCTTGCAAATTCAGGCATTTCTCCGAGAGGCTCCATTGCGCCCGACATAAGCTCCATGCCGAACATGAGAACCGCAAATCCGACAAGAACCTCGCCTATGCTCTTATGCTTCTGCTTTTTGCCGACCATAATAAGAATTATGCCGACAAGCGCAAAAATCGGAGAGAAATTTGCAGGCTTCAGAAGGTTAATCCAGATAACATCGCTGTCAATGCCCGCAAGGCTGAGTATCCATGCAGTCAAGGTTGTTCCGATATTCGAACCCATCAGAACACCGATTGTCTGACCAAATTTAAGAATACCCGAGTTAACAAGACCGACAAGCATAACCGTAACTGCCGATGACGACTGAACGGCAATTGTCATTCCCGCACCGAAAAGCATAGCAATAATCTTGTTTTTTGTAACCTTGCTCAAATGGCTGTTAAGCTTTCCGCCTGAGGACTTTTCAAGTCCGTCGGACATAACATTCATGCCGTAAAGGAAGAATGCAAGTCCTCCGAGAAGAGTTATTACCGAGAAAATATCCATTTTACGTTTTCCTTTCAAAAGAAAAAATAAATTGCAGTTTATTTTAGCATTATCCGACAGATTTTTCAATATGTTGCCGTACATTAAACAAAATATAACAATTGTTTAATTGACTTTTAACAATTTATATTTTAAAATAGGTGTACTGAAATTAAAACGGGTGGAATTATGAAAAAAATAACAGCAATTATAATGGCAGTATTCATGCTGCTTACCTTCGCATCATGCAAAGACGGCGGTACAACCGATGAAACAACAACCGCTGCAGCCGAAGATTACACAATTGTCGGAAACGACGAAACAACAGACAGCATTAAAGAAGAAATCTCTGAAGTTACGGATTCGTTCTCATCTGCACATGCCGAAACAACAACCTCTGCCGAAACCACGTCCATAACCCTTCCTGCCGAAGCCGATCCCGCCAAATGGACGGATGAAGAAATCGTTGCATTCTACAAAGCTGCGGCAATCAAAAGCAAAACAAAAGTGAAATCAACGGAATACAAAAATCTTACGGAAATGGTAGTCAATGACGGCGACGGTGTACTCGGCACTCTCGTTGAATGGGCAACCCCCTTCCTCGTAAGCGCGCTTGAAGACAGCCAGGTTGAATTTGACGGCATCACCGGCGGCTACGAAGACCTTGATGCATCGGATGCAGCAAACATCAAAGCCTATAAAAGCGGCGAATACACCGTTATTGAAATGACCATGAAGGAACAGACCGACGGCATTCATGCGGACAGATATTCCGGCACGGTCGGTCATGCAATCTCGGTTGTCGGCGATATTTCCTCGGTTGAAGAGGCTCTTCCGATGTTTAAAATCGGTTTTGAGCAGGCGGATATCAAACTTCGCTATTCCGAACCGAAAGTCAGAGTCAAAATCAACAAGGACGGAATTATCGAAAAAGGCACCTGGTCTTACAGAATCAATGTCACCGTTGCGAACCTCCGTGTTGATGCGGTCAGACTCCCGATCGGCGCAACCGTCGATACCGCCCACGGCACGGTAGACTACATAATAACCGTCGGCGGCGGATTTTAATTCATAACTCAAGCAGAAAAAGCGACTTGCATCGGAATTCATTAAATCCTTTGCAGGTCGCTTTTGTTTATTATTTTCCAAGTATATCGGAAAGATTACTTTGAATCTTCTCTGCCACATCGGGCTTGTTCATCGAATAAACATGAACATTCGTTATTCCGTTTGCATAGAGGTCGATAATCTGGTCGGTCGCATATGCGATACCCGCCTGCTTCATCGCATCGGGGTCTGAACCGAATTTGTCAACAAGACTTACAAATCTTCTCGGCATGAACGAACCCGAAAGCTTGATTGCACGTTCAATCTGATTTGCATTCGTGATGGGCATAATTCCCGGAATAACAGGCACGTTTATCCCCGTTTCACGGATTTTGTAAAGAAAACTGAAAAGCAGATTATTGTCGAAAAACATCTGCGTTGTCAGGAATTCACAGCCCGCATCGACCTTCTCTTTAAGATGCTTTATATCCTCTTTTTGTGTTGCGCTCTCGGGATGTACCTCGGGATAACATGCACCGCCTATGCAGAAATCCGCATCCGCCTCTTTAAGCTCACGAACAAGGTCAATCGCATGGCGGTATGCCCAGCCGCTTCTGTCGGCATTTTCAAGCCCTGCCGGGATATCTCCCCTGAGTGCCATGATATTTTCAATTCCTGCCGCCTTGATTTCTCGGATTTTCTCTGCAACGGTCTCCTTTGTTGACGAAACACAGGTCAGGTGTGCAAGGCTCGCAACGCCGTAACGCTCCTTGATATTCTTTGCAATATCGAGAGTATATCTGCTCGTGCCGCCGCCTGCACCGTATGTAACACTCATAAAGGGCGGTTTGAGCTTTGCAATCTCTTCCGTCGCACCTTTCACACTTTCAAATCCCGCCTCGGTCTTCGGCGGAAAAACCTCAAACGAAAGCGAAAGAGTATCTTTTTTTAGCAAATCAATTATTCTCACAATATCATCTCTTTTGTTGATTTTTGTTGATTATACTATTTTTTAAATCAGTATTCAAGCTTTTTTGCGAATTTTGCATTTCAGAACAAAATTATCATTTAATTTCAAAAAACTCTTGACAAACGGGCGAGAATTAATATATAATATTTCCTGCGCTGTGAAAACGGTGCAGGAATATTCGGACGTTTAGCTCAGCTGGTAGAGCACTCGCTTGACGTGCGAGTGGTCAGCGGTTCAAGTCCGTTAACGTCCACCACAATGGAGAAATCCGAACTTAATGCCAATCGGCAATGGGTTCGGATTTTTTGTTTTTATTCGGGATATTTCATTTTGAGGTTGTAAAAAAAAGCAGGCGGGACTTTCCGTCTCGCCTGCATCTGTCTTACTCATTCTTCAGCAGTCTGTTCATATTCCCTGAGTTCCCGCTGTCCTTCCTCGCTTTCAAAATATTCCTGCATTATCGGAAGTAAGCATCTTGCAATTCTTTCAATTGCGTAATCGGGAATTTCCATACCGCTGTTTGATTTTTCTGACGTCAAATTGGTTTTGCGCTCCTTTCACATTTAAAAGGAGATCTTTTAATTATGAAAAACACATTTTCCTCGCATTTATATTTTAAACTTTTTCCGGAAAAATGTCAAACTTTTTTCACTGTTGCAAATCGACTGATTTTTTACAACTTGAAATTCAACTTTTGGAACAATAGAACCGCAAAATCGGGGGAACAGGTCAAACTATACGCACCCCTTAATTACCGCACTCTGAAACAATTGATATACAAGGGTTTCAGAACCTCTATTTGGTAAATTTTTAACTGTAACGAAAGAGGTCTTTATTTCTTAGTTTTTGCAACTAAAAAATTTGTTGTGTAGGAAAAGTAACCGCAAAATTGGGGTTACAGGTCAAACTATACGTACCCCTCAATTACCGCACTTTCAATCCCTTATATATCAAGGTTTTCAGGTCTAAAGGAACTATTTTCAATAACATACGGTGTGGCAGTGAAGTCACGCCGTTTGTTTTTCTTTTTTTATGTTTTAAGCTGTTATGAAACTAAAAAATCATTCTGAACATAGGTTTTCTTAATGTTGACTTTATTATCTCGGAGTTCAGGTATATCCCATTCCGGCGGAATGAATATTTCATCTACAAAGTTAAAGAATATTTG
>JAFQRF010000082.1 GCA_017410195.1 Clostridia bacterium | reverse complement strand
TTGGCTTCCGCTTTTCTATGCATTGCCGAAAGAATTGGTTTCAAAACGCAAGCAGTATCTTGAAATTCCGAGAAGTCCGTATGATGTTTTACGCACGGATAAATATGATAATCTCATAAAAGATGATGCGTTTCTCGAACTTGTCTGGGATTGTTATGCTTGGTCTGTATGGCAGTTTATTCAAGTGGTACGAGTGTTCATAACGGATTCAATGAATAAATTGTTAACGGCGGTTAAACACACATTGTTTCATGCTATCATTAATAACTGAAAGGAATTGCAAATTATGAAAAACAATATTTTGTCTTGCGAATTCAACATTGATACCGCCTGCGTTGAAGTTAAACTTGCTGACGGTTCTATGGTGTCAATCGACTGCGATGCAGTTGAAAACGAATATGCAAACAATATGTACGAAACATCAGAACTTGATTATCTCATCTACAACGAACCGATGAGTTATGTCAGATTACTACTCAGCGGCAAGATGGAAGAATATCTGCGAAGCAGCACAGATTACACTCCGCTGTCTGATAACAGATAAAAATCAGCAGGCGACATCCTGAAAATGGTTGTTGCCTGCTTTGGTTTTTATATTATGTTTTCAACAAACTGCTTTGCAGCCCTTGCGGAGCGTGAGCCTTTTTCGAGGGCGAATTGTTCCGCATTTCTTTCAAGCTCAGCTTTGTCGCATTCTATACCTTTTCTATCTGCAAGGCTGCGGACAATATCGAGATACGTTTCTTTGTTCGGCTTGTTGAAGGTGATATGTATTCCGAACCTGTCGGAAAGAGAGATTATTTCCTGAACGGTATCGTTGAAATGAACGTCGTCCCCCTCACGGTCGCTGAATTTTTCTTTGACAAGATGTCGGCGGTTGCTCGTTGCATAAATCACAACGTTATTTGATTTTGCCGATACCGAGCCTTCAAGAATCGCTTTGAGTGCGCTGAAATTATCGTCATCCTTTTGGAAAGACAGATCATCAATAAAAAGAATGAATTTCAGCGGATTATCCGAAAGCTCATCGAGAATGACAGGGATTTCGTGAAGCTGCTCTTTGCGCACCTCAATTATCCGCAAGCCCTCTTTGCGAAGCTCATTGACAACGGCTTTTACCGTTGAGGATTTGCCTGTGCCTGCATCGCCCGTCAGAAGAATATTGGCTGCAGCTTTGTCTTCAAGCAGAGCTTTTGTGTTATCAAGAATTATTTTCTTTTCACGCTCGTATCCGATAAGGTCGGAAAGCGTTATTTCGTCGGGATGCAAAACGGGAACAATTTTTCCGCTGTTAATCCGGAACATATGATTCTTTGCATAAATGCCGTAACCGTATTTACCGATATTTCTTGTCCGTTTTGTGTAGTCATTTGCCAAATAAACTTTTTCAGCCTTAAAAACGGGCAGAAATCCGTTCCAGTCAATCGTACTTTGAAGCTCCGCAGGCGTTAAATCTGCAACCGATTGCAGAATTTCAAGCTCTGCATCAACGCATTTTTTCATAGTCGGCGAACCCGATTTTCCACTGCCGAGAATTTTGACGTAAACATTTTCGTTGTTGCTGACAACGGTGTGAATGTGCCTTGCAAGGCTCACTTTGTTGTTCGCATACAAAGCGGAAACAAAATCGGAATAGCTGCTGATTTTTTCAGATGTTTCTGCGGTTTCAATGCATTCAAGAAATTTCACAAGTTTGCTGATTACCAAATCTGAAAGCAACTCTCTGAAAATGCAAAGCGAATTAAGTTTTAAATACAATTCATTCAATCTTTCGTTCTTCATTTCAGAATCGCACCCTCCGCTCCGCTTGAAACAAGTGCAGCGTATCTTTTGAGATAACCCGAAAGCTCTTTTTTCTTGGGAACAAAGTTTTTCATTCGTTCTTCAAGAACTTTTTCGTCAACCTTAAGTTCAAGCTTGTTTTCGGGGATATTGATGCTGATAATGTCGCCGTCTTCAACAACACCTATCATACCTCCGCTTGCAGCTTCGGGCGAAACGTGGCCGATGCAGGCGCCTCTTGTTGCACCGCTGAATCTGCCGTCTGTGATAAGTGCAACGCTGCTGCCCAGACCCATTCCCATAATAGCTGACGTGGGGTTGAGCATTTCTCTCATGCCCGGTCCGCCTTTTGGACCCTCGTAGCGGATAACAACAATATCACCCGATTTGATTTTGCCTGCATTGATTGCCGCCTGCGCATCTTCTTCGCAGTCAAAAACTCTTGCAGGACCTTCGTGAACAAGCATTTCGGGAAGGACGGCGGAACGCTTGACAACACTGCCGTCGGGGGCGAGGTTTCCCCTGAGCACAGCGATTCCGCCCGTTTCGCTGTAAGGATTATCAACGGGTCTGATTACGTTGTGGTCAAGATTTATACATCTTTCTATGTTTTCACCGACTGTTTTGCCCGTTACGGTGATACAATCGAGGTTGAGCAGATTTTTCTTTGAAAGCTCGTTCATAACGGCATAAACGCCGCCTGCTTCGTCAAGCTCTTCGATATACGTTCTGCCTGCAGGTGCAAGGTGACAGAGATTCGGAGTTTTCGCACTTATTTTGTTTGCAATATCAAGATTGATTTCGATTCCGCATTCGTGGGCAATAGCGGGAAGATGAAGCATACTGTTTGTTGAACAGCCGAGAGCCATATCAACCGTCAGAGCATTCATAAATGCTTCCTCGGTCATAATATCACGGGGACGGATATTATTTTTTACCATATCCATAACTGCCATGCCTGCATGCTTTGCAAGTTCGATTCTTGCGGAATAAACAGCAGGAATTGTCCCGTTGCCCCGAAGTCCCATACCGAGCGCTTCGGTGAGGCAGTTCATTGAGTTAGCGGTATACATACCCGAGCACGAGCCGCAGGTCGGGCAGGTTTTGCACTCATATTCACGGAGCTTTTCTTCGGTGATTTTGCCTGCGCCGTATTCACCGACGGCTTCAAAGATTGATGAAAGGCTTGTTTTTGCGCCGTCCATTCTGCCTGCAAGCATCGGACCGCCGCTGACAAAAACCGTGGGGATATTCAGCCTTGCCGCTGCCATAAGCAGACCCGGCACATTCTTATCGCAGTTGGGCACCATAACAAGAGCATCAAAGCCGTGAGCAAGAGCCATTGCTTCGGTTGAATCGGCAATAAGGTCACGGGTTACGAGCGAATATTTCATGCCCGTATGACCCATTGCAATGCCGTCGCACACCGCTATTGCAGGGAAAACAATCGGTGTTCCGCCTGCCATTGCAACGCCGAGCTTGACGGCATCAACGATTTTGTCTATGTTTATATGACCTGGCACGATTTCATTATACGAGCTGACTATTCCGACAAGCGGTCTTTCCATTTCCTCGTCCGTAAGACCGAGTGCGTGATACAACGCTCTGTGGGGAGCATTCTGAGTTCCAGATTTAAGAGTTTCACTTTTCATATTAAACTCCTTTCAGCACGGGCGACCACAGGTCGCCCCTACAATTTTAATTGTTTATGAGCTTATCTTCGCCGTTCCAGCTGTAAAGCTTTCTTATATCCTCGCCGACGGTTTCCGACGGATGCTCGCTTGCAATTTTACGCATTGCGTTGAAATGCACCTGACTGCCTGCGTCGGACATATCAAGCAGGAATTCCTTTGCGAATGTGCCGTCCTGAATATCCTTGAGAATTTTCTTCATTGTCTTTTTTGTTTCTTCAGTTATGATTTTGGGACCTGTTACATAATCGCCGTATTCAGCGGTGTTGGAGATTGAATAACGCATTCCTGCAAAACCGCTCTGATAGATAAGGTCAACGATGAGCTTCATTTCGTGAAT
>JAFQRF010000081.1 GCA_017410195.1 Clostridia bacterium | reverse complement strand
GGCATTCTTCGATCTTGACCTCCATCTCGGGATAGATTTCATCGAACTTCTCGTGAACCTTTTCGTAAACGGGCTTAAGACGCTCGTCACGGATTCTCTTGTCGTCTGTATCAAGAGCGAAGCGGATATCTTCGATAGCGAAATCCTTGATTGCTTCGTACATTTCGGGATCGGGATCGTTTGAGGGGAAATCAACCTTTTCCTTGCCGCATTCAGCCTTAATCTGATTGATGAACTCAACGATTCTCTGGTTTTCCTTGTGTGCAAACATAATGCCGTCGTACATATCGTCGTTTGAAACTTCGTTTGCGCCTGCTTCAATCATTGCAACAAGGTCGCTTGTTGAAGCAACGGTAACATACATGTCGCTCTTTGCTCTCTGCTCGAGAGTGGGGTTGATAACGTACTGACCGTCAACAAGACCTACAACAACACCTGAAATGGGGCCGTCCCAGGGAATTTCTGAGATTGAGATAGCGATTGAAACGCCGAGCATAGCAGCGATTTCGGGCTGGCAGTCGGGGTCAACAGACATAACTGTTGCAACAACGCCGACATCGTTTCTCATATCCTTGGGGAAAAGAGGACGGATGGGTCTATCGATAACACGTGATGCAAGAGTTGCCTTTTCGCTTGCCTTGCCTTCACGTCTCTGGAATGAGCCGGGAATTCTGCCGACCGAATAGAGTTTCTCTTCGTAGTCAACCGAAAGGGGGAAGAAGTCAACGCCCTCTCTGGGTTTTGCAGCCATTGTGGCTGTGCAGAGCACGTTTGTTTCGCCGTAGCGGACAAGGCATGCGCCGCCTGCAAGCTGAGCCATTTTGCCTACTTCAACAACAAAAGGTCTGCCTGCGATTTCTGTTTCGTACTTCTTGAAAGCTTCAAAAAACATAATCTTTTACCTCTCTGTAAAAATTTTTTATTTCCACAGGCGGCGGATTTGGGTTTAGCAATAAATCCAACATTCAATTATCAGCTTTAAATGCTCGATTTACCGCTAAAACCGGGGAAACAGCCGCCTGAAAGATGCGATTGCCGATATCGGTTTAAAGCGATATCACGGTAGTGTTTTAATAGGTTAATCTGCCTGTTAAAACGACACAAAGCAGGCAAGAGTTGATTATTCCTGCCTGCTTCATTGATAAATTATTTACGGATACCAAGTCTTGCAATGATTGCGCGGTAACGCTCAATGTCAACCTTCTGAAGGTATGCAAGAAGGTTTCTTCTGTGACCAACCATCATAAGAAGTCCTCTTCTTGAGTGATGGTCCTTCTTGTGAACCTTGAGATGCTCGGTAAGGTCGTTGATTCTCTTTGTAAGAACAGCGATCTGAACTTCGGGTGAACCCGTGTCGCCCTCGTGAAGAGCATATTCCTGCATGATTGCGGTCTTTTCTGCCTGTGTCATTTTCTTTCACCTCATTTAATTATTTGCCTCGGAACCCAGAATGCGGCAGGTGAACACCTCGTTGAGGTTTACTCCGCAACCCGAGAAACGGGCATGTGCAAAAGGAATTATATCACAACAAAATCAAAATGTAAAGACTTTTTTTGAATTTATTTTATACCCGAATTTTTGTATCGGCATAGAATGGATTGAGAGGCTTTATGAGTGCAGAGTGCAGAATGCAGAGTGCAAAGTGAACGGTCGCTATGCTCCGATTTTTATATTGTTTTGAAAAACTGAAAACAATTATAAATCGGTCATAGGCGGAGCCTGTCCGTAATGTTACGAATCAACAAATCATTCTTCGTGTGCGCTAAGCACAATTCATTTCAAAAAACATCTCTCAAAAGCAAGGCGGCTGCCGTTAAACGGTGGCACATTCGTGCCCATGGGGAGCCGGGTGACAAATGGCGGCCGCCATAATCATAGATTAATTCGGAATGAATAGTGAAGAATGAATAATGAAGAATGAAGAATTAAGGGTCTGCGACGCTTATTATAACGGGCAAGGGCGAAGCCCTTCCGCAGTTATTCATTATTCATTTTTAATTCTTCATTTAATTCTCTCCGACTTTGTTCAGAGCTTTGAGCGGGTCAACATTTTCGCCGTCAATGAGGATTTCGAGGTGAAGGTGGTCCTCGTCGCTGATTTCGACGGGGATATGACCGAGCGAGCCGATTTTATCGTATTTTTTCACCTCACTGCCCTCGGGAAGGCAGCTTCCGCTTTTCAGTCCGCAGTAGCGTGCCGTCATGCCGTTGCCGTGGTCGATTTCAACAACCGTACCCCAGAAGCTGTCATCGTAAACGGTTGTGACCGTGCCGTCTGCAACCGCAACAACCTCGTTGCCTGCGCTGCCTGCAAAATCAACTCCGTTGTGTATACGCCAGTCGCCCATTGTTTTTGAAAGCACCATTTCGCCGTTGCTGAAATCCTTGATGATATCCGTACCCATGGGCATGGCAAAATTGCCTGAATACGGCTTGTTTTCTTCAATCTTCTCTGTCGTTTCGGGTACGGTGTAAATACGTTCGTCCGCAATGCCGCTGATGCCGATGTTCGCCTCATCCGTCAGCGGCTGCTCGTTTTCAACGCTCCATGTGACGGTGATTCGGCTGAAATCGGTTGTTTCATCGGTTGAGCTTCGGTTTGTCAGCCCCACAACCGAGCCGACTCCGACCGCAAGCAGACATACAAAAAGTGCAAGATAGATGTTGGGGTATTTCTTGATTTTCTTTTTCATAGTATAACCTCTTTTCAAACGAAAACATAAAATTCGTGTAGGGCGGCTTGCCCTCAAGCCGCCGCAATTTCAGATGAAACTCAGACGGCGGGATGTGGGCATCCCGCCCTACAAAAATAAAATTTTTGTTTTCCGTTTAATTTCACCCATATTTTTGCCATTGCAAGTGTCATTTATTCCGTTTGGCGAATAAATCCGAAAAAAACCCCAATATAAATGAAAAAAATTAAAAATATATCTTGATACTTGCGGAGTTTTCTGTAATAATAATAGAGTATAAATATTTTTACAGAGGTGTATGTTTTGGATAATAAAAAACTGGCAGAGCTTCTCTTTCCCCATATCGACAAAACTCCCGATTATTATGAGGAGCTTTACCCCGAAAGAGGACTTGCCGAGGGCGCAAGAGTAACGAGATTTGCTCCGTCGCCGACGGGATATCTCCACATCGGCGGACTTTTCGGCGCACTTGTTGATGTGCTTACCGCTCAGGCAACAAACGGAGTTTCATTCCTCAGAATTGAGGATACCGATAAAAAGCGTGAAATCGATGACGGCGTTTCAGCTATCATCAACGGCTTTGATTATTTCGGCGTTGAATTTACCGAAGGTGTAACCGGCTTCGGCACCGAAAAGGGCGCATACGGTCCCTATACACAGAGCCAGCGTGCAGAAATTTATCAGACTGTTGCAAAGAGCCTTGTTGAAAAGGGTCTTGCATATCCTTGCTTCTGCACGGCGGACGAGCTTGCCGAGCTTCGCAAGGAGCAGGAACAGGGCGATGCTCTTATCTGGGGCTACTTCGGAAAATGGGCAAAATGCCGTGACCTCAGCCTTGAAGATATCGAAAAGAATCTTGCAGAGGGTAAGCCTTGGGTACTTCGACTCCGCTCAGGCGGCAGCGACGATAAAAAGATAATGTTCGACGACGTTATCCGAGGCAAGATTGAAATGCCCGAAAACATAATCGACGAGGTTCTTCTCAAATCCGACGGAATTCCCACCTACCATTTCGCACACGCCTGCGATGACCACTTTATGAGAACAACCCACGTTATCCGCGGCGAAGAGTGGATTTCTTCCGTACCCAAGCACATCGAGCTTTTCAGAGCCTGCGGCTTTAAGCTTCCCAAGTTTGCGCACACTCCGCAGGTGCTTAAGATAGACGAAGAAACAGGCGATAAGCGCAAGCTTTCAAAGAGAAAGGACCCCGAAGCAGCTGTCAGCTACTTTGTTGAAAAAGGCTTCCCCAAGGAAAGCGTGCTTGAATATCTGCTCACTCTTCTCAACTCGAACTTTGAGGATTGGCGCAGAGCAAATCCGAAAGAGGATATTTCGAAGTTCCCCTTCAATCTTAAAAAGATGAGTTCAAGCGGATGTCTGTTTGACCTCGTCAAGCTCAACGACGTAAGCAAAAACGTTATCTCGGTCATGACCGCACAGCAGGTTTACGATAACATCGCCGAATGGGCAAGGGTCTATGACCCCGAATTTTATGATATTTTCACGGCAGACCCCGAATTTTCAACCGCTGCCGTCAATATCGACAGAGAAAATCCCAAGCCCAGAAAAGACATTGCAAAATGGAACGAGGTCAAGGATTATTTCTCATATCTTTATAACGAGCTTTATACTCCTGATTACACAATGCCCGAAAACATCTCAAACGAAGATGCGGCGGCGATAATCGAAAAGTATCTCGGCGAATTCTCTCTTGCTGACGACAAAGACCAATGGTTCGCAAGAATCAAGGATATGTGCGAGCCTCTCGGTTTCACCCCCAATGTCAAGGAATACAAGAAGAATCCCGAAGCCTTCAAGGGTCATGTCGGCGACGTTTCAACGGTTATCCGTATCGCTCTGACTTCAAGAAAGAATACGCCCGACCTTTATTCGATAATGAATCTTCTCGGCGAGGATGAAATCAGATCAAGACTTACAAAGACACTTGAAAACCTTAAGTGATGAATAATTTCTGATTTTTAACTTTTCATTATTCATTCTTCATTTAAATTTGAAAGGAAGTACCCACTATGGACGAACTTAATACCACACCGTCAAATTTTATATATGACTTCATTGACGAAGATCTTGCCAACGGAGTCAACACCAGAATCCAGACACGTTTTCCGCCCGAGCCGAACGGATATCTTCACATCGGCCACGCAAAGGCTATCTGCATTGATTTCACAACAGCCGAAAAATACGGCGGCGAATGCAATCTCCGCCTTGACGATACCAACCCCTCAAAGGAGGATGTTGAGTATGTTGATGCTATAAAGGCAGATATCGAATGGCTCGGCTTCAAGTGGAACAAGGTGCTTTACGCATCGAGCTATTTTGATTTTATTTATGAATGCACAATCAAGCTTATCAAGAACGGCAAGGCTTATGTCTGCGACCTTTCTGCCGATGAAATCAGAGAATACAGAGGCACTCTTACCGAACCCGGCAGGAACAGCCCCTACCGTGACCGTTCGGTCGAGGAAAATCTTGACCTTTTTGCAAGAATGACTGCAGGCGAGTTTGCCGACGGTGAAAGAACCCTCCGTGCAAAGATTGATATGGCATCGCCCAACATCAACATGCGTGACCCCGTTATCTACAGAATCGCTCATGTTCACCATCATCAGACGGGCGACAAGTGGTGCGTATACCCCATGTATGACTTCGCGCATCCTCTTTCGGATGCAAGGGAAGGCGTAACTTATTCACTCTGCTCGCTTGAATTTGAAAATCACAGACCCCTTTATGACTGGTTCATCAAGGAAATCGGCTTTGAAGAGCCTCCCAGACAGATTGAGTTTGCACGACTTAATCTCAACTACTGCGTAACCAGCAAGAGATACAACCTTGCAATGGTTCAGAACGGAACCGTTGACGGCTGGGACGACCCCCGAATGATTACTCTCAGCGGCATGAGAAGAAGAGGCTATCCCGCAGCGGCAATCCGTGACTTTATAAACCGTATCGGTGTTTCAAAGGCAGACAGCGTTGTTGACTACGGTCTGCTTGAAGCCTGCGTAAGAGATAATCTCAACGAAAACGCTCCCAGAGCAATGGCTGTTCTCCGTCCCCTCAAGGTTGTTATTGACAACTATCCCGAAGGACAGAGCGAGGCAATCGAGGTTGAAATCAATCCTCTCAAGCCTGAACTCGGAACAAGAACCGTTCATTTCTCAAGAGAAATCTTTGTTGAGCGTGACGATTTTATGGTTGAGCCGCCCAAGAAGTATTTCAGACTTTTCCCCGGCAATGAGGTTCGTCTCAAGAGCGCATATTTCGTAACCTGCAACAGCTGGGAAACCGATGAAAACGGCGAAATCACCTGCGTTCACTGCACCTATGACCCCGAAACCAAGGGCGGCGAAGCTCCTGACGGAAGAAAGGTTAAGGGAACAATTCATTGGGTCAGCGCTTCGGACTGCGTCCCCTGCGAAATCCGTCTTTATGACCGTCTTTTCAGCGAAGAAAACCCCATGGCTGACGGCAAAGAAAATTATCTTAATTACCTTAACCCCAATTCCCTTGAAATTCTTAGCGGCTGCCTTGTTGAAGGCGGAATCGGCAATGCAAAATGCGGCGATACCTTCCAGTTTATGAGGCAGGGATATTTCTGCGTTGACAAAAACTCAACCGATGAAAAGCTCATTTTCAACCGAACGGTTGACCTTAAGTCATCGTGGAAATAAGAACGGCATTAAGAAAGGATTTTTAAAATGAGATATTTATACAGAATAGTCAATGCCCTGCTTGCGGCTGTTGTTTTCCCCGTTATTCTGTTAATGGACTTTATCTATTTCAGAATCGGTACAACCGTTGTTGAAGCGGGTCTTCACGAAACTCTTTCGGTCAAGGATATCATTGACATCATCCGCGGTGAGCATTATTTCTCATTCATTTATGACGGAGTCAAATCATCAAGCTTTTCATGGCCCGAAGCCTTTGATCTCATCAACGGCAGGCTTATTGCCTCGGGTGTCGCACTTGTTGTTGTTATTATTGCTGCGATTTTTATTATTATATGGTCAATCTGCAGCGATAAAAGAATTCCCGTTATTGCCGCAAGCGTTGCAGGTCTTATCGCAACAATTGTTATGGTTACCTGCTTCAAATCTGCCGCATCGGTAATCACAACGGGCGTTATCGGTGTCAAGGATGTTCTTTCTTCGGGCATTCTGACCTCAATTCTCGGCAGTCTTATCAAGATTGAAGCGATTTCGCTTGCCGGCTTCCAGAACGGACTTATTTTTACGTTTATCTTCCTTCTTGTCTGGACCGCTTCTTTCTATATTATCGAAATCGGTGAACCCAAAGAAGAAAAGCTTACCGGAAAAAAGCACTGATAAATAAACACGAAGAAAAAACAAACAGGGAAAAATTTTAAAGAAAGAGGTTATATTATGGCAAAGACTGTTTCAAAAGAAACGCTTAAGTACATGACGGACGGAATTCGCACCATCTGCGAAAAGTTCAAGGACAGAGCGCCCGGCACTCAGTCCGAAAGAGATGCTCAGGCTTATCTCAAAAAAGAGCTTGAAAAGTATTCGGATGAAGTTATTATGGAGGATTTCGACCTTCATCCCAAAGCTTTCATGGGCTTTATCCCCGTTGCGGGTATTTTCGGAATTCTATCCGCAATCTTTTTCTGGCTTACTCCGTATGCACCCTGGCTTTCAATCGTTGCAAGTGTGCTTATGATAGCCGATCTTCTTATGTTTATAATCGAATTCCTTTTCTACAGACCCTTTGTTGACAAGCTTTTCCCCAAGGCAGTTTCAAGAAACGTTTATGCTGTAAGAAAACCGAAAGGTGAAGTCAAGCGCCGCATCATCTTCGGCGGTCATACCGATGCTGCTCAGGAGTGGACTTATACATACCACGGCGGCATTAAGGCTCTTGCTCCCGTCATGGCAGGCGCAATCATCGGCATGTTTGTTGTTGCGATTTTCAGCATCATCTGGATGGTTAAAACAATAATGAACGGCTTTGTTGCTCCCGAAATCGAGGGCGCATGGAAGGTTATCGGCATTGTTATGCTCTGCCTTATTCCCTTCTTCATTCTTATTCTCTTCTTCATTAACTGGAAGGTTATTGTTGACGGCGCAAATGACAATCTTTCCGCAAACTACATCGCAATGGCAGTTATCAAGGATATGTTTGATGCCGACGAAAGATTTGAAAACACAGAGGTAGGCTGCCTTCTTTCAGGCTCAGAGGAAGCGGGTCTCAGAGGCGCAAGAGCCTTTGCAAGAAAGCATAAGAAGGAATTCCTTGAAACTGAAACCATTTTCATCGCCATGGATACAATGCGTGAAGTTGACCAGCTCCAGATTTACAACATCGGCTGCACAGGCTCGGTTCACTCCAGCAAGGCAGTCGGCGACCTTATCCGCGAAGCAGGTCTTAAGTGCGGCATAGATATGCCCAGAGCGCAGCTTTATCCCGGTGCAATCGATTCCGATGCGTTTACTCAGGAGGGTCTTGAAGCTGCAGGCTTCTGCGGCGTTAACCATAATCCCAAAAAGTATTACCACACCCGTGAGGATACATGGGATAACATCAGCCCCGAATGCATTGAGCTTTCGCTTAAAATCTGCAAGGAATGTGCAGAGCTTTATGATAAAAAGGGCGGAATCGCAAGCTATAAGAAATAAAAACAGCAGGAGTAATTCCGATGAAAAAAATAATTGCCTTGATTTCAGCGTTTGTTTTGCTTTTTTCGCTTGCTTCGTGCAGCGAACCCTCACCCAAGCCGGGGGAGGTTGAGCCGACACCCGTTGAAAAAGCTCAGACCAAACTCATCAACGGACTCGGCATAACCATTCAGGACAGCCGTATTGTTGCCCATGAGGATACAAACGATTATGTCAAATATGTTGTCGTTTATTACGAAAACGGCAAAAAGACAGATGAAGTTACGCATATGTTCTATACCAACGAAAATTCCTTTGCGGCTGCAAACGAAGAGATGAACGGTAAATCCGAGGTTACTCAGATTGATGCCGAAAAGAGATATATCTCGTTCTGGTCGGGCAATGCGTATTACGGTACCTACGCCGAGGACCTTGAGCTTATCAAGGAAGATTACATCATAAAATAAAATTTTTTGAATATTGCCGCATAATCCGTGCAAAAATAATTGCAAAAGGGATTTTAAATTCTAAAAAAGGAGCGGCATATATGAAAAAAACAACAGTTGCCATTTTAGCGGCGGCAATCCTTATTTCATGCGTTTTTGCGGGATGCAACGGCGCAGAGGGCGGAAAGATAACCGATACTCAGCAGAATCTTTCCGATGCGATGACCGAGATGCAGGATATGATGACAGATATTTCGGAGGCATTCACCGATGCACCCGATACCAATGTCACCTCTGTATCTTCAACCGCTGCGGCAACATCTACCGTAACGGCATAAAAGAAAAGCAGCTTGCGGATGCAGGCTGCTTTTTAATGTGTAATTAGCGGTTACTCCGATTATATAACTATAATATACTCACACTCGCCGAGACGGGCAATGCCCTTGAAAACTCTTGTATTTTCGTGACCGACGTGGTCAACAATTGCACCATGATATTTTTCATGGCCGTTTCTGCTCTTTCGCCATTGGAAATACTGAACGCTGTCCGCACCGTGAGCAACTGCCTGAATTGCGGAAAGCTCCTGCATGCCGGGCTTGGGAAGCTTGTTAACATCGTGCCAGTTGACGTTTGACGGCGTGCTTTCCATCATAAAAAAGGGTTGACCGTCCTTCATTGAGCGGAAAACATCGTGGATAAACGCCGTTAATTTAACCTTTCAGCTTTTCAACGATTTCATTGATATCGGGGAAATCACCGATAGTCTTTGAATAATAAGAACAGACAACCTTTTTGTTTTTATCAACGCCGACAAAAGCGAAAAGCTGGAGGGGACGGAATGCATTTTCGTCTGCAGGTGCAAAAACATTTGAATCCGAAATTTTATCGGTATCCGCACCGACCTTTTCCTCAAACATCTTGTCGCCCGCAACGGCGTAAACGGCGCTGTCCGCCTCGAAAACGTTATATTTTTTATAAATTACGGCTTCGGGGTCAGCTATGATTTCAAAAGGATATTCCCTGTTAACCTTTGCCGACGGTACGATAAATTTAACATCAAGATTTGCCGATGTAAATTCCGCATATTTATCTTTGAGTTCATTAAGCATATTTTCGGTCAGCTTACATCCGCTTTTTCTGCCGAAAACAACGAGAGTAGTTTTGTCTGTGCTGATTTCATCAAAGCTGTCGCCAATTTCGAGAGTCTTGTGATATTCTTTTTCTTTTGCCCTCGCTTTTTCAACGGCTTTTTTGAAGCGTTCAAGCATTTTTTCGACCGTTGATTTTGCGCAGGCAAGGTTGATTCTCTGGTATCCCCTGCCGAGTGTACCGAACATCTCGCCGTTATCGAGATAGATATTTGCATCCTCGAGCATTTCACGCAGTTCAAGGTGTGTCATGCCGAGCGCTCTCATATCAAGCCATTGAAGATATGTACCCTCAAGCGGATAAACCCTGATTTCGGGGAAGTTTTCCGCCATAAAATCTTCAACGCATCTTGCGTTTTCTGCAATAACGCCGATAAGCTCATCAAGCCAGTCCTCGCACTCGTTATATGCCGCAGTACAGATTGTGTAAGCAAAAACGTTGAGATGCATCTGCATATTCATCTTGTTTCGGATTGCCGCTTTTGCTCTGATTTCATCGTTCGGAATAATGATATTTGAGCATTGAACTCCTGCAAGATTGAACGTTTTGCTCGGTGCGGTGCAGACTGCAATATTGTTTTTCGCTTCATCGCTGACATTTGCCATAACGGTATGCTTGCAGCCGGGCATAATCAAATCGTTATGGATTTCGTCGTCTATTATAAATACATTATTATTGCAGCAGATTTCCGCCGTCTTTTTCAGCTCTTCCTCTGTCCACACTCTGCCGACGGGGTTGTGAGGATTGCAGAAAAGGATGGCGGTATTGTTTTTGTCTTTTGCTTTTTCTTCGAGAAGAGAATAATCAATTTCGTATCTGCCGTTATTCTCAATCAGCGGACAGCTTACGCTCCGTCTGCCCGTTGCGATAATTGTCATGTCAAACGGATAATATACGGGCGACATAACAATAACGCCGTCGCCGGGTGCGGTTACGGCTTCAATCAGCATTGAAAGAGCATTGATGATGCCCGGAGTCTGGAGCAGCCATTCTTTTTTTATCTCAAAATCATGTCTGCGCTTCATCCATGAAACAACGGCAGCGTAATATTTTTCGGTAGGGTTTGTATAGCCGAGAATCGCTTCATCAGCAAGCTTTTTAATCGAATCGACTATCGGTTTTGCGGTCGGAAATTCCATATCCGCAACCGAGAGAGGAACAAATTCGGTTGATGCGTTTTTTGCAATTTCCCATTTTGCACTGCCGAACGCGCTGCGGTCGGGAATGCTTGTAAAATCGTGCTTCATTTTATTTCACCCGTATTTTTTATTTGCCCCTATTGTATCACACCCGAAAACGAATAACAACAGAAATTAACCCGGGAATTTAATATTTTTTTCGTATTTTTGATATCAGGAATAAAAAAATATGCTATAATGAAAGTATCAAAACACAGGAGGCTGCTATGGAAAGAATAAATGTTAACGGAAAACGCTTTATTGATGAACACGGCAGACAAAGAATTTTCAACGGCATGAATTTTGCCGACAAAAGCGGATTAAAATATTGCTCTATAAATCCCAATGAATATACGGAGATTAACTTGCGCAAGCTGAGTGAATACGGTTTTAATGTTATAAGACTCGGCGTAACCTGGGAAGCAATTGAAACCGAACCCGGCAAATATAATGAGGACTACATTGACAAAATTGTGAAATTTATGGATGTGTGTCATAAATACGGTATGTATGTTTTTATTGACATGCATCAGGACTTATACGGTCCGGTTGCAGGCTGCTGGGGTGACGGCGCTCCCGAATGGGCATCCTTAACTGACGGAGCAAAAAGAAAAAAGAACAAGCTGGTCTGGGCAACGGGCTATTTCTGGGGAAAGCCCGTGCACAATTGCTTTGACAATTTCTGGGCAGACAAAGAGGTAAACGGAATCGGCTTGCAGACATATTTCATAAATATGTGGAAGCATATTGCTGAAAGAGTCAAGGACCATCCTGCACTTTTCGGCTTTGACCTTTTTAACGAACCCTTCCCGGGAAGTGACGGCGGCAAGATTTTCAGAACGCTCATTATGAGCCTTGCAAAAACAATCATAACCGACAAACGCTGCCCGAAAATGAAGATGCTCAAGTGTTTGCTAAAAAAAGATATGCCGGGAGTTCTTGAACCGTTCGAAGATCCCGATCTTTTCAGAAAAGTCACAAGAGCGGGTCTTCCGCTTGAAAAGAAGTTTGATGAGGGCGTTTATGCTGACTTTATTAATAGGCTTTCAAAAGGAATAAGAGATGTTACCGATAACGGAATCATAATTGTTGAAAGCTGTTATTATACAAACATCAGCATTCCGTTCAGCATGCCTGCCGTTAACTATGACGGAAAGCGTGAAGAAAAGCTTTGCTATTCGCCTCACGGATATGACCTTATGGTTGACACCCCTGCATATGAATTTGCGAGCAATTCAAGAGTTCAGGCTATTTTTGACGAAAAGAAAAACACGCAGGATGCATGGGATTCACCTGTTCTTGTCGGCGAATGGGGAGGCTACGGCGACACGGAACGCATGCTGAGACACATCGATTTTCTGCTTGACTATTTTGACAAAAACCAATGGAGTCAGGCATATTATACATTCTTCATGAGCATGACATATTATGAACTGCCGATTCTTGAGCATCTTTCAAGACCGTTCCCGATTGCCGTTTGCGGAACGATTGAAAAATACCGTCATGACAGAGAGAATAATTCCTTTACCCTCGAATTCTATCAGGAAAAAGAGTTTGATGTTCCTACCGTCATATTTGCGCACAAAGAAATCGGAAGCATCGAAACCGACGGTGAATATAAGGTTATTCCCCTCGGCGAAACCGGCAGAAGCAATATTGAGATTAAAACGGGCATCGGCAGCCACAAGGTTACGGTTAAATTCAAATAAAATAAAAGCGGATTGCAAAGGTGAAATCTCTGCAATCCGCTTTTTGCTTGTCTTTTCAAATCTGAATGTGCGAAAAATTTTTATACCATTTTAACGATATGCTGGCAGTACACATATACATTCTGGATTTTCTTTGCCTCGGTATCATATTTTGTTTTGATAACGGGCTGGGTTTCCGAAGGCGTGATGTAAACCTTGAATGCGATTGCGTGCTGACCGGGGCGCATATTTGTTATTTTTTTGTATTCAAAATGCTGACCCTGGATGTCAAGATATTTGAAGATGATTTCCTCAAGCAGGTCACCCGTAAAGCAACGGATAATATCGTCTTCTTCGTACATTTCGATGATTGCCTTTGTTTCTTCAAAGGTCATCATTTCGCTTTTGAATTCGCCCTCGTTGATGACTGTACTCATCGAGGAATTGTCAAGCAGCAATAACGGTAAATCGTTGTTTTTCATAATCTTGGCCTCCTTGGTTTGATTTGTTGAGTGTATTATAGCATATGAATTTAAACGTGTCAACATCTTGCAGAATGGTTTGAATATTTTCTGCTTTTTGCACAAATTTTGCAGGATTTATATGTTTAACTTGCAAAATCATTCGGTTTTCTCATCCATATAATCAAGCACACGTTCGATGAGATTAAGGCGGTTTTCGCCCTTGAGAAGCTTTACCGCAATATGCGGCTTACCGTTGCCTGCACTGACAACGAATCTGCCCTTGAAATGTGCCGATGCCATTGCGATTTTCTCCATGTCAAGCTGACTGATTCTGAAAATAATGCGGTCGCTCTGCATCGTGATTTCATAGACATCGTGCCTTGCCGCTTTGCCTCTGAGAAGTGCGATTTTGATAAGACCCTCAACACTTTCGGGCGGATCGCCGAAGCGGTCGCAAAGCTCGTCGATTACATCCGAGGCATCCTCGTTTGTCTTGATATCCGCAATTCTGCGGTAAATCTGAAGCCTCTGCGGAACACTCTCAATATATTCATTCGGAATATGAGCATCAATCGGCAGGTCGATAACGCAGTCCTTTTCCGGTTCGGAGGATTTTTCGCCTTTTTCCTCGCTGATTGCCTGTTCAAGAAGTTTCACATACATTTCGTAACCGACAGATTCCATATGACCGTGCTGATTTGCTCCGAGAACGTTGCCTGCGCCTCGCAGCTCAAGGTCACGCATCGCAATATGGAAGCCCGAACCGAATTCGGTAAATTCTCTTATGGAGTCGAGCCTTCGGGTTGCGATTTCGCTGAGCTGTTTGCCTCTTGTGAAGGTGAAATAAGCGCTTGCTCTTCTTGATGAACGTCCGACTCTGCCTCTTATCTGATGAAGCTGGGCAAGACCCATTCTGTCCGCATTTTCAATTATGAGCGTATTGGCGTTTGGTACGTCAACACCCGTTTCGATAATCGTTGTGCAGACAAGAATATCTATTTCGCCTTCGAGAAGTCTGCGCCAGACTTCGCTCAGCTCATCCTCGCTCATCTTACCGTGTCCGATTCCGACATTCGCATCGGGCAGCATTGCCTTGATTTCCGCCGCCTTTTTCTCGATATCCTCAACGCGGTTATAGAGATAATAAACCTGACCGCCTCTTCGGAGTTCCTGCTCCATTGCCTGAACAAGAACAGGCATATTATGCTCGATAACATAGGTTTGAACGGGCTGTCTGTCCTGCGGTGCTTCTTCAAGCACGGACATATCTCTGATACCCGTCATTGCCATATTGAGAGTTCGGGGAATTGGGGTTGCCGTAAGTGTAAGAACATCAACGGCAGGGAAAAGAGTCTTGAGCTTTTCTTTCTGGGCAACGCCGAAACGCTGCTCCTCGTCAATGATAATCAGCCCGAGGTCACGGAACTGAACATCCTTTGAAATTATACGGTGTGTGCCGACAACGACGTCAACCGAGCCGCGGCGCAGACCGCTGATTGTTTTGTCAATTTCTTTTTTAGTACAGAATCTCGAGAGCATTCCTGCTTCAATCGGGAAGCCCTCGAAGCGTTTGAGAATTGTCTGATAGTGCTGGAGCGCAAGGATGGTTGTGGGAACCATTATTGCGCACTGCTTGCCGTCTGCAATGCACTTGAATACGGCTCGGAGTGCGACCTCGGTTTTTCCGAAGCCGACATCGCCGCAGAGCAGTCTGTCCATGGGATATGGCTTTTCCATATCCTTTTTGATTTCGTGAATGCAGCGGAGCTGGTCATCTGTTTCAACGAATTCAAAGCGGCGTTCAAAGTCGCTCTGCATATCGATATCGGGGGAGAAGGAGTGACCCTGAACCTTGATTCGCTTGGAATAAAGCTCTATAAGCTCCTTTGCCATATCTTTGACGGCGCTTTTGACCTTTGAACGGGTTTTCTGCCAGTCCTTGCCGCCGAGCTTGCTGAGCTTGAGTGGCTTTTCGTCGCTCTTGGGTCCGATATATTTCGAAACCTGGTCAAGCTGAGTGACGGGTACATAAAGGTTATCGCCCTTGTCATATTGTATTTTGATGTAGTCCTTGGTATTACCCGATGCTTCAAGAGTTGTTATGCCCTCAAAGATACCGATGCCGTGGGTTGCGTGAACAACATATTCGCCTCTGTGAAGCTCGTCAAGATTGTTGAAAGCATTTTTGACTCTCTTTGACGAAACAACACGGTTTTTGGTGACGGTTCTGCTGCGGTAGGTTATGACCGTAAATTTTGCCGACGGATATTCAAAGCCGTATGACAGACCGCCGGGAAGAACACAGACCGTTTTTCTCGGGAATTCTGCAGGCGGAACGGGACAGAAAAGGGTAGGTATACCCTCGTTTTCAAGGTCGTCGGCAAGTGTTTTTGCCGCTTTATCCGTGCCTGCGAGAACGGCGCAGGAATTACCCTGCCTGCGTATGGCGTTGAGGTCATCAATAAGAGCGGAAAAGGTTCCGTTCCACGGCGCAATCTGCTTTGCGGTGAATGTTATAAGCTCTTTGACGGGTGTATCAAAGCTGCCCCTCGGCAGATTGTCAAGATAAACCGCGCCCATTTTTCCGTAATAACCGAAAAGCTCATGCAGACGTATATTGTATCTGTCAAGTCCTTTGCAGAGTGTTCCGTCCTGAAAAAGACCCTTGACGGTTTCGTTCATCAGCTGAGTTGATGCATCAAATTTATCCTTGACCGAAAAGCTTTCGCAAACAAAAAGCAGGCTTCCGTTTGCATAGTCAAAGATGCTTGCGCCGTCGGGATAAATCAGCGGCATATATTTATCGAAAGAGGAAAGACGGATTCCGTCGTTAAGGCTGTTCAAATCCTCCTCAAATTTTTTGAGAGCATCGCCTTTAATTTTTTTATCGGAAATATGACGTTCGATAAGAGCTTTGAGCATTTCGTCGGTGCAGAGAATTTCTCTTGCAGGGGTTATGCGGATTTCATCGGTCATATCGGTTCTGCGCTGGCTTTCAAGCTCGAAAAACGCAATGCTGTCAACGGCATCGCCCCAGAATTCAACACGGCAGGGAAGCTTTGAATCGGGCGGGAAGAAGTCAAGAATACCGCCTCTGAGCGCAAACTGACCCGGTCCGTCAACCTGCTCGCTTCGGGTGTAGCCGCATCGGATAAGGCTGAGCAGAAGCTCGTCAACCTCGTATTCCTCGCCAACGGTGACGGCAAAGCTGTTGTTCATCAGCATTGCGGGCGGCACGGTAAGCTGTGCAGCAGCTTCTGCCGAAAGGACAACCGCATCATAATTGCCCGAGAGCATTTTATCGAGAACCTTGAGCCGTGTATGCTCATATTCTCTCGAAACGGTTTCGTGAGTACGGAATGAAAAATCCCTTGCAGGGTAGAGGAGTGCGTTGATTCCGAACGCTTCCATATCCTGCCTGAGCCTTGTGGCCTGCGCCTCGTCAGGGGTGATGACAATTGCTTTTTTCAGCAAAGCCATGCACATCGAAGCGATAACATGTGCCTTATGGACATGCGAAAGCCCCGTCACGCCGCAGGGCAGACGGTTTTTTTGAATTGCCGAAGCAAGATTCAGGAACTCCGGCGTTAATTTTGCAATTTCGGTGTAACAGTTCATAGAGAATTCTTTCGTAAATGAATTTATATTAATTATAATACAATTTATTCCGATTTGAGTCAAGAATGAATAAATAATTTTGATTCAACCTTTAAAGATACCGACAATGATTAACAAATGTTACAAAATATATTAATAAACTGTTGAAATTATATAAATTATATGATAATATAAAGTGTAAATTTGACGTTTAGTCAAAAAGGAGAGTGTTTTAAAAATGAAAAACAGAATCAAAAGAGCGATTTCTCTTATTCTGTGCGCTGCAATGCTTGTATCTGTCGGTGCGGTAGGTGCATCAGCAGCAACAAAAACCGAATGCGGCGGAAATTGCGGCAGATCGCCCGTCGTTATTCTCCCCGGTATCAACCATTCACCCACATATCTTTACAATGAAGATAACACACCCTATCTTGATGCTGACGGCAACGAAGTCGGCGGCACCCTTCTTATCCTTGAGCTGAGCAAGCTCTGGGGTACACTTCCCAAGCTCATTCTGAGCCTTCTCACAACCCTCACTCTTCAGATTCCCATCGGTCTTGAAGATGCTGCTTACGACGCTGCAAGCGCTGCTTTCTGGGTTCAGAAGTGCGACAATGACGGTAACCACATCAACAATCTTCAGACCAAGAGATGGAATCACCCCATTTCCGAAATGACCGAAGACGATAAGGATTGGCTTTACACCATGATTCCTCTTCAGGCAATCGAAAAGGAAATCGGCGGCGACCATATCTATATGTTCACATTCAACCTTGTAGGCGACCCTATGCAGTCGGCTAAAGAACTTGACGAATATATCGACATGGTTAAGGAGCAGACCGGTCACGATAAGGTTACTCTTCTTCCCGTTTCTCTCGGCGGTACAATTCTCACCGCTTATCTTGACGAATACGGCCACGAAAAGGTTGACGAAATCGTTAATGCAGTTGCCTGCCTTGACGGTACGGATATCGTTGCCGATATGCTTGCAAGAGAGTGGAACCTCGAGGATGAATTCCTCTATCACGAGTTTATTCCTCCCATTCTCGGCGATGATGCAACTCTCGGTTATCTTATCAACTGCGTGCTTCACATTATTCCCCGCGCAGGTGTCGAAGCTATTCTCAGAGGCGCAATCAGCGGCGTTCTTGATTCAATGATGATTAACTGTCCCCAGATTTGGGCGATGGTTCCTTCATACAGATATGATGCACTTGCAGAGAAATATCTCAACAATGCACCCGAAAAGGCAAAGCTTAAGGAAAAGACAGACCGTTTCCAGCAGGCAAGACTTAACCTCAAGGATAACATTCTTGATGCTGTTGCAGACGGCGTTAAGGTTAACTCCGTTGCAGGCGCAAACCTTTCCTTCGGCGAGCAGGATTACACCTTCTTCGGCATCGTTGCATCCGCTCACGACTATAACACAGACGGTATCATCAATCTTTCTTCAACAACTCTCGGCGCAACAGGCGCACCTGCAGGCAAGACCCTTGACGATATCGACTACAAAAAGAACACATATTGCAAAGACCACAACCACATTTCTCCCGACAATAAGGTTGACGTTTCAACATCGATTCTTCCCGAAAATACATGGATTTTCCTTGACCAGCATCACGAAGTGGGCAACAATGACGTTGTTCTCAACCTTGTCAAGGCTATCCTTGTAGGCGATGTTAAGGATGTTAACGATAAGCCTGATAAATATCCTCAGTTCAACTACAGCTGCACAACAAAATATATCCGCCGCTGGAGAATTCCCGATGCAAAGAAGCTTCTCGAGCAGGATGCAGCAGGCGAAATCACTCTTCCCGCAGAGGATAAGGCTGAGCTTGAAGCTGCAATCAAGCAGGGCGAAGAGGTTATCAATGCTACTGTTGCCGATGCAGAAAAGGTTAAGGCTGCAGAGGACAGACTCAACGCTATCCTTGCAAAGTATGATCTTTATACATATGACGAGGAACCCTCAAAGTTCGATGTTTTCCTTGATGAAACAATGGAAGGCGCAAGCAAGTTCCTTGTTGATTGGCTTGGCGGCGGCAACCTTATCGACTGGGTTTTCTCACCCATTACAAAGCTTTTTAAATAATCAGACGGGGGTTGAATATCAATGAAAAAGATTATTTCTGTTATTCTTGCTCTCACCATGGTTTTCTCCGTTCTGACCGTAGGTGCTTCGGCTGCTGCGGTTAAAACGGAATGCGGCGGAAACTGCGATATATGTCCGGCAATCGTTGTTCCCGGTATCGGTCAGTCAAATGTATGGGCGCTCGATGAAAACGGCGACTATCTTCTTGATGACGATGGCGAAAGAATGAGCTGTTTCCCCGCAATCTTCGATATCGGATACATTATCAAAAGAGCGCTTTTCCCCATTCTTCTCACTCTTCTCACGCAGAGTGATGCAGGTCTTTCGGCAGCTCTTTCTGATGTTATTCTTGACAGCTTTGCCGTTAACATGTGTGATGACAACGGCAAAAACACGGGCAATATCGAGGTTGAAAAGTATCCTTATTCCGTTGCAGAGTGCAGCGAATACGAAAAAGAGCAGATTTATGATGCCGTTCCTCTTCAGGCATATGCCGAGCAGGCAGGCGAGGACCATCTTTATTTCTTCACCTATAATTCCTTCGGCAATCATCTTGATGCCGTAAACGAGCTTTACGATTTCATTCAGATGGTCAAGAAGGATACGGGTCATGAGAAGGTCAATATCGTTCCCATCAGCATGGGCGGTTCAATTGCAAACGGACTTCTTGAATATCATCCCGACGTTATGGACGACCTCAACAAGGTTGTTTATATCGTTCCCGCTCTTGACGGTTCAACAATCGTCGGTGACCTTCTTGCAAAGGATCTTACCTTCCTTGATAAGGATTTCCTCTTCAACGGCTTCCTTGAAACTCTCATGGATGAGGACGAAGCAAGAATGATTGAGGTTATCGCAAGAATCATCCCTGATGAAGTGCTTCTCAAGGCTCTTAACGCTGCGGTTGATACTCTTGTCGATGACGTTGCTGTTAATATTACAAGCCTTTGGGCGCTCAGTCCTTCGGCATATTATCCCAAGCTTGCAAAGGAGCTTCTCTCAGACCCCTCAAAGGCTGAAATCAAGCGTCAGACCGAGATGTACTATCATGCACAGCTCAATTCCGATAAGAATATTCAGACTCTTATCGACAAGGGCGTTCAGGTTTTCAACATCGTTGATTACGATGTACCTCTTTACTGCATCGGTAACACATGGAACGGCGATAATGCAGACGGCGTTATTCACCTTGATTCAACATCAATGGGTGTTAAGAGCGCAAAGGTCGGCGAAGCTCTTCCCGAGGACTATGTTCAGGCGAATACAAATTGCTCAAATCCCGAGCATAACCACATTTCGCCCGACAGAGTTGTTGATGCCTCAACAGGTCTTCTTCCGGATACTACCTTCTATTTTGACGGTCAGAATCACGAAAAGACTGCAAGAAACGATATCATAATCTCTCTTGCAACAACGCTCCTTGCGACTGATGATATCAAGGATGTTTATTCATCACCCGATTATCCTCAGTTCAATGGCGCAAGAGATCCCAGACATATCAGGAATACTCTTATTCCCGCTGCCAAGGAAGCTGATACATCAGCGCTTTCCGCAGCGGATGCTGCAGAGTTCGAAGCTGCTCTTGCGGAAGCGGAAGCTTTCGTTAACGGAACGGTTTGCTATGCAGGTCAGGAAGAAGAAATCGAAGCAAGACTCAATGCGGCTCTTGTCAAAGCAGGCGTTTATACTGCCGAAGAAGAGGAAGAACCCTCGGATTTCTTTGAAAAGCTCAGCCTTTGGCTTTATGAAATTTACGGCACCAACGGCTTCATCGAGATGCCTGCAATTACGGTAAATCTTATTGCAAAGGGCTTCTTCACACTTCTCAACGAATATATCTTCGCTCCGCTTAACGATATTCTTTAATTAAAACTTTATCCCCCGGCTTTTCGATTTACCGAAAAACCGGGGGATTTGTCTTTGCTATATACGGTTATAAATTACTCAATCGGCTTTGCCGTGCAGATTGCCGCTACGGATAAAGCTGTTGTTGTTGCAAAAAAAGCGCCGGTAATAATCAGTGCTGTCATGTTATGTCCCTCCGTTTTGATAATCAAATAAGTTTTGCTGCACAGACAGTAGCAACTGACAGTGCGGCTACCGCAAAAATTGCGTAAACGATTATAAATGATCCCATTTTTGCCTTCTCCGTTTTATACGAGATTTTGTTTTAACATTTCAAAATGATTTTGTCCCTTTGTTATATTAGTGTGCAAATTTTCGGAAATTGTTGCAGCAAAAATAAAATAATTTGATTTTTTTCGTTTATTATTGTTCCTTGACGATAATCAGACTGCGTGATAATATAATAACATCTTAAATTAACGGAGTTTTTGCTATGATTAAAAACATTATTTTTGATATGGGTGGGGTGCTGATTGATTATAACCCCGAAAAAACGCTGCATTCTCTTTTTGACAGAGAAACTGCCGATATTCTGCTGAAAGAAATTTTCAGAAATCCCGTCTGGGCGGATAAGGACAGGGGTATCATCTTCCCCGATGAAATTATGGAGCAAAAGAAAAACACCATTCCTGCCGCCGTCTTTGAGAAGGCGAGTGAAATGGTGCATAATTTCTATCCTTATATGCCGCCGTTTGAAAAAATGTATGACTTCATCAAGGGTCTTAAAGAAAACGGATACGGAATATATCTTCTTTCAAATGCGTCGGGCGATTTTTACGAGCAAATTGACGGAATACCCGCTCTTTCGCTTTTTGACGGCTATCTCATATCTGCCGATTACAAGCTGCTTAAACCCGAAAAGGAAATCTACCTTGCTCTTTTTGAAAAATTCTCGCTAAAACCCGAAGAGTGTTATTTCATCGATGATGTACCGGTGAACATCGAGGGCGCAAAAGAGGCGGGGATGGACGGTCATTGCTATTATCACGGTGACCTTGAAATCCTCAAAAAGGCGATGTCAGAAAAGGGAATCAAATTCTGATTGGGCAGTTTCGGCAGGAAAAACTTTTATATATTTTTCATTATTTCATCAACGCATTGCTCGGGTGTGAGATTTGTGCAGTTGACGGTTATATCCGCATATTTTTCATAGAGCGGCGCGCGCTCCGCATAAAGCTCGGCGATGGTTGTCCCGTCCTTCATGGCAATTCCGCGCGTGTGGATGTTATTAATGCGCTTTTCAAGCTCCGAAGGCTCAACATTGAGATAAACGGCAGTTCCGCTTGATTTCAGGCTTTCCATTGCTTCTTCGCCGTAAACGGCACTTCCGCCCGTTGCGATAACGCAATTATGAAATTCGCATTTGCGGATAACATCGTTTTCAATTTTAAGAAATTCATTTATTCCGTACTCTCTGATTATTTCGCAGAGGGCAACGGAATATTTTTTTTGAATGGAAAGATCGGTATCGGCAAAATCCATGAGCATGGATTTTGCAAGCAAAACACCGATTGTGCTTTTGCCTGCACCCGGCATGCCTATCAGGATGATGTTTCTCATTTTTACGCACCTTATATTTTCAAGTGCAGAGTTCAGAGCGCAGAACGCAGAACGAAGGATAGGCTCCGCCTATGACCGATTATTATAAAATAACAAGGTTCACGAGCACAAAAAGTGCGAAAGGTTCTTATATAATAATTCTTCAGTTTTTGCGGAGCAATATAGAATCGGAGCGAAGCGACACTTCATTCTGCACTCTGCATTTTGCACTTTGCATTCATTGATTTACATACTCTCGGGAACGGTGATGCTGAACATTGTGAGGATATTGCGAAGAACGTTCTTCACGCAGAGGCAGAGGCTGAGTCTTGCCTGCATAAGAGCCTCATCCTCACAATTAACACGGCATGCGTTATAGAACTTGTGGAAGAGTGTTGCGAGGTCAACGGCATAGCGTGTAATCTTTGCAGGGTCGTAATTCTTTGCGGAAATAACGATTTCATCGGTGAGCGATGCAAGATGTCTGATAAGCTCCTTTTCTTCGGGAGCGGAGAGGAGAACAAGCTCGGGAATTGTGCATTCTCTCGACTGTTTTCCTTCGCTCTCAAGCTTCTTGAGAATGCTGCAGATTCTTGCGTGCGCATACTGGCAGTAGTAAACGGGGTTTTGCGAGCTTTGTTCAACGGCAAGGTCAAGGTCGAATTCCATCTGTGAGCCGGGTTCTCTCATGTTAAAGAGGAAACGGACGGCATCAATGGGGATTTCTTCAAGAAGGTCAACAAGAGTTATTGCCTTGCCCGAACGCTTGCTCATACGAACGACTTCGCCGTTGCTTGTAAGACGCACAAGCTGCATAAGAATGATGTCAAGGTCGTCGCCGTTGCAGCCGATTGCATCGAGCGCACCCTTCATTCTCGCAACGTGACCGTGATGGTCTGCGCCCCAGATGTTGATTGCTCTGTCAAAGCCTCTTATCTGAAGCTTGTTGCGGTGATATGCGATATCAGCGGCAAAATAGGTGGGATTGCCGTTTGTTCTGATAAGAACTTCATCTTTAAGTTCAAGCTTTTCAATTTCCTCGGGAGTCTTGCCTTCCTTTGCAAGTCTTGCGCCGAGAACTTCTTTGTTTTTATACCAGAGAGCGCCGTCTTTTTCGTATGTAAGACCTTTGCTCTTCATGATTTCGAGGGTTTCGGCAAGCTCGCCGCCGTTGTGGAGAGTGCTTTCAAGGAACCATGTATCGTATTCGATGCGGTACTTTGTGAGGTTTTCCTTCATTGCAGCAATGTTTTTGGGCAGAGCGTAGTCGATAAGAGCCTTTCTGCGCTCAGCTTCGGGAGCATCGATATATTTATCGCCGTGGATTTCGGCAAATTCCTTTGCTCTTGTGATGATATCCTCGCCGTGATAGCTGTCCTCGGGAAGCTCGGGAGCATCTGCGCCCTTATAGAGCTGCTGATATCTGATGTCGAGTGAAAGACCGAACTTTTCAATCTGATTGCCTGCATCGTTAACGTAGAATTCACGGCTTACGTCGTAGCCCGCAAAGTCCATAACCGATGCAAGGCAGTCGCCGAGTGCGCCGCCTCTTGCGTTGCCCATGTGCATGGGACCTGTGGGGTTTGCGGAAACGAATTCAATATTTATCTTTTTTCCCTCACCGTAATCGGAGCGGCCGTAATTTTCACCTTTTTCGAGTATATCCTGAATAATGCAGGCGTTGAAGCTGTCTTTAAGATAAAAATTCATGAAGCCGGGACCTGCGATTTCGCATCTGTCAAAGAAAGTGTCCGAAAGGTCAAGGCGGTCTGCGATTGTTTCTGCAATTTTGCGGGGTGCGCTCTTGAGACATCTTGCCCACGCCATAGCGCAGTTTGACGAATAGTCGCCGTTATCCTTGTTTGCAGGCACTTCAATGATAAAATCGGTGAGAGGAGCTTCGGGGAAAACACCGTCTGCGACGGCTCTGCCTGCTGCCTCCATAATTGCGGTGCGAAGCTCTTTTACTGTCTGTTTTACCAAAACTGACATCTTTTATTCCTCCTGTATTTTTTCGGTAACGGAAATGAAAAGCTCATTCTCCGATGCCGGAACGTTGTTGAAATCGATTGTGTAAGCGAAGCCGAGCGTGCCGCCCGATTCGCCGACATTATTTTCAATGTATTTGCAGTAGATGCCCATGAGCATTTCGCCGTAGGGCGTTGAATAGTAGCAGCTGTGGCGGCGTTCAAGCTCGATAATCATTTCGGTGTTGTATCTGCCCGAACGGAGCATGCTGACTTTTTTTCCGTTTTCAACGGTGAGAGTTGTCACGCAGTCGAGAAGCTCTTCATCCGTTTCCTTGTAGACGATTTTGCATCCGCCTTCGGTCAGCTCAAATTCGCCTGCCGTGGTCAGCTCGCTTGTGTATTCCTCGCCGTCCTGAAGGTGACGGTCGGTTATTTTAATGATTGCGTTTTTCATATTTTCCTCTGAAATAATGAAGAATTAAAAATGAATAATGAATAATTTCGGGTGGGCGCTGCCCACGCCCGATTATATTAATATTTTTTCGGAGCGAAGCGACCCTTAATTTTTCATTTTTCATTATTCACTCTTCATTAAAATTTATCTTTCCATTGCAAGTGTCAGCAACTTATCCAGCAGCTCTGCATAGGGAATTCCCGATGCGGCAAAAAGCTTGGGATACATACTGATTGATGTGAATCCGGGGATGGTGTTGGGTTCGTTGAGCTTGATTGAGCCGTCCTCACAGACGAAGAAGTCAACTCGTGTGAAGCCTTCGCAGCCGAGCGCTCTGTATGCCCTGACAGCCTCTGACTGAACCTTTTTCAGCATATCGTCCGAAAGACGAGCGGGGATATGAAGCTCGCTTTCGTTTGCGAGATATTTTGCGTCGTAATCATAGAATTCGTTGCAGGGAACAACCTCGCCCACGACCGATGCAACGGGGCTTTCGTTGCCCATAACCGCAACCTCGACCTCCATGCCGACAATGCCTTCCTCGAGAACAACCTTTCTGTCATGCTCAAAAGCTTTTTCGCAGGCTTTTTCGAGTTCATCAAGATTTTTTGCCTTGCTGATGCCGACGGATGAACCTGCATTTGCGGGCTTTACGAAAATCGGGAAACCGAGCTTCTCTGCAGCGGATGCCAATAAAGCGGCTTTATTGACCGAATAAGCGTGTTTATCGAAAGCAGTCCACTTAGCCTGGTCTATGCCCGAAAAGTCCGCCATGGCGTTTGTGACGGCTTTATCCATGCAGATTGCGCTTGCCGCCGTACCGCAGCCGACATAGGGGATGCCAGAAATCTCAAAAAGGCCCTGCATTGTGCCGTCCTCGCCGTTTTTGCCGTGAAGAACGGGGAAGGCAACGTCGATTCTCTCGATTTCGCCGCTTGAGAGGCGGATAATGCCGTGATGTCCACGGTCGCAGGAGATGACTGCGGGTTCAAGATTTTCGGTGTCCTCAAGCCATTTTTCATCGGGGAGCATATCGGCTGAGCCGTTATAAATATAGCATCTGCCGTCTTTGGTGATGCCCATTTTGACTATATCGTATTTATCGGTCGGAATATTTTTGATTACGGAGCTTGCGGAATTGAGTGAAACATCGTGTTCACTCGAAACGCCGCCAAAAAGCACGAGAACTTTCTTTTTCATATCGGTTATTCTCCTTGTAGTTTTTATTTAAGTGCGGAGTGCAGAACGAAGGGGCGCTTCGCTCCGATTATATATTGCTCCGCAAAAGCTGAAATCAATCCTCAGTCCTACGGACAGCTCCTTTTCTAAGGAGCCTATAGCAGAAAGCTTGGTGCAGAATTAGCCTCCTTGGAGAAGAAGGTGGCACGGCGTTCAGCCGTGACGGAGGATTGAATAAAATTTGCGTCGCAGACCCTCCGTTCTGCATTCTGCGTTCTGAACTCTGCACTCAAAATCAATTATTCTTCATTTTTCATTGCAGCAAAGCTGCAAGCCGCACAATCCCATTATAATCTTTTTATTATTCAATTATGATAACACAGCATTATTAAATAGTCAACAGCCGATTCTCCGTCATTTCCGACAAAATACAGAGATATATGTATTTTATTTCTATGATTTAACTATATTATATAGTTGACTTTTTATAAAAACATGTTATAATTAACTGTAATTATATTTATATATAAAGGAGAACTTTGCCATGGCAGATATCTATTCTGTTCTTGCCGATATCACAGGCGGTCTGAACGAAACACTCAAGGAATGCGGTTTTACTCCCGTTATCCCCGAAGGAATCGAAAAAGGAGAGCTTCCTGCGGTAACCGTTTCGGGCAGAATAACCGTTGAATACAAGGGCGAAAACAAGGCTCTGAAGATTGAGCATTTCAACAATAAAATCACTCTTCTCGGAGCTGCCAAGGAAGGCGAAATTCTCAGCAGCGATTTTTCACAGCTTACTCTTTCCCTTCTCGATGCTGAAACGGCAGATGCGAAGGATGTTAAATATATCGTCAACGAATTTTCCGAAACTCTTGTTGAGCATTTCGGAACAAAATCACAGAAACCGACCAAATCAAAGCTTCCCACACCGGTTTCAAAGGCAGCGGCAAAGAGTGGCTCTGTTTCTTACGACCCCAACACCCTTGCAAACAGATTTACCTCTATTTACACAGAGCTGCGCGATGAATACAAAGCAAATTGCGAGAGATACGGTCAGTTTCTTCCCGAAGAATTCTTTATCAATCACGGTACTGCCGCAGTTCTTGAAACGATAAAAGAAAACAATCCCCAGAGGATGAAAAGACTTTTCAATCTTCTCAATGAGATTTATGAAGACGGCACCAACGAAACCCAGAGCCTTATCGTTGTAACCATCCTCGGTGCAATGAATAACGACCAGGAAATGCTTGCAAACTGCGTTGATTATATGAGCGACGATATGATGAGTCCCGTAATCAATGTCAACAAATATCTTGCATCAGCAAGCGGCAAGGGCGCAAGAATGCGTCTTGAAAATCCGCCTAAATATAAACCTGCAAAAGCAAAGAAAAAAGGCATGATGTCAATGCTTGGAAACGGAAATTAAGGTGATAACATGGATATTGAAAACAACAAAGAATTAACCGCCCCTCAGGAAGAGGCAGAAGAGGAAATCGTTGCTTTCGAAGCTGATTCCGAAGAAATGAATACCGTTGTTACCGAAGAATATGATGCAAGTCAGATTCAGGTTCTCGAAGGTCTTGAGGCTGTCCGCAAAAGACCGGGCATGTATATCGGTTCAACGGGTCCCAGAGGTCTGCATCACCTTGTTTACGAAATCGTTGACAACTCTATCGACGAGGCTCTTGCAGGCTACTGTACGCATATTGAGGTTGAAATTGAACCGGGCGATGTTATCTCCGTACGTGATAACGGTAGAGGAATTCCCGTCGGCATCAACGAAAAAATGGGTCTGCCCTCAGTTACCGTTGTTCTGACCGTTCTTCACGCAGGCGGCAAGTTCGGCGGCGGCGGATACAAGGTTTCGGGCGGTCTTCACGGCGTCGGTTCGTCGGTTGTTAATGCGCTCTCCGAGTGGTTTGAGGTTGAGGTTTCGCAGGCAGGTCACGTTCACCGTCAGCGTTTCGTCAAGGGCGGTAACATTGAAACAGACCTTGAAATTGTCGGCGATACCGAAGAAACGGGTACATTCATCCGATTCAAGCCCGATCCGCTGATTTTCCAGGAAACAACCATTTATGATTTTGAAACCCTCGAAAGACGTCTGCGTGAATCCGCATTCCTCAATGCAGGTCTTTCAATCAAGCTTACAGACAGCAGAGACCCCGACAATATCATCGAGCGTGAATATTGCTACGAGGGCGGTCTTTCGTCATTTGCCGAGTATCTTACGGGTGTAAGAGGTCTTACTCCTCTTCACGAAACTCCCGTTCATTTCTCGGGCGCAAAGGGCGACAGATACGCAGAGGTTGCTCTGTTCTATAACGACAGCTACAACGAGCTTATTCTCTCGTTCGCAAACAATGTTCGCACCGTAGACGGCGGTACTCACGAGGCAGGCTTCAAGAATGCATTAACAAGAGTGTTCAACGACTACGGAAAGAAATACAACATCCTCAAGGACGGCGATAAAAAGCTCACGGGCGACGATGTAAGAGAAGGTCTTACCGCGATTATCTCCGTCAAGCTTACCGAGGCTCAGTTTGAAGGACAGACCAAGGGTAAGCTCGGCAACACCGATATTCAGACTCTCGTGAACGCACTCGTTTACGACAAGCTGATGACATATTTTGAAGAAAATCCCGCTGTTGCGAAGTCGATTTTCTCAAAGGCGCTTGATGCTTCAAGAGCAAGAGAAGCTGCAAGAAAAGCACGTGAACTCGCAAGAAGAAAGTCTGTGCTTGAAGGTAACTCACTCCCCGGCAAGCTTGCAGACTGCACCGAAAAGCAGGCTGAAGGCACCGAAATTTACATCGTAGAGGGTGACTCGGCAGGCGGCTCCGCAAAAGAAGGCAGAGACAGAACCTACCAGGCTATCCTTCCCCTCTGGGGTAAAATGCTTAATGTCGAGAAGGCAAGGCTCGACAGAGTTATCGGCAACGATAAGCTTCAGCCCGTTGTTACCGCTCTGGGTACAGGTATAGGCGACGATTTCGATATCAGCAAAATCCGCTACGAAAAAGTTGTTATTATGGCCGATGCCGACGTCGACGGTGCGCATATCAGAACTCTTCTTCTCACATTCTTCTTCCGCTATATGCGTCCTCTTATCGAAGAGGGTCACGTTTATCTTGCTCAGCCGCCTCTTTTCAAAATCAGCAAGGGCAAGAAGTTTGCCTATGCATTTTCCGACCAGGAGAGAGACGAAAAGGTTGCGGAATTCGGCGGAAGCTGTGACATTCAGCGATACAAAGGTCTCGGTGAAATGGACCCCGAGCAGCTCTGGGAAACAACCATGGACCCCGCAACAAGAATTATGCTTCGCGTAACCCTTGCGGATGCCATGGAAGCAGACGAAACCTTCTCAATCCTTATGGGTGATAAGGTTGAACCCAGACGTGAATTTATTGAACAGAACGCAAAATTTGTTGCGAATCTTGATATTTAAGGAAAGGACTGATTGAAAATGAGTTTTGGCGACGCAAGAGATACCCAGAAAATTATAAATGTTGACCTTAACAAAGAAGTGCGTCAGGCTTTCCTTGATTACTCGATGTCGGTTATCACTTCCCGTGCGCTTCCCGATGTCAGAGACGGCTTAAAGCCTGTTCACCGCAGAATTCTTTATACAATGCACGAAAACGGACTGACCCCCGATAAGGCATACAGAAAGTGCGCCGATACCGTCGGTTCGGTTCTCGGACGTTACCATCCCCACGGTGACGCATCGGTTTATGATGCGATGGTACGTCTTGCACAGACATTCTCAATGAGATATATTCTCGTTGACGGTCACGGTAACTTCGGTTCGGTTGACGGCGACCCCCCTGCAGCTTACCGATACACAGAGTCAAGAATGAGCAAGCTTTCGCTCAGAATGCTTACCGATATCGACAAGGATACCGTTGATTTTACAACCAACTACGATGACCGTCTTAAAGAGCCTACCGTTCTTCCGTCAAGATTCCCCAATCTTCTCGTAAACGGTTCGGTCGGTATTGCCGTCGGTATGGCAACCAACATTCCTCCCCACAACCTCGGCGAGGTTATCGACGGAATGTGCGCTATGATTGATAACCCCGATATCAGCCTTGAGGAGCTTATGGAGCATATCCAGGGTCCCGACTTCCCCACAAGGGGCGTCATCATGGGCAGAGCGGGTATCAGAGCGGCTTACGGCACGGGCAGAGGCAAGATTACTCTGCGCGCAAAGGCGGAAATCGTTGAAAAGAAAAACGGCAGATTTGAAATCCAGGTAACTGAAATTCCTTATATGGTCAATAAAGCAAGGCTTATCGAAAGCATTGCAGACCTTGTAAAAGAAAAGAGAATCGAAGGCATTTCCGATGTTAACGACTATTCGTCAAAGAAGGGTATGCTTATCTCGATTGACCTCAAGAGGGACGCAAATCCCCAGGTTGTTCTCAATCAGCTTTTCTCATTCACCCAGCTTCAGACAACCTTCGGCGTAATTATGATTGCGCTTGTCAACGGCGAACCCAAGCAGCTCACCCTCAAGGAAGTTCTTGACCATTATATCAAGTTCCAGCAGGAAGTTATTACCCGCAGAACAAGATTTGACCTCAAAAAAGCTCAGGACAGAGCTCATATTCTTGAAGGTCTTGCAAAAGCTATTGATATTGTTGATGATATCATTGCAACAATCAGAGCTTGTAAGGGCGGTCAGGCGGATGCCAAGGTTGCCATTATGGAAAAATTTGATTTCGACGAGCCTCAGGCAGCGGCAATTGTCGCTTTGCAACTTGGTCGTCTTGCAGGTCTTGAAATTCTCAAGATTCAGAACGAACTTGACGAGCTTAAAGAGAAGATTGCCGACTATCTTGACATCCTTGCAAACGAAGCGAGAGTTCTCGACATCGTCAAGACAGAGGCAATGGCTATCCGTGATAAGTTCTCCGACGAAAGAAGAACCGAAATCGTCAATGTTTCGGGCGAGGTTGATATTGAAGACCTTATCCCCGTTGAAACCTGCGTTTATACTCTTACCGACATGGGCTACATCAAGCGTATTCCGATGGATGAATATAAGCAGCAGAACAGAGGCGGCAGAGGCGTCAAGGGTCTGACAAGAAGAGATGAAGACGTTGTTAAAACAATGTTCACCTGCTCGACCCACGACTATATTATGTTCTTCACTACGAAGGGTAAGACCTACCGTCTTAAGGGCTATGAAATCCCCGAAGGCTCACGTCAGAGCAAGGGTATGAATATTGTCAACCTTCTTCCCGTTGAAGAGGGCGAAAGAGTATCCGCAATGATAAGAGTTCCCGAATTCGGCGAGGATAACTATTATCTCTGTATGCTCACCCGAAACGGTATTATCAAGCGTACCGAGCTTGATGCATATAAGAATGTCCGCAAGAACGGCGTTATCGCTATCAACCTTGACGACGATGACGAGCTTGTATGGGTCAAGCTTACCGAAGGCGGCGAAAATCTTATTATCGCTACCAAGAAGGGCATGGCAATCGCTTTCCGTGAGGACGATGCAAGAGTTATCGGCCGTACCGCAAGAGGTGTGCGTGCGCTCAAGCTTAAAGAGGGTGACTGTGTTGTCGGTATGGATATTCTTACCGAGGGCAGAAAGGTTCTCACCGTCAGCGAAACCGGCTACGGCAGACTCAGCGAAATTACCGATTACCGACTCCAGAACAGAGGCGGTTCGGGTCTCACCAACTATCACGTCAAGAAGTACGGCGATGTTGCGGCAATTGAGGTTGTCAACCCCGAGGATGACCTTATGCTTATTTCTTCCGACGGTATTATTATCCGAATTGCTATGGAAGCTATCCGTCTTTGCGCAAGACCCTCAAAGGGTGTCCGTGTTATGAAGGTAACCGAGGGCGAAAGACTGATAACCGCCGTTTCCGTTCAGCCTGAAGAAGGCGAAGAACGTGATGCAATGCCCGAAGATGAGGGCGGCGCAGACGAGGGCGCGGAAGAATAATTCGTTGTGATAAAAATATTACAAAAAAACCAAAAATTTTTTAAACAAGTACTTGTCATATTTGTCAGGATTTGATATTATACTCCTATAATCGTTAAAAAAGAGTACTTTTAAAAGAACAGAAGGAGGCGTAACGATGAATATTGCTTTAATTGCTCACGATGCCAAAAAAGAACTTATGATTCAGTTCTGCATTGCATATTGCGGCATTCTCAGCAGGCACGATATTTATGCAACGGGAACAACGGGAAAAATGGTTGCAGAGGCAACCGGACTTGATATTACAAGATTCCTGAGCGGTACCCAGGGCGGTGATCAGCAGATTGCATCAAGAATCGCCTGCAATGAAATTGACCTTCTGCTCCTTTTCAGAGATCCTCTGACTGCAAAGCCCCACGAGCCCAACGAAGCAACGCTTCTCAGACTCTGCGACGTTCACAATGTCCCTGTTGCAACGAATATTGCAACGGCTGAGGCACTCATACATTCACTTGCCAGAGGCGATCTTGATTGGCGCGAAATAGTCAATCCTTCGAAGATATAAAAGTCTTCCGCAGACGCTCCTGCTTGGCAAAAATCAAGTTTTACCGGGGTCGTCTTTGATGGACGACCCTGTAATTTTATAGTTAAGGATGATAAAAAATGGCACTTGTAACCAAAGCCATCAAGGGCACTCAGGACATACTGCCCGAGGAGGTATATAAAAACCAGTTTATTGAGCAGACCGTGCTTGACATCGCAAGAAAATTTGGTTTCCGCGAAATCAGAACCCCCGTTTTTGAACATACCGAGCTTTTTCAGAGAGGTGTCGGTGAAACAACCGACGTTGTTCAGAAGGAAATGTATACCTTCGACGATAAGGGCGGACGTTCAATAACTCTCCGTCCCGAAGGTACAGCCGGTGCGGTAAGAGCATTCCTCGAACACGGACTTTTCAACGAAGCTCTCCCCCAGAAGTTCTGCTATATTATCAACTGTTATCGCTACGAAAAGCCTCAGGCAGGAAGATGGAGAGAATTTCAGCAGTTCGGCGTTGAAATGCTCGGCGCAGGCGCACCCGCCGCAGATGCCGAAGTAATCTCACTTGCCAACGAAATTTTTGCATTCCTCGGTGTTGAGGGACTTGAACTTCAGCTCAACTCAATCGGATGCCCCGAATGCCGAAAGAATTATCACAATGCGCTCAAAGAGTACTTCGAAACAAAGAAGGACGAGCTTTGCCCCACCTGCCTCGGCAGACTCGAGAAGAATCCCATGAGAATTCTCGACTGCAAGAGTCCGGTCTGCTCCGAAATCGCAAAGGATGCCCCCGCAATTCTCGATTACATCTGCGACGATTGCTCGGCTCACTTTGAGAGCGTCAAAAAATATCTCGACAAAATGAATATCGAATATGTTGTCAATCCCCGTATTGTAAGAGGACTTGACTATTATACACGTACAGTTTTCGAGTTCGTTTCAACTCAGATAGGTGCTCAGGGAACAGTCTGCGGCGGCGGCCGCTACGACGGACTTGTTGAAGAACTCGGCGGTCAGCATGTTCCCTCGCTTGGCTTCGGCATGGGTACGGGCAGACTGCTTATGCTCCTTGAAGCCCAGGGAATCGAGCTTCCCAAGCCTTCGGGATGCGACCTCTATATCGCGCCGATGGGCGAAAACGCATCGTATGAAGCGGCGGCAATCGTTGCCGACCTTCGTGCAGGCGGCATTGGCGCACAGACAGACGTTGTCGGCCGTTCGCTCAAAGCGCAGATGAAATACGCCGATAAAATCGGCGCGAAGTATACAATGGTTCTTGGCGATGACGAAATCGCTCAGGGCAAGGCAAAGGTCAAAAATATGGATAACGGCGAAACAACCGAAATGGAGCTTGCCGAAATTGCCGATAACTTTATGGAATTCCTTCTCCGTCAGGAAACTGCCGCTCTCGGCGAATCCTTCGACCTCGGCGATATCGACCTTTCCGCAATTCTCGGACAGATATAATTGAATGAAAAATTAAAAATGAATAATGAATAATTTCGGGCGGGTTTCACCCGCACCCGATTATAAAAAACCGGAGCGAAGCGACCCTTAATTCTTCACTTTTCATTCTTCATTATTCATTGATAAAGAGGTAAAATAAACATGGATTTTATGACAGGACTCAAAAGAACCCACTATTGCGGCGATCTTCGTCTTTCCGACGCAGGCAAAACCGTGACCGTAGCAGGCTGGGTTCAGCGTCAGAGAGACCTTGGCGCACTCATTTTCATCGACCTTCGTGACAGAGAAGGCATCGTTCAGCTTGCTTTTGACGAAGCAACCGCAAAGGACGTTTTCGAAAAGGCAGCTTCGGCAAGAAGCGAATATGTTCTCATGGCTCAGGGTGTGGTCAGAGAGCGTTCGGCAAAGAATACAGAAATCCCCACGGGTGAAATAGAAATCGAAGTAACAGACCTCCGTGTTCTCGCAAAGAGCGAAACACCGCCCTTCGAGATTATCGAGGACTGCCAGACAGCGGAGCTTACCAGACTCAAGTACCGCTATCTTGACCTTCGCAGACCCGACCTTCAGAAGAACATTCTTCTTCGCCACAAGATTACAAAAATCACAAGAGACTATTTTGATGAAAACGGCTTCATCGAAATCGAAACTCCCATTCTCATCAAGTCAACTCCCGAAGGCGCAAGAGACTACCTTGTTCCCAGCCGCATTCATAAAGGCAAGTTCTACGCTCTTCCCCAGTCACCTCAGCTCTATAAGCAGCTTTCGATGGTTGCAGGCTTTGACAGATATATGCAGATTGCACGCTGCTTCCGTGACGAAGACCTCCGTGCAGACCGTCAGCCCGAGTTTACTCAGATTGACCTTGAAATGTCGTTCGTTGATATGGAAGACGTTCTTGCAATCGGCGAAGGCTATATGGAAAGAGTTTTCCGTGAAGCTCTCGGCGCAGAAATCAAGCTTCCTCTCCCCAGACTTACTTATAAAGAAGCTATGGAGCGTTACGG
>JAFQRF010000008.1 GCA_017410195.1 Clostridia bacterium | reverse complement strand
TGCAGAGAATCCTTCTATTCGCAGAAATGGCGTGACGATGCATCGCAGTTTTTGCGCGAATTTACGCAATATGCAAACTCCCGCAAATACTCCTCCCACATTGTGGGTTATCAGATTGCAGGCGGACAAACGGAAGAATGGTTTCATTTTGATATGAACGGCGGTTACGGTGAATGTGCAAAAGAAAGCTTCAAAGCTTTTCTTGAAGAGTATTACCCCGAAGTTGAGTATAAAGGTTTGCCCGATTTAACCTTGCTCGATAAAAAGACAACTTATTTCAACGACGATTATCTCTCACATTATATAGAATTCGCAAACTTCAAGATTGCAGAAGCCATAAGTCACTTTGCTAAGATTTTAAAAGAGGAAACAGACGAAAAAGTTGTTGTGGGTACATTTTACGGTTATACTCTTGAAGTTACCAACTCTCTGCAAGGCAATCACGCACTCAATTATATATTGAAAGACAAAAATATAGACTTTATCTGTTCACCGAATTCATACATCGGCACACGTTCGCCTGATATGGACTGGACTGAAATGTATCCTGCCGATTCTGTTCGTCTGCACGGAAAGATGTGCTTTCAGGAATGCGATATAAGAACACATCTGACTGTTCCTCTTTCTCAGAAAGACCCTTCAACCGACCCAAACGGACTTCTTTCCGCTCCCGTATGGCAACCGAGAGAATCAAAGTTTCAGGCCATAAACGAAATCCGAAGATCGTTTGCACGCCAGCTTATCAAAAGCAATGCCCTGTGGTGGTTTGATATGTGGGGCGGCTGGTACGCCGACGATGAAATCATGTACGAAATGGCAATCTACAAGAGTATTTATGAGAAAAACTTAACCGATGCCGACAGAAGCTCAAGGTCAGAAGTTGCGGTGTTCGTTGACGAAAGTGCCTACAAATATCTTACAAACTGTTCATTGCGAAACATTTTCCACACTCAACGCAAAGACCTCGGTCTTATGGGCGCACCGTATGACATCTATGATGTTTATGATTTTGAAGCTGTTTACCCAAATTATAAAGCAGTTATTTTGTTATCAATCGCAAAAACAGCTTATATGGAAAATGCGCGTAACCTTTGCAAAACAAACAACGTTCCTTATATTATGACATCGACCCTGAAAGAAAAATTCACTGTAACCGAGTTAAGAGCTTTCTGCAAAGCAAACGGTGTTCATATTTACTGTGAAACCGATGACATTATTTATGTGAACGGAAACTATATTTGCATTTATGCCGTAACTTCCGGTGAGAAAAAAATTAAACTCAAAAAGGAAAGAAATGTCAGCGAGTTGCTCTGCAGCGCTTATCAAGGTACTGCAGACACCTTTACCGTTGAGATGCAAAAGGGCGAAACAAGGCTTTTCAGGCTTGATTGATTTAAACCGAATTTTATACAGAATCTCATAAGCAGAACATAAAAAAGTCCGGAATGCTGATGCACTCCGGGCTTTTGTTACAGCTGAGAATTAACTTCTGCCCATACCGATATACTTTCGGTTTGAGCTGTTTTTTATTGTCAAGAAATCCGCCGTCGGTATATTCATTGTCAGAATAATCCGTATTTTGAACGGATTTAATTTCTTAAAATCCTTAATCAATCACCGGCATTTCAGTCATACGCAGTCTTGCACAGCCGTAAGGACAAAGCTCAATTTTATGCACTTCGGAAATCGGTTTTCTTGATTTCGGAGCTTTTCTTGCAACGCTTCTGTATGGGAATTTAAGACCCCAGTCAATCTGCTGCATATTGGCTTTGATTGATACGGGAGGATTCTCCTGTGAAAACGGAATATCACTGATTTTATTATGTATAATTTCAAAATCCGAATCGGCATATCCGTAATTCCACGGTGTTTGGGGAATAAACTGATAATCACAATACGGGAATTTGCGTTCAACTCCCCTTTTGGTGTATTCACGCATTTTCTTTTCGTAAGCAACGGGAACAGAGAAAAGCAATGAACCCATCTGCAGAGCATAAAGAATATTCGGTCTTTCTTTGAAATACGGTTTCGCTGTAAACTCGATTTCAATTTCCGTTTTACCTTGCTTTATTTCAAATTCAAGGTCTTTTGTTTCTGCGCTCTTGCCGTTAACTCTCAGATTTTCTGCAAAAGAAGGAATTCGGATTACAAAATCAAAATCATTTTTAGCATCTATGTAATAGTGCATCTTATTATTAAACGGGTAGTCGGTTTCGAGCCTGATTGTAATTCCGTCAGCATTAAGAACAGACGGCAGCATAACCGAGTTTATTATCTTGTTTCCGCTGTGCATAAATGCCGAAAGAGCAAATTTCGGCCAGCCCTGACTGAAATTTGCGGTACAGCAGCCGAAATTCGGTTCAAGTCCGAAAGTGTGTGCATAAGGACCGTTTGTACTCCAAGGTGCCATAATCATCGTTTTCTGACAGGCAATCTGATTGACCTGCTGAACATATTGGTGAGTCCACATATCCTCGCTGAGTGTTGCGGGAAGAGCATTGAATGCAAGCATCTCAAGCCTTTCCGCCCACTTGTTATCACCCGTATGCGCAAAAATTTCTTCATAAGAATACATCTGCTCAACTATTGCACAGCATTCAGTACCTCTTGTAGGGTCAAGACCCGAAAGCACCTCGTCGCCCGTAAAGCCTTCAAAAGCTGTTCCGTTATATTTATCGAGAATTTCTCGGAGCTTTTCGGCATTGTCGGTATAATCTTCGCCAAGCAACTTGTGAGATACCGCTTCGCTTTTAAGCATCATTGTTATGTTAACGATGTGAGTTTTTCTCAGCCAGTTATGGCTCGGCTTTTTCCACGATTCGGTTACGGTATTATAGTCAAAGCCCTGCTCTTTAATAATCTTTGCGAGGTCCTTTATCCAATCCTCGCCATATTTTTCGTAAATGAAGTTTAGCGAAATGAACGTTTCAAACCATCTGTATTTTGCCCACTTGAAAAGCCTGATTTCGCCGTTATTAAGAAGATTATAGTAATTTTTGAGAACCTTATAAATGACTTCCGAAATTCTTTCATCACCGGAACAGTCATAATATACCTTAAGCGTTTTGCAGATAAGCTGTGTTGCCCAAGTGTCATATTTTGCTCTTTTCCCTTTTTCGCAAGGGCAAATCCAGCCGTCTTCTTCCTGTGCGGAAACAATGGCATCAATATATTTTTTTGCTGTTGCAATCAGCTCTTCATTTTCAAGAAGATAAGCAAGAGGAATAAAACCGTCGAGCCAATACGGAACTCGTTCCCACCCTTCACGGTCACCGCCTATCCATGCGCTGTCACGGATATCGGGCCATATCTTGTGAAGATTGCCGCTCAAACTATCTGCCTGGATTTCAAGCTGACGTCGAAGCCAGCCTTCGGGTTTTATTTCATTTGATGTATAAAACTTCCATTTATTCATAAATATTCTCCTCAAGCCGCACTTTCTCTTTCGGACGTTTTGTTGTCAACGCCTTTTTTGATAAGGAAATAGAGAGGAATCAATGCGAATACACAAACTATACCTGCCCAAAGGAACATATCCTTTGCAGGAACTATTACTTCGGCATTAGCTTCATTTATGATAGTCTGTGCAGCGTGCTGACACGCCATATCACCGATAACAGGACCTATAACCATAGGGAGAAGCACAGCAAATATCATTCGTATGCCTTGGAAAAGACCTGCCTTGCCTTCGGGAATATAATCCTTGATAGTTGCGCCGAACAGAATATTAACTATTGCATTTCCGAGAACAACCGGGAGTACACTCAGAAGAATGACATATATACTTGTGCTTGTTGAGAGTGCAAAAAATCCGAATGTCAGAACAACAACACCGGTTACAAGACAGAACCCTTTTTTCTTTGTTGAGAATTTGAGCATAAACACAATACAAGCAAGAAGAACAACTGCAACAACAATGGCTGTTATTATAACCGGTACTCTCAGAATGTTCTCTACACCGCCGTTATCGGGAATAACCACATACTGGATATATGTAAGAAGATACGGATAGAAAACCTGGAAAGAAATAATTGCAAAACAGAACGATGCAAGAGAAAGATAAAGTCTTGCATTTTCTTTTATAACGGAAGGTCTGAAGCCGTAAAAAAGATCTGCCCAATAGTTCGATGAGCTATTTATCTGCAAAGTGCGGGGAGGGTCTTTAATAAGGAATAAACCTAAAATGCCGCAAAGAGTAACAACAAGACCGAGTACACCGAAGAAAAGCTTATATGTAATAGTACCTGCCTGCGCAAAACTGCCGACACCCGTCACTGCAAACGAAGATATTGTGCCTACAACAGATAAAACTGTTTCAACAAACGGTCTTTGCTTCGGAACGGTAACATCCGTTACCCACGCCTGGAATGCCGCATCGTTACTCGTTGAACCCATAAAAGTCATTACAATATCCATAAGGATAACAAACCATACCGTTGTGCCGAGAATTTTAGCCTCATCGGTAAGATTAAAAAGATTGGCAACATTATCTTTCGTGATGAAACCGAACATTGCCGTAACTATACCCCAGAGAATATAACCGACAGAAATGAACATCTTGCGATTTTTCAGCTTATCACTCAATGCACCCATTATAAATGTGGTAATCACCGCCGCAACGGCAGAGAGAGCAACCATACGGGCTACCGCAGTTGTTGCTTCCATCGAGCCGAGAATAGCCGACTGTGATACATCGGCATATATTTCATTTGTAATAAACGTGTTGAAATACATATTCTCGGTATTCCATGCTATACCGCCCATAAAGCAAAACAGGGTGATTATAAACCAATTCTTTTTGCTGAGTTTTTCTTTAATCACATTATCACCTTCCGTAAATTAAAATCCGGACTGAATAACATTATACAGAAATACTCAAACAAAGTCAAACGGCATTATACAAGCTTAGTTTGTTGTTATAACGATATCGAATTCGATCCAGTTAAATAAAAATATTTTTTGTGATATTATGATATAATGAATAAGAATTTGCAGGAATGATTTTATGAGTGAAACACATTACAATTCATTAACAAAAATGCTCGGCGGTTTTCCGAAAATAAAAAAACTTGGTGCGGTCAGTCCTAACGGCGAAAGCTCTCCTTTTGTGTGGAACAACCGACTGATGAGACTTGAGCTTGACGATGCAACAAATGGCGTTGATTCCGATTATAAAACCTCTGCCGTAATCCGTGACAGAGAAACAAGCGAAGTTATTTCTCGTCTTGCCGAAGGATGTTACTATTATTCGTTTTATCAAGAAAACGGTACAGCATATGTTCTCGGCACAAAAGATGTTCACTTTGAAAACAGCACATATCATATTGAATTGCAACCGAGAGCTTGGCTTTTGGCAAGATTCAAATATGTAGAAGAAAACTGATGTTAATATCTACAATGTTTATAAGCGTGGCAATGCAAACTCAATCATCTTTTCTTTTTCGATAACATCAGGTGCAATATCCACCGTCATATTCAGCTTTATGTCTTCAAAATACATATGTTTTCATCTTAAACTTTCAACAAACTGCTTTGCCGTTCTTGCGGAACGCGAGCCTTTTTCAAGGGCGAACTGTTCCGCTTTTCTTTCAAGCTCTTCTTCGTCGAATTTAACGCCCTTTTTATTTGCAAGGCTGTGAACGATATCAAGATATGTTTCTTTGTTCGGTTTGTTGAAAGTGATATGTATTCCGAATCTGTCGGAAAGAGAGATAATTTCCTGAACGGTATCGTTGAAATGCACGTCGTCGCCCTCACGGTCACTGAATTTTTCTTTGACAAGGTGACGGCGGTTGCTTGTTGCATAAATAACAACGTTTTTTGATTTTGCCGATACAGAGCCTTCAAGAACAGCTTTTAATGCACTGAAATTATCATCATCCTTTTGGAAGGATAAGTCATCAATAAACAGAATGAATTTCAGCGGATTTTCCGACAGCTCATCAAGAATTGACGGTATATCATGAAGCTGCTCTTTACGCACTTCGATTATCCGCAAGCCTTCTTTGTGAAGCTCGTTGACAACGGCTTTTACCGTTGAGGATTTGCCCGTGCCTGCATCGCCTGTCAAAAGAATATTCGACGCCGCTCTGCCTTCAAGCAGAGCTTTTGTGTTATCAAGGATAATTTTCTTTTCACGTTCATACCCGATAAGGTCGGAAAGCGTGATTTCATCGGGATGCAGAACGGGAACAATTTTTCCGCCGTCAATACGGAACATATGATTTTTTGCATAAATTCCGTATCCGTATTTGCCGATATTCCTTGTTCGCTTTGCGTAATCGTTTGCCAAATCAACTTTTTCAGCCTTAAACACGGGAAGAAATCCGTTCCATTCAATCGCACTCTGAAGCTCTGCAGGAGTTAAATCCGCAACCGCTTGCAGAATTTCAAGCTCTGCATCAACGCATTTTTTCATCGTGGGCGAGCCTGCTTTTCCGATGCCAACGATTTTAACATAAGCATTTTCATTGTTTCCGACAACGGTGTGTATGTGCCTTGCAAGGCTGACCTTGTTATTTTCATATAATGCGGAAACAAATTCGGAATAAAGGCTGATTTTTTCGGCGGTATCTGCATTTTCGACAGATTTCAGATATTTCATCAGCCTGCTGATTACCGAATCGGAAAGCAAGGCTCTGAAAATGCAGAGGGAATTCAGTTTTAAATATATCTCATTTAATTTTTCATTCTTCATTTCAGAATCGCACCCTCCGCTCCGCTTGAAACAAGTGCAGCGTATCTTTTAAGGTAACCCGAAAGCTCTTTTTTCTTGGGAACAAAGTTTTTCATTCGTTCTTCAAGGACTTTTTCATCAACCTTGAGTTCAAGCTTGTTTTCGGGGATGTTGATGCTGATGATGTCGCCTTCTTCGACAACGCCTATCATACCGCCGCTTGCAGCTTCGGGTGAAACGTGACCGATGCACGCACCTCTTGTTGCACCGCTGAATCTGCCGTCTGTTATTAGTGCAACGCTGCTGCCCAGACCCATTCCCATAATAGCTGACGTGGGGTTGAGCATTTCTCTCATGCCCGGTCCACCCTTGGGACCTTCATAACGGATAACAACAACATCACCCGACTTGATTTTGCCTGCATTGATTGCCGCCTGCGCATCTTCTTCGCAGTCAAAAACTCTTGCAGGTCCTTCGTGAACAAGCATTTCGGGAAGAACGGCGGAACGCTTGACAACGCTGCCGTCGGGAGCAAGGTTACCCCGAAGAACAGCAATACCGCCCGTTTCGCTGTAAGGATTTTCAACGGGTCTAATTACATCATGGTCGAGATTTATACATCCTTCTATATTTTCACCGATGGTTTTACCCGTTACGGTTATGCAATCAAGATTTAGCAGATTTTTCTTTGAAAGCTCGTTCATAACCGCATAAACGCCGCCTGCTTCGTCAAGCTCTTCAATGTATGTTCTGCCTGCGGGGGCAAGGTGACAAAGATTGGGAGTTTTTTCGCTTATCTTATTGGCAACATCAAGATTGATTTCGATTCCGCATTCGTGGGCAATAGCAGGAAGATGAAGCATACTGTTAGTTGAACAGCCGAGAGCCATATCGACAGTCAGAGCGTTCATAAACGCTTCCTTCGTCATAACGTCACGGGGACGGATATTCTTTTTAACCATATCCATAACCGCCATACCTGCGTGCTTTGCAAGCTCGATTCTTGCGGAATAAACCGCAGGTATCGTTCCGTTGCCTCTGAGTCCCATGCCGAGAGCTTCGGTGAGGCAGTTCATTGAATTTGCGGTATACATACCCGAACATGAGCCGCAGGTCGGGCAGGTTTTGCACTCATACTCACTCAGTTTTTCTTCGGTGATTTTGCCTGCACCGTATTCGCCGACTGCTTCAAACATCGAAGAAAGGCTTGTTTTTGCGCCGTTTACTCTGCCTGCAAGCATCGGTCCGCCGCTGACAAAAACAGTTGGTATATTCAGCCTTGCCGCTGCCATAAGCAGACCCGGCACGTTTTTATCGCAGTTGGGTACCATAACAAGAGCGTCAAAGCCGTGAGCAAGAGCCATTGCTTCGGTTGAATCGGCAATAAGGTCACGGGTAACGAGCGAATACTTCATACCCGTGTGACCCATCGCTATGCCGTCGCAGACCGCTATTGCAGGAAAAACAATCGGTGTTCCGCCTGCCATTGCAACGCCGAGCTTAACAGCATCCACGATTTTGTCTATGTTCATATGACCGGGAACAATTTCGTTATATGAGCTGACTATTCCGACAAGCGGTCTTTCCAGCTCTTCGTCGGTCAGACCGAGTGCGTGATATAAAGCTCTGTGGGGAGCGTTCTGTGTTCCGAATTTCAGAGTTTCACTTTTCATATTGAACTCCTTTCATTGCGGGACGGCACAGAGGCCGTCCCCTACGATTTTAATTGTTTATGAGTTTATCTTCGCCGTTCCAGCTGTAAAGCTTTCTGATATCCTCGCCGACGGTTTCCGACGGATGCTCGCTTGCGATTTTACGCATTGCGTTGAAGTGTACCTGACTGCCTGCATCGGACATATCAAGCAGGAATTCCTTTGCAAACGTGCCGTCCTGAATATCCTTGAGGATTTTCTTCATTGTTTTCTTGGTTTCTTCGGTTATGATTTTGGGACCCGTTACGTAGTCGCCGTATTCTGCGGTGTTGGAAATTGAATAACGCATTCCTGCAAAACCGCTCTGATAGATAAGGTCAACTATGAGCTTCATCTCGTGGATGCATTCAAAATATGCGTTTCGGGGGTCATAGCCTGCTTCGACGAGAGTTTCAAAGCCTGCCTGCATAAGAGCGCAGACACCGCCGCACAGAACTGCCTGCTCACCGAAAAGA
>JAFQRF010000080.1 GCA_017410195.1 Clostridia bacterium | reverse complement strand
GAAATACAGAAGAAAAGTAATCTACGGAGAACTGAAAAAAGATATCGGACAAATATTGAGAAAATTGTGTGAGCAAAAGAATGTAGAAATACTTGAGGCAGAAGCGTGTTCCGACCACATCCACATGCTTGTAAGTATCCCACCGCATATAAGTGTAGCACAATTCATGGGATATCTCAAGGGAAAAAGTACATTGATGATTTTCGACCGACACGCAAATTTAAAGTATAAGTACGGTTCCAGAAGTTTCTGGTGCAGAGGGTATTACGTAGATACAGTCGGTCGAAACAAAAAGCAAATAGCAGAATACATAAGGAATCAGCTTGAAGAAGATTACGCAGTAGACCAAGTTACAATGAAAGAGTACATAGACCCGTTTACGGGTAGCAAGACAAAGTAGGCAAAATAAAACAGCCGCTCGGGAGCGGCTACCAGTGAATGTAATGCGCTGCTAAACCTTCAAAGCCCCTTTCAGGGGCAAAGCCAGCAATTGCCCCTTGAAGGGGCAGTGCAAACCCCCGGCTCAGCCGGGGGTTTTGATTATTTTGCTGTTTTGATTGAGTAGAAGTGGATAACGTTCATATCCTCTTCCATATCGAGACCGTGCGAGCCGCAGCCGCCGTCGATTTCGTGGCATCCGTGGTCGGGACAGAAGCCGTAAAAAACATTTTTATCGGCAAGTCTTGTATGGATTTTGTCAACCATTTCGGCATAGAACGCAATGTTTTTATCAAGCCTTGCAAGCGCTTCTTCGGATTCGGGTCCGAATTTATGCATTGTGCCGTCATAGTCGCCGTTATAAATTACAACAAGGTCATATTTATCTTCATCAATGATTTCAAGAGCCTTCTTGTTGACTTCCTCGGGGGTATCATAGATAAAATAATCCATTTCGCGTTCAAGGAAGATAAGGGAAATGCTGTCATTCTTCGTTGAAACAATTGCCGCCTTTTTGCCTGCTTTTATAAAACGGTCAAAGAGGGTTTCGGTTGTCAGAACGGGTTTTTCGTATTTTTTGATGCCGTGAGCATCGGGCATGACACCTGTATACATCGAAGCAAAGCAGACGGGAGTTACGCTCGGCATAACCGATAGCATCGGCATTGCGATATCGGAACGAATCATCGCGGGTGCAAATTTTTCGGTGTATTTCTGCCACACCCAGAGCGCAACGGCATCGGGATTATAGATAATCGTGCGGTCAACGGTTTTTCCGCCGAGCTTTTTCTCTGCAAGGGCGGTTATAGCTGCATTGGGTTTTTCGGTTGAGTCATATACTTCTTCGCCTATAAGCGAAACTGCGGAGGCATGAAGCGAAGAAATGCAGATTGAACTGTTTAAATCAGCCATAAATTTAACTCCTTAAAAGATTGAAAGTGATGTTGCGATGCAGTAAATAATGGTATAGAACATCGAAAGAAGCTCTTTGAGACCGAGCATTCTGAGGAACGCATCAAATTCGCCGAAGAGAATATCGTCAAACGGTGTTCTTGCCTCTGCGCTGACATAGCCTTCCTGCTTTTCGGCTGCCGCGCCGTTATCGAGGGTGAAGCCCTGAGTTCTGTAGCCGACAGGAGTTATGTTGTCCATTGTGTAATAGACCGTAACATTGATAACGGTTGCCGATTTTTCGGGAATATCGCCCGAGAACGGAATTTCGAGTGTATCGCCGGGATTGAGGCTGTTGAATGCGGGAACGTCAAACTTGAGCTTTGCGCCGTCGCAGTAAACGGCAAGAACATTCACCTTTGAATTGTTGCACACATTGGTAACGGTGAGCGATTTTGCATCGCCCGTGAGAATTCCCTCGTCACAGCCGTTGAATGCGGCGTGAACGGTGTGGGATGCGTTGGTGGAATATTTGAATTGAGGATAGTTTTCGTCGGAATAAACATCGGTGATTCTGTCGGTGAGAAGAAGAGTCATCATGAGAACTCTTGTGTAGTTATCCTTATAGGTCATGCCGTGGAAAAGACCGTCAACAAACCATGTGTTATCGGGAAGATATGCGGTTGAAGCATCAATTTCCATGTTGGGCGAAATCTTGTTTTTGCCGCCGCAGGAATTCTTCTGCACATAGCCGTCGGCAAATCTTGTGCCGTAGGGTGCGCAGGTTGCGCCCGTTGAAGCATTGGTTGTGATAATGCCGTCTGAATCCTCGTTCATGCCCGTAACGATTCTTTCGCCGCAGCCTGCAATGATTGAAATATTCATGCCGTTTTCGATGCATTCGGCAAGCTTTTCGTCAATCGAGGGGAGAATTTCATAGTGGAAACGGTCGCTTATCTCAATGAGTCTTGCACTCTCAACGGGGTCAAGAAGCTGTTTTTTTGCAGCTTCATATTTGTCGGCAGGCATGAAATCCCAAAGACTGCCCCAGTAGCCGAGAGTGGGAACAAGTTTCGGGAAGAGAGTGTTGAGGAGATTGTCAATAAATCCGAACTGATTTGCCTTTACAATCCAGTTATAGTTTTCCTCGGACATTGTTCCGTTTTCAACAAAACGCACAAGGCATTCTTCGTCAAATTCAACATTTGCGGTCAGAGCATCATAAGCAATTCCTGCGCCGCCGATTGCGGGAACGGTCATAACGGCGTTGTCAACATCGTTTTTATAGCCGTAAAGAGCGAGATAGGTTGCCGTAACCTGACCGCCGTGGCTGATTGCCCAGAGATTGACTTTATCCTTGCCGCTGTGTTCTTTTACCGACTGAACAAAATCATCCAGCAGTCCTGCACAGTATTCGGCACCCATTCTGAAATCGGTGCTGAAATTATAGATATTCTTGTGACCGATATATTCGGCAATTTCATCGGAAATTTCAATTTCCTGTCTGTATTTTCCGTCGGGGAAATTCTGAATGAGGTGAACATTGTTCTTGTCGGCAGCCTCGGTATAATCCTGATGAAGCTCGTAAGCGCTTGTGCCGTCGGGATTACAGCGGAGCTTTTCAAAAAGAGGTATCATTTCCTCTGCAAGAACATCGGAAATATATTCCGCGTTGCCGACTGTGAGCGCACCCAGACCCATGCCAAGCTCTGCAATTCTTGCAAAAACACGTTCGAGCACGTAGTCCCAGTTGAGACCCCAGACAGGCTCGCCCGTTTCAAGGCTGTCGCCGTAGTAGAGGTTGGTTGAGCTGTAGCCGGGAACAATTATGACGGGATAATCCGAAATTTTGCCCTTAACTTCGCCCGATGCCGATGCGATAACGGCACATGACGAGATAATCATTGCAAGAGAAAGAATTACACATAAAAACCTTTTCATTAATATCCGACCTTTCCTTGGTTTTATAACTAAATATTAACACAATATTAACATATTTGTAAATATAAAATTTGCGTCGCAGACCCTTAATTCTGAATTATAAAAACGGAGCTTTTACTCTTTATCCATATAATCAAGCACTCGCTGGATAAGACCCAGACGGTTTTCGCCCTTAAGAAGTCTTACGGAAATGTGAGGCTTGCCTCCGCCTGCACTGACAACAAATCTGCCTTTGAAATGTGCAGCCGCGCGTGAAACCGTTTCCATATCAAGCGAATTGATTTTGAAAATAATCTTATCGCCCTGCATGGTAATTTCATAGATATCGTGAGATGCGGCTTTGCCTCGCAGAAGCGCAATTCTGATAAGACCTTCTACGCACGGTGGCGGGTCTCCGAAACGGTCAACAAGCTCGTCAATAACATCCGAAGCGTCGTCGTCGTTTCTGATGTCGGCAATGCGGCGGTAAATCTGAAGTCTTTGCGGCACGCTCTCGATATAGTCATCGGGAATATGCGCATCAATCGGAAGGTCGATAACGCAGTCTTTTTCGGGCACATCGGATTTTTCGCCCTATCCTCGCTTATCGCCTGTTCAAGAAGCTTGACATACATTTCGTAGCCGACTGTTTCCATGTGTCCGTGCTGATTTGCACCGAGAACATTGCCTGCACCGCGCAGCTCAAGGTCGCGCATGGCGATATGGAAGCCCGAACCGAATTCGGTGAATT
>JAFQRF010000079.1 GCA_017410195.1 Clostridia bacterium | reverse complement strand
GTTATCTACAGCGAATATGATGATGTATATATTATCAACTGTGCATTAACCCTTGCAAGCTGCGGAATAAAGCTTCAGAATTCCGACGGTGCTTTTGTGAAAAAGGTAATCGGCTGCTGCTTTGAATCGATGTTTGATTTAACCGATTGCAATAATACTTTTATTGAGGGCTGCCTGCAAAATGCAAACACTCTGCCGAGAAACGGCTATGCAAAGCTCGGTATACCCCGTCTGACAGAGGATAAACTGTTTGATTATGTTTTTATCCCCATAACAAGAATTTATACAGACTATATCAGGCTCAATTCCTGCAACGGCGTTACCGTATTCAACACGTTTATTTACGGCGGAAAATCCTTTTTGAATTCGGTTGACAGCAATGCCGTATTTGTTAATACAGGTCACGATGGTTCATCAAAAACAGAGCCTGCCCTTATTATGTCGGGCGGTGAAATCACTTTCCTCAATTTCATGCGTTCAACCTCCGACGGGCAGCAGGGATATTATTTCTATTCAATTGAAAACGGCACAAGGTTCAAATCATATACCAGCCAGTCTGTTGATATGGCATATTGCGAGCATCCCGTTATTGAAAATATAAAGCTCTGTGAACTCGATAAGAGCGAATGGATTTACGGCATTCTGCAGCCTTTTTACAGATTAATTGCATTCTTCGGAAATTTATATATGGATAATCAATAAATAACAGTAAACAAGGTGATACAATGAGAAAATATTACAAATCCAAAATCATTAAAATTGAATCAACGGGAAAGAAAATCGAATTGCTGATTTTCCAGCCGACTCTGAATGCCAAGCCTAAGAATAAGACTCCTGCAATTTTATGGATTCACGGCGGAGGTTACATAACGGGTATGGCAAGAATGATTTATATGTCACGAGCCATTGACCTTGTCAAAAAGTACGGTGCGGTTGTTGTAACTCCCGAATACAGACTTTCAAACGAATCACCATATCCTGCAGCATTGGAAGATTGCTATGCCGCTTTGAAATATCTCAAAGAACATTGTGATGAACTCGTAGCAAACAGCAGTCAGATTATGGTCGGCGGTGAGAGTGCAGGCGGCGGACTTGCCGCAGCACTTTGTATGTATGCCCGTGACAAAGGTGAAATAAACATTGCATTTCAGATGCCGCTTTATCCGATGATTGATAATCTCGATACCGAATCGTCAAGAGATAATCACGCACCCGTATGGAACACAAAGCTCAATCATTTCGGTTGGAAGAAATATCTCGGCGATTTATACGAAAAAGACGTTCCGCCGTATGCAGCTGCCGCCCGTCAGACCGACTATTCAAATCTTCCGCCCGCTTATACATTTGTCGGAGATATTGAACCGTTTTATTGTGAAACACTTACCTATATAGACAACTTGAAAAGTGCAGGAATTGAAGCAAAGGTTGATGTTTATCCAAACTGTTTTCACGCATTCGATATGCTCACACCGTTAAGAAAAGTCAGCAAAGAAGCGATAGCAAAATTTGAAAAGGAATATCTGAATGCCTGCGAAAAATATTTTGCAGAGCAAAAAGATCATTCAAAAACATAATTGAATTGAAATCACCGTTGCAGTAAATTGTACCGCTGCGGTGATTACTGTTTTTAGCATAAATTTCATAATATTGAACATATTTCTTGTGTATTGATTATTGACAGAATGAGAAACTGTCAATATAATTAAATTGCACTCAATTTAATTTATAACAATATATTGGAGGTCTGTTATGAACATTTATGATTTTAAGGTCAAAGCACAGGATGGCAGCGAGGTTTCGCTTGCTGATTACAAGGGAAAGGTTTTGCTCATAGTCAACACGGCGACGGGTTGCGGCTTTACTCCGCAGTATGACGGTTTGCAGGATTTATATGAAAAATATCAGCCGCAAGGATTTGAAATTCTTGATTTTCCCTGCAATCAGTTCGGCAATCAGGCACCCGGTGATGACGGGGAAATCCATTCTTTCTGCACAGGTCGCTACGGTATCACTTTTCCGCAGTTTTCAAAGATTGATGTAAACGGCAAAAATGAGTCACCGCTTTTCAAATATTTAAAATCGCAAAAGGGCGGTATTATGGGCAGTAACGTTAAGTGGAATTTTACAAAGTTTCTTGTTGACAAAAACGGCAATGTCATTGACCGTTTTGCACCGACAGTAACTCCCGAAAAAATTGAAAGCAAAATCAAGGAGTGTATGTAATGCGCTTTGAATATAAAACCGAAAACACTTGCGCTCAAGCAATCAGCTTTGATATCGACGGCAACGTTATTACAAATATCGAGTTTTACGGTGGTTGCAACGGTAATCTGAAAGCGATTTCGAAACTGCTTGAAGGCTCGACGGTTGAAGAAATCGAAGCAAAGCTGCTCGGTAATACCTGCGGCAGAAGACCGACCTCATGCACTGATCAACTTGCAAAAGCCGTTCGTGAGGCGTATAACAAAAACAATCCGAATGTTTAAGAAAAGAGGCTTTATATGAAAATTGCAGTCCGCTATTACACCCGATCGGGAAATACCAAAAAATTGGCAGAAGCCATCGCCGATGCAGTGAAGGTTAAAGCTGAAAATGTTGCGGTTCCGCTTACGGAAAAAGCAGATATATTGTTTCTCGGCTGCTCTTATTATACATTTGATGTGGATGAAGCAGTAAAGAAGTTTATATCGGAAAACAGTAAAAATATCGGCAAAATTGTTTGTTTCGGAACGTCGGCTATGATGAAATCAATGATAAAACCGGTAAAAAAAGTTGCCGATGCAGCCGGAGTGCAGGTTGCAAAGGAAGATTTCCATTGCAAAGGCTCTTTCGGTCCGATGCACAAAGGAAAACCTGATGAAAACGACTTGAAACGTTCGGTTGTTTTTGCTAAAATGATAGCAGAACTATAAAATTTGTATTCAGTCATCGGTGATATAATGAAACATTCAAAATATGACGCATTAAAACTTGAAAATCAGCTTTGCTTTCCTCTTTACGCTTGTTCACGTGAAATTGTAAAAAGATACAAGCCGTTTCTCGATGAAATCGGTCTTACCTACACTCAATACATTGTTATGATGGTAATGTGGGAAAGAAAGAGCGTGAACGTAAAGGAACTTGGCGAGTGCCTTTATCTTGATTCAGGCACACTGACGCCGCTTCTCAAAAAGCTTGAATTCAAAGGCTATGTTACCCGTATGCGTTCCGATAAGGACGAACGTAATCTTGTGGTTGCTATAACAGATGAGGGCGAAAAGCTTAAAGATAAAGCGGTTGAAATTCCTTTTCAGATTGCAGGATGCACAAATCTTACGCCTGAAGAAGGTGTGCAGCTGTACGGTATTCTTTATAAAATTCTCGGAACGAATCCGTGATTTTGCAAGTATAATTTTTGTTTTGGGGAAGAGCTTATGAATAGTATTAAAGAATCTATCCGTAAAAGAAGAAGTGTCCGCACTTATGACGGTCGGGAACTCAGTCAAAAAGATATTGACAGCCTTTGTACTTTTATGGAAACGATAGAAAATCCGTTTGAGATTCCCGTGGAATTCAAATTAATGAGTGCTAAAGAAAACGGGCTTAACTGTCCTGTTGTTGTCGGAACGGATTTATATGTCGGAGGGAAAATCAAGTGCGTGCCGAATGCAAACGTTGCTTTTGGGTATTCATTTGAAATGCTTGTGCTGTATGCACAGTCACTCGGAATCGGAACTGTCTGGCTTGGCGGCACGATGAACCGCCCTGCTTATGAAAAGGTAATGGAACTTGAAGCGGATGAGATGATGCCGTGTGCAAGCGCATTGGGTTATCCTTCGGAAAAGATGTCATTGCGTGAAGGCATGATGCGAAAGGCTATCAAGGCAGATGAACGTTTACCGTTTGAAGAACTGTTCTTTGACGGCAATTTCGATACTCCGCTGAAAAAAGTAAAAGCAGGCGATTTGGCAGAAGCTTTGGAAATGGTTCGACTTTCTCCTTCAGCGGTTAACAAGCAACCGTGGAGAGTGGTTGTTTCAGATAACACAGTTCATTTTTATCTTAAACGCAGCAAAAACTTTTCGGGCGGTTCTGCTCTTGATATGCAGAAGGTTGATATGGGAATTGCACTTTGCCATTTTGCTCTCACAGCCAAAGAGAATAATCTTAACCTGATCTTAGTGCAGGAAGATCCAAAACTCACATCCTCACCCGAGCTTGAGTATATTGCGTCCTATAAACTTGTTTGAGTTGTAAAATTTATTATTCTGAATTATGATTATGCCCGAAATCTCATAAGGAATTATTGTTATGATTGAACCTCTTAAAATTTCAAGAAACGAATTTCCGAAAAGTAAGCTGAAATCAGACGGTATGATAACCTTAAACGCTTGTTGCGATAATCATTCATGCATTATATCAGAGATATTGAATACATTAACCGTAACGGAACACCGCTTTATATTCAGCTTTTGCTTCCTGACGATATAAACGATGCAACTCCGCTTATTGTTTTTGTTAACGGTTCTGCTTTTCATTGGCAGAATGTAGAGCAGAGTATTCCGAGACTGAGTTTACTTGTGAACAAAGGAATCGCAATAGCATCCGTTCAGTACAGAGGCTCAGAGGCAGCACCTTTTCCTGCACAGATGCTTGATACAAAAGCAGCCGTACGTTTCATGAAAATAAACGCTCAAAAATACGGTCTTAATCCCGAGAACGTGTATCTTATGGGTGATTCTTCGGGAGGTCATACCGTTCTTATGGCAGGATTGACCACGGGAATCAGCCGGTTTGAGGAAGACATATACAGCGAGGCTTCTTCTGAGGTGAAAGGTATTATTGACCTGTACGGACCTACCGATATTACAAAAATGAACGATGAGCCTTCCGTTCAGAATCACATTGAACCTGACAGTCCTGAAGGTTACTTGATTGGCAGACTTAATGTTCTTGAACATTCGGAACTGACTGCACCGACTGTAATCATGAACTATATTAGCAAAGAAAGAGCAATTCCGCCCATTTTAATTTTTCACGGAACAAATGATGAACTCGTTCCGTTTGGTCAAAGTTGTATGCTGTATGATAAACTTAAAGAATGCGGTAAATCTGCGGAGTTTTATGCTGTTGACGGTGCTCATCACGGCGGCAGAGAGTTTTGGTCGGAGCAAGTGCTTGAAATCATAGAAAATTTTATTCTGAATCCGAAACAGTGAAGATACATGCCTGGTTTCTATGGAGATTTGATTGAATCACCAAAACAGAAAAAGATTTTAAGGTTGCTGTTTTATGCGATTACAACAATGAACAGGTCCAGTAAAAACGGACAACGAAAAAACAACCCTCCTATGGTAGAATATGGATTTGAAAAGGTGAATTAATAAATTGCGTATTTCTGCACTTTTGTAATTAAGCTATAATTTGAATTGAGATTACTCGATGAAAATATCTAAATATACAACATAATATACTTCAGACGCAACAGATATATTGTTGCGCCTGATTGTTTCTTTTTATAATATTGTTATCTCTCTTGCGCTTCCTCTGTCACCGCGGTTTGTTACATATTGCATCGTACCACCGGGCAGCCTGCTTTC
>JAFQRF010000078.1 GCA_017410195.1 Clostridia bacterium | reverse complement strand
TGGTATAGTAAGTTAAATTTAAAATTGACAATTGAATAACGATGTGATTGATTGCGGATATGAATCCGCATAAAGCCTGCGATATGCTAAGAGAAAATTATCGCACTCCTCACCTTTGTTGATACTGTACGTGGCGAATGCCTCAGGTGATGCGGGATTAGAAAACAGTATGCCTTTGAGATTGTTTTAAATTTCAAAGCCGTTACATAAGACATCATTTGTAAAAGCGAGAGCAATGTTCCCGCCGATTGATGCTGTCTGTGTGACGGCTTTTTTGTTTTGCTCAAATTTAATTATGAACTGTAAAAAATGCAAAAATCAATTTGGAGAGCATTTGATTTAACATTGTATCGTTTCAAAAATTTCTGTCGGATGAAACTTTCTTTTTACAGTTGTTCACCTATGAAAAATCATTCAAAAAAGCCGCCTTTTGAAAAATATTTTTTAGAAAGGAGGTTTATGTTTTGAAAACAGGTTTGAAGAAATCTCAAAAGACAACCGAGATATTTTTTGATGAAGCAAGTCCAATTATTATGGTATCAACCTACAACACGGATTTGAAAAATCGTCTGTCGGCATATTCAGAAAAACATCCGGACTTGTGTAAGCTGGTTGACGATTCCGAAGACGGAAGACTGATGTTTGAGATTGAGAAGGGAAGATTTTGTTTCAGACTCACAGAGCCGTACAGTATAGAGCGACGTTCTGCTGCAAGTGAGTTGGCGAAGAAACAAAAACATAAGTTGCTAAATCACAACAGTAAAAATTAAATAGCATCAGTCTTAACGAGCAATGGATTTGTATATTCAAATCCGCTTGCCAAGACCTTTCGATGCCGTGTCATCAGTCTTAGCAAGCACTGAATTTGTAGCCACAGATGCTTGTTTCGACTTTTTAAGTCTCAACAAGCACTGAATCCGTACGGACAAATTCGCTTGTCAGGGAGAGTTCCCTGAAACCCTTAAAGAAAAATATTAAAACAAAGGAAGGAGACAGTAAATGAATTATGAAATTATTAACCTAACCGACAATGAACATAATCTCATAACTAAAATGCTTAATAACATTTCGCAAATCGAAAACATACTTTCATCAATGACAAAGTCGGAACGGATTGCTTGGTTTCGGAGCAAACAGTTCCCACGCAAGATTGATTTTGAAAAAGAAATCAGTGGAACAGTTTACACCGTGCGTTCACATTTCAGTGCCGATGCAACGGAAACCTTACGAGAAAAAACAGAACGAATATTAAAACAAAAATAGCGCAATTTCACACTTTAAAGCGTTGAACTTTGTGAAAAGATGTGATATGATAAACGTGTCCTACAATTCATATCATGTTGACTGTAGAAAGGAGTTATATGAGTAAAAAACAGTCAAGCCAAAAGATAACTGCCCTGTATGCAAGACTTTCTCGTGACGATGAGAACGAAGATGTGTCGGGCAGCATAAAAAATCAAAGAGCCATTCTTGAAAAGTATGCGAAAGATAATCGCTTGCCGAATCCAAGATTCTTTTTTGATGACGGATACTCAGGAGTTACCTTTGCAAGACCTGCGTTCACGGAAATACTTGAACTTGCTGAACAAGGTCTGATTGAAAATCTTGTTGTCAAAGACCATTCAAGATTAGGTCGTAACCGTTTGGTTGTCGGTCAGTTGCTTGAAGAAGAATTTGAAAGATTGGGTATCAGGTATATTGCGATAATGGATAACATTGATACCGCAAAAGGGTTGAGTGACCTTGTACCGATGCAAGACTTATTCAACGAATGGCACGCAAAGAATACAAGTGAAAAGGTACGCCGTGTAATGCAGAGTAAGGGTATGTCAGGAATACCTCTGACAACTAATCCGCCGTTCGGGTATATGAAAAATCCTGACAACAAGAAGGAATGGATTGTCGATGAGCCCGCTGCAGAAGTTGTCCGCAGAATTTTTGATATGTGCGTATCAGGTCTCGGTCCTGCACAGATTGCCAAAAGATTAAAGGCTGACGGAGTAATGACACCGACTGAATATTGGAGCAGCATAAAAAGAAAATGCGGATACAAACCTGCGATACTTCACAACTGGTGTTCTCGTACTGTTGCAGATATTCTTATGAAGCAAGAGTATTGCGGTGATACGGTTAACTTCCGTTACACTACAAAATCTTTCAAAAGTAAAAAGAGAATAGAAAGATCTCCTAACGAGTGGAAGATATTTCCCGACACACATCCTGCTATTATCAGCAGAGAAAAGTTTGAGCTGGTGCAAAGTCTCAGAAAGAACAAACGCAGAAATCCTAAAACAGGATTTACTAGTATGTTTTCAGGATTGCTATACTGTGATGACTGTGATGAAAAATTATATTACGGTGCAACCAATAATTACAAACGAGAGCAAGCTTTTTTCTTTTGTTCATCGTTTCGTAGAGATACAAGTTCCTGCACGGCACACTATATCCGAGAGAAAGTAATTTACAATCTTGTTCTTGAAAATATGCAGAGAGTACTATGGTATGTGCAATGCTTTGAAGAGGATTTTGCAACCAAGCAGATTGAGGAATTGGATTTGAATCACCAAAAAGATTTAAAACTGAAACGCAAGGAACTCGAAAAAGCAAAGAAGCGAATTGCAGAAATCGACCGCATAATCCAAACTCTGTATGAAGATAACACAAGAGGTAAAATATCCGATGAGCGATTTGCAACACTATCAATATCCTTGGAAGATGAACAATGGGAATTAAAAGACAGGGTTCCTGAAATTGAAACATTCTTGGAAGAAACAGAAATTAAATGCGAAGGCTTACAGCATTTCATTGAACGGGCAAAAAGAATAACCCGACTGACAGATCTGACACCTGAGATAGTTCACGAGTTTATTGAGAAGATAGTTGTTTCTTCACCCGAAAAGATTAGCGGCAAACGGCATCAGACAATAGACATCTACTACCACGGTGCCGGGATAATTAAAATGCTTTCTTCTGAAGAAATGGAAGAAGCGTACCAACAACATATTTCAAAACAACATAAAGCAAAAACGGCATAGCCGAAGCTATACCGTTCAAATCACAATTATTTAGTTTTACTACAAGAGCCGCCTTGGGGTAACTTCCTTATGGAGGGTACCCCAAGAACGCCCCTGCTTTATTGCTCAGTTATTCTTATTATTCAGCGGTCGGCGCAGGAGAAGGCTGAGGAGTGCAGAGCCGTTGAATGGGATGAGAGGGAAAAGGTAGCATTGACCCGTGACGGTTCTGGTTGTTGCAATTTCAATAATGACAATAAGAATTCCCGCAACAAAGCCCCATACATTAAATAATGCTATCAGCGCAATGAGCATCATCCTGAAAAGCTTGAATGCGTAGCCAAGCTCGAAGCTGGGCTGTGTGAAGTTGGTGAGAGCGACAAATGCCATGTAAAGCACAACCTCGGGAACAAACCATCCTGCCGAAACCGCAAATTCGCCGAGAACAAGCGCACCGATAACGCCGAACGAGCCGCTGAGTGACTGCGGAGTGTTGATTGATGCGAGCTTTATTGCATCGATAACAACCTCAACGATGAAAAGCTGCGCCACAATCGGAAGAGTAAATTCTTCTTCTATTCTTATAAAATCGAGCCATTCGGGGATATAATCGGGATTCTGAATCAGCAGAAGCCAAACAGGAATCAGCAGCATCGTCATCGCGAAAATGAACATGCGGATTATCCTCATATATGAGCCGATGACGGGGGACATATAATAGTCGTTAGTGTCCTGGAGAAAATCGAATATACCCGACGGAATTATCATTGCGGCAGGGGAGTTGTCGGTTATGACGACCATACTGCCTTCGAGTACACTTGCCGCAACCGCATCGGGTCTTTCCGTATACCTGACTTTCGGAAACGGGTTCAGCCATTGCTTAGGAACAAGGCAGTCAATAAGGCTCTGCTGACTCATTGAGAGAGAATTTACCGAAACCGAATCAATCTTTTTTCTCAGAGCGTTGAGCATTTTTTCGTTGACTCTGCCTTGCATGAAGCAGATGACAACATCCGTCTTGGATTTTTTGCCGACGGAATGGATTTCCATTGTAAGATTTGTGTCACGGATTCTTCGGCGGATTAAGGCGGTGTTAAAAACGAGGGTTTCGACAAAGCCGTCGTGCGGACCTCTGAGTACTCTGTCGTTTTCAGGTTCACCCACGGAGCGCACAGGGTAAGTTCTCGCGTCAATCATGATTGCTTCGGGATAACCCTCGACAATCATGCCGATTGCACCCGAAAGCACGCCTTTGATAAAATCACTTTCCTTGGCGAGGACATCGGTTTCAACATAGGGAACGTATTTGTTGGCAAATTCCCTTGTAGTTTTGAGAGATTTCATCTCTTTTTCTTCCGCATTCATAAAGTAGGACATGATTTTGACCATGATTTCATCTTTACAAAAGCCGTCGATGAAATAAAGTTTTGCGTTGCGGCTGTTAATCTTTATTTCTCTGCCTACAACGTCAAAGCTTGCATTCAGGCGCAGAGCATTGTCAAGCATCGTAATATTAGAGCTGTAATCCGCCGAAAAGGTTTTCTCCATTCCCATCTTCCTTTATATTTTGATACATTTATTATTTTCAAATTTATTATCTGTATTCATTATAAAGGTTAACAATTGCGTTCCACGTCAATGGACCGACAACGCCGGTCTGCTCAATTCCCGAGAGTCTTTGCACGGCGATAACAGCATTACGGGTCTGATTTCCGTAAACACCGTCTACCGTAATCAGAGGCACGGCATTATTGTTCTGTGCAATTGTTCTCAAAAATGTCTGTACCTGCGTAACAACATTTCCGCTTGCGCCTACAGTGAGCGTGTAGCCCGGATAGAGAAGCGATGAATATGAACGGTATTCATCGGGCAAAGAGTTGAGCGTGCTGTCATATGCATCAAGGATTGCATTCCACGTTGCCCTGCCGACTATTCCGTCAACCGTCAGACCGTATTCACGCTGGAATGTGCGAACAGCGTTTTCCGTTGCAGGTCCGAAGATGCCGTCAACGGAAATCTGCGGCAGCCTGTCGTTGAAAAATCCGAGGAAGTTCAGATAATATTGAATCGTTCTCACATCTCTGCCTCTGTCGCCTCTGCGGATAACCTCGCTGAATATTCTTTCAACCTCGGTTATGGTTATGCCCTCGGAATAAAGCTCCGACAGCTTTTTGACGGCGTTATAAATCTGTTTGATTTTATACCACGTTGCTTTGCCGACTATGCCGTCCGGCGTAAGATTGAATATCTGCTGAAATTTAATAACGGCTGCACGTGTTGCCGAATCAAAAAAGCCGTTCGGGTCGGGTATTCTCGGTATGGCAGGGTAATTTTGTCTGATTCTGTTAAGCTGACGCTGAATTGTTCTGATGTCCTCGCCGCCGTAAGAGCCGATTCTCAGCAGTCTGCCGGGATAAGATTCGGGAATATTTTTTACGGGAGCATTGCGGACTATGTTGACATCGTTACCGTAGTAATTCTGCAAAATCTGGTAGGGCGTTCTTCCCTGATTGGCAAGAGTTACCGTTCCCCACTGAGAAAGACCTCTGCAGGTGACGCTTCTGCCGTCGCAGTACTCGGTGAAATATGGCTGAATCTGGTTGCCTTTGGTCACATAGTCATTGAAAAGTTCATCGACAAGCTTTGAAATATTAGAAAAAATATCTCTGCCGTCAATATATGCCTGGTCATATGAGGTTGAGTTGGTTATATCAAAATTATATCCTCTGCTGCGGTAATATTCAGTGAAAATTCTGTTAAGTGCAAAAGAAACCTGAGCATAGATATTTGCCCTGAGCGCACTTTCCGGCCATGACGGATAAACCTCGCTTGATGCTACGTTTTTGATGTAATCCGTGAACGGTACACGGACATTGCGTGCATTTGAATTCGGCGTTCCGAGATGAACGGTTATATAGTCGGGGATTACGGGTGTCACAGCCATTTTATCTCGCCTCGTTCCTTAATGTATTGAGTGTTGTTTCATCAACGACAATCGGTTCGGGTTCTTCAAGTCCTGCCGATTTTGCAAGCATGCGTACAGGCTGGATTGATTCTATTCCGGAAAAAACAGGAACATTTGTGAAGACGGCTCTGACGTAATCGGGATGTTCAACATATACCGAATAAACCGCATAGGGAAGCCTCGGATTCGGATCGGTCTGAGGCGATTGTGAGAGCGATTTAGGCGGTGCAGGCAGGCGTACGCTTTCGGTTGTGCCGTTAACGTCGGTAAGTCCGTCAAAGACGGCAACGTTGCCGCCAGGCAGCTCGAGAAATACCATTACCCTTGCGCTCGGGACACCGAAGGCTCTGTCTGATGCGAATGCCTCAACCTTCAGTGTTCCGCTTTCTGTGTTTGCGGCAAGAAAATCATTGATGCTGCGGCATCTTGCACGCTGTTCGTTGCTTGCGTTTTCGGGAAGATTTTCGCAGCTTCTGCGAAGAAGGCGTTCAACATCGGGGGATTCTCCGTCAAGAGGCAGAGTATCATCACGGCGTGCAGCCGGAGCCTGAACGGCTACCGTTTGCGGTTCTTGCTGCGCTTCGGAAGGCACATCAGGCTCTTCACGTTCGGCTTCGGGGAGGGGATTGCTTCTGTCACGCTCGAAGGGCGTGTTGTTTCTCAGCGCTTCGTCCATCCTTGTCTCACGTTCGTCGTCGGGATTTACCGATGAACCGGGATAGCCCGATATATTGTTTTTTCGCTGAAATTCAAGCATCTCCTGCTTGTATTTATCCATAAGCTTTTCAAGATCTCGTCTGTCCATAAATAAAACCTCCGTTTCATTCGCTAATTACAATATATTAGCGCACGGAGGTTTTTGTTACATGTATTTAATTATTTGGCAACGTAGTTTTCCTGCTCAAGAAGCTCCTTGCCCTGCTGAGAGATAATCCAGTTATAAAGAATTCTTGCTGGGGCATCCTCAGGAAGATTTTTGGGGATTGCAACATAGAAATCATTTACGAGAGTATATTTGCCTGTTGAAATATTTTCGTTTGTCGGCTCAATTCCGTCAACCCAAAGAATCTTGGAGCTTGCAAGCTTGTCGCTTTCCATGTTTGTGAGATAGTAATATACTGTATAGCCGAGAGCGTTTGCCGAATTGTCATAATCCGCAACAGCTTCAAGAAGACCTATCATCGAGCCGATCTGCTGTTCCTTGGGAGGTTCAACGAGCTTATCTCCGAGGTTAATGAGTTTATCAAAAAGGGTGTGGCTTCCGCTTTCCCTGTTGCGCTGGTAAGCTGCCATTTCGGCATCATTGCCGCCGACCTGCTTCCAGTTTGTGATTTCACCCGAATAAATCTGCTTTATCTGCTCCATGGTGAGATTCTGAACGGGATTCCGGTTGCTGCAGATGAAAACAAGAGCATCCGCACCGATAGCGGTGATTTCCCATTCAAAGCCCTTTTCTTTTGCATATTCAATCGCTTCCTCAGAGGGTTCGTATGCAAGAAGAAGCTCAATTTCGCCGTCAACAAACTGCTGATATTTATAAGTTGTCGAACCTTCCCATATTTCGGGGTCGATTGCACCTTCACGGGGAATTCCGAGTACGGTTGCCGTCAGCGCCTGACCAAAAGGCTTGAGTGCAAGAGAACCGCCGACGACGGGGAAGTTTTCCTTTGTGAATGTAAAATTACCGACGGGTTTTACAGGCTCGATTGTTGCTTGTTCCGTTGTCTGCGCCGAGGTTGTTTCCGTAACATCGGGTTCATCTCCCGAACAAGCAAAAAGAGAAAGTGCAAGCGTGAGCATGAGTGCGATTGCAATAATTTTTTTCATAATATTCATCTCCTTAATCATTATTTTCATTTCTTACTTTCAAAAGAACGGTCATATCGGGAGCATAGGTGTAGGTATATGTTCCGTCGCTGACATAATAATAAATCTCGCCGTTTATTTTTTCTGTTCTGTAATCTCTGATATTTTCGAATATCGGTTTACCCGTTTCAATTTCGAGAATGTCATAGCTTCGAGGGCTGTAGAACATTTCGTTGTAAGATTCTTCGTCAATGTATGATTTCACAACATAATCATCACCGGACCAGATTTCGATTCGATCACCTGTGTTTTTAATTTGGTCTGACCAGAGCTTTTTAAAATCACGGGAGTAAATGTTATAAACCTGAGTTTCGTCCTCCCAGTAGCCTTCGATCACTTCAAAGTATTCATCATTGAGTTTAGTGATTCTTTCAGCAACACCATTGAGCTTTGCAACGGTATTACCGTCAAAGTTGACGATATAGGTATATACGCCGTCATTGCAGAAGAAATATTCCGTGTCATAGATATATCCGGAGACCTCTGTTTCGTTTTCTTTGCATTTTATCGGTTCATTTGTTTCGGAATAATAATATTTATGTCGGACACGGGATTGGGAATAATCACTATATGAATAAAAAATTCTGTCGCCGTAAGCTTCAACATCCATTTCTCCGAGTTCGGCATCGTAAATGATTTTTACCATCTTACCGTTCATGTCGTAAATCCAGTGGGCAGATTCTGTTTTTGCAAAATAATAATTATCGTATTCCGAAATATATTCAAACCTCGGTTTTATAAGCCATTCGCCTTCTGAAGTGAAAACACCGGTTTCGTCTTTACCGTTACGGGCGATTACTCTTCCGTTTTCAAAATTCTGCTCGGGATAAACGCCGTCAAAAGCAAGATTTCCGTTTTTGTCAATGAAGCGGTTTTTGTATTCATATTTTAAATAGTCATCAAAAAATGTGAGTGCAAGATATCCGTCTTTAAATTCGGAATCACCTACAGGATAACAGCTGTCGAATTCAAAAAGCTTTTTTCCGCTTTTATCGCAGAAGTAGGTTCTCGGAGCACCTGTTGAATTTTCCCAGTCAATTTCCGAATGGTCGGTGCAAACCAGTATATTCTCATCTACGTAATACATATAAAGTTCTGCGTATTCTTCACCGCATTTAACCCATGAGCCGTCAGAAGCGCAAATAAGCTTTGATGCTGCTGTTTCAATTTCTTCTCCTTTAAGAGAAAGTGAAATGATATACGAGCCGTCATTATTGTCGGCTATATCGATATAATCGTAAACGGCATCAACAATAATTTCGCCCTTGTCGGTCATAAGACCGTATTTTTGAATTGAGTATGTTTCATCACTCCATTCTCCCGTCTCGTAATCAACAGTGTGATAATCTCTGAACGAGCCGACAAAAGGAATGAGCCTTCCGTAGTTTTCACCCGGGGTCAGAGTATCTTTGAATTCGGGGTATCTTCGGTTACAGATTACATCGTCAACGTATCCGCCGATTTCGGGCAGCTTTTCAAGCATAAAAACAGGTGCATCCGAATTCTGCGCTGTTGCGGTTAAGCTCTGAGTTTCGTCGCTCGGCATTGCCGAAGTGTCGGTCGGCGTTGAAACAGAGCCTTGATTTGCGCATCCCGCAAGACCCGATGTTAAAATGACCGCGCAAAGCAGGGCGGCAATTATTTTTGATATTCTTCTCTTTCTCATATACTTTTCCTCCTTTAATTTGATTGTATTTTTGTTTGATTTATTTGTCAATATTTATTACAAAACTGTAATACGAATGTAATAAATGAAAATAAGTGACAATTTCGGTTTGCATTTGCAAAGGATTTATGATAGACTGTATTTAACAGATGCAGTGCCATGTGCAGTTACGCAAAAAAACACATGTTTCACAAAAAATTTATATTATTTTTTATTTTAGGTGTTGCAAATAACGCTTTTATAGGGTAAAATAAATTAAATAACCTAATTGGCATTTTTATAGTGGGGTGTTCAGACACATGGCAATCAGACTCAATCTCAAGTATGCGGGCGAATACGCATGCAGTGAGAAGCTTGAAGCAATGCAGCCCGAGGTTTCGAAGGCTCATGCGATGCTTCATGAGGGAACGGGTGCAGGCAGCGATTTTCTCGGCTGGGTTGACCTTCCCGTAAACTACGATAAAAAGGAATTCGAAGAAATCAAGGAATGCGCCGAAAAAATCAAAAAGGATTCCGACGCACTCATCGTTCTCGGCATCGGCGGTTCATATCTCGGTGCAAGAGCGGTAATCGAATTCATAAAGTCAAACAATTATAACCTTATTAAAAAGGATACTCCCGATATTTATTACGGCGGTAACACCATCAGCTCTTCATCTGTTGCGGAACTTATGAAGCTTGTTGAAGGCAAGGATTTTTCAATCAATGTTATTTCGAAGTCGGGAACAACAACCGAGCCTGCAATCGCTTTCCGTATCTTCAAGAAGCTCCTTGAAGAAAAATACGGCAAGGAAGAAGCGGCAAAGAGAATTTACGTGACAACAGATAAGGCAAAGGGCGCTCTCAAATCCCTTGCAGATGCAGAAGGATACAAGACATTCGTTGTACCTGACGATGTAGGCGGAAGATATTCAGTGCTTACCGCAGTCGGTCTGCTTCCCATTGCCGTTGCAGGAATTGATATTGATGCCCTTATGAAGGGTGCTGCAGATGCAAGAGAAGCTTATTCAAAAGACGATGTAATGACCAACGATTGCTATAAGTACGCTGCAATAAGAAATATTCTTTATCGCGGCGGCAAATCAATCGAAATGCTTGCAGCCTACGAGCCTTCAATGACTCTCTGGTGCGAATGGTTCAAGCAGCTCTTCGGCGAAAGCGAAGGCAAGGATTTCAAAGGCATTTTCCCTGCATCCGCAATTTTTTCAACAGACCTGCATTCGCTCGGTCAGTATATTCAGCAGGGTGAACGCAAGCTGTTTGAAACCGTTATGTGGGTAAACGAGCCTCAGAACGATGTTGAAATCGAGTTTGACGATGTTAACGGCGACGGTCTTAACTTTGTTGCAGGAAAAACCGTTCATTATGTCAACAGCAAGGCATTTGCGGGAACTGTTCTCGCCCATTCCGATGGCGATGTTCCCAACATTCTTATTGAAATCGACAAGCAGGATGAATATAATCTTGGCTGGATGATTTATTTCTTCGAAAAGGCTTGTGGTCTTTCGGGCTACATTCTCGGCGTTAATCCTTTTGACCAGCCCGGCGTAGAAAGCTACAAAAAGAATATGTTCGCTCTTCTCGGAAAGCCCGGCTACGAGGCGCAGAAGGAAGAGCTTGAAGCAAGACTCAAATAAAAACACAGGAGGATATTAAAAATGATCTATCTTATTATCGGCAACAAAGGCGCAGGAAAAACAAAAAGACTTATCGACCTTGTAAACGGTGCTGTTGAAAAGTCAAACGGTAACGTTGTTTGTGTTGAGAAGGAAAGACTTTTAACTTATAATGTTAATTACAGAGCAAGACTTGTTGAAACAGACCACTACAAGGTAAGCGGCTACGATGCATTCTACGGCTTCCTCAGCGGTCTTGTTGCAGGCGACCACGACATCACCGATATCCTTGTTGATGCAACTCTCAAAATCGGCGGCAGAGATTACGAAGCTCTCGCAAACTTCCTTGAGAAGGTTTCAGAACTCAGCAAAATCGCCGAGCAGGATTTCACATTCACCGTTTCATGCGATGAAAGCGACCTTCCTGCAAGAATTTTCGATTTTTGCGAAAAAATCTGAATTTAAATCAAAATTTTAGTTGACAAATTGCGCAAACACCTTTATAATATTTTGTGCGTGATTTTTAGGTGAAAATTTATGATATTGGATTTAGAGCCTATTTTCAATAACGAGGGAATGGTCAGAGATTTCAGCTTCGAGCTTGATTTGTCAGACTGTGAACTCAGCGGCGTAAAGCCTTTTACCACTCCGGTAAAGGTCAGCGGTGCTGCGGGCAACTATACGGGAATAGTCGAGCTGCGTGCAAAAGCGGAGTTTGTTCTCGATATGGATTGTGACCGCTGCGCAAAGCCGATTAACGTTCCGCTTGAGATTGATGTTTTTCACACCCTTGTTACGCATCTTAACGATGAAAAGAATGATGAGCTTCTGCTCGTGAATGAGCTTCGTTTTGATTTGGATCCGCTTATAACCGAGGATATTTTTCTTGATCTTCCGGCAAAGTTTCTTTGCAGCGAGGATTGCAAGGGAATCTGTTCAAAGTGCGGCAAGGATCTTAACACAGGTTCATGCAGCTGCGAAAAAGAGGTTGATCCGCGTCTTGCGGCGCTTATGCAGCTTTTGGATAATTAAGAAAAAACCGGACGGTTTAATAAAAGCACAATAATTAAGGAGGTGCTTAGGCATGGCAGTACCCAAGAGAAGAGTTTCAAAGGCAAGAAGAGATAAGAGACGTTCAAACGTATGGAAGATGTCTGCTCCCCAGCTTGAAAAATGCTCAAACTGCGGTGAGTACAAGAGATCTCACAGACTTTGCCCCGAGTGCGGTTACTATAACGGCAAGCAGGTAGTTGTTAAGGAAGCATAAGTCAAAATAAAGCGGCAGAGGTATGTTTATACCCCTGCCTTTTATTTTTGAGTTATCTTGACGGCTGAATTTCCGTTGCTGAGGTTCAAAATGCTCGGCAATACCTCGTATTGTCTTTGCTTTTTCACCGCATCAACAAAAATTTATCTCATCAATCTTAACGCAAAAACAGAATGAGTTTTTTTAGGTGATAATATGATAAACAAAATGCTTGAATTGTTAAACCTCCCGTCACCGCTTGAAATAAACGGCAAACGTGTACAAACTGTTGAGGACTGGGAGAAAATCAGACCTCTTGTTCTTCGCATGATGCAGGAAGGTGAATACGGCTATATGCCTGATGATCCCGAGTCGGTGTCATTCAGAATAGTTGAGGATGACCCGATAAGATTTTGTGCGGGCAAGGCTGCGTATATGGAACTTGAGATAACTGCAAGGGTATACGGCGAGGATTTTACATTCCCCGTTACCTATGTTTATCCAAAAAAGGGCGATTGCTTCAAAACCTTTGTGCATATTAATTTCAGACCCGATGTTCCCGATAAATACATGCCGACTGAGGAAATCATAGACAACGGTTTTGCCTGTGCTTCATTCTGTTATCAGAATGTTACGAGCGATGACGGTGATTTCACAAACGGACTTGCAGGAGTAATTTATAGGGACAAAGAAAGAACCGCATATTCGCCCGGCAAGATTGCTATGTGGGCATGGGCGGCAATGCGTGTTATGGACTTTCTGCAGACCCGTGACGAGGTTGACAAAAATAATATCTGCGTTTGCGGACATTCGAGGCTCGGCAAAACCGCTCTGCTGACTGCAGCGGTTGATACCCGTTTTGCAATTGTGCATTCAAATTGTTCGGGCTGTAGTGGTGATTCCCTCAACAGAGGCAAAACCGAGGGGAATGAGTTTATCGGTGATATTATTGACCGTTTTGACTATTGGTTCTGTGAAAACTATAAAAATTATTACGGCAAAGATAGCGAAACTCCGTTCGATCAGCATTTTCTTTCCGCGCTTATCGCCCCGAGAAGGATGCATATTGCATCTGCGGCAGAGGATGTATGGGCTGGACCGAATCTTGAATTTCTTTTCTGCGCCGCATCAAACGAGGTATATGAGCTTTACGAAAAAAAGGGCTTCATATATGAAGACGGCGATTATCTCAAAACGGGCAAGTATCTTAACGAAGGAAATGTAGGTCTTTGCTACAGAGCAGGCAGACACTATTTTTCCCGTGATGACTGGCACGGACTTATGAATTTTATAAATAAATGATGAAAGGCAGGCGACCATGTTAAAGCAACTGAAAAAGCTGAGATGGCAGAATTTTGCCATGCTGACTCTTGCGGGAATAATAAATGCAATCGGGGTAACGATTTTTCTTTATCCCGTTAATCTTTATGACAGCGGAATTTCGGGAACATCAATGCTTCTTGCGCAGATTACGCCCGAATATCTTACTCTTTCCGTGTTTCTTTTGATTCTGAACGTGCCGCTTTTTATTTTCGGCTTAAAAAAGCAGGGGATAGTATTTACAATCTATGCGGTTTATACGGTTGGAATTTATTCGTTGTTTTCTTTTTTGATAACCGATGTTTTTCCCGTTGATGTGAGTGTAGCATCACCCTTGGCAGGCACGGATTTGCTTCTTTGTGCGCTTTTCGGCGGAGTGATTTCGGGTGTAGGAAGCGGTCTTGCAATCCGTTTCGGCGGTGCAATGGACGGCATTGAGGTTATGGCTGTTATCTTTGCGAAAAAGCTCGGCATAACCGTCGGAACATTCGTTATGATTTATAACGTAATTCTTTACATTATCTGTGGATTTGTTATTGAAAGCTGGATTCTGCCGCTTTATTCGATTGTGACATATGGAGCGGCGCTTAAGACGGTTGACTTTATGGTTGAAGGCTTTGACCGTGCGAAGGGTGCAATGATAATAACCTCGAAGCCCGATGAAATCTGTGAAGCACTTACGGTTGCCTTTGAAAGCGGTATGACCCGAATCGGCGCAAAGGGCGGCTATTCAGGCTCGGATTTAACGGTTATTTATTTTGTTGTCAACCGTTTTCAGGTTTCCAAAATGCAGGAAATCGTTCACGAAATTGACAGAGGCGCATATATAACAATCAGCGAGGTTGCTGATGTTTTTGCAAACAATCAGGATCATTCATAAATTATACGGACTGTATCGCTCATTGATACAGTCCGTTAAGTTTATCTGGATTTGATAATCGGATGTGCGAGAATGCCGACGTCACGCAGAACATATTCATAGCTCCAGCCTTCTTCATCGCTGCGCCATGCTCCGGGACCGTGCCATGAATGCTTGACATCTGTCAGATGAACGGGACCGAAGGCATTGTATCGGTTGCCGAAGAGCGTAATGTCAACCTTGTGTGCGCCTGCCGAAAGTCCTTCAATTTCAAGGCAGTAGGGCGGATAAACTATTCTGCCCTTGTTTTCGCCGTCAACCGAAACGCCGATAAGTGCACCTTTATAGCGTGTTGCTTCAACACGAAGATTTTCACCCTCCGCTTCAAGGTGATAAGTAATGTTGCCGCCGTAGAAGGGGAGTCCCTGTGAAACGATTGAACCGAAGCCGAGCTTTTCGGGAAGAGCGGTAATAACCTTTTCTCTACCTGCAACCTTTACGCCGAAATCGCCGAGAATATAGCACCATTCGGTATTTGTGCGTTTGCCGAAGGGCAGAGTTATTTCAAGAATGTTTTCGCCTTTTACGATTTCGGGGATAGGAACGGTTTTAATATCCTTATCGGTATACCAACCAGTGATGTTTACTGCTACGTCCTTGCCGTTAAATCTGATTTTTGCTTTTTCGGCATCTTCAAGAGCAAGCTCAGCACCGTTGAAATCAATGTCACTCTTAACGGTGAATTTAAGTGTCACATAATGCTCGATTGTTTCGGGTGCGATTACCCACGGCTGAGCAACGCTGCCGCCCCTTTCAACAAATCCGAGCATTCTTCTGCAAACATTATCAAGACGGAGAATTTCTTCCTCCGGCATGAATTCGCCGCCGTCAAGGGCAAATTCGGCAATGTCGAGAAGAAGAACATTACGTTCCGAGAGTGTATAAGGAACAAGTGCGGGCATTGCGGTTGCATCGGAAAGGATGAATTCCTTTTCTTTGGGAACTTCATCGGATACTCTGCCCTCGTCAAGCCTGAGAAGAAGGCTGTCATAATCAAACAAAGTTTTTTCAATAACCGTACTGCCGTTTATATATTCACAGGCAACGGGAGAAATATTGCCGCTGATTGTGTCATAAATATAGGGAGTGTACTCGCCTTTGATGCTTATGCGAAGATGGGATTCATGTACGCAGTCCTTATTATAAGGTTCGGCGCAACGGCTGATGAAGAGCCATTGACCGTCGCCGTCACGGCGGAGCTGATAGATGAAATTATCCGAAAGTCTGCCGTTTGCAAGTCGGAGAGTAACCGTTCTGTTTTCGTCAAGAGCCTCGAGAATTTTTGCTCTGTCGAACGAAACAACGGTTGATTTTTCATAGAGTTCTTTTCCTTTTTCAGAGGGAATTCCGTCAATGAGTGTCGGAGCATTGCCGAGGAAAATGAGTTTGCCGCCGGCATTTCGGAAGGCTTCGAGGCGTTCAAGCGTTGTTGCACGGAGAGTTTCGCAGTCGGGAACGATGACTGCATCGTATTCCATTTCGCCGACCCTGAGAGGCGCGGATGCATTTTTGCAGAGAGAGGGGAAAAGTGATTCGCTGATATAGTTGAAGTCTATGCTGCCCTTGAGAAGCCAGTTTGCAAGATTCTCGAATTTTGCATCCATGTTTTCACGGCTGAGAGCTGTTTTATCGTTGGGACCCCAATGGAGCCAGTAGTTCTCAACGGGATGAATAACGCCGACTTTGACAACGGGTTTGCCTCTTGTCATTGCGGTGTTGACTCTTGCGAAGTGGTCTTCGAGATATGAAAATTCCTCCCACCAGGGTGACTGATAGTGGATGGAGGCAGGGTAATCTCGCTTTGCTTCACCGCCCATTGCGTACCACGAAAGGTGAGGAACTCTGATTGTAACACCGAGGCAAGCCTGCCAGTCGCCGTGGAGCTTATAGCCTCTGAAATCGTAGTCCCAGCCCGTAACGCCGTAAAGCTCAGAGAGCATACCTTCTCTGCCGAACTGATGAACAGCGGACTGAGCCTGCTTTGCGGTTGTGAACTCGAAACTTGCGCAGAGCATATCGATACCGGGCAGGTCGAAACCTCTGTAAGAGCGCATTGCTTCGCCGAGAGCGGCGGTCTGACTGTGGAGTGAGGGTTCTTCCATCATATGACCGGTGAGAGCGATGCCGTTTTCGCGGCACCATTCACCGCATACGTCTGCAAAAGCTTCGCTGAAACGCTCGGAAACATGGTCGTGATAATGATAACGTGAGGTTGAAATTCTGCCTTCGGGAAGCTCCCAGAAAATTTCGGGAAGTGTTTCCAGAATATCTTCGCCGTATTGCGCTTTGTATGTATCTGCAAAATCATCTGTCCACGGCATGAGAATATCGTCTTTATCCGTTGAATTGTCAAGAACCTTTTTGCGAGTAAACTGAGGTTCATCGGTAAAAATTGCAGGCACGATATTGCCGAAATGATTGCCGATAACCTCCTTGTATCTTTCATGGGTTACCTCAACAAAACGCTTGACAGCCTTGGGATTGAGCGTGTCAAGATATGTCTGATTATTATACCAGGGAGAGGGAGCATGGATTTTTATGTAGGCGTACCACTTTGTACCCTCGGCTTCAGCATCTTCGCTGATGAGCTTATAGCTCTTAAGATATCCGTTCTCATCAAGAATAATATCGTAGCACGCTATAAGCCAGCCTTTACCTTCTCTGCCTCCTTCTGCTCTTGAATCGATATACTGCGCTTCGTCTTCGGTGTCTTCACAGGGTACGGTTGTCATAAGCAGACAGCGTGCTCTGTATTCCTCGTCTTTTGTAACAAGACCGCCTGCAGCACCCGAAGGCCATCTGTCTTCATCATAAAGCCATGCGAGCATATGCTCTTTGTCTGCCTTTTCGCAGCAGCACTTTATGAGTGACATAAATTCGTCCGAAAGATAGTGGGTTGACATTCCTGTACGAACATGCATATGAAATCCGCCAAGACCCATTTTTTTGAAAATCTCAATCTGTCTGCAAAGCTCTTCTGCTTTGAGGTCGCTGTTCCATGCCCAGAACGGAGTGCCTCTGTATTCGCATGTCGGATTTCTGAAAAGTTCTTCGCTGAGAGCAGGTGTATTGTTCTTTTTGTAAAGCATTTTTGTTCCTCCTTATTGCTCGGGATGTTTACATAAAGGTTTGTCTTCACTCGGTGTGCTCCAGTTTATATAATTGTTTCTTTCTGCAAAATACCATTCAAGCTCAAACATCCTTGCGCTGTCGTCAATCGGAATATAGAGCTGGTTTCTGTAAAAATACGGTTCTCCGCTCATTTCAACGGTTCCGAGGTCGGTTTTTGCAAGGTTGCTGCCGACGGTGAAGGTTGCTCTGTGACCGTAAGCCTCAACAAAAAGAGTATCTTTTTCTTTTACAACCTTGCCGCCGATGAACTGCATAACTACTCCGAACGGGGCGTACCATATACCGTCTTTATTTTCGGCATAAAGCTCTCTTGAAATCAGTTCAAGCATCTGACCCTTGAACGCCATTTTTGTCCAGTCATAGGTCGGCGCAAGGGCATGAGGAGTAATCAGATCCTTGGATTTGTCAATGGTGAAAACATCGATTATTCTGCCGTCATCAAGATATGCCGTTGCAGTAAGGATATCTCCGTCAATTTCAACGAGTGTATATGAACCCATTCGGATTTCCTGCGGATAAAATGCGGAATGCCATATCTTTCTTGCGTTGGAATGATAGATATTTCCTCCGCCGTTGCCGACGATATAATGCACCGTACCTTCCGAAGGCTTATCAAATATTTCGTCATTCTTTATCGGGAATGTTCTTGCAAACGAATGCTCGTGACCCTCAAAAAGAATATCGAGTCTGCCGTCTTCAATAGGCTTTCTGAGCCAGGGATATCCGTCATTGTTCTGACCCTCGGGCATAACGGGATAAATCGGGAAATGATATGCGCCGAGCTTCCATTTTTTGTTGCTGCACTGAAGGTCGTCATATGCCCAGTTCTCAACAATATCGGGTGCGTTGATGCCGAGAACTAGAAAATGAGTGTTTCCGTAGTCGAATGAATAATTTTCTGTTGTGTAGCCCTCGGGTCCGTTCTGCGGATAAGCATTTTCAAACTGAAAATCAAAGAAATCCGCATGTTCCAGATAAAATTTACCCGTCGGCTCGGGGAAATATGTTATAAATCCTCTGTTATCGTGGTTACCCGTGGTCATCATATACGGCATACTTTCAATAATACCTTTAAGACCGTCAAACATGCCGTTCCATTGCAAATCGTTCTGACCGTTATCGCAGTTGTCACCTGCGGTAAAGATGAATTTGCAGTCGGGATGCCGTTTGAGTGCGGTTTTGAGCATACTGCCAACCTTGCTGTAATCGGGCAGGTGGCAGGGGTCACCTTTCTGATGGTCGGTAATAACGATGAAACTGAATTTATCGGTGTTTTCAGCCTCGGTTTCAAAGCTGAATTCACTGCTTCGGTGATTATCACAGCCGACTGTGTAAACATATTCCGTGCCGGGTTCAAGACCGCTGAGTTTTACGGAATGATAGTTGCTTATGTCAATATCTGTTTCTTTATATCTTACGGTGCTTTCGGCTTTTATCCAATCCGATGTACTGCTTTTGCGATAAAGAACATAACCCGAATCAACGTCTGCACTTGTGCGCCAGGTAACTGCCATCTCGGTTTTCGCATTGCCGCAGAATGAGAGCATTATATGGTCGGGTGCAGCGGAAGAACCCCTCTCGGGCTTATAAAAATTGCCGTTTTCATCAATCATAAAAACAAATCTCCAATATAGCATTATTAAATTAATTTTAGTTATTTCTTACAGTTTTGTCAATAAAAAACTAACCTTTTTTAACCAAAATTCAATATTATCTTGATTTTTAATATAATTTATTATATAATCTATAATGCGATAAAACTAACCAAGGGGGGACCTACATGAAAAAAATCGCAAAAGCAATAAGTCTTCTTCTCGCAATGATATTCATGTTCAGCGGACTTACCGTATCGGTTTTTGCCGCAGGCGAGGACGAACTGACTGTCAATGTCTACGACGGATTTGCCGTTGTTTCCGCATGCCGTAAGACGGCTTCGGGTGTTATCGATATTCCGTCTGAAAAGAACGGTGTTCCCGTTACTCAGATAAGTGACGGTTCATTTTCAGACTGCAACAAAATAACGCAGGTCAATATTCCCGAAAGTGTTACAAAGGTTGGCAAGAATGCTTTTAACAGCTGTGTTGCACTTGAAAAAATCACTTTCAGCGGAAATGAGTGTACCATCGGAGAATCTGCGTTTGCTCATTGCAGTGCATTAACCGATATTTCTCTTCCTTCATCGCTGAAAGCAATTCCCGAGAATGCATTCTATGATTGCGGCTCGCTTACGGAAATCAGCATTCCCGATACCGTTGAAACTATTGGTAAGGAAGCTTTCAGAATTTGTACGGGTATTTCGCAGTTCAATATTCCCGTATCGGTCAAGACTATCGGAAAAAATGCTTTTCTGGGCTGCACATCTGTAACGTCATATAATGTTGCAGAAGAAAATGCGGTATATTCGTCAATTGACGGTGTGCTTTACGGACCATACAGTTCTTCCGTAACCGATAAGACCCTCATTCAGTATCCCGTTGAAAAAAATGATGTAAGCTATACCGTTCAGGCAGGCACGCTCGTTATCGGTGACTATGCCTTCGGCGGAAATGAAAGCGTTGCTTCCGTAACCCTTCCCGACGGACTCAAAAAGATTGACAGCTACGCATTCAACGAATGCAAGGCACTCGCATCCGTCAATATTCCTTCAACCGTAACCAAAATCGGTTCGCTTGCTTTCGGTAAATGTACTGCTCTCAAGAAAATAACAATTTCCGCATCCGTAACTGATTTCGGCAGCGCATTTTATATGTCGGGTCTTACCGACGTTACAATTGAAAACGGAGTCAAAACCGTTTCCGCAAAGGCATTTGAAGGCTGTACCGCTCTTGAGAGCGTAGTTCTTCCTGAAAGTGTTGAAAAGATTGATTTCGGTGCTTTTTATGGCTGCTCGGCACTCAAAACAGTTGAAATTCCCGAAAGCGTAACAACAATCGGAACAAACGCATTCGCAGGCTGTTCGGCACTCAAGCTTATTGTTGTTAAGGATTCATATGCACATACATATGCGGAAACTAATTCAATTGCTTATGAATTCAAAGGCAGCGATGCGCCCGAGAATCCCTCAACAACCAAGCCCACCGAGAAGCCTTCGGAAACCAATCCGATAACTCCGCCGACAACCCAAAAGACAATTGTTTCCGTTTCGGTTGAAAAGCTTCCCGCAAAAACAAACTATATTTATAAAGAAGCAATTGATGCGAGCGGTCTTGAGCTTGAGGTTGTTTATTCCGACGGCAGCAGAGAAATTATCAAAGACGGTTATGAAATAAGCCCTGCAACCTGCACGGAAAGAGGTACTCAGACCGTGACAGTCGAATACGAAGGAAAGACAGCCGAATTCAATATCAGCGTATCCTTTGCATGGTGGCAGTGGATAATCTGGATTCTTGCTCTCGGCTTCCTTTGGTATTAATGCAGGATTTATAATCAAATAATGCATAAAGTATTGCATTATTTTGCATTTTAGGTTATAATCAGTTGGTAAATTGAATTCCCGAAGGCTGATTTATTCAGATTCGGGGTTCGCAATAACAGGAGGTAAACAAAATGAAAAAAAAGTTAGCAATCGTTCTTTCGCTTATCCTCGCTTTCGCAATGATTCTTTGTACAGCTTGCGGCGGTAACACCGACGGCGAAACAACAACCAAAGCCCCCGATTCTGCTCAGTCAGATATGCTTGCCAAGGTTAAGGTCGGCACCGGCGGCAACACAGGTACATACTACGGCTTCACAACCGCTGCATGCCAGATTCTCAACACAGACAATTATACCTTTGAGGTTCTCTCAACAGGCGGCTCACAGGCTAACATCGAAGGCATTGAAGACGGCGACTACCAGATGGCTATTGTTCAGAACGACGTTATGAACTATGCTTATGCAGGCACAAACGGCTTCAATTCTCAGATTCAGTCCTTCTCAGCTATCGGCTGCGTATATCCTGAAGTTTGCCAGATTATCGCAACAAAGGCATCAGGCATTCAGTCCGTTGCAGATCTTAAGGGTAAGAATGTTGCAGTCGGCGATGCAGGCTCAGGCGTTTACTATAACGCAACTCAGATTCTTGCTGCTGCAGGTATTGATATTGATGCAGATATCAACAAGACTGCTGCATCCTTCAGTGATGCTGCAACTCAGCTTAAGGACGGCTCAATCGACGCAGCCTTCATCACTGCAGGTACTCCCACACCTGCTATTACAGAGCTTGCAACCGCAACAGAGGTTGTTGTTGTTGACCTTGGCGAAGAAGTTATCTCAAAACTCATGGCTGATTTCCCCTTCTATGCAAAGTATGAAATGACAGCTGCTGACTATGATTTCATCAGTGAGCCTGTTAATACAGTTGCTATCATGGCAACATTCGTTGTTTCAAACGACATGAGCGAAGACCAGGCATATCAGATCACAAAGGACCTTTGGGAGAAGCAGGCTGATATCGCTGCTGCTCATGCAAAGGGCAAGGAAATGAATACGGATATCGCTGTTTCGGCTATCGGTGATGTTCCTCTTCATCCCGGTGCAGAGAAATACTATAAGGAAGCAGGCATCATCGCATAAATTTTGCTTCATTGAGTTTAATGAAATGCCGTGATTTTAATAATTGCGGCATTTCCTTTTATATTATTCACAGTCAAAAATAAAAAAGGAAAGGGGCAAAATGCATGAGTGAAGCTGTAAAAAATGAATTAGAGCTTGAAACTGTCGATTCTGACAAAATAATGCAGGAATTTGACAGAGAAAGCAACGTCAGAGTTTTTACCGGATGGCGCAAAAAGGTTATAACCGCTATCATGGCGGCTTTCAGCCTTTATATGATTTCAATGGCTCTTCTTTTTCCCACCGCAACAAAATATACAAAGCTTACAACTTTCATGGCGTTTATCGCCTTTATCGGATTTCTGATTTTCCCCGCATATAAAACACAGACCAAGAAAATAAACTACGTTCCGTTTTATGATATTATTCTTGCTGTGGTCAGTTCCGGATGCTTCCTTTATTATACGATATTCCAGAACGACATTATAATGATGAGCAAGCGTATCGGAACGGTTGAAATAATCATTGCGCTTATCGCAATAATTCTGCTCGTTGAGCTTGTCCGCCGTGCTGTCGGGCTGCCGATTATTTTCGTGGCAGGCGCATTTGTTGTTTATGCAGCAATAAAGGCTTATACCGATAATCCCAACACAGCGCTCAGGAATCTTATGTACGGACTTTTCTATGACGTTTCAAACGGAATGTTTTCAACTCCCGTTTACGTCTGCACAACATTTATTGTTCTTTTCATTATTCTCGGTGCGCTTCTCGAAAGAACCGGTATCGGTACATTCTTTGTTAACCTTGCAAACTCAATTGCAGGTGCATCAATCGGCGGACCCGCAAAGGTTGCAGTTATCTCCAGCGCACTCGAAGGAATGTACTCGGGTTCTTCCGTTGCAAACACGGTCGGCAGCGGTTCAATCACAATTCCTCTTATGAAGAAAACGGGATATAAGCCCGAGTTTGCGGCGGCTGTTGAAGCAGCGGCATCAACCGGCGGTCAGATTATGCCTCCCATTATGGGTGCAGCTGCATTCCTTATGTCAGAAATGACCGAAGTTTCTTATTCAAAGATTGCCGTTGCGGCAATTCTTCCTGCATTCCTCTATTTCATGGGTATTTTCCTCATGATTCATTTTGAAGCAAAGAAGCTCGGCCTCAAGGGTCTTCCCAAGGATGCAATTCCCAACTTCTTCAAGCTCATTCTCAAAAACGGATATCTGCTTATCCCGATTGTAGTTCTCGTTATCTGCATGAACTATTTCAGCGCAGGTGTTTCCGCTTGCTTTGCAATTCTTACCTCGCTAATAGTAAGCCTTGTTCCGCACGAAATTAATAAGAAGAATGCATGGAGACTCATTGTTCCTCTCATTCCCGTTGCGGTTACTCTCGGAATATGGCTTCCGTTCGGCAATATGAACATGCAGATTGCGGTTTTTGCAGGCATGGTTGTTTGCTTCCTTCTTTCATTTATATCAAAAGACCATTCCGCTCTTACGCCTAAAACCGTTATTGAATCTCTTGAAAACGGAGCAAAGAACACAGTCGGTGTTGCAGCTGCATGCGGTATGGCAGGTCTTATTTCAGGCGTTGTAACCATGACTGCTCTCGGTCAGCTTCTCATAAACACCCTTGTCCCCATTGCTGAAAACAGTACATTCCTTGCGCTTGTTCTCACAATGCTCTGCTGCATCGTTCTCGGCATGGGTGTTCCCACAACGGCAAACTATGTTATTATGGCAACAATCACGGCACCCATCCTTATCAAAATGGGCATTCCGATGCTTGCGGCCCACATGTTTGTTTTCTATTTCGGCATTGTTGCGGATATCACGCCTCCCGTTGCTCTTGCAGCTTACGCCGGCTCAGCTATTGCAAAGTCTAATCCCCTCAAAACAGGCGTTACCGCAACCCGTCTTGCGATTACGGCGTTCATTGTTCCCTATATTTTTGCCTACAGCCCTGAAATGCTTATCGGCATTGATTTCGGTCAGGCAACTCCGTGGTACAGTATCGTTCTTCTTGTTATAACCGCCATCTGCGGCATATATATCATCTCCGCAGGCATGGAAGGTTATATGTTCAAGAAGATGCCCGTATGGGAAAGACTGATGGCTCTTGCAGGCGGTCTGCTTATGATTATTCCCGGTTGGCAGACAGATATTGCCGGTGTAGCACTTATGATTCTTGTTATTGTTCTCCAGAAAATCGGGGAGAAAAAAGAGAAAAACAAAATAACCGCAAAAGCGGCGTAAAAAAAGTTTAAAAGTAAGGCGGGATGTCCACATCCCGCCGAAAAACAACCACCGAGGTCATCAGACTTCGGTGGTTTTAAGTTTATCCAGATATTCTTTATCTTTTTTTGTGAGTTCCGCTTTTTTAAGCATATCGGGTCGGCGTTCAATAGTACGTTTGAGGCTCTGTTCACGCTGCCATTTTTCTATGTTCGCGTGATGTCCTGAAATCAGAACATCGGGAACCTTTTCGCCGTGCCACTCATAAGGTCTTGTGTACTGCGGATGCTCAAGAAGCCCTGAATAGTGGCTTTCAAGAGTGAATGCATCCTCGTTTGCAAGCACTCCGGGCAGCATTCTTGAAATGCTGTCGGCAAGGATAAGTGCGGGAAGCTCGCCGCCGGTTAAAACGTAATCACCGACTGAAATTTCTTCGTCGACAATTTCATCGATAACACGCTGGTCGATGCCTTCATAGTGTCCGCACAGAAGTGCGATATTTTTAAGCTGTGAAAGCTCCTTTACACGCTCCTGATTAAGTACTTTGCCCTGAGGTGAAAGGTAGATAAGATGCGGCTTTGTCCCCGTTTCCTCGCAGAGTGCGGCATAGCAGTCATAAATCGGCTGAGTCTGCATTATCATTCCCGTGCCGCCGCCGTAGGGCGCATCATCAACTCTGTTGTGCTTATCGAGAGTATAATCTCTGATATTGTGACAGTTGATTTCAACGTATCCGTTGGCTCTTGCTCTGCCGATAATGCTCTCACCGAGTACACTTTCGCACATCTCGGGAAAAAGGGTTAAAATATCAATCCTCATCGTCAAAAATACCTTTCAGCGGTCTGATAACAATACGGTCATTCGCAACATCGGTTTCAATAACAACATCGGGGATTGAAGGGATAAGATATTCCTTACCGTTTTTATCCCTGATGTGCCACACGTCGTTTGCACCTGTTGCGCTGACATCAGAAAGAGTTCCGTAAACCTTTTCGGGGTTATCCGCATCGTAAACAGTGCAGCCGATGAGCTCTGCGATGAAATATGTTCCATCGGGAAGCTTTGCATCGCTGCGCTTCATGTAGAGAATTTTACCCCTCATTTTCTGCGCTGCTTCAACGGTATCAATACCCGAAACTGACAGTAAAACAATATTGCCGTGCGGTCTTGCAGATTTAATCTGCGCCGCACAGCTTCCGGTGCTGTCGTAGTATAAGGTTTTGAACTTACATACAAAATCGGGTGAGTCGCACCACGGATTAACACGCATTTCGCCGCGTATGCCGTGAGTGCCGACTATTTCACCGATTTCAAGAAATTTCTTAATCAATTTCTACAACTACCCTTGCATTCTGACGGGTCGCAGCCGCACGCATAACTGTGCGGATAGCCTTGGCGATTCTGCCCTGCTTGCCGATAACTCTGCCCATATCCTCTTCACCGACGTGGAGGTGATAGACGATAGTGCCGTCTTCAGCAGGCTCGTCAACGGTAACTGTTACCGCTGAGGGATCGTCAACAAGACCCTGTGCAATGCTGACAAGTAAATCTTTCATTGGTTAAACCTCGTTCTTATCCGTTAAGGATTAAAGAACGCCTTCCTTCTTAAGGATAGCCTTAACAGTATCTGTGGGCTGTGCGCCGTTTGCAATCCACTGCTTTGCCTTTTCAGCGTCAACCTTAATTTCTGTGGGGTTGGCAACGGGATTGTATGTGCCGATTTCTTCGATGAATCTGCCGTCACGGGGATATCTTGAATCTGCAACAACGATACGATAGAAAGGTGCCTTCTTTGCGCCCATGCGGCGAAGTCTGATTTTTACTGCCATGATAAAATTCCTCCAAAAAATATTATGTGAATTTAAATAATATATAATGTATCAGCTTATGCTGTATTACATTCCTAACTGTGAGGGGTCGAAGCCCTGGGGCATTCTGAATTTTTGCTTTCTGCGGCGTTTACCGCCTTTTTTGCCGCCCATTTGTTTAAACATTTTCTGCATCTGTCTGAACTGAGCGAGAAGTCTGTTGACTTCTTCAATAGGCTGACCGCAGCCTGCGGCAATTCTCTTCTTTCGAGAGGGGTTGATTATGTCGGGATTCCGGCGTTCTTTTTCAGTCATTGAATAGATGATAGCCTTCATCCGGTCAAATCTGCGTTCATCAACCTCGATATCTTTTGCTTTATTGCCGATTCCGGGAATCATCGCAAGAATATCCTGAAGCGAACCCATTTTGTGAATCTGGTCAAACTGGTCAAGCAAATCATTAAGGTCGAATTTATTCTGCATGAGCTTTCTTTCAAGCTCTTCCGCCTTCTTTTCGTCGATTGCCATTTCAGCCTTTTCGATAAGTGAAAGAACGTCGCCCATGCCGAGAATTCTTGAAGCCATTCTGTCGGGATGGAAAACATCGAGATTTTCGAGCTTCTCGCCCATACCGACAAACTTTATGGGTTTACCCGTTACGGCTCTTGCCGAAAGAGCAGCACCGCCTCGGGTATCACCGTCAAGCTTTGTGAGAATCAAGCCGTCAATTCCGAGTGCTTCGTCGAATGATGTTGCAACGTTAACGGCATCCTGACCCGTCATGGCATCAACAACAAGAAGAATTTCATGCGGTTTTGCTTCGGCTTTGACAGCCTTAAGCTCGTTCATGAGTTCTTCGTCTATATGGAGACGGCCTGCAGTATCGAGAATAACATAGTCATGGCCGTGGTCCTTTGAGTAAGCGATTGCTTCTTTGGCAATCTTAACGGGGTCTGTCTGACCCATTTCGAAAACCGGTGCGCCGACCTGCTCGCCGACAACCTGGAGCTGTTTGATAGCAGCGGGACGGTAAATGTCACACGCAACGAGAAGCGGACGATGATTTTCTTTTTTGAGTTTGAGAGCAAGCTTTGCACAGTGGGTTGTTTTACCGGAACCCTGCAGACCGCACATGAGGATGACGGTCGGCGGATGGCTTGCGTATGCAAGGCGGCTCTGAGTTCCGCCCATGAGGCTCACAAGCTCCTCCTTAACGATTTTGATAACCATCTGAGAAGGAGTAAGACTTTCCATAACCTTTTCGCCGATGGCTTTTTCGGTTACAGTGTTTGTGAAATCCTTGGCAACTTTATAGTTAACGTCAGCTTCAAGCAGAGCCATACGGACTTCACGCATCGCACTGCGGACGTCTGCTTCGGTAAGGCTGCCCTTGCTGCGCAGATTTTTAAACGCAGATTCGAGTCTGTCTGAAAGACCTTCAAATGCCAATTGTTTCACCTCTTATACATTAATCATTAATATGTTTTCAGCTTTCAAGAAGCGCCATTGCGGCGGCTTTTATGCGAACGCTGCAGTCATTGATTTCTTTTGAAAGACTGTGGCGCAGATTGTATTCGGAAATCTGATTTGAGCATTCAATGATTTCATCAAGGCTGCGACGCATATCTTCAAATCGCTTTGCAACGCCGAGACGGTTTTCCATCTCCTGAAGCTGGGTTTCCGCGCGCTTGATTGCATCTCGCACACCCTGGCGGGTGATGCCTTCATTTTCTGCAATTTCGGAGAGCGAAAGGTCGTCATTATAGTAATATTCCAAAAAATCACGCTGCTTGGCGGTAAGCATTTCACCGTAGAAATCTATCAGCACTGCCATTTCATAATTCTTTGCCAAATCTGACCCTCCTTTCTCTCAAAATCATATAAAAAGGCAAAAAAGAAGAATCTCCGACGCACACAGCGTCTGAGAATCCTAACGCCGAAAAAAGCTGACCTGTAAAGCAATTCCGCTTTACAGGTCGTTATTATACTAAATATCAGCGCATATGTCAAGTGTTATTTTTGACCGATTTTCACGACTTTTTCACCTTTTTCTCACTTTTTATCCAAAAAAGTGTGGAAAAATCCATAGGTTGTGGAAAATCACGGAGCAAAACACAAGATATATCCACATTTTCACTTTTAAAAAGTGGAAAACTTTTTTACACGCATCCGGTGTTCAGTTGTCGTAAAGTGGAATACCTTTACAAAACTACTTCAGAACAACGATTGTTACGCCGTCCTCACCTTCGCCGTAAACGCCGAGTCTGCTCGATTTTACATAAGGTGAGGCTTTAAGATAACGGGTAACTGCGTTTCGGAGTGCGCCCGTGCCTTTGCCGTGGACAATCGTGAATTCATTAAGCCCCGTGCGAAGCCCCATATCGATGAATCTGTCAAGTTCAATCAAGCAGTCGTCAACCGTCATTCCTCTCAGGTCAAGACGTGTTGATGCAGTCATATTAAGACGGCTGTCGCCCTGAAGCCTTGCAGTTGATTTTGTTTCTTTTTTCTTCGGTGCATTTTCGCAGAGCTTAAGATTTGAGAGCTTAACTCTTGTTTTTATCGAGCCTGCCTGCACCTCAACATTTCCGTTTTTATCGGCAGGTGAAAGCACCTTTGCTGTTTTAGCGATGTCACGAATAATAACCGTATCTCCCGTAACAAGTGGGCGGGGGAGCACGTAATCCTTATCGTCATCTTCAATTCCGATAATCGGGTCGGCAGCAGAATCGATGGATTCGATACCCTTTTTAACGAGTGATTTTGCACGTCTTGCAAGCTCTGCAGCATCTTTGGTTTTTTGCTGCTCTTTTTTGAGCTTTTCAAGCTCTTGCATAAGGGCGTAGGCCTCACGTTTTGCTTGATCAACAACTTTGAGTGCCTGAGACCTTGCTTTTTCAAGCTCTTTTTCACGGAGTTGAGCGATTTCTTCTTTGAGCTTTTCGGCATCAGCTTTTTCTTTGTCTGCCCTATCCGAGAGCTGTTTTGCCCGTCCGTATTCATCTTCCATACGGCGGCGTGTTTCTTCAAGCTTGTCAACAACATTCTCAAATGCCTTGTTTTCGCTTGAAACAAGCTCCGTTGCTCTGTTAATGACGGACATATCAAGTCCGAGCTTTTCGCTGATTGCGAGTGCATTCGATTTACCCGGCACGCCGATAAGAAGGCGGTAGGTCGGACGGAGAGTCGCAACGTCGAATTCACAGCAGCCGTTTTCAACCCTAGGAGTTTCAAGTGCATATGCTTTCAGCTCCGCATAATGGGTTGTTGCGGCGATTTTAGCACCCTTGAAATGAAGAGATTCAAGAATGGCAATTGCAAGCGCCGCACCCTCAACGGGGTCTGTTCCTGCGCCGAGTTCGTCAATGAGAATAAGACTTTTTTCGTCGGCTTCATTAAAGATGTCGATGATGGTGGTCATGTGTGCCGAGAAGGTTGAGAGCGACTGCTCGATGGACTGCTCATCACCGATATCCGAAAGAATTTTATCGAATACGGAAATTTCGCTTCTGTCGCCTGCGGGTATCATGAGTCCGCACATCGCCATCATCGAAAGCAGACCGAGAGTCTTGATTGAAACTGTTTTACCGCCCGTATTGGGACCTGTGATAACAAGGGTATCGAAATCTTTGCCGAGCATGATGTCAACGGGGACAACCTTCTTCGGGTCGATGAGCGGATGCCTTGCCGCGCGGAGATTGACGATACCCTTGTCGTTGAGAATCGGGGGAGCGGCTTTGATTTTATAGGCATATTGCGCCTTTGCAAATATAAGATTCAGCTCGAGTGCGCATTCGTAGCTGTCCTTGATGCTTTGGGCAAAATCGCCTGCAGCGGCGGAAAGCTCTGCGAGAATACGCTCGATTTCTTCGCGTTCTTTTGTCTGAAGCACACGGATTTCGTTATTTGCCTCAACAACCGCCATCGGTTCGATGAAAACGGTTGCGCCGCTTGCAGAGGTGTCGTGAACAAGACCTGCGACCTCGTTGCGGTATTCGTTTTTAACAGGCACAACGTATCTTCCGTTACGCTGGGTAATGATATTTTCCTGAAGGTATTTTGAATGCACCTGCGAGCGTGAGAACTTCTCGAGCTGTTCTCTGACCTTTGCTTCCTGACGGCGGATTTTGCGTCTGATATCCGCAAGGGTCGGGGATGCATTATCCGAGATTTCTTCTTCCGAAATAATTGCATTGAAAATTGCAGTTTCAAGAAACTTGTTGGGGGAGAGTGCATTGAAAAGAGGGTCAAGCACGCTCTGAACGCCTGCATTTGATGCACGCCACTGTGAGAGAGTGCGGATAACTCTCAGCACTCCGCCGATGTCGAGCAGTTCGCGTGTGTTGAGAACGCTGCCCGCATTTGCACGGCTGAGTGCATTATTGACATTTTTCAGACCACCGAAGGAGGGTCCTCCGAAGCGTGCAAGAAGCATATGTGCATCTGCGGTCTGGCTGAGCAAAGCCCTTGCAAGGTCAAGGTTGCTTTCGGGCTTGAGATGCAGGGCATTATAATGTGCATCATCGCAGCTTGTGAATTCTGCAAGCCGTTCAAGCACCTTGTCAAATTCAATTGACTTTGCATGTTTATCGAATGAATTCATTTGATATCTCCTGATTGAAAAAACAGTTGTTATTCTTCGTTTTCTTCTTCGATTGCTTCTTCCGTTATTTCTTCGGTAACAAATTCACCGTTCTCATCGGTGAGAGGCTCGGTTGTTATAACTTCGCCGTTCTCATCCGTAAGCGGTTCTTCCGTTATCGGTTCTCCGTTTTCGTCGGTGAGCGCTTCGGTTGTTATAATTTCACCGTTTTCGTCCGTGGCGGGAACAGATTGGGTTTCGGCGATTGCAGGAAGAGTTTCAACCGGTTCGGTTTCAACGGGTTCTTCTCTGCGCTGAGTTGTTCCGATAACCTCCTGACCGTCGGTTGACTGAATGGAAGAAACATACATCATTCCTCCGCTTCGTTCACGGAGAGTGATTTTCATATATTTATCGGGTTCGGGGGCGGTGTATTCGCCGTCTGCAACCTGAACCCATGAGCTGTTGCCAATATATCCGACACTGAGAATGAGCGAGCTGCCCTGTTTTTCAATGTCGTAAACCTTCGGAGTATAAGCTGATTCAACGCCTGTAATTGGAAGAATATAGCTCTTGAGTGCCGCATCGTATGTTATGTCATAACCGCTCATGTCGATTGACGAGTGCATAGATGCAATATCAATTTCCGTTCCGAAAAGGCTGACAAAATATTTTTCAATATCTGCCTGCGGAACAACAATGCCGAAATTCTCACCCTCGGAGTAGGGGTATTTATCTGCGCCTTCATCGCTCATGAGAAGCGCCCAGACTGCGCTGTTGAGAAGCTGAGAAACGTCAGCCTGAGTGAGGTCATCAAACGGGTCGGGGTCGAAAAGCACAACGGGCTTGAGCATTTCCTCGTATTCTTTTTTCTGGGCGGTTTTATCCGTCAGATTTTTGACCGTATCAACGGAAAATCCCACAACCGTAACAAGTCCGATAATTGCAAGAATAACAGTAAGAACGCCGAGAGGGAATGCAAGCTTATTCTTTTTTCTCTTTTTTGCTGCCATTATTTTAACCTCCGTTAGCGGATCTGACCGTTGCCGCTGATAACGTATTTTGAGCTTACCATATGAGCAATGCCGAGAGGTCCTCTTGCGTGAAGCTTCTGGGTGGAAATTCCGATTTCCGCACCGAAGCCGAATTCTCCGCCGTCGGTGAAGCGTGTTGAAGCGTTGACATAAACGGCAGCCGCATCAACCTCTGCCTTAAATTTTTCTGCAGCGGCGTAACTGTCAGTGATTATCGCCTCGCTGTGACCCGTTCCGTATTTTGCGATGTGTGCAATTGCTTCGTCAATATCGGAAACGGTCTTAACGCTGATGATATAGTCAAGATATTCGGTGTCCCAGTCCTCATCGGTTGCAGGCACGGCATAGGGAAGAACTTCGCAGACAGCTTCGTCACCCCTGATTTCAACGTTCTTCGCTTTGAGTGCATCGCCGATAACAAGAAGTGCATCCTCGGCAATATCCTTGTGAATAAGAAGGCTTTCGCAAGCGTTGCATACGGAAACTCTTGATGCTTTTGCGTTTGCAACAATGCTTGCTGCCATTTCAATATCCGCATCGCTGTCAACATAAATATGGCAGTTGCCGACACCCGTTTCGATAACGGGTACGGTTGCGTTTTCAACAACCGAGCGGATAAGACCTGCGCCGCCTCTGGGAATAAGAAGGTCAACATAGCCGTTGAGCTTCATAAGCTCTGTTGTTGCCTGACGTGAAATGTTATCGATAAGAATAATGCAGTCCTCAGGCAGACCCGAATCAGCAAGAGCGTTTCTCATAACGGCCGCAACAGCTTTGTTGGAATTGATTGCTTCCTTGCCGCCTTTGAGAATTACGGAATTTCCTGCTTTGAGGCAGATTGCGGCGGCATCTGCGGTGACGTTGGGCCGTGCCTCAAAAATAACGGCAATAACGCCGATGGGTACTGCAACCTTTTCTATTTTAAGTCCGTTGGGTCTTGTTTCTCCCCAGAGAACCTTGCCGACGGGGTTTTCGCTTGATGCAACCTGACGCATACCCTGAGCCATACCTGAAATTCGGTCATGCGTGAGGGTGAGTCTGTCAATCATCGCCTGCGCCATGTTGTTTTCCGATGCCGCGCGGATATCCTTTGAATTTTCTTCAAGAATGTAATTTGCATTTTTTTCGAGAGCTGCGGCAATTGCGTTCAGCGCCTTGTCTATAACGGCACCGCCCGCCTTTGAAAGAAGTCTTTGCGCTTGCTTTGAGCGTGCGCCTATATTAATCATGTCACTCATTTTATTTTCCTCCGTGTGCCTTAAATAGAGTACCTATCTGTCTGCCGTCGATAAGCTTATACAAATCTTCGGGGTCGCTGCCGTTCATAACAACGGTATCGATTCCCGCTTCGGTTGCAATCTGAGCGGCGTGAAGCTTGGTTATCATTCCGCCCGTGCCTCTGCTGGTACCCGTACCGCCGGCAAGAGCAAGGATATCATCAGTAATATCATCAATGCAATGGATAAGCACGGCATTTTCATCCTCTCTGGGATTTGCGCTGAAAAGACCGTCAATGTCGGTGAGGATAATGAGAGTATCCGCATCAACGATTTTTGCAACGTGGGCGGAAAGACTGTCGTTATCGCCGAAAACGATTTCTTCAACAGCAACGCTGTCGTTTTCGTTGACGATGGGAATTGCACCGTATTCGAAAAGCTTCATGAATGCGTTGTGGAGATTGCCGTGGCGCTCTTCGTTTTCAAAGTCGCCCTTTGTCACGAGAAGCTGACCCGTGATATTTCCGAATTCGCCGAAAAATTTATCATAGAGGAACATCAGCTCGCATTGACCGACGGTTGCTGCAGCCTGTCTGCCCGGAGTGTCCTTGGGTCTTTCCTTAAGACCGAGCTTTCCGACTCCGACACCGATTGCACCCGAAGTAACAAGTGCAACCTCAATGCCGGCATTTTTAAGGTCGCTGAGCACCTGAGCAAGCTTTGAGAGTCTGCGGATATTTATTTTTCCCGTGTCATAGGTCAGGGTTGATGTTCCGACCTTTACAACAATACGTTTGATTTCTTTTTTGCTGATCATTTTTGGAACTTCCTTTATATATCTAAAATTTCTTTGTAAGCCTTTTTGGGTTTTGTTTTTCCTGCAACGCAGAGGGAGATTTTTGAAAAATCAAAGATTTCCTCTGCGGTTATCCGGATATCATCGAGTGTTACGGAGCGGATGTTTTTGATAACCTCATCTTCGGTAATTACCTTTCCGTAAAGCAAAAGATTTCTGCCGTTTCTCGAAGTGCGTGCGGAGATGCTTTCAAGGTCCATAACAAGCCCCGCAACCGCCTGCTCCTTTGCTCTTGCAAGCTCTTTTTCGGTGACGGTTTTGCTGAATTCCGAAATGATATTCAGCGTTTCACGTATTGCCTGCTTTTCTGATTTTTCGTTAAGACCCATATTAACGGCAAATATGCCCGATTTAAGGTACGAAACGGAAAAGCTGTCAACAGAATAAACAAGACCGAGCTTTTCTCTCAGATGCTGAAACAACCTTGATGACGAAGCAGCACCGAGAATTGTTGAAATAAGAAGGGAGCTTTCTCTGCGATTGTCGCCAAGCGGGATGCCCGGGAATCCGATAATAAGCTGGTTTTGCATAAAGTTTCTTTTTACCGTTGTTATTCCCGAAAAATATTCTGCCTTATCGGGATTTAACGGAAAATCCGTGTTTTTCATACCCGAAAAGTATTTTTCGCATATTGAAAGTGCAGTTTCTTCATCAAAATTACCGCCGATGCTGATAACCGTTCTTTCGGGAACATAAAATTTCTTCATGTGTAGCTCAAGAGCATCTTTTGTGACCGAATCAACAGTTTCTTCCGTGCCGAGAATATTGGCACCGAGCATGCTTTTTTCCCAAACATTTCTGTAAAAAGTGTCTGCACACAAATCCTCGGGGCTGTCATTGTAAAGAGCGATTTCTTCCTTGATAACACCTTTTTCAAGCTCAATGTCATTTTCGTCAAGCTTCGGATTCATCAGCATGTCGCAGATGATGTCGAGAGCCTTCGGAGCATGCTCGGAAAGCGTGTGTGCATAAAAACAGGTCATTTCCTTTGCCGTATATGCGTTGAGAACGCCGCCTATTTCGTCCATTTCAACAGCAATGTCGAGTGCGGAACGGTGTTTTGTGCCTCTGAAAAGAATGTGTTCAATAAAATGGGAATAGCCTGCGGTTTCGGGAGTTTCATAGCCTGAACCGCTTGCAACCCATGCGCCGAGAGAACAGGTTTTTGCACCCCCGACCTTTTGCAGTATTATTCTCAGCCCGTTGCCGAGAGTTATGATTTTTGCATTTTCTGTCATTATGTTAACCCTGCTTGTTTTCAAAAATAAGATTGATGCTGCCGAGAGTAATTTTATCGCCCGTTTTGAGAAGTGATTTTTTCTCTACGGGATTTCCGTTGACAATAACCGGAGTATCGGAGCGGATACCCGTTATATACCAACCGTCCTTGGCGCAGATTATAACCGCATGAATTCTCGATACGGTCGGATAATTCAATATTATATCGCAGTTTTTGTGTCGTCCGATTGATGTTTCTCGGCTGATGAGCGGAAAAACATCGGCGTTGACGGTGTTAATCAGTCTTGCTCTGCCGAGAGAAGCGGGTCTGCGCTTAAAAAGAGCAGAGAAGCACAGAATCAAAACCGCAACAGCAAGTACGGGCAGCATATAGTGCGCCGCTTCAAATACAAGTTCCTGCATAAAATTCTCCATTATAAAATGTTATATATAATTTATAATAGCATTACCAATGATAAAAGTCAATGAAAACAAAAGGAATTCAAAGACTGTTAAAGAACTGTTTGACATTCTGAGCAGTAAGGGTTAAAATATAATATTATAAAATTTTTAGGAAGTATCGGAATGAAAAACTACGACCTGATAATCGTCGGCGGCTGCTCAGCGGGAATTGCTGCGGCAATTAACGCAAAACGCCTTTATCCCGAAATAAAAGTTGCCGTTATCGAAAAACTCCCGAGAATCGGAAAAAAGCTTCTCGCAACGGGCAACGGAAAATGTAATATAACAAACCTTTATGCTCTTGAACACAACTATGTTAACAACAGCTTTACGCACTATGCACAGAATAAATATACTCCCGACAGAATTGTTGAATTTTTTGAGAGTCTGGGACTGCTTTGCTATTCGGATTCATGCGGAAGGGTATATCCCGAGAGCAACATGGCTGCATCGGTTGTTGATGCTCTGCGTTTTGAACTCGAAAGACTCGGCGTTGAGGTTATCTGTGATACTCCAGTTACCGACATAAAGAAAAACGGTGCGGATTTTATTGTTAACAATGAGTACGGATGCAAAAAAATAATCCTTGCCGCAGGAGGAAAATCCTCGCCGTCGCAAGGCTCTGACGGAAGCGGATATCCGCTTGCAAAAAAATTAGGACATGAGATAACAAAACTTGTTCCCGCTCTTGTTCCGCTCTGCGGTTCACCCGAAATCACAAAGCCGATGAAGGGCATGAGGGTCAGAGAAGTTAATCTCACGCTCAAAGGCGAGAAAATTCTTGCGAAAACGCAGGGAGAAGTACTTTTTACCGATTACGGACTGTCTGGCATAGCGGCAATGGAACTTGCGGCAACGGCACAAAAATATATCGATTCTGTAAAGCGAAATCCCTTTACCTACATTGATTTTATGCCGAAAATGACATATAATGAGATTGTTGAATACTTGCAGAGCCTTTGTAAAATAAAGGGTTTCTGCAATCTTGACAATTTTTTGACGGGATTTCTTCCGAAAGCCGTCGGAATTGCGACTTGTAAAGCTGTAAACCTTTACAAAAGCAATAAAAGAATTGATGAGCTGACCCTTAAAGAGATTAAGCTTATCGCCGAAAAAATCAAGAATTTCCCCCTTGAAATCACGGGAACAAAGGGTTTTGCCAACGCTCAGGTGACGTCGGGCGGCATAAAAACGGACGAAATTGACCTTGAAACGATGCAATCAAAAAAATGCAGAGGACTGTATTTTGCGGGCGAAATAATCGATGTTGACGGCGGCTGCGGCGGCTTCAATCTGCAGTGGGCATGGTCATCGGGAATGCTTGCGGGTGAACTCAAAGACTGATTTGTGAGGAATAAAAATGATAAAAATAAATGAAATAAAGCTTCCGCTTGACAGCGATGAAGCTGCACTCAGAAGGGCAGCAGCAAAAGCTCTCAGATGCAAAGAGGAGAAAATTACATCTTTGCAAATCACAAAAAAATCTGTTGATTCTAGAAAAAAAGATAATATTTTCTTTGTGTATAACGTCAGCGTTGAGGTGGATTCGGATGAAAATGCTGTGGTTGCTCACGCAAAAAATCCGAAGGTTGAAACGGGCGTTGCATATAAATATGAAATGCCCGAAATCAGAAGAACAAGCACTCTCCGACCTGTTATCGCAGGCTTCGGACCTGCAGGCTTTTTTTGCGCTCTGATTCTTGCAAGGGCAGGGCTTAAACCTCTTGTTATCGAGCGAGGTGCGGATGTTGACACAAGAACAAAGGATGTCAACGGATTCTGGTCATCACGAAAGCTCAATCCCGAAAGCAATGTTCAGTTCGGCGAGGGCGGTGCGGGAACTTTTTCCGACGGCAAGCTGACTACGGGAATCAAAGACCCTCTTTGCCGAAAGGTTGTTGAGGAGCTGGTTGCTCACGGAGCACCTGAAGAAATCGCCTATTCATCAACTCCCCATATCGGTACAGACAGACTTGGCGCAGTTGTAAAAGCATTCAGAGAAGAAATTATTTCTCTCGGCGGTGAGGTCCGTTTCGGCTGGAAGCTGACGGATATCATCGTTGCAAACGGCGTTATCCAGGGTATAAGCTGCAAAAGACCCGATGGCGGTGAGGAGGATATCGAAACCGATACTCTTTTGCTTTGCATCGGTCATTCGGCGAGAGATACCGTTGAAATGCTCTATAAAAAAGGAATAAAAATAATGCAGAAGCCGTTTTCGGTCGGCGTACGCATTGAGCATCCGAGAGAGATGATTGACAGAGCGCAGTACGGCTCGTATGCGGGTCATCCCGCACTCGGAGCGGCAAACTATAAGCTTGCCTGCCACCCCGAACACGGCAGAGGCGCATATACTTTCTGTATGTGTCCCGGCGGTACGGTTGTTGCCGCCGCATCGGAGGAAGGTCACGTTGTTGTCAACGGTATGAGCGAATACGCCCGTGACGGCGAAAACTCAAATGCGGCTCTGCTTGTCGGCATCGAGCCTGAGCATTTCGGAAGCGACCATCCTCTTGCAGGCATTGAGCTTCAGAGAAAAATAGAAAAAACCGCTTTTGAACTCGGCGGAGGTGACTACAGCGCTCCCTGCCAGACCATTGGCGATTTTCTTAACAATACCCCCTCAACCAAGCTTTCATATGTAAAGCCGACCTGCGCAACGGGCGTTACTCCCGGTGATATCCGCAAGGTTCTGCCCGAAAAGGTGACGGATATCATGGCTCAGGCGATAGTTAAAATGGACAGAAGCCTCAACGGTTTTGCGCTTCCCGACGGTGTTCTGACCGCGCCCGAAACACGTTCATCCGCTCCCGTAAGAATTCTTCGTGATGAACTCTATCAGGCAAATATCAGAGGTCTTTATCCCTGCGGTGAGGGTGCGGGCTATGCAGGCGGAATTGTTTCGGCAGCCGTTGACGGAATAAGATGCGCCCACGCAGTTCTTATTGACGAAAGTGACGAGTGGTAAGAGGGCGTCGATAACAATAAAAAACTGTCCGAGAGTGAGCTTTTTCGGTTCTTTTCGGCGTTTCGGATTTGAAAGGCACTCGCCTTCCTGCATCCTCAACAACCAAAAATAATCCGAAAAATCTTCGCTTTCGGATCTTAAGATTTATAACATAGGAATTTTTTAAAAAGGAGGAGAGGATAAAACGTTAAAAACACGTTTTTTATTGTCCTCGACACCCTTATGAAACTTGAAAAACTGACCGATTTGCAGCTTGCAAAGCGTATGTCGGAATATATATCAACTCTGCAGAGCATTGCTGTCAGAGCCGAATATTATTCACTCGGGCAATGCCCCGAAAAAGAGCGCAGGGAGCTGAACGCCGATTTTGTCAGAGTCAGAGACGGAATCCGTGAGGATGCGCATTACCTCAACTACAACAGAGATAAAAAAGGCAGCAAGCTTTTGTGGGATAAATATTTTCCGTCGGTCAACGAAGCTGCGGCATGGGGTTTGTATGCAGACCCCGAGGGCGAGTTCAATACGGAATATTTCAAAAGTATTGAAGATGCCGAAGAAAAGCTGACGAAATATTATTCTTTCGATTATTGGCAGATAATTGCGGAACTTTAATATGCAGGGGTAAAAGTGTAAATGCACTTTTACCCCTGCATATATGTTTTTTAAGGTTCATATAATTAACCGAAAACTTTTTTCGGGGGAATTGCAATGAACGATTTTGAATATCCGTCGCAGCGCACGGAAAGGGAAGAATACAGAAGCAGATTCAAGTTTACCGATGAGGATGCACCTGCGAAAAAAAACAGTTCAAGGCCGGCAAAGAAAAAAACAAAAACCGATTATCTTGTAAGACTTATTCTTTTGCAAAGTGTGATTTGTGTTCTGATTGTATCGGGCGTTTTTCTTGCTTCAAAGGTCAGCCCGACGGCGTATGCAAAGATGCGTGAGGATTATCGAAAAATAATGCAGAATGATATGTCGGCATCTGAAATGCTTGAACAGCTTAAAGATACCGCAGATTTTGTGTTTAAACCCTCTGAATCGGCTGAACCTGCGTTTTCTGCTAACGTTGCGACGGAATCCTCCGCAGAAAAAATAACCGTAAATTCTTTTGATGTCACGAGTGACGAAACGGGAGAGACTGTTGCGGTCGGTGAAATAATCAACGGTTCGGGCGGCGGTGATATTGAAAGCAAAGAGGCGGTGAAGGGTACTTCATTTGCACCTTATTATGTCAGCGTTGACCCCGTTTTACCGGTGAAAAACGCAAGAATAACCTCTCGTTTCGGCTACAGAACAAATCCCGTTTCGGGCAATTACGGTTTCCATACGGGGCTTGACCTTGCGGCAGCAGAGGGAACTCCCGTTTCTGCGGCGTTTTACGGAAAAATCGCCGAAACAGGAGAGAGCGATGTCTGGGGCAAATATGTACTCATGGAGCATTCGGAAGGACTTTCAACCTATTACTGCCATCTTTCGGAAATTTATGTTGAGGAAAATGCAGTTATCCGTCAGGGAGAAACGGTGGGTCTTGTCGGTTCGACGGGTTGGTCAACGGGTCCTCATCTTCACTTTGAGGTCAGGATAAACGGCGTGAGGGTTGACCCGGAAAGGCAGCTGTATCCTGAAAACGCCGATGAAGGTTAACCTCGGAAGAACCTCTTTGAGAATAAATATATCCTTTGCGGCGGTGATAACGCTGATGCTCATTCTCGACGGAAGCGGAACATGCGCCGTTGCGCTTTTTTGCTGCATCATTCACGAAGCGGGTCATATAATTTGTCTGATGATTCTCGGCGAAAGCCCTTCATCGGTTGAACTGTCGTTTTACGGAATAAAGCTTGAAAGAAAAGAACCGTCAGTCCTCACTGCTGCGGAGGAACTGGCGGTTTATGCGGCGGGACCCGTAATGAATTTTGTTTTTTCGGCATTTATGCTGCCGTTTGCATCGGAACATACGGGAATGAAAACCGCTGCGGCAATAAGCTTTTGCATCGGTATATTCAATCTTGTTCCTTGTGTACCGCTTGACGGCGGAAATATGTTTTTTTCTTTTCTGTCATATATAACAGACGAAGAAAAAGCGAAAAAAATTGCTTTTTACGTTTCATGTGCCGTTCTTGTTCCGATGGCTGCTGCGGGGATTACAATGATTTTTGTAAACGGCAATTTTACCCTTGCAGCGGTTACTGCATATCTGGCAGCGGTGTGCTGTTCGGAGAATAAGAAACGGAAAATATAATATCCGCCCTCTGCGATGATACCAAATCACCGTCTATGACGGAGCTTCCCCTCAAGGGGAAGCCGTAAAATTAAGCCATAATTCAGAACTTTATTCTCTGTTCGATTATTCTGTTGATGCCGAAAAGGTTTTTGAAGAATGATACAATTTTCTGCCAGAAGCTTGCGTTTGATTTGATTTCCTGCTCGGAAACGTGTTCAACACCGTTTGCATCTGTGTATTTTGCCGTGACGGTTACATCACCCGTTGATGTTGACGTTACGGCACATGTTTTGCCGTCTTCGGAAGGAACGATTGTTACACCCTTACCTTCAACGCTCCACTCGATTGTTGCGCCCTCGGGAATATTGGCAAAATCAGCGTGAAGAATAAGCGTTTCACCATACTTGACCTTGGTTGTTGAAGGTTTCTTGATGATTTCTTCTTCAACAACGGGTTTGGTGGTGGATTCGGGTTTGTTTGTAGGTGCTGTTGTCGGCTTTGTGGTTTCTGAAGGCTTGGTTGTAGGTTCTGTTGTGGGCTTGGTTGTTGCGACCGGTTTGGTTGAAGGTTCGGTTACAGCAGGTTTGGTTGTTGAAGGTTCTGTAACAACCGGTTTTGTTGTGGTAGGAACTTCTGCAGGCTTGGTGGTTTCAATAGGCTTAGTTGTGGGTTCTTCAGGATTTGCGGTATCGTGTCCGTCACAAACCACAAATTTGTTTCCGTTTTTCTCTGCATATGTTTTTGCATTACAGTCTGCGGTATCTGAACATATAACCGTTGTTGGCTTCCATTTTGCAACATTTTCCTTGGTTATGCCCATTTCGGCATAATATGCCAATTCTTCTTCACTTGCATTTTCTAATTCTGTTTTTATAGATTCAATCTGTTCTGCTTTTTCGGCATCAGAAGATACAATTGATTTTCCAAGGCTTGTGACGCTCGATGGAATATGAATGTACTCAAGGCTGAGGCATTCACAGAACGCCTCTTCACCTATGCTTATTACACTGTCAGGAATTTCTACACCTGTGAGACCGACGCAAGCAGAAAATGCATAATCGCCTATGCTTGTTACTTTGTCAGGGATTTCAATGCTTGTAAGACCGGCACAAGAAGCAAACGAACCCTCACCTATGCTTGTTACGCTGTCGGGGATTTTTACGTTTGTTAAATTGTAACAATTATAGAAAGTAAAATCACCCGTGTTTGTTATGCTGTCGGGGATTTCTACGCTCGTGAGACCGATACACTCAGCAAAAGCTCCATAACCTATGCTTGTTACGCTGTCAGGTATTTTTACGCTTGTGAGACCTTCGCAACCATTGAATGCCGCAATCCCTATGCTTGTCACGCCGCTGCCTATTTCTGCGCTTGTGAGACCGGTACACCACTCGAATGCAGCCTCACCTATACTTTTTACACTGCCGGGGATTTTTACGCTTGTGAGACCTTCACAGCTCCAGAACGCCTCATCAGAAACTATTATTGTTCCTTCTTTGATTTCATATGAACCGGTTATTGTTTCTTTTGCTTCTATAAGATAATTATCAATATAAAGAACATCATTTTCCCAATTATTCGAATCATTATAATATCCGGTTTTACTAAACGCATCATTACCTATGCTTGTTACGTTGTTGCCGATTTCTATACTTGTGAGACCGGAGCACGACAGGAACGCATAATCACCTATGCATTTTACGCTGTCAGGGATTTCTATATCTGTAATACTGCTGCGATAAGAGAACGCATAATCAGAAACAAGTACTGTTCCTTCCTTGATTTTATATGAACCGGTTAGTCCGTATTTTACATCTATAAGATAATTACCAATATAAAGAACATTGCCTTCCCAATTATCCGAATCGTTGTAATATCCGGTATCTTCAAACGCACTGGCGCCTATGCTTGTTACATTGTTGCTGATTTCTATACTTATGATACCGGCACAATCATAGAATGCAAATGCATCTATGCTTGTTACGTTGTTGCCGATTTCTATACTTGTGAGACTGTCGCAATGCTCGAACGCAGAATCACCTACGCTTGTTACACTGTCAGGGATTTCATAGCTTGTTCTTGTATTTCCTATAGGATATTGTATTAATTGCGTTTTTTCTTTATCAAAAAGGACTCCGTATTCATCGCTTGAATATGCCGTATTGGCAGAGTCTACGGTTATGCTTGTAAGACTTGTGCAATTCTCGAATGCATTCGTTCCTATGCTTGTTACGCTGTCGGGGATAACTATGCTTGTGAGACTGTTGCAATAAGAGAATGCAAAACTATCTATGCTTGTCACGCTGTCGGGGATTGTTACACTTGTGAGACCGGTGCAATCAGAGAACGCACTATAACCTATCATTGTTACGCTGTCAGGGATTTCATAGCTTGTTCTTGTGTTCCCTATAGGATATTGTATTAACTGCGTTTTATCTTTGTTAAACAACACGCCGAATTCGTCATTTGAATATGCCGTATTGGCAGGGTCTACGGTTATGCTTGTAAGACTTGTGCAATCATTGAACACATTCGTTTCTATGCTTGTTACGCTGTCAGGAATTTTTACACTTGTGAGACTTTTGCAATAAGAGAATGCCAAAAAATCAATGCTTGTAACGGAAAAGCCGCCGAGTTCTGACGGGATAACGATATCTCCGCTGATTGAATTATCAGCATCCGTTATATTTGCATTGCCATTCTCATCCACCTTATATTTATAATATCCTTCCGTGAATGTTTCTGCCGCATCTGCTTTCACCGCAAAATCATCAAAGTTCACATCCGATAACCCGAATGCGATTGAGCCGAAAAGGAGTGTGAATGCAAGGAGAATTGACATTGATTTTTTTAATGTCCGTTTCATTTTAATACCTCCAAGTTGAATAATAAGTATTGACTTTAGTCAAATATTAAGATATCAAAGTATTTTAATATTGTCAAGCGTTTTGTGATAATAGTATTGTAATATTTGACACGCTGGAGGCAATTATGCTCGGAGAAAGGATTTATGAATTACGCATGGCACACGGCTGGAATCAGGTTCAGCTTGCCGGAAAACTCAATATCACAAAGCAGACGGTTTCCAATTGGGAAAACGATAATATTCAGCCCTCGGTTGAAATGCTTGTACGCATCGCAAAGCTGTTCCGTGTTTCAACGGATTATCTCCTTGGTCTTGATGACACTCCGAACATAAATGTTGACGGTTTGCCGCTTGCTTTTGTTACTCATATTGCACAGATTATTGATGATTATAAAATGAAATAAAAACTGTTATACGGCGGGGCGATTATCCCGCCGTTGATTTTTTCATAATTCTGTGATATCATAAATAAGATATGATTTTTGAACAGGAGAAGGTCTATGTATCCCAAGGAACTTGAAAGATTTTTGCTCAAGGTGCAGAAGCCGGGCAGATATACGGGCGGCGAGCTTAACAGCGTTGTCAAGGATAAAAATTCCGTTGATATCCGCTATGCATTCTGCTTTCCCGATACCTATGAAATCGGCATGTCCCATCTCGGAATGAAAATTCTATATTCACTCGTCAACGCAAGAGAAGATGCGTGGTGCGAGCGTGTTTTCGCTCCGTGGACCGATATGGAAGATGTTTTGCGTGAAAATAACATTCCGCTTTACGGACTTGAAAGCGGCGATGCGATAAAGGATTTCGACATTCTCGGATTTACAATGCAGTATGAGCTGAGTTATACCAACGTTCTTAATATGCTTGACCTTGCGGGTCTGCCCGTAAGAGCCAAGGACAGAACGGCGCTGACTCCTATTGTCATTGCCGGCGGAGCATGTGTATGCAATGCCGAGCCGATTGCGGAATTCTTTGATATCACTCTTCCGGGTGACGGCGAAGAGGTCACAAATGAGCTTATAGATTTACTCAAGGAATACAAGGCGAAGGGTGCGACGAAGCAGGAATTCCTTGCTGCCGCCGCACAGATAAAAGGCGTTTATGTTCCCTCTCTTTACAATGTTGAATATAACGAAGATAATACCGTAAAATCGGTCACTCCCTCCTGCGGAGCGCCCGAAAAGGTTGAAAAGCGAAACGTTGCCGACCTCGACAGTATGTTTTCGCCGACAGAATTCGTTGTGCCTTTCCTTGAGGTTGTGCATGACAGAACAACCGTTGAGATTTTTAGAGGATGTATCAGAGGATGCCGATTCTGTCAGGCAGGATTTCTTAACAGACCCTTGCGCAGGAAATCTCCCGAAACCGTTGAGGCGCAATGCAAGGCGATATGCGACAGCACGGGTTATGACGAAATTTCGCTCTGCTCACTCAGCACGAGTGACTACAAAGGTCTTGAGAAGCTTATAACGAATATGCTTCCTTGGACAATCGAGCAGAAAATCAATATTGCCCTGCCTTCGCTGCGTGCGGATAATTTCCCCAAGGAGCTTATGGAGCAGCTTAACGCCGTAAGACGAAGCGGACTCACCTTCGCGCCCGAAGCCGGTACACAGCGTCTGCGTGACGTTATCAATAAAAACATAACCGAAGAAGAAGTGCTTACTACCGCTGCTCAGGCATTTGCGGGCGGCTGGACTGCCGTTAAACTCTACTTTATGATTGGTTTGCCCACCGAAACCCAAGAGGATATCGAGGGTATTGCAAATCTTGCACAGGCGGTTGTTGATGAATTCTATAAAAATCCCGATAAACCCAAGGGCAAGGGCGTGAATGTCAGCATCAGTGTTGCATCGCTTGTGCCGAAGCCCTTTACTCCCTTCCAGTGGGAGCCGCAGGATAAACCCGACGTGCTTATCGATAAGCAGAATTATCTGATTTCATGCGTAAAGACAAGGAAAGTTACTGTTTCAAGACATGTGCCGTGGACAAGCTTCCTTGAAGGCGTTTTTGCAAGGGGCGACAGACGTCTTGCCGATGTAATCGAAACTGCGTGGCGCAAGGGCTGTAAGTTTGACGGTTGGGCTGAATGCCTTAAACCCGAGGTATGGGAAGAAAGCTTCAAAGAAAACGGAATCGACCCGTATTTCTATACTGCAAGGCGCCGTGAATACGACGAAATTCTTCCGTGGGATCATATGGACTACGGAGTTACCAAAAAATTCCTTATGAACGAAAATGTCAAGGCTCATAAGGGTGAAACAACCGCAAGCTGCCGTGAAAAGTGTGCGGGATGCGGTGCAAACAGACTCAACGGAGGTGTGTGTGATGAAACCCGTAAGACTGTGGTTTAAAAAAGACGGACTTGCTGTCTATATTTCACATCTCGATATGAACCGCTGCATGACCAGAGCCGTAAGGCGTGCCGATATTCCGCTTTGGTATACAGAGGGCTTCAATCCTCATCCTTATATGACTTTTCTTATGCCTCTTCCGCTCGGTCAGGCAGGACTGAAAGAGCCGCTTGATATCAGAATCGAGGGCGAAATGACCTTTGGTGAAATCAAAAAAAGACTCAACTCCGTTATGCCCGAGGGCATTGAAATTGTTGATGTTGCAAAGCCTGAGCATAAGCCTAATGAGATTGCCGCAGCGGAATATGAAATCGATGTATGGTTTGAAAATGCAGGCGAGGCGGAAGGTTTTTCCGCAGGAGCAAAGGCAATTATTGACAGCGGAGTACTTAATGCGGAAAAGCGAAGCAAGAAGGGGATAAAGACGGTCAACCTCTGCGAGCTTGTAAAAAAATTTGAAATTTCATCGTCAGAAAACAGAGTTTTTATCAAAACAATTCTTGCTGCAGGTAATACGGTAAATCTCAATGCCGAGCTTCTGCTTAGCTCTCTGCTTTCTGAATTTTCGGCGGAGGATGTTGACAGAAATATTGTCAGAACAAGGCTTCTGCGTGAAGATTTAAGCATTTTTGAATGATTGAAACGTGAAAAATGCAGGTGATTTGGTGCATAATTCTCAAAATGTTAAAAATATTTGAAATCGGCAAAAAAACACTTGCATTCTTTGAAATCATATGATATTATATTACTCGCATTTGTGCCGTCATTAGAGTAATTGCGCTCAAAGACGAGATTTAATGCCAATAACATTAAAAAGGACGTTCCTCTTTTTGCCAAGGGCAGATACGAACTTCTGAAAAAATCGGAGGAAATTTACAATGGATGCACTCAAACTTATCGCACAGGATTCACTCAAATCCGAAGTACCCGCAATCGAAGTCGGTGATACCGTTAAGGTTCACGTTAAGATTCGCGAAGGTGACAAAGAAAGAATTCAGCTTTTTGAAGGTACTGTTATCGCTCGCAAGGGTTCAGGCGTTTCTGAAACCTTTACCGTTCGCCGCGTATCATACGGCGTAGGCGTTGAAAGAGTATTCCCCGTTCATTCTCCCAACGTTGCAAAGGTTGAAACAGTAAGACACGGTCGTGTTCGCAGAAGCAAGCTCTACTACCTCAGAGACAGAGTCGGTAAGGCAGCTAAGGTTAAAGAACAGATCAGATAAAAAAGCTTGAGGGTGTAACAATTTTTCTGTTGTTACACCTTTATTCTTATTTTATTAATTAATTACATTAATTCGAAAGGAGAACACAAATGCGCCGAATAGAAGAATTCTGGATTGAATTTAATCCCGATTCAGGCAAAACGGAAGAAAAAAAGCCTCCGTTTATCGCTTCGTTTCTTTTTGACGTAACGGATTCGGTCAAAGGTGCGGTTTTGGTCGTTTTCCTTGTTTTTGCGCTTGTGTTCAGAGCGGTCGGTGTTGACGGTGATTCGATGAATCCCACCTTGAATGATGAAGACTGGGTTGCTGTCGCGGGTGCCGTGACTGATTTTGAATACGGCGATATTGTTATTGTCAATCAGCCGTGGAGGCGCAATGTTCCCATAATCAAGCGTGTAATTGCCGTCGGCGGAGATACGATCAACATTGATTTCGAAAAGAGCGAGGTTTATGTTAATGGGGTGAAGCTCAACGAGCCTTACATCCTTGAACCGACAACCCTGAGCTACGATGTCCGATTCCCTCTGACAGTTGAAGAGGGCAAGCTGTTTGTAATGGGAGATAACAGAAACGATTCCATCGACAGCCGTTCAAGCGAAATCGGTCTTATTGATGAAAGATATGTTCTCGGCAAGGCGCTCGTGAGAATTTATCCGATTGAAGAATGGGATATTTATAAAGATTTTGATTGACAGTGAGGTTTTGAGCATGAGTGAAAAAAAGACAGCGGAAAAAAAGCCGTTCTCCGGTCTTTATGAAATCGTTTCAATAATAGCCACCGCCGTTGTTGCGGTTGTGTTTGCGTTTGTTTTCTTTTTCAGAACTGTCGGAGTGTCGGGAAGCTCAATGTATCCGACCTTGAGTGACTATGACAGAATAATCCTTTCGGCTTATTTGTTTGAACCCGAAAACGGAGATATTGTTGTCACATGCCAGCCCAACGACTCACCGGCTATTGAAGATACCCTTGTTAAAAGAGTTATTGCAAAGGGCGGTCAGACGGTTGATATTGATTTTGATAACGGTATTGTTTATGTTGACGGCGTCGCTCTCGATGAGCCTTATATCAACGAACCCACCCGTGACAGAGAGGATTTTTATGCTCCGGTAACAGTTCCCGAAGGCTATGTTTTTGTTATGGGAGATAACAGAAATCACTCAACCGACAGCCGTGATAACAGAGTCGGTCTTATCAGAGAAGAATATATACTCGGAAAGGCTCTTTTCAGAATTATGCCTTTCGGACAGTTTGAAATAGGTTAATATATGAATGAAAATATGACAGTTCAATGGTTTCCGGGTCATATGGCGAAAACGAGAAGGCTCATAAAAGAAAGTCTTTCGCTTGTTGATGCCGTGTGTGAAATCGTTGATGCAAGAATTCCCGAAAGCAGCCGAAACCCAGAGCTTGATGAAATTATCGGTTCAAAACCGAGAATAGTTTTGCTCAACAAATGCGACCTTGCGGACCCCGGTGCAACGGCAAGAAAAATAAAAGAGCTTGCCGAAAAAGGCATAACGGCTCTGCCTGTTGACTGCAGAAGCGGTAAGGGACTTGAAAAATTTCAGCCTGCCGTCAGGGAAGTTCTGAAAGAAAAAATTAAAGCGAATACCGAAAAAGGCATGGCGGGTAAATCTCTGCGTGTCATGGTTGTCGGAATTCCGAATACCGGCAAATCTTCTTTCATCAACCGAATGGCGGGCAAAAACCGTGCCAAGGTTGCGGACAAGCCCGGTGTAACCCGAAGCAACCAATGGTTTGCCATCGGCTCGGGGATTGAGCTTCTCGATACCCCCGGCGTTTTATGGCCCAAATTTGAAGATAAAGAGGTCGGCTTCAAGCTCGCATTTATCGGATCTGTTAAGGATGAAATTCTCGACAGCCAGGAAATTGCCGTAAGACTTCTGCTTGTTCTTCAGAAGAATTATCCCGAACGCCTTGAAGAAAGATATAAAATAAAGGATTTTGATGAACTTGAGCCTTATGAGTTGCTTGAGCTTATCGGCGCAAAAAGAGGAATGCTTATAAAAGGCGGCGAAACCGATACCGAACGTGCGGCGGTTATGCTGCTTGACGAATACCGAAGCGGAAAGCTCGGTAAACTTACATTGGATTAATCAACCGAGGAGTTGATACTGTGAAAAAGAAACTACTCGTATTTCTTGCTTTTATAATAGTTCTTGATATTGTTGCGCTCGGTGTGATGTATTTTACCCGTGATATCGAGCGCGCGCCCGTAAATGCGACCGCACCTGATGTTACCTCTGTTCAGGAAACCGCTCCGCCCACAACTCAGCAGGAGCTTTTCTCACGGGTGAGCTTTGTTGCGGTGGGCGATAATCTTATCCACGATACCGTATATGAGCAGGCGCAGGCGAGAAGCAGTACGGGCTATGATTTCACCGATGCATATGAGCGCATCGCCCATCTTATTGCAGAACCCGATGTTGCTATTCTTAATCAGGAAACGATAATTTCAACCGAACACAATGTTTCGAGTTATCCGATGTTCAACTCACCCGTTGAAGTTGGAGAAGAAATGCTTGAAATCGGTTTTGATATTTTTAATATTGCAACCAACCATTCGATTGACTGCGGAGAAAAAGGTCTTATTTCCGCAATTAATTACTGGAAAGAAAAAGGTGCAATAACAACCGGCGCATACCTTAACAGCGATGATTATGCAGATATTCCGATGAATGAGGTCAATGGAGTTAAGATTGCGTATATCGGTCTTACCGAATCGACCAACGGTCTTAAGCTTCCCGATGACAGCGAGGTCATTCTTGTTCTTGCAAGTGAGGAATCACGAATTCAGCAGAGAATAGCGCAGGCAAAAAAGCAGGCGGATGTTGTTATTGTCAACGCTCACTGGGGCAACGAATATACCCATGAACCGACGGATAATCAGCGTCAGCTTGCCGAAAAAATGGCATCATGGGGCGCCGATATTATTATCGGACACCATCCGCATGTCATTCAGCCCGTTGAATATATCGATAATGCAGACGGAAGACGAACTCTTGTTGCCTATTCACTCGGAAACTTCATTTCAGCTCAGAACAGAGGTCCGAGAATGCTCGGCGGCAGACTGAATTTTGAAATCGTTAAGAACAATACAACCGGCGGAATTGCCATTGAAAACGTGACATTCAACGGCGTTGTTACACATTACGGTCACGGATTTTCCAATATCAGGGTTTATCCTCTCGAGGATTATACCGAGGAGCTTGCATCAAAGCACGGCGTACTGAGCAAAACCTCTGCATTCAGCCTTCAGTATCTCCATGATATTGTGAATGAAGTTATTGATAAACAGTTTCTTAAATAAGAACGTAGGGGACGACCTCTGTGTCGTCCCGTTTTTAATAGGAGGATAATATGAATTTTGAATACGAAATAAACGCAAAAAGCAAGGGTTTCACCGCAGTTTGCGGTGTTGATGAGGCAGGCAGAGGTCCGCTTGCAGGTCCGGTTTTTGCTGCAGCGGTTATTCTGCCCGAAAATTGCGAAATCGAGGGTCTCAACGATTCAAAAAAGCTGTCCGAAAAGAAAAGAGAAGCACTTTTTGATGTTATAAAAGAAAAGGCGGTCAGCTACAGCATCGCAAGCGTTGATGAGAAAATCATTGACGAAATCAACATTCTTCAGGCAACATATCTTGCCATGAAAAAGGCGGTCGAAGGTCTTGATATTCCTGCCGATTATGCTTTGATTGACGGAAACCGTATGCCTCCGCTTGATATAGACGGTGAAACGGTTGTCAAGGGTGATGCAAAAAGTCCTTCTATTGCGGCAGCATCGATTCTTGCAAAGGTCAGCAGGGACAGATTTATGCTTGAACTTGACGAAAAATATCCTCAGTATAAGTTTTCGCAGCATAAGGGCTACGGAACAAAGCTCCACTATGAAATGCTTACGGAACATGGTGTTTCAGACTGCCACCGTATGAGCTTTCTGAAGAGCTTTTTCGGAGAAAAGAAATGATAAAGAATAAAACGGGCGTGTGGGGCGAAACCTATGCTTCACGATATCTTCGTGATAACGGCTATAAAATTCTCGGCGCAAACTATGTCTGCCGTTTCGGTGAGATTGATCTTGTTGCTGAAAAGGGCGGCACAGTCTGCTTTGTTGAGGTCAAAACACGTAACGAAAAAACGGAAATAAGACCTATGGAAGCGGTTGACGAGGGCAAAAAGGGCAGGCTTGAAATGGCGGCAAAAAGCTTTCTTTCCCGAGCAAAAATGATTGCCTCAACAAGATTTGATGTGTGTGAGGTATACGTTGATAATAATGATGCCTTGGTCGGAATAAACTATATCGAAAATGCCTTTTGAGGTGATAAAATGAACCTTTTTGACTTGCATTGCGACACGGCAGGGGAGTGCTTTAATCAAATAATTCCGCTTTATGACGGAGGACTGCATTACAATATCTGTAAAGCTGAAAAGCTTGACAAAGAGTGCCGCCTTTTTGCAATTTGGATTCCCGATGAACTCAGAGGCAAAGCAGCAGAGGAGTACTTTGAAAAAGTACTGGCAAATTTCAAAAACGAAATCTTGATAAACAATTCGAAAATCAAGCTGTGTCAAGGAGTTCCGGATTTAAATGAAGCTGAAAACAGCGGCAAATGCGCTGCGATTCTGACTTGCGAGGGAGCATCTCCGTTTGCAGACAATGACGGTGTTTACCGTGCAAAAGAGTGTGGTGTAAAGTTGATGACCTTGACATGGAACGGTGAAAATGAAATTGGATACGGCTGTCAGTCGGAAGTTGATTCAGGGCTTAAACCGCTCGGAAAACATCTTTTAAAGGATATGGAAAAGCTGAACATTGCCGCAGATGTTTCCCATCTCAACAGAGCAGGGTTTTTTGATGCGATTTCAAGCGGAGCAAAGGTCATTGCATCACATTCAAACAGTAAAACCGTGCTTGAAAAAACAAGGACAGACAGTGAAGATAAATTTTTCTCGTGCAGACGAAATCTCGACGATGAACAGATAAAATTGCTTATAGAACGCAAAAGTCTTATAGGGATTAATTTTTGCAAAAGCTTTCTCGGCGATGAGGGTGATGACGGCTTTGAAGCAGTTTACAGACATATGGCTCATATTCTTGACATGGGCGGAGAGAATGTTCTTGCAATCGGCTCGGATTTTGACGGCTGTGAAATCAATCCCGAGCTTGCAGGAGTCGATAAAATGTCTGCTATCGAAGCTTTCCTATTAGAAAAAGGATTTGGAAAAGAGTTGACAGAAAAAATTTTTTATAAAAATGCGCACAACTTCTTCGAAAATGTTTTACAAAGTTGAAATTGTATGATATAATATTATGAATTATTTTTCAAAAAAGGATGATGAAAAATGAATTATGTAAGCACAAGAGATACTGCGGTCAAGGTAACGGCTTCTCAGGCGATTACCAAAGGCATTTCATCGGAAGGCGGACTTTTCGTTCCCGAAAATCTTCCTGCCGTTTCGATTGACGAAATCAAAATACTTGCAGGTCTTGATTATATCGGCAGAGCAAAGTCGATTCTTTCTCTGTTTCTCACCGATTTCAGTGAAGCTGAGGTCGATTCGTGCGTAAGAGGCGCCTATGAAACAGGCTTCTCCGACGCAAAGGTTGCTCCTCTCGCAAAGATTGAAGACGGAGTTCACATTCTTGAGCTTTTCAAGGGTCCCACCTGCGCCTTCAAGGATATGGCACTCCAGATTCTCCCCAGACTTCTCACCGTTTCAAGCGGTAAGGCGGCTCCCGGCACAAAAATCGTTATTCTTGTTGCAACCTCGGGTGACACAGGCAAGGCTGCACTCGAAGGTTTCAAGGATGTTGAAAATACTCAGATTCTTGTCTTCTATCCCAGCGACGGCGTAAGCCCCATGCAGAAGCTTCAGATGTGTACTCAGGAGGGCAATAATGTTGCCGTTTGCGCAATCGAGGGTAACTTTGACGATGCTCAGAGCGGTGTTAAGAGAATCTTCACCGACAAAGCAATCGGCGAAAAGCTTGCGGAAAATTCAATGGCATTTTCTTCGGCTAATTCAATCAACTGGGGCAGATTATGTCCTCAGATTGTATATTATTTCTCAGCTTATTGTGACCTTGTTGCAAGCGGTGAAATCAAAGCAGGCGACGAAATCAATGTTGTCGTTCCCACAGGTAATTTCGGTAATATTCTTGCTGCATACTATGCAAAGAAAATGGGTCTTCCCGTAAAGAAGCTCATCTGCGCATCAAACAGCAACTCTGTTCTCACCGAGTTCCTTACAACCGGTGTTTACAACAGAAACCGAGAATTCTTTACAACTATTTCCCCTTCAATGGATATTCTTATTTCGTCAAACCTTGAGAGACTTCTTTATTCGGTTGCAGGCAGCGAAAACGTTACTGAATGGATGAAGCAGCTTTCTGCAGACGGCAAATATGAGGTTGATGCGGCTACTTTTGAAGCAATCAAATCACTCTTTGCCGCAGGTTGCTGCAATGATGATGAAACCAAGGCAACAATTGCAAAGATTTTTAAGGAGAAGGATTATCTCTGCGATACTCATACTGCAGTTGCAGTCAAGGTATACTATGACTATAAAGAGCATACCGGTGATACAACTCCCGCGGTTATCGCATCAACCGCAAGCCCGTTCAAGTTCAGCGCAGCCGTTCTTGAAGCTGTTGACGGCAAAAACGACGGTCTTGACGAGTTTGAAATGGTTGAGCGTCTTGCGGAAGTAACGGGCAAATGCTGCCCTGAGCAGCTTGCAAATCTCCGCAACAAGGCGGTAAGATTTGACGGCTGCTGCTCAAAGGACAGCATGGACGGTGTAGTGTTTAATATGCTGGGAATCTGATTTTCTTCCACTGACGTACTCTTGTACGCCTTCGGTCGAAGAAAACGCTATTCAGCTTCCTTTCTCAACAGTCATCAACTGTTAATCGCAGCAGCCTCTTGCTTCGCCGACAGCAGAGTCATTAAGCTTGAAGGTTGAACACTGTGTTTCGCCGCATCTGCAGGCGGATGAGTTGCCGACCTCGATTGTGCCTGCGGTGCATGATGTGCTGCCCTTGTGATATACGCAGTTTTTGGCAAAGCAGGTAATTGCGCCGATTTCTTTATCCATTGTTATTTCTCCTTTCGGTTTTTATCGGAAGAATTCCGTGATTATATTATTAGCAGTTAATGCAGAATTATTTTTGGAAAGGATATGTCTATGGCTCTTTTTGCAATCGGAGATACGCATCTTTCGCTCTCAACGGGCAAGTCGATGAATATTTTCGGCGGCTGGAGCGACTATGAGCAGCGGCTTGAAACCAATTGGCGAAGGCTTGTCAGTGATGAAGATACCGTTGTTATCGCAGGCGATATATCCTGGTGCATGAATCTTGAGCAGGGTCTTGAGGATTTTAAATTTCTCGATTCTTTGCCGGGAAGAAAAATAATTCTTAAAGGCAACCACGATTATTGGTGGGCAACGAAGAAAAAAGCGGATGAATTTTTTGAAAAGCATTCTTTGAATACTCTCAATATTCTCCATAACAACGCTTATATTGCGGACGGATTTGCAATCTGCGGTACGAGAGGCTGGTTTTTTGATGCCGAAAGCGATGCGGATAAAAAGGTTGTGCTGCGTGAAGCAGGCAGACTGCGTGCTTCGATTGCGGCAGCGAAGGAAACAGGTCTTGAACCTGTCGTCTTTCTTCACTATCCTCCGCTGAATATTACTCAGAAGTGCGATGAAATCTATAATGTGCTTGTTGAGGAAAAAATTACACGCTGTTATTACGGTCATCTTCATTCATATTCTCATGCGGGTGCGTTCATCGGAGAGTGCGATTCAATCCGTTTTTCGCTTATTTCAAGCGACTTTCTGCAGTTTTGTCCGGCTTTGGTCTACTGATTATTGTCAAATTGAACAAAAGAAAGCGGAAAAATACGGAAAATTTAACTAAACATAAGAAATTATAAATATATATAGAAATTTTAAAATCTTTTTGCTATAATCTTATACGTCAAAAGAACAATTGGAGGAATTCAAATGAGCTTAGTATCAGCAAACAAAACAGAAACCAACACTTATTCGGTTGAAATCGCTATTGCAGCAGAGGATTTCAGAGCTGCAATCCAGCAGGCTTATCTCAAGCAGAGAAAGTCAATCCAGATTCCCGGCTTCCGTAAGGGCAAG
>JAFQRF010000077.1 GCA_017410195.1 Clostridia bacterium | reverse complement strand
TTTATAACGCTGACATCGGTTCCGAGAGTTTCAGAACCACCAAGTTTGATTCTTATAATGCACATTGCTTTGCCGTTACTGCCATGTTTATAAAGAAAATATGCACTGTCACTGGGCTTATAAGAATTGAAATCATAACAGGATATTTCTTTGCCGTCATATACAACCTTGAATTCACCAGCTGCGGGAAGCTCATAGCCGCCGATATAGAATGTTGTGAGCACATAATATTCCTTTTGCGGGTCAGCTACCTCGCCACCGCAATTTGGAACCTGTGTTGACATGATTTCCGAATAATAAGGCGACTGATTGTAGTCAAGCGATGGGAAGCAAGAAGCGAGATCTGAATTGTTGAGTTTTTCGCCGTAATAGATTGAGGGTAACTTACTGATTTCAATAACCTTTGTTGCGGCTGATGCCGAAGTCATTGAAATGCTCATCATTGCAAAAACAGTAATGAGAGCGAGCATAATTGCCGTTATTTTTTTAATCATTTTAAATTAACTCCTTTTTATCCTGCGTAATAAATCTCTTCAAAAAGCTCATATTCGGGTGTTCCGTTGATACAGAGCTGATAATCCGTTCTGTTTCTCTCAACATTAATTCTGCATTCTCTGCCATCACCGAGCTTTGCATCAACAAAGGTTTTGCCGTCTGTGCGCAGAAGTGTGAACTCAGAACCCGCTTTGACAAGTTCAGAATTCATATCGGGAAGAATTTTAACGTTGAAAGCTTCTTTTGATGTAAGAACGAACGCAAATCTTTCGTCTATGGTATAGAATTCATCTGTTGATTCGGGCATACCTGTTTCGGAATTCACGGTGTAGGTTTTATCGGCAGCGTATGTTCCGAGAATATCAAAGGTTGTTTCAAGAACAAACTGTGTTGGGTTATTGAAAAGAAGCTTCGCCTGATAGGTATCTTCGTTTTCATCCTCCCAGACCAGACTGCCGAAAGCAGTTCTGTCAAGTTCACCTGCTTCTTTTATCTCATTGCCGTTCAGGTCATAAATAAGAATGTTTGTGTAATCGTTATAGCCGTGTGGCACAAGATAAATAAAATATCTGCCGTTTGAATTGACAAGATAATATTCGGCACTGAAAGCATAGACATCTTCAACCGTGAATTCGTCACCATTGAGGTTAAGGCTGATATCTTTATATGAGCCTTCTTCCGTGAAATACGAAAGACCGACACTGATTGTATCTTTTTTACCGTCAGACGGATTAATATCAAACTCAACATCGTTCCATTCGGAAAGTGCTACTGCATAGGATTCAGGTGCAACCGTATATTTCTTGTTGAAAAGCTCCGGATATTCGTCATAATATACCGTTGCTGTAACAAGACCTGCGGCAAAGGATGCAATTTCAGAGGGACTGAAATAGAAGGTTATCCCCTGATAACCGATTGTCCAGTTAAACTGTTCTGCTGTGTATTCCGAAAGAGTTTCTTCAAGTGCACCGAAAAATCCGTCTGCAAATTTATCTTTTGAATTTATCTTTTCCGAAAGAATTGCAGGAAGAGATGAAATATCGGTCATGACATCGGTTATAACCAGCTCTTTACCCGTTACGGTATCGAAATTATAACCGCTATAGCCGTAGTTGGGATGTGCACCGCCCGAAAACTCATCGGCATCGCTTCTGATACTCAGAACAACGTTATCTGCTCTTTGAAGAAAATATTCGTTGTTTGCGGTGTAAACCGCAGGCTGTTCACCGTCTTCGTAATAATAATTGAGCTGTTCCGATGCATACTCATCAAGCTCTTTTGCCTTATCCTTATAGAACTCTGTTTTTTCAACATTAAAAGAATCAAGAGCTTTTGCAAGGCGTGGGTATTCTTTTTCGTCCTCTTTTGAAAGATGCAATTTCTGATAATTTACCTGTGTCAGATAGTAATAATCTTCACTGTACGTTTCATACTCGTAGGCATTTTCTGTATAAACAGAAAGAAACTCTACGGCATTTTTCATTTCTGCTGAATTGTTATTTTCTGCACTTGTTGATTCATTTACAGGATTTTCGGGTTTATCTGCATTGCAAGCTGCAAAGCCGAAAAGCATAGCAGCTGCGAGAACAAACGATATAAACTTTTTCATAAAATCACCTTTGATTAATAAACGGAGTGACCGCCGGAAACGGCCACTCCTGAAAAATTAACCGATTACAATTGTTTCAATAAGGGGCTTTGCATCCTCAACGGTACAGCTCCATACCATAACGTACATAGCATTACCTGTTGAAGTTTTTGCAACAAGGTATGTAACACCTGTGTTGGATTCGATTGATTCGTAAGTATTTGCACCGATTGTTACCGATGTGTATTCCTTATTGGGGTATGCATAGCCGAACTGTTTCTTCTGAACTTCGTATTCCATATCCTGCTTATCGTAAACGTAAACAGCGGCATTTGCACCGAGAGAAGTGTTGGTGAAGGTAAGTGACTGGTTATCCGACTGTGCTTCGTCATAGATAAAGCCGCCTGCGGGAGTAACCGTTACGTAACCCTTATCGGTTTTAATCGGGGCGATTTCTGCGCCTGCATCCTCGCCGCCTTCTGTTACTTCATCTTCTGCTGCACCTGCTTCAATTAAAAGGTTGTCATAAACTGTCTTGAAGAGTTCGCCTGCACGGAGTGCTGCATAATCATCTCTCTTTGCGCCTGCAGGAAGCTTGAACTCAAGCATAGCAAACTCAAAGTTATTGAGGCAAACTATAATCTGCATTGCGGAAGGTCCGTTCTGACGGATATAGGTTGTATAATCGCCGATTTTACCTTCTTCAAAAATTGTGTGATTTTTGAAGCTCTTTGTAACGTAATCGTGAACCGAATCATACGCTGCATGAGTAACGGCAAAAGCAACGCCGATATTTACTTCCGCATTTTCAAGAGTACCGCACTTGACGATATTTGTCTGTGCAAGGAAGTTGCCCTCTGTGTTGGCTTCGTTGAAAGTAAACTCACCAATGTGAGTTCTGATTGTGAGCTTGTTTGTCTTGCCGTCTGTAACAACGGTTTCATCGAACTTGGGGGCTTCGGTTGTTGTTTCTACAGGGTCGGTTGTGTCGGGCTTTTCATTACCGCCGCAGGCAGCAAATGAAAGAAGCATTACGAGAGCCATAAGGAGAGCTAAAAGTTTTTTCATTTTAATTTACCTCCAAAAAATATTCTTTGGTTATTGATTTTTCTGCTTTCCGCATTCCGTGCAGAACTTGCCTTTATTTGTGTTTCCGCAGGAGCAGACCCAACCTTCAGGCTTCTTTGTTCCGCATTCGGTACAGAATTTGCCCGAATTGTTGTTACCGCAGGCACATTGCCATATTTCACCCTGCGGCGCAGGGACAGAAACAGGAATGGGAACAGAGTTAATTGATGCCATAGTTGAAAGCATTTTTTCAGTTTTAGGGTCAATTTCAATAAACACATTATTTATTGCGGTGGCTCTGATACCTGCTCTTGCTTCCCAACCTGCAATTGCGAAGTCCTGTAAAATCAAATCAGCCTGTGTGTCTGCCTTGTATTTCAGCTCATCAACAGAACAGCCGTCTGCAAACATTTTTGTAAAGGTCATTTCAGCAACACGGGATACATCATTTTTAATAAGGTCAACGGGAAGCTGACCTCCGAACATAGTATTGAATTTATCAGGGTCTGCAATCTCAATATTAAGAATTGCAGTAAACTTAACTTCTGTAAACAGTTTATATGTACCCTGTACCACTTCGGTGTTAAAACGACCGTCAAATTGAATTCCTGTACAACACTCCATTTGCTTTACCTCCTGTTAAGCCCAAGGATTTGCGCTTTCGGGCTGACGGATACCAACAAGGATAAACTGCTCCCAGAGATACCATTTACCATCCTTTGCCTTACGCATCTGAACGCTTCGGGGACTGTCTGCACCGCCCGAAGTGATATAGAGCGTTGCATAACCTTCATTCTGGTATGAATAAGGACTTTCGCTGACAACTATTGTGTAAGGCTCGGCAGGTGTGTAATCGTTTGCAGGGGTTGAGCCCTCAAAATATGAACGGGGAACGTAATCGCTGTCACGGAATCTGTCCGCAATAAATGATATATCTCCGCCGCTTAAAGGTCTTGGGCCTCTGAGGTAATTAACCATCTGCAAAGCAAGGTCTTTGTTCTGCGGATAATAGCAGAAAGCAAGAACAGTCATTGCTGCTGTTTCAAACGGAGTTGACAAAGCAGCCTGAGGCAGAGAAGCAAACTCTTCAAACGATGAGGGCAGAGAAGAAAATACAATTTTTTCCTTCTTGTTGCCGAGATTGCTGACTGCTGATGTTGCTTTGTTGAAGCCCTGTGTTACAGCTGTGTTAACGCCTTTCTTAATTGCGTTTTCCGCTTTATTTTTGAACATGTCAAAAAGTGCCATATATAATCACTCCTTAGAATTTTGCACCCGAGCCGCTGTGAGTTCTGCCTGAAGAGCTTGTGTGCGTTGAGTCATCGTCGCTGCTGTCGCTTGTCTGCTTGGGCTTTGTGTCAACGAACGAATATGCATATACATCCTGAGCGCCCGTAACAACCATACTGCCCTGACGGGTATAAACCTTTGCGTGATTCTGAGCAACAACGCTCTTGTTCTTTGAAGTCATTGAGCCTGTGATAAGCAGACCGACAACTGCACCGACAAGTGCAAGAACAAAGAGCCAGATAACGGGAGTGCCGGGCTTGAGCTGTTCTTCTGCTCTGTCAAGAT
>JAFQRF010000076.1 GCA_017410195.1 Clostridia bacterium | reverse complement strand
GGCGCAGATTCCTTTGTTTCGCTCCTCATTATGGACGGCGAGGGCGCTCTCGATTCCTGCGGTGAAACACTCGCACTCAAAAAGGGCGACAGCATTTTCATTCCCGCAAACACAGGCGAATATAAAATTAACGGTAAAATGGAAATTATAGAAACGAGAATTTAAATGGCAGTAGTCAGTATACAGAATTTAAAAGTTGATTTCGGCGGCAAGGTGCTGTTTGAAAATGTTTCGTTTGACGTCAATCCCGGTGATTTTGTAGGACTCATCGGCGCAAACGGAACGGGTAAAACCACACTTTTCAAGGTCATAACGGGTGAAATTGAGCCGACCGAGGGCGGTGCATTCGTCGGCAAAAATGTGAAGGTCGGCTATCTTGAACAGCACGCCTGCCACGGGTCGGTAAGAACGGTTTACGATGAGGCGCTGAGCGTATTTGAACCGCTGATGCAAATGGAAGCCGAGCTTGAGGATATTGCTGCTGCAATCGATAACCACGAGAGCGACCGTGATGCCCTTATTGAAAAGCAAATTCGGCTTAACGAGCAATTTCAGGCGCAGGACGGTCTGACTTTCCGAAGCCGAACACGCTCCGCACTAATTGGTCTGGGCTTCAGCGAAAATGATTTTTATCTCTCCTGCGATAAGCTCAGCGGCGGTCAGAGGTCGAAGCTGAGCATGTGCAAGCTCCTTTTGAGCGGTTCGGATCTGCTTCTTCTTGACGAGCCGACGAACCATCTTGATATCGCAGGCACGGAATGGCTTGAAAACTATCTTTCAACCTTCAGAGGAACTATTATCGTCATTTCACACGATCGTTATTTCCTTGACAGAATAACCAACAAAACAGTTGAAATATCCCACGGCAAATGCCACAGCTCAAAAGGAAATTATACGGAATATCTCAAGCTCAAAGAAGAGCGGCTTGAAAGCGAACGCAGAGCATATGAAAATCAGCTTGCGGAAATCAAGCGCATTGAGGGCATCATCGAACAGCAGCGTTCGTTTGCAAGAGAGCGCAACTTCATAACCGCCGAAAGCAAGCGTAAGATGCTTGAAAAGAAAAAAGCGGAGCTTATTATCCCCGACCCTCCCCTCTCAAAGATGCGAATGAAATTCACTCCCGTCTGCGAAACGGGTAATGACGTTCTGAATGTAAGCGGTCTTTCAAAATCCTTTGGTCTGAAAAGACTTTTTTCGAATGCGGATATGGAAGTTTTCAAGGATGAGAGAGTTTTTGTTCTCGGCACAAACGGCTGCGGAAAAACAACGCTTCTTCGGATTCTGACAAAACAGCAATCTGCCGATGAAGGTACTTTCAGCTTCGGTTCAAACGTCAAAATCGGCTATTTTGACCAGAGTCTTGAGAGTCTGCGAGGCGGCAAAACCGTTATTGACGAAATATGGGACGAACACCGTCTGTTTACAGAAACAACGGTACGCAGCTATCTTGCACTTTTTCTTTTCAGAGGCGACGATGTTTTTAAGAATGTCGATAACCTCAGCGGCGGCGAAAAGGCAAAGCTATGCCTTTTGAAGCTCATGCTTTCAGGTGCAAACGTGCTTCTGCTTGACGAGCCGACAAACCACCTTGATATCCCGTCAAGAGAAGTGCTTGAAGCTGCTCTTGAGGATTTTGACGGCACGATAATCGCAGTTTCGCACGACAGATATTTTATCAACAAGCTGTCAACCAAAATATACAGAATGACCGAAAACGGCTTTGAAAAGTTTGACGGCGATTATAACACCTATGCAGGCATCGCTCTTGCACAGGCAAAAGAAAAACCGAAAAAAGCCGAAAATAAGGTCAATTTATATAAGCTGCGCAAAGAACGTGACAGCGAAATGAACCGCCTTAAGGGCAAAATCAAACGCACGGAAGAAGAAATCGACAGACTTGACGGCGAGATTGCCGAAATCAACAGCGCACTTTCATCTCCTGAAGCGGCGGCTGACTATGAAAAAATAATTGAACTCACTAACAAGCTCGAAGAACTGACCGAAGCTCAGCTTGAAATTATGGACGAATGGGAAAAAATGAATTCAAGGCTCACCGAGCTTGAAGAAACGGAGGTTTAACATGACACACGAACAGATTTTCAAAAATGCAAAATGGATTGAACGCACCGGCAGCGATGCACCGCTTTTCAGAAAAACATTCAACGCCGTCAAAGGCGAGAAAGCTGAAATCATTATCTGCGGTCTCGGCTTTTTCAAGCTTTTCATCAACGGCAAAAAGGTGAGCGAGGATTTGCTTGTACCCAATGCAACCTGCTACAGCGAAAGAGACCTTCACAAACTCACATTTCCTCTCGACGATGTAATGTCTTACAGAATCTACGCCATGAAATATGATGTTACCGATTATCTTTGTGACGGTGAGAACACTCTTGCGGTCATGGTCGGCAACGGATACTATAATCAGGTAAGCCGCCATGCTGAAGGCTCTGTTACCTTCGGCACACCCAAACTCTGCTTCCTTCTCGAAAAAGAGAGCGGAAACGTAATCAGCGATGAATCGACCCTTTCCCACAATGGCTTTGTCACCTATAACAATCTTTATAACGGTGAAAAGCACGATTATTCGCTCTATCCGCAAGGCTTCAAGCTCAGCGGATTTGACGGTAAGGGATTTACCGAAAGCACGGTTATTCCCTCACCTGAGAGCGATTTTTACATTCAGTTCTCCCCTGCCGATAAGGTAATCAGAACAATAACACCTGTTCTTCTTAAGGATGAGGGCGAAACCAAGCTTTATGACATCGGCGAAAACACCGTTGGCTATGCGGTGTTCAAGTGCGCCGAAAAAGGCAAGCTTATTAAGGTTAATTATGCCGAGGAAATCTATGACGAAAGACGCTATTTCGGCATTCATATGGAAGACGGCTATCAGGAAGAACAATTTATCACTGACGGCACAGACCGTGAATATATTCCCCATTTCACATGGCACGGCTTCCGATATTTCAGAGTAAATGCTGATGTCGAACCTCTCAGGGTTGATGTTGTTCATTCCGATTGCTCCGTAACCTCATCATTTGAAAGCGATAATAAAAATCTCAACTGGCTTTATGATGCATACATCAGAACTCAGCTTGCAAACATGCATTGCTGCATCCCCTCCGACTGCCCTCACAGAGAGCGTCTCGGCTATACGGGCGACGGTCAGCTCTGCGCAGAAACCGTAATGATGCTGCTCGACTGCCGCGAATTCTACCGCAAATGGCTCTACGATATTGCCGACTGCCAGTGCAAAAACAGCGGTCATATTCAGCATACCGCTCCCCTTATGGGCGGCGGAGGCGGACCCTCCGGCTGGGGCGGTGCAATCGTTGAAGTACCGTATAAATTCTACAAGATGTACGGCGACAAGGATTTACTTAATGAATTCTTCCCGAAAATGCTTCATTTCCTCGACTATCTTGAAAGCCGCAGTGAAAACGGATTCGTATGGCGCGAAGAGGACGGTTGGTGCCTCGGCGACTGGTGTCCTCCCGAACCCGTTGCTCTTCCCGAAGCATTCGTAAACACTGCACTTTACATAAAATTTATGCAGCAGACCGTTGAAGCTGCCGAAATTCTCGGCAGAGAAAGCGAAGCCGCTCATCTTGATAAAAGAATCGAAAAATGCAAAAACGCCATTAAAATCGCTTATTACAATCCCTGGAGTCAGCACTATTGCGGAAACGTCCAGGGTGCATCGGCTCTTGCCTTCAGAGTAGGTCTTGCCACCGAAAGAGGTGTCAGAGAGCTGGTTGAAAAATATAAAAGACTCGGCATGTATGACACGGGCATTATTGCCACGGAAGCGCTGACAGGCTATCTTTTCGAAATCGGAGAAGCTCAGCTTGCCTTCGACCTTCTTGCAAGCGATAAAGAAGTTTCGTTTGCCAACATGGCAAGAAACGGTGCAACAACCATCTGGGAAAACTGGAACGGTCAGGATTCACGCAATCATCCGATGTTCGGCGCCGTTACAAAATACATCTTCATGTATCTTCTCGGCATCCGCCAGGCTGAAGGAAGCGTTGCGTATAAAAACGTTATCATTTCTCCCTGTTTTGTTGACGGCATGAACGAAGCAAAGGGTCATATCACAACCGAAAACGGCATTATCCGAGTTGAATATAAGAAAAACGGCGGCAAGGCGGTTGTGAAGGCGTACGCCGACGAAGGAATCAACGCTGTTTTTGAATTCAGCGGAGAAAAGATTCCGTTCAGCGGAGAAAGAGAATTTGAAGTTGCATTGGGAGAATAATTATGATTACCATAAAAAATTATGAACCCAAATATTTCGATGATGTACGTCAGGTATGCATCAACACGGCTCCCCCCGAAGCAAAAACCAACTCCGCCATGCATGACTTTATACTTTTTACTTTCTGCGATTATTACTGTGAGCAAGAGCCTGAAAACGCTTTTGTTCTCGTTGATGAAAACGATGTTGCGCAGGGCTATGTTTTTGGTGCAAGAGATTTCAGGACATACAGCAAAAACATCAAGCCCTATCTTGCAAAGGTAAAAAAGCTCGGCAAGAATTATTACAGAGATGCTGTTCTCGAAATCCTCGGTCATGCCGTCTTCTCTCTGAAATACCCCGCCCATCTTCACATTGATATCAACGAGCCTTTCAGAGGCAGCGGTAACGGTTCGAAAATGATTTCAACTCTTACGGAGCATATGAAGAACGACCTTGGGGTCAAGTCAATAATGCTCATCGTCGGTTCTTCCAACACAAGAGGAATCAATTTTTACAAAAAGAACGGTTTTAAAATTATCTGTGCCTTTAAAAATACAGGCACAGTCATGGCAAAGGAGCTTTGATATGCGTTACGGAGTTATAGGAACCGGCTGGATTGCAAAATCCTTCATCGACGGTGCAAGAATGCTTTGCAACGCCGAGTTTTCCGCCGTTTATTCAAGAACAAACGAAAGCGGAAGCAAATTTGCATCGGAGAATAATATTCCCGAGGTTTTCACGGATATCAACGAATTCGCAAAAGGCGATTTTGATGCTGTGTATATTGCAAGCCCCAACAAACTGCATTTCGAGCAGTCAAAGCTGTTGCTTCAAAACGGCAAACACGTCATCTGCGAAAAGCCGATAACCGTTGAACCTGAGGAGCTTTCAGAATTGCAAGCTCTTGCAAGGCAAAACAGGCTTATCTATATTGAAGCAATAATGTATATGTTCAATCCTGCAAGGGAATTGTTGAAAGCTGCGATAAAAAAAATCGGCAGGATAACGAGCGTTCATTTCGACTTTTCTCAGCTTTCTTCAAAATATCCTGCATATCTTGCAGGCAGTCTGCCCAACATTTTCAATCCCGCCCTTGCCACGGGATGCCTTATGGATTTGGGAATTTACTGTGTCTATCCTGCACTTGATTTATTCGGTCCGCCCGAAAAAATAACCGCCTGCGCTCACTTCATGGAAAGCGGCGCTGACGGCAGCGGAAATGCGGCATTGCTTTACCCCGAAAAGCTTGTTAACCTCACCTATTCGAAGCTCGGTCAGGACAGACTCGGCTCTCAGATTTTCGGCGATGAAGGAACAATCGTTATCGAGTCAATCTCAAAGCTCATAAATATGAAGCTGATTGACAACGGCGGTAATATCACGGAAATTATCGGCGATGTTGCAAAGGAAAAAATCATGGGATATGAAGCGGAAGCCTTTGAAAAATTCATAAAAAATCCCGATGACCCGTATTATTCCGTCGTATGTGAAAGAGCTTTGCAGGTCAGTAGAGTTATGAAAGAAATCAGGAATCTCAGCGGAATAAAATTCAGTTAAAAAAAGCGACTGCGGCAACCAAGCTGCAGTCGGTAATTTTTTATGCATTCACAGTTTCTTTTTCTTCTGCCTTTTCTTCATTCTCTTCGGGAGGAATGTTAACGGGCTGAAGCGAAACGATAAGATTTGTTATTGATGATGCAAGATAAATTGCGGCGCTGGCAAAAATTCCCCAGCTCGGTCCGCACTGAATCGCATCTGCAAGGGTGCTTGCCTGAATCATTCCCGAAAAATCATGGAAACAGTAAGCACTCGCAAGCATGAAAAGGCATGCGATTAGATTTGTGACAAAAAGACCTTTGCTGTTAAACTTCTTGAAATTGAGCAGCAGAAAAACAAGGCTCACAAGCAGCGAAAGAGCTGCAAGAACAACAAACAGAATTGAAAGCATGAATCTCAGCGATGCATCGCCGATTATTTCCGAGCCGGGAGCCTTAAAAATTCCGAGAATATCAAAATTAAGAAGGTTAAGAACCATGGTAACAGCGTTTATTGTTATTTTTTCATCGCAGAACGGAATCGAAACCGCCATAGTGCCAAAGGGCAGCAGAAGCGAAAACAGAGGAAGAACGCTGACGGGAATTCTTGCAATTCTCAGCTTTGTTCCGACAAATGAATACTTGAACTTTCTCATTGTTTCGCGGAGCTTTGCAAAAGCAATTTCTGCTTCAACAGCATCCTGCTCAAGTCTGTTTTCCCAGTCATAGTTTGCGATATTGACACCGCAACCCGGACACTCTGCTTTAATATCCCATATATGAAGTTTACGGTCGCACTTAGGACATCTTGCCATAAGATTTACACCTACTTTTTCATTAATATTTTTATTCTATACGCAAAATCATTTTATGTCAACCTTTATTTTTGACCGTAATATGCATTTGCACCGTGCTTTCTGAAATAATGCTTTTTCTGAATATGCTCATTCGCAGGCTCAGCATCAAGAGTTCTGCTCAGATATGACATCTTTGCGACCTCTTCGAGAATTGCTGAGTTCTTTGCGGCATCCGAACCGTTCTTTCCCCATGTGAACGGACCGTGGGAACGGACAAGCACCGCAGGCACGGCGTTATAATCAATTTCCCTTGTTTCAAAACACTCCGCAATAACCTTTCCCGTATTAAGCTCGTATTCTCCCTCGATTTCTTCTTTTGTAAGATCTCTCGTGCAAGGCACGGAACCGAAGGCAAAATCAGCGTGGGTTGTTCCGTAGCAAAGAATGTCGCTTGCCGCCTGAGCAAAAGAAACGGCAAAGGTTGAATGAGTATGGGCAACGCCACCGATTTCGGGAAATCTGCGGTAAAGTTCAAGATGAGTCGGAGTATCGGATGAAGGATTAAGTTCGCCTTCAACCTTTTCGCCGTCAAGGTTCATAACAACCATATCCTCGGGCTTCATTTTTTCGTAGCTGACTCCCGACGGTTTGATCACAACAAGCCCCGTTTCTCTGTCTATTTCGGAAACGTTGCCCCATGTGAAAAGCACAAGCTTATATTCAACGAGCCTGAGGTTGGCTTCATATACTTTTTGTTTAAGACTTTCAAGCATTTTTTACTCTCCTTAATTCAGACAAACAGAGATGTGATAACGGTTGAATAAACATGTGAAGGATTTTTCAGAAAATTATGTTTTATTGTTTCTGCCTGCTCAAAATCGGCAGCATAGACAGTCAGCTCCATCAGAGTTTCGTTTTTATGAATAACCTTGAAGGTGACGTTATATCCGTTGTCACATTTCTTGACCTCAACGGTATTTTCGCCCTCTCTTTTTTCAAGAAGCTGAAGATTGATTGCATCTGCAAGGGCGGTTTCTTTGACGGATTTGGGAATTTCCTTTGAAAGCTCATTGACCGAAAGCGCACCCTTCGGAGTCAAATAAAGAATTCCGTCAACCGTCGAAAGATTACCGTTATCGAGCAGCTCATCAATCGCCTGAATAACCTCAAAATAATTTGCAAGCCCGTGAAGCTGAAGCGCTTCTATAATCATGCTGTCTTTAATCGGTTCACTCAGCTTGCTGACAATATAAGTTATAAGTATTTTTATCTGTGTTCTGTTGCGAAGTCCGCCGGGCTCAACACCGTCGGAAAATGCATTGAAATCATTATCCATTGACATTTGAATTCTCCCTGCGCTCCATAAGCTCCTTGATAATCTTATCCTTCTTCTTGCCTGTATAATCATTGAAGAACATCGGAATTGCACACAAGGCAAGGCTGATTGCGGGGATAATTGAAATCATTATAAACATACCCCTGAGAGTTTCGTCAGACTGTGCCTGAGCCAGCTCAACCGTTACACCGAAATCATTCTTTGTCTTGATAGGTTCAACATAGTTATAAGCTTCGAGAACAAAGCTTGTGATAAGAGTCGAAATGCCGGCTGTAAGCTTGCTGATAAACGTCTGCGATGCGAAGCAAACGCCCTCCGAGCGTCTGCCCGTTTTCCATTCAAGGTAATCAACACTGTCGCCAACCATTGCATAAGTTATAACATTGAAAATACCCAGAGGAAGTCCGACAACCGCAAGCACGGCAAGAAGTGCATAGAAATTGCTGTAGCCCATGAAATAGAGAATAACGTGAAGAACAGCTCCGAAAAGAGCAGAGCCTATATAAATCTGCTTTAATGAAAACTTTTTGCGGAGCATGGGCATAACGAGCATCGCAATCATCATGCCCGCACCTATTGCAACAGTCATAACAACCTGAACCGAGCCGTGTGGGATGATGCCAGAATCCTGAATAAGATACGTTGCAATATATGAACCTGAGGTCTGCGCCATGAGCATTGCCGAGCCGAGAATGCTTGCAACAATGAGAAGAAGAAGAGGCTTGTTCTTTGTGTATGCCGAAACAACTTCTTTTACGGTAACCTTTTCCTTGGGAGGCTGTTCAACTCTCTCTTTTGTGCCGAAAAAGGCAAGAAGAGAAATCATTGAACCAACAACACCGAAAATAAGTCCGCCGACAAAATAACCTTTTGTTATACCGAGAGATGATGTGCGAAGCACGGGAATAAGAACCGTGGGAAGAATTCCGCCGATTGTGCTGCCAATTCTTGCAATTGAGAGGAACTTGTTGCGTTCGTTTTCAAGAGGAGTAACAACCGCACTCAGACCCCAGAACGGAACGTCCTGAATAGTGAAGCAAATTCCCCAGATTATATATGTAATTGCAGCATATGCAACCTTTGCGCCGTAGCTTTCAAACCCGGGAACAGTGAAAAGTGCTATGGTTGAAGCCATGATGAGGAAAGGCGAAAAAAGAAGGTAGGGGCGGAGCTTGCCGAACTTGGTTTTTGTTCTGTCGGCAATCATGCCCATTATCGGGTCGTTTGCAGCATCAAAAATTCTTGCGCCGAAAATAATCCAGCCTGCATGCGTTGCCTGAATTCCCGCCGCATCCGTATAGAAAATCAGCAGAAATGTTGACATCAGAGTATAAATCATGCTTCTGCCGAATGCAGATGATGCGAATGAAGCGATTTCGCTCGTTCTGAGATATTTCTTTTCCATTATTTATTTCTCCTTCTGCCTTTTATATCTTTTCTTTTGTTTCTGTTGGGATACATCGGCTGACCGTATCTGCCTCTGTTGATAAGCTCATCAGTCAAAAAACGTTCCTTCGTTGCCCATGCGCCGCAGACATTTGACCAGCCCTCGCAATATGCTCTGTAATATGTTACATTCTTCTCTTTTCGCAGTTTAACGAAATAAGGAAGATTGCACCAGATGACCGAAGGAAGCGCTATAACAAGCAGAAACACGGGTCCGAGAATCATCGACTGAACGGTGTGACCATATTCGTGAATCTTTGTGTCGTGGAGTCTGTCGCCCTCACGGCTTTTGTTGATAAAAATAAACATTCCGAGCGAAACACCGCCGAAATTCTTTTTATCGATATAGGTTATCAGCGCATTATGATACCATTCGCTTTCGGCACCCTTTGATTTATAAACCGCAAGCATAACAAGCCCCATAATATTCTGAATAATCGCAAATGTGAAATGCCAGAGATAAAACATAATCTTTTTCAAAATTTTCACATAATCACCCACTTTAGATTTTATTTTAATTATCATATCACAAATCTGCAGTTTTTGCAAGAAATATATAATATATTATAATCTTTATTATTGTTGACAACGGAGAAACATTGTGATATACTGACAGAATGAAAAATAAATATTTTGACCGTAAAGATTATGACGGAGACAGTAGCTTTTGCTTTCAGCAAGCCAAGTGAGGCGGAGACAGTGTGAACCCGCCCTTGCCGCAAAATGTGAATATCACTCCCGAATCGCAAACCGAACGCAAGCGCAAGTAGGCTTTGACGGAATCCCGCCGTTACCGGGAGCATAAAGATCGGGTTATGTGGGTTTTGTTTCTGAATTGTACCTTGTCCCGTTCGGGTCAGGGTTTTTATTTTTGTTAAAGAATTTTCAAAATAAATCGGAGGAATGCAAAATGTACGAAAAGGTTTCGTCAAATTTTGATTTCGTGACCAGAGAAAAGGCTGTACTTGATTTCTGGAAAGAAAATCAGATTTTCGAAAAGAGCATTGAAGAGCGCAAAGGCTGCCCGACATACACATTCTATGACGGTCCTCCCACCGCTAACGGCAAGCCGCACATCGGTCACGTTCTTACCCGTGTTATCAAGGACATGATTCCCAGATACAGAACCATGAAGGGCTACATGGTTCCCAGAAAAGCAGGTTGGGACACCCACGGTCTGCCCGTTGAGCTTGAAATCGAAAAAGAGCTCGGCATCAACGGCAAAGAGCAGATTGAAAGCTACGGTCTTGAACCCTTCATCGGCAGATGTAAGGAAAGCGTTTGGAAATACAAAGGCATGTGGGAGGATTTCTCGGGTACAGTCGGCTTCTGGGCTGATATGGATGACCCCTATGTTACCTACCACAACAGCTACATTGAATCCATCTGGTGGTCACTCAAGGAAATCTGGAACAAGGGTCTTCTCTACAAAGGATTCAAGATTGTTCCTTACTGCCCCAGATGCGGAACTCCCCTTTCATCCCACGAAGTTGCTCAGGGTTATAAGGCTGTCAAGGAGCGCTCGGCAGTCGTAAGATTCAAGGTTATCGGCGAAGACGCTTATTTCCTTGCATGGACAACAACTCCCTGGACTCTCCCCTCAAACTGCGCACTCTGCGTCAACCCCGAAGAGACCTACTGCAAAGTAAAGGCCGCTGACGGCTACACATACTACATGGCAAAGGCTCTGCTTGACAATGTTCTTGGTTCGCTTGGCGACAAGGAAAACGGCGTTGCCGCTTACGAAATCCTTGAAACCTATGTCGGCACAGACCTTGAATACAAAGAATACGAGCCTCTCTTTGCTTGTGCAGGCGAAACTGCAAAGAAGCAGAATAAAAAGGCTCATTTTGTTACCGTTGACAATTACGTCACAATGAGCGACGGTACAGGTATCGTTCACATCGCACCCGCATTCGGTGAAGACGACGCAAAGGTCGGCAGAAGCTACGACCTTCCCTTCGTTCAGTTTGTTGACGGCAAGGGTAACATGACCGAAGAAACACCTTATGCAGGTATGTTTGTAAAGGATGCAGACCCCAAAATTCTCGTTGATCTCGACAGTGAAGGCAAGCTTTTCTCGGCTCCCAAGTTTGAGCATGACTACCCCTTCTGCTGGAGATGTGACACTCCCCTCATCTACTACGCAAGAGAATCCTGGTTCATCAAGATGACCGCAGTAAAGGATAATCTTGTTAAGAATAACAACACCGTTAACTGGATTCCCGAAAGCATCGGCAAGGGCAGATTCGGCGACTGGCTTGAAAATATTCAGGACTGGGGCATCAGCCGTAACCGCTACTGGGGTACTCCCCTCAACATCTGGGAATGCGAATGCGGTCACAGACATTCAATCGGCTCAATTGAAGAACTCAAGTCAATGAGCAGCAATTGCCCCGATGATATTGAGCTTCACCGTCCGTTTATCGACGATGTAACAATCAAGTGTGAAAAGTGCGGCGGCGAAATGAAGAGAGTT
>JAFQRF010000075.1 GCA_017410195.1 Clostridia bacterium | reverse complement strand
CTTGCGGAATCCTCCTGGTGCGAGAGACGGGACTTGAACCCGTACGGGATTACCACACGCCCCTCAAACGTGCGCGTCTGCCGATTCCGCCACTCTCGCATATGTTTCTGTTCGCTTGGAACGTTGCCTATTATAGCAAAGCCATTCGGAAATGTCAAGCCTTTTTTCAAAAAATTTTCAAAATTTTTTTTACTTCTTTTTCAGAATACATTTTAAACAAAATTAGGCAAAAAAGCCAATAAACATCTTATCTTTTAGGATAAGGTTTCTGCTGTGCGGTTCTGCCGAGAATATAATCAGTTGAGGTTTCAAGTATATCTGCAAGTTTTATAAGCATTTCAATTTTCATTGTCCTCTGTCCACTTTCATACATTGAATACATAGACTGTTTAATCCCGAAAAACTTAGCCATATCTGCCTGAGTAAGCTTTTTATCACGCCTGAGTTCCTTTAAAATGTCACTGTAAACAGCCATATAGAGCCTCCGAAATATTACATATGTTGTTATTGACAATTAGAACATATTATGGTAAAATTCGGTTAAAATATTACAGCATATGTAATAATATAATCATCTTTGTTTGCGACAGTTTAAATCAACACCTTTTTTCTCAATGTTAAGGTTGAAATTTCCGTAAACAAGTGATAAAACATTCTTGCGACACAATTGTATATGTACCATAGTCAAAGTGTGTATTTTTATCTTTTGATAAAAATGCAGGCTTCATTTTCGCATACTTTGTTTATGGTACGAAAAAATTGTGTCGCAGCAATCGGAGCTATGTGTTTTTTGTGCGTGGCTTCGGCTGCGCACTTTTTTATTTTATGGAGGAATTCAAATGAAACGGACAATCAAAGAAGTAATGTCAATTCTCCTTGCATTCACACTTCTTTTTGGTTCATTCGCATTCAAAAAGTCATCACCCCAAGTCCGAGCGGATTTGGGGTGATCTTCTTTTATCAGTTATATTTTCTTGCGATTTTGAGGGTTGTTGTTTTCGGAAATTCTTCGTCACGGATTTTCACCTTACCGACATTCTTAAACAGCGGCATCTTACGGTTAAATTCGTTGACATCATTACTTATATGGCTGCGTGCATCGGGATAATCCTCTTCATTGAGAAAAAATTCGGCAACTATCTTTTTGTTTTCCTCATAGACAAGAACTTCCTTGACATAATCAATGCGAGAAAGCTTATCCTCAAGTTCTTCGGGTGAAACATTCTTACCGTTGGAAAGACAGATTAAATTTTTCTTTCTTCCGACCATGAAAAGAAATCCGTCTTCATCTATTCTGCCGTGGTCGCCCGTCTTGAACCATTCGCCGTCAAATGCTTCGGCAGTTGCTTCAGGGTCGTTGTAATATCCTGCCATAACATTTTTGCCCTTAACGTAAATTTCGCCTACGCCATCTTCATCGGGATTGTTAATTTTTATCTCACAGCAGTCAAGCGGAGTGCCGACACTGCCGAATTTACGTGCACCGGGTCTGTTGCAGGTAATTGCGGGAGAGCATTCGGTCATACCGTAGCCGTTATATATTTCTATTCCGAAGTCGTGCATTCCTTTTTCGTATTTCGGGTCGAGATTTGCGCCGCCGCAGACAATCATGTTAAGATTTCCGCCGAGATTGTCAATAATGGTTTTGAATATCTTGCGTCTGCGGTCAATACCGAGCTTCATCAGAAAGTTGCTGATTTTCAAACCTTTCTTGAGAATATCTTCTCTGCCTGTTTTTCTTGCCGTTTTCCAGATTCTTTCATAAATCGTTTCAACAACAAGGGGTACACCGGAAAAATTATAAGGATGATACTTATTCAAATCGCCTTGAATATTTCCTATGCCGTCACAGAGATAGCCCCACTCCGTAAGGATATATGACGAGAACAAAGCGCTGACCCATGCATATGTATGATTAAGAGGAAGAAAGCCGATGGCATGTCTGCCCGTGTGCGCACGGCAAGCTGAGGAACAGTTGCTCGCAATATTGCGGTGAGTAAGCATAACGCCCTTACTTTTTGCGGTTGTACCCGAAGTATATGCAATACAGGCAAGATCTTCGGGTTTTACATCGGCATTTTCAAACGAAGTGTCCCCTTCTTCAATTGCCGCACGGCCTTCCTTGAGGAAGGAATCGTAATCATCGCTGATATTAAAGTAATGCATTTTCGGCATATCGGGATTTGATTTGAAACTCTCAACCATTCCTTTGAACTTTGAGGTATACACAAGAGCATCGCTGCCGCAGCGTATAAGCTGGTCAGCCAAATCCTCTTCCGGAAGCTTGCAGTCCATGGGAACGGTTATATTGCCGCCGACAAGAGTAGCGTAATATGCAATCATCCACTCATAGCAGTTTTCGCCGATAACGGAAATCTTCTTGCCGCCGTTGAGTCCTTTTGACAAAAAGAAAGTTCCGAGTGCGCTCATTTCGCTCCACGTCTGATTGAAGCTTCTTTCGCATTCGTTTTTATTTTTGTCAAGAAAAACAAACTGCCGTTTGTTTCCGCCCGCTTTTGTACCTTTAACAACAATTTCCTTAACCGTTGAATACTCGGGTACTTTGACGGTACATATGTTGTTTTGTTTCTTCTTCAAAATTAATCCCCCGTTTTACGTTCGGACAAAAGCCCGAAACCGTCTGATATGATTTTAACATTTAACTGCACCGAAATTCAACAAAAAGCTTGCATTTTTTCAGTCAGTGGTGTAAAATTAACTAAATGATGTCTAAAGGAGCTATTTAATGAGAATTTTCTTGGTTTGTCTTATATCCTGGTTTGTTGCTCAGTTAATTAAGGTTATTATTAACCTTGTAAAATACTATAATGCAAAAAGGAAAGGCATAAAGCGCAAAAAGGTTACGCTTGAAACACTTTTCAAGCTTGGCGGAATGCCCAGCTCACATACCGCAACAGTCATTGCGCTTTGCGGTTGCGTAGGTCTTCACAGCGGATTTACCTCTGATGTTTTTGCAGCCTGCGGTGTTTTTGCATTCATAACAATGTTTGACGCATTCAAGGTCAGACTTCCCATAAGCAGGCTGACCGATGCTTTCAACCGCCTTCAGGATAAGGTTTGCGGAAACGACGTTCCCGATGTCAAAAAGGTTGAGGGACACACAATTCCCGAAATCATCGGCGGATTTATTGTCGGCGTTTGCGTTTCGCTATTTATGGTTAAGGTTGTTGGAATATTTGAGTTATAATATTTTTGCCGACGGTTAAGCTGTCGGCTTTTTCATTGAGAGGTAATTATGCTCATTTACAAATATAATATATCCGATACAGCTGAAACAGAGCTGAATGAGTGGTTTGACGAAATGAGCGATGAGCGCAGACTGGAAACAAAACAGCTTATAAGCAAAGAAAAAAGAGCGGCAAAAATTGCAGCCGATCATCTTTGCAGAAAAGCGATTGCGGAATTTTGCGGAGTTACACCCGAAAGCATTGAGTTCACAAAAAACAAATTCGGAAAGCCGTTTGCAAAAAATCTGCCCGTTCATTTCAGCATAAGCCACAGCAATAATACGGTTATATGTGCTGTTGCGGATAAAGAAATAGGAATTGATATCGAAAAGACAAGACCAATCAATCCGAAAGCTGCCCAAAAATTCGCAACAGAGACTGAGCTTGAATACATTGCTTCAAATCAAAACGGATTTTTTGAAATCTGGACTTTGAAAGAAGCATATTTCAAATGCATCGGCACAGGACTCGGCACAGATATAAAGAGCGTTTTTTTCAACATAAATCCGAGCGGAATATTCTGTTCCGAAAGCGGATTCGAATGTTCATTCATTGATATTGATGAAGATTATATTTGCTCTGTGTGTCAAAAAACAACATAAAATTTTTATCAGTTATCTGTTTTGAAGGTGTTTTTTAATTATTAGTATATTGTTAATTTAACGGATGGGTTTATTATGGATTTCATTATGAATTATTTTTCGGGCAAGGATGCAAAATTTATTGTTTCACAATGCATAGGTTTTCTTGCCGCCGCAATTCTTCTTCTATCTTTTCAGCAGAAAACACACAAAAGAATCGTCATTATGCAGGCATGCTCAGGTCTGCTTTTTGCAATTCAGTATTTCATGCTCGGTGCATATGAAGGAATGACAGGCAATCTTGTCGGCATGACAAGGTCAATCGCCTTTTCATTCAGAGGAAAGTCAAAATTTGTTGACAGCATCGCATGCCCGATTATTTTTGCAATCCTCGCAGGTGCGGGCGGATTTCTTACATACACAAGCGCAGCATCTCTGCTACCGATGGCGGCAATGATAATATCGTCATTCGTTATGTGGAATCCGCATACTCAGCAGCTCCGTGCGCTGACAATGCCGACCTCTCTCATGTGGCTGATTTATAATGTTATCTGCAGTTCATATTCGGGAATTCTCACCGAAATTTTCAACCTGATTTCAATAACCGTCGGTCTTATCAGATTCAGAAACAAAAAGCAAAGGTGATAAAAATTGGTTAAGGATTTAACCGTCGGCAAGCCATCAAAGGTTATCTGCAGCTACACCGTGCCGATGTTCCTGAGTGTTATTTTCCAGCAGCTCTATAATATTGCCGACTCAGTTATAGCAGGCAGGTTTGCAGGAGAAGATGCTCTGGCGGCGGTTGGTGCATCATATCCGATAACGATGATATTCCATGCTGTTGCTATCGGAAGCAACGTCGGTTGTTCCGTTGTAATTGCAAGGATATTCGGAGCAAAAAACTATCTTCATATGAGAACTGCAATTTCGACAACGGTCATTTCATCCGTTGTTCTTTCATCGGTCATGACCGTTTGCGGTCTGATTCTGTGCAAACCCGTAATGCGGATTCTCAGCACACCTGAAAACATTTTTGAAGAAAGCGCACTCTACCTGAATATTTATATCGGCGGATTCATTTTTCTTTTTCTTTATAACATTGCAACAGCAATTTTTGTATCCGTCGGAGATTCAAAAACACCGTTATTCTTCCTGATATGCTCTTCTGTAGGCAATATAGCGCTTGATTATGCTTTTGTCAGATTTTTACGATTGGGGGTTGCAGGCGTTGCATGGGCAACATTCATCGCTCAAGGTCTTGCTTGCACCGCATCTCTGATAAGTGTTTCAAAAAGAATAAAAGAAATCAAAGTACACGAAGAATATGCCAAATTCTCGTTTGAAACCCTTCGTGAAATCTGTGCGGTTGCGATTCCGAGCATTTTACAGCAGAGCTTTGTTTCCGTAGGAAATCTTTTTATCCAGAAGCTTGTCAACGGCTTTGGTTCATCGGTTGTCGCAGGTTTTTCGGCAGCAATAAAGCTCAATACATTCTGTATCACAAGCATAACAACTCTCGGAAACGGCGTTTCGGGTTTCACTGCGCAAAACGTCGGTGCAAAAAAGCTCTCGAGAATCGACTCCGGTTTTGCCGCAAGCCTTTTCATGTCGCTGATAATCACACTCCCATTTTCGGTTGCATACTTTTTCGGCTGTGAGCCTCTGCTTTCACTGTTTATGGAAAGCGATAACATAAATGCGGTTGAAACGGGAAAAGAATTTCTGAAAACGGTTTCACCCTTCTACTGCCCGATTGCATTCAAAATTCTTGCAGACGGTGTTCTCAGAGGAACAGGCAAAATGAAAACCTTTATGGTCACAACCTTCACCGATCTGATTCTTCGTGTTATTTTCGCATATATCCTCTCCCCCGTTTACGGTGCAAAGGGAATCTGGTACTCATGGCCCGTCGGCTGGCTGATTTGCACGGCAATGGCCGTTGTTTTTTATGCCGTGAATTACTGTTCAAGAAAAAGAATGACAACATAAGAAAAGCACACGTAACAGAAATTGCTCTGTACCGTGTGCTTTTTATCTTAACCAAAATTTTGAAACCATGTCACGAAGTCCGTCAGCGCTTACCGAATCGGCATTTTCAACAAGCTTTATATCCATGTCTTTGGCTCTTGCTCTGATATATTCGGCTTTATAGCCCATATCGTCAAGCTGGGTTGCAACAAGAATTTTTCTCACATATTTTCCTCCGAACCGCTCGGAAACAACGGAAAGCTTATAAAGTTCGTCCGAATCAACATTACCGTTCTTGCAGGAAATGAAAACCGGAATCATGCCTTTCATAAGAATAACATCAATCTCATTTTCAACATCAATGCGGCTGTCACTCTGAAGAATACCGTCCCAGTCAATATAAACTCCGGTTTCAACGCTGTTATAGAGCGATTTTCCGTCATCTTCAAGCTCTTTTGCCGTTACTGCAATTATAAGCTCCAGAAGCTGACCTGCTTTCGTCATGCACTTCATAACCTCGCTGTTTTTAAAAGTGAATGAAACTCTGTCACCGAGTTCAAGATATTTTATAACGCCGCAGCTCTCAAGCGATTTAAAAATCTCTTTAGAAACAAAAGATCTTTCCTTAAGCTTATCTTTTCTGACCGACAGAGTGAGCGTTGAAGAATTGAGATAAGTATTGCAAAGCTTTGCTGTTGAATTTGTCTGCGCATTCCAGGCTCTGATATCCTTTCTGCAAACATTCCACATTGCTTTGATATCGGAAATAAATTCATCGTCAAAATTCCATCTGTAGGTTGAATTCGCCTTTTCATCAGTATAAATAACCCTGCCGCCGTAAATTCTTATATTCTCGTCAACGCTAAGCTGAATCGGTGCGCTCTTGAGAATGCAGCCGTCGGATCCGCAGTCATTGACCGAATTATTTGTAAAATTATATCGGTGTATTTCAATCTTATCCTTATATTTTTCAAGAAGAACACCGACCGCAACAAGAAACAGCTCATCGCCTCCGCTTATATCGATTTTGCATTTCCCGCTTTCGGATATAACCGATTCTATTGCTGCAATTATTGCGCCGAGATTGTTTCTGCTGACGGATTTGAACGAAAAATCAACATTTATTCCCCTGCCGTCAAGCACCGTTTT
>JAFQRF010000002.1 GCA_017410195.1 Clostridia bacterium | reverse complement strand
CCTTGTTATGCTTGCCCGAAGGCGTACAAAAGTACGTCGAGTGGCGAAGTTTGTTCGTAGCATAAAACATCAATTTTTCGTGTTTTTTAATTTTTAGATGAAATTTTAGGGTTCTGCAGGAATTTTACGCCTGTAGAACCCTTGTCATATGTCGTTTTATGCGGTCTGCGCTTTTTTTACATCCCCTTTGTTTATTTCAGCACTCTTTCAAGTGTATTTCCGAGTATCTTTTCCTTGGCGCTTTCGCTGATATCAAGGCTTTTTATTCTTGCAATATCCGATTTTATATGCTCGGGCTTTGCATACGGGAAATCAAGACCGAATATGCTCTGGTCTTCACCCGTCTGGGCAACAACGATTTCAAGCTCATCGTCGGTCAGCGCCCATTCATCGCCCTTGCCCTTGCGGTTGCTGACACTTGTCCACCCCGCAAAAACATTGCCGCCTCTGCGCGAATTGTTGCACATAACGGCAAGCGCTTCTTTGAAGAAGTGATAGCCGCCGATATGCTCCATGCTGAATTTGAGGTCGGGGAAATTCCATGCAACCTCGTCGAAAAGGATAACTCTGTTGTCACGCAGTCTGTGCCAATGCATTCCTGAATGGAATGAAATGAAAAGTCCAAGCTCCTGCGCTCTTTCATAGACCTGAAATGCTTCGGGTCCGTCAATGACGAATTCCTGATAAGGCGGATGCATTTTTATGCCCTTGAGTCCGAGGTCTGCGATTCTGTCAACCTCATCTTTCAGGTTATTATGAAAATCTATTGTGCCGAAGCCGACAAGTCTGTCCATGCCCTTTATTTCATTTGCAAGCCATACATTCTGGCTGCCTTCGAAGCCGCCCTCATGGAAACGGTCGTCAAACGGTGCGAATGCAACTGCTTTGTCAATACCGCATTCATCCATAAATTCAATGAGCTTTTCTGCGGTTGCCTCGGGTCTTAATTCCTTCGGAAAAACGTGTGCGTGATTTGCAAAAATCATTTTTATCACTCCTTGTTTTTATATTAAATTAATATGAAAAATTTGTCAATAAAATCTGCATTCATAACGGCAATACTATTATTGAAAAATAATTAAGGAGAGTGCAAATGGAAAACAAAGACACAATCAATTTGCTTAAGGAATGCAGCGCGGGTATCAGGATGGCCGTTGCTTCGATTGATGATGTGCTTCCGTATCTTGACGACAAAGAGATGATGCAGGTACTCAAGGAGAGCAAGACCGAGCATAAGGACCTTGAAAAGGATATCGACAACACACTTCACAAGATGGACTGTGAAGGCAAAGAACCTAACATCATGGCAAAAGGCATGTCTAAAATAAAGACAAACGCCGAAATGGTGATGAAACCTACCGCATCTCAGGCTGCAAGCCTTATCACGGACGGCTGCGGGATGGGAATCAAATCCATTCACAAGTATATGAATCAGTATCCTGCTGCCGCACCCGAGGTTATGAACCTTGCAAACCGCATCAGCACGCTTGAAGCAAAGCTTGAAGACCAAATGAAGCCTTTTCTTTAAACAAAAATGGGGCTGTAAAAATTGCGCTTTTTTACAGCCCCGACTTAATTTTTAACCTTTTTCAACTCTGAATGAATAGACATCGCCGTTAACGATGGGTGTGAGGTCCGCACTCGCCATTGCGTAGGCGTCGTTAACGTAAAATGCCCAATATGTTCCGTCAATGTTGTAGTCGGCAGTTATGCCGTTGACTTTTTTGATGTAAAGTCCGTAATCTCCCTGCTCGCCTTCAATATAACCGAGTTCCTGAAGAACAACGCCTACATATTCGCCGTTTGTTTCGATTGTTGTCTGAGTTTTGTTGCCGTCGATGTCAACAACCTCAAAAACAAAGCTTTTTTCATAGCCGTTATCGGATTCATTGATGCTTTCGATTTCGGGCTTTGTTGTTGTTTCGGCAGGGTTGCTGCCGTTGCATCCGCACATAACGGCGGTGAGTGCAAGGATGAGAATAAGGAGAGCAGCTGTTAATTTTTTCATAGTAATTGTCCTTTCTTAAAACATTCCGAATTTTATTTTAATTCTGTCAAGCTTTTCAATAAAAATCTGACCCGCAACGAGAAGTATGGCTGCCGTTGTTATGCCGTGGGAAAGATTATATCCCAGTCCCGAAGCGTAAATTGTGAGAATCTGGCTGAGAGAGAAATCGGTTGACATCATCAACACGGAGCTGATATCGACAATCAAACCGTAAACCGCAAACGAAATTATTCCTCCGATGACTGCAAGAAGAATTCGGCTGCTGCGGATTTTTCTGCCGTAAAAAATCAGTCCCATGATAAGCCCGACTGCACCCATTCCGAGCATCTGAAAAACCGTCCAGGGTCCGTGACCGAAGATAAAATTTGATGCAAACATGCTCAGAACCCCGCAGATGAAGCCCGTTTGCGGACCGAGACTGACGGCGGCGATTATCACTATTGCACAAAGTGGCTTTACCGTCGGCAGGGCGTAAAACGCCGCTCTTGATGCAACCGCAAGTGCTGACATGCATGCAAGAACAACAAGCTCTCTTGCAGAGGGTCTGTTTTTCTCAAAAGATATGAAAAACGGTACGCATGCGGTGACGATTATCAGCATTGCCATGGGATAATAAAACTCCTTGCCGCTTAAAAATTGACTTGTAATGCATGCGGCGGCAATAAGTGCTGCGGTCAGCAAAACGGAAATTACTGCGATTTTTTTAACATTCATTTCAGATTTTTTTTGCAAAGCTCAATCACATCCTTATCCGTTACGCAGTTTTCAAAAATGTGGCGTGACAATCGGTTTGCCGATGTCGTGTAAAATTTGTTGCCTGCAAAAAAGCTGTTGGAATCTCTGACACATGCCGCCGCTCCGTCAAAAATCATTGTGCAGAAATCGGCGCAGACTGAGCAGAACTCAATGTCATGCGAAACCATGACAACCGTTTTGCCTTTCGATTTGAGTTTATAAAGAATTTCCGCAAAAACCGTTTTGAATTCAGCATCCATGCCTTTGGTCGGTTCGTCAAGCAGCAGAATTCCGGGGTCTTTGAGAAGAAGCTTTGCGAGAGCAACCCTCTGCATTTCACCGCCGCTGACATCATAAGGATGTCGGTCAAGCAACCCGGCAATGCGTGTAAGTATGATAACTTCTTCTGTTTTTTCGGCGGATGCTTTCATTTCCGCAAGCTCTTCTCTTACGGTTTTGCGGGTAAAAAGAGCCTCAACGCTCTGCGGCATAGCAACAACGGATGCTCCGCTCTTTTTTATGTTTTCGCCGAAAATCTTTATTTTTCCCGATACAGGCTTCAGTGCACCGGAAAGAATTTTGAGCAGCGTTGATTTCCCTGCCGCATTGCCGCCCATTACGGCAAAAATACTGCCTTCAGGTACGTCAAGGCTGAGGTTTTTGATAATGTCCGTGCTGTTCTTTTCGTATCTGAAAAACACATTCTTAATTTCAATTGCGTTTGATTTTATCTCAAATTCTTTTGGCTCGATGCGTGTGGTTTCGAGTTTTTTTTCTTCGAACAGAGAAGAAAGCCATTTTGCACCGCTGTTGACGGTTAAAGGACTTTTTCCTTTTGATAACTGCGAATGAATGCGTATGCTTGCAGGCATCGCAAGCTTCACAAATTCATCCGTACCGCTGATTTTTTCGCTCAGTTCATCGGGGGTGCAGTCAATCGTTATCCTGCCCGAATCCATAACGATAACTCTGTCCGCACAGCTGAAAACTTCTTCGAGTCTGTGTTCTGTCATTACAACGGTTATGCCAAGCTCACGGTTGATTTTTGAAACGGCGGTGAGAAAATTGCCTGCCGCAATGGGGTCAAGCTGCGAGGTTGGTTCGTCAAAAATGATAATTTCGGGATTCATAACCATGACTGATGCGAGATTGAGCATCTGCTTTTTTCCACCCGAAAGTTCGGAGATTTTTTGGTCAAACATGTCCTGCATGCCGAAGTAGGTTGCCATTTCAGCGGTTTTGAGCCTGATTGATGCCGTGTCCTCACCGAGATTTTCAAGCCCGAACGCAAGCTCATGCCAGACCTTGTCCGTGACAATCTGACTTTCGGGATTCTGCATGACAAATCCGATTTTCGATGCGGCATCGCGGTCGCCGAGAGTTGAAATTTCCGCTCCGTTAAAAATCACCTCACCGCTACGTTTGCCGGCAGGAGTCAGCTCCTTTTTAAGGTGGCGGAGAAGCGTTGTTTTTCCGCAGCCGCTTTTGCCGCAAAGCACAACGAATTCACCTTTTTTGATTGAAAAGTTTATGCTTTCAAGTGTATTTGAATCGGAAAGAGGGTAGGAAAAACTCAGGTTTTTGCATATAATCTGTTCCATCTGATTTCCTCCTCAATATCGAAAAAAATAGGTAAAAAGCAATAAAAAGCATAAAATGCAGCCGTAAAAATCAACAGAGGCGTTGCACCGCTGAGTCGGATAACGGGATTATACGATGCATTGATGCTGCCGAAAATTTTTCCTGCGGCAATAACGGTAATCAGAATTATCATAGCCGCAACCATCGTTATGTCGGCAGGAGATAGGGTGAATCTTGAATAGCTTGTCCTGCCCTTGAGTCCGTAACCTCTTGATTTCATTGAATCGGCAGTTTCTATGCTGTGTTCAAGCGCCCATGTAACAACACCCGAAACCGCATGGCAGGCGTTTTTGATTTTTGCAAATTTACCTTCGGATTCAAGTCCTGCGTTTTTTCTTGCATCCATGACTTCTTTAAGCTGATTTATGTAAAGCGGAACGAATCGGAGAACCATGAGAACAAGCAGTGCAAGATGCGGCATTCGCTTGCCGAAAAGATGCATGAATTTGTCTTCGGTCACAACCTCGTTCCAACACATGAACCACGTTATTGTTATCACAACGAGCGCACCCGTCACCGCACCGTAAACGATTGATTCAAGGGTCAGGCTGTTGCCGTCCCAAAGAGTGCAGAGCTTTGTTACTCCGTAGTGGGCAGTCAATGCGTTAATAAGTGTAACTCCGATAAGCAGAGGGAAAAGAAAAAGAAAAAAGGTCTTCAGCATGGGTTTCCCTTTGAGCTTTACCGCATATGCGAGTGACGACAGCATTGAAATACCGAGAAACAGCGGATGATTGAGCAGCATCGCAAATACAATCACTCCGCCGAAAAATATTAAGTTGACAGCAGGATGGCATCTGCAAAATGCACTTTTCATCGCTTCCCTCCTTCATAATAAAAAATGCCTCTCCGTTTCGGGAGAGGCATAAAATAACAGATCTGTTAAGCTTTGTCCTCCATTGCCCGAGGTAAAATAACACTTGCTTCAAACGGCATTCCGACTGTGACGGTAATGGCTGTTGCGACGGATTTTCACCGTTCTTTCCCGTTTGATGCACTTATTATATTATGTTTTTAATTAAAAGTCAACCTTAAGGTCATAGTAGCAGCACTTGAAGAGCTTTTCCATTTCTTCCTGAGTGGGAATACGGGGATTGGAGCCGGTGCATGCGTCGCCGATAGCGTTCTTTGCAATCTCGGGAAGTCTTTCAAGGAATACTTCTTCGGGAACAAAGCCCTGCTCGCAGGGATAGCTGTCTGCGCCGTAGTTCTTGATGCACTGGGGAATGTTGAGCTTATCGTTCATATCGCGGAGATATGTGATAAGAAGCTGGACCTTTTCTTCAACTGTTTCGCCGCCGAGGTTCATTCTGTCAGCAATCTTTGCGTAACGCTTTGCAGCTGATTCAACCTTTGCGTTGAATTCAATAACCTTGGGAAGATACATTGCGTTTGCAGCGCCGTGGATGATGTGTGCGCCGTTGCCGTAGTCAGCAAAAGCAGCACCGGTCTTGTGAGCCATTGAGTGAACAATGCCGAGAAGAGCGTTTGAGAAAGCCATACCTGCAAGGCACTGTGCGTTGTGCATCTTTTCGCGGCAGCCGTTGTCACCGTTATATGAATCAACAAGATTTTCCTGAATCATTTCGATAGCATGGAGAGCAAGGGGATCTGTGTAATCGCAGTTAGCTGTCGAAACGTAAGCTTCAACTGCGTGAGTCATAGCGTCCATACCGGTGTGAGCAACGAGCTTCTTGGGCATGGTTTCGGCAAGCTCTGAATCAACGATAGCGATATCGGGTGTGATTTCAAAGTCTGCGAGGGGATATTTGATACCCTTTTCGTAGTCGGTGATAACCGAGAAAGCGGTAACTTCCGTTGCAGTACCTGATGTTGAGGGGATAGCAATGAAGCGTGCCTTCTTGCGAAGTTCGGGAATGCCGAATACTACGCACATCTGCTCAAAGGTGATTTCGGGATATTCATACTTAATCCACATTGCCTTTGCAGCATCGATGGGTGAACCGCCGCCGACTGCAACAATCCAGTCAGGCTCAAATTCAGCCATAACCGTTGCGCCCTTCATAACGGTATCAACAGAGGGATCAGGCTCGATGCCTTCGAAAAGCTTAACTTCAAGACCTGCTTCTTCAAGATAAGAAACAATCTTATCGAGGAAGCCGAACTTCTTCATTGAGCCGCCGCCTACGCAAACGATAGCCTTCTTGCCTTTAATTGTTTTGAGTACCTCAAGAGAACCCTTGCCGTGGTAAAGGTCTCTGGGGAGAGTAAATCTTGCCATTGGAATCATCCTCCTTTTTTATTACAAGGATATTGTAGCATACATTTTAAGAAAGTACAACATAAATATTTTTTATTGATATCAGATATTAAGGAACTTTCTGAAAGCTGTAATATAGCCTGAGGCGGTTTTTTCGTCTGAGCTTTCAGCGAATATTCTGAGAAGAGGCTCGGTACCCGAAAAACGGCAGATAACAAAGCTGTCATCCTCAAAATATACCTTGCAGCCGTCCTCATAGCTGACTTTTGCAACGGCTTTTCCGAAATCGGGAAGCTTTTTTTCACCGAAGATAATTCCGTTTATAACCGATTTATATTCGGGTGCGAAATGAAGGTTATCTTCTACCATAACATATTTGCCGTATTTTTTTTCAAGCTCATCGAGAATTTCGGTTGCCGATTTGCCGACAACGCTTATCATCTCGCAGAAAAGAGATGCGGCATAAACCGAATCCTTGCCGAAAATATGACCTCTTACGGTAAGACCGCCTGAGGACTCGCCGCCGAGTACGGCATCAACCTCTTCAAGCTTTGAAGAAATATATTTGAAGCCTACGGGTACTTCATAGCATTTTTCTCCGAAGCTTTCCGCAATTTTGTCAAGCATGTGAGTCGTTGCAAGGTTTCTTACAACGGCACCCTTCCAGCCTTTATACTTAACAAGATAATAGTAAAGCATGCAGAGGATTTCATTTGCATTGATATATCTTCCGTTTTTGTCAACAATGCCGAGTCGGTCGCCATCGCCGTCCATTGCAATGCCGAAGTCATAGTCGCCTTTTATAACCATATCGCTGAGCATACTGAGGGTCTGCTCGGTCGGTGCAGGCATCTGACCGCCGAAATATGCATCCTTGTTGAGGTTGATTGTATCAATCGTGCATCGTGCGGTGTGAAGAATAACCTGAAGCGGATATGCGCCTGAGCCGTGCATGGTGTCAAAAAGGACTCTCAGACCTCTGTCACGCAGAGCCTTCATATCAAGAAGGTCAATGATATCGTCAAGGAACTTGTTGAACGGGTTGTGAAGGTAAACAACTTTTCCTTCCGAAACCGCAGAGTCAAAATTTATGTATTTAACAGGCTCGTCTATTTCTTTGATGATGTCTTCAAGATGACCTGTAATCTCAAGCGGAGCATCTCTGCCTTCATCAACGAAGAGCTTAATTCCGTTGTAGTTAGCAGGATTGTGGCTCGCGGTAATTTCAATTCCGAAATAAAGGTTTTTATCCTTTACTGTGTGCATAATGAGAGGCGTCGGTGATGAACGGTTGAGAAACCATACCTCAATTCCGCCCTCGGCGAGAACCTCAGCAACCCATTTTGCGGCGTTGACCGAAAGAAAACGTCTGTCATAACCGATAATGATGGGCTTGTCCGCCTTATTCTGCTCTTTTGCGAGTCTGAGAACACCTTCTGCGACAAGGCGGATGTTTTCGCATATAAAATCTTCGCCTATAACAGCTCTCCAGCCGCCTGTTCCGAATTTAATCATTTTTATTCCTCCCCGTTTAACTTTTGTTCAAACAGCCATTCGTGCCAGTTCACCGTTTTTATAAAGTGACCCGATGCCGAGTGACCGTATTTTTCGTAACGTGTATATTTCAGATTTTTGCTTCCGATTTTTTTGAGTCCGTCGGTAATAACATCCGAACCGTATGTACCAAAAGTCTTGCTTTCGCCGATTTCGACCGCTTTATCATCGGCAGCATGAACTGCCCAAACAGGTTTATCCTTGATTCTTTCACAGTAGCCGTCGATATCCGGGTCGAAGATACATCCCATCATCGGAATTGCAGCTGCGTAACGCTCCGGATGAATTCCTATCTGCGTCCAGGATCCCATTCCGCCGTTTGAACTTCCCATAACATAAACTCTTTTTGTGTCAATCGGATATTCATTTATAAGTTTTTCAAACAAAGGTGTGAATATTCTGTCAAACCCTTCATCTTCTTTTGAAGGAAAGCCCTCAAACTTTGGCAAAGAAGGAATAAGAATGAATGCAGGCTGCTTTCTGATATTGAGTTTTGTTCTGAATATTATCGGCAGTGATTCGTAAAAAGGAACAAGATTGGACTCCCCTCCGTTTGTGTAGCCGTGAAGATATATCAAAAGGGGAATTTTTCCTTTTATTTTCTTGGGTGAATACAGTGCAAAAGGCAGAGTGTATGCTGAATCGGAAAGGCAATATCTTAACCGTTCAAAGCCCAGAAATTTTGTTTTGCGATTAACAACGATTTCGTTGTCCTGTCCGGAATGTTTGTTTTTGTAGTGTTCAATTTTTCTAATGCAGTTGCGACGTGTGCGAAATGCGCTTTTTGGCCCCCTGAATGTAAAAGAATGAAATCTGAGCTTTCCGTTTTCATATCTAAAAATCAAATTGTTGCTCATAACATACCCATCAGGGCGAACCATGTCAGGGTATTTTTCGATATCCTTGCTTCTGAATTCATAATATCCGACGATGTACTCTTCGCCGTCAAAAACAGCGTGAAAAAATTTTTTGAAAGGATTTTTTTTGAATAAATCTGCTTTGTCGGCATTCTGCACGTAAACTCCGTTCAACTTCATTAAATTACCGCCTTTGCGACTCTATATTTATCATTTTAGCACATCTTTTTTTGATAATCTTATAAAAACAGTCGTTATATTTATAATTTCGGTCTCTTTTTTGTTGAAAAATGCGATTGATAATGTTATACTTTACTTGCATAGAACGGTTTGACCTGCATTGTGCAAATATAAAAGGGGATGAATGTGTTGGAGTATATCCGAACCGAGCTTCAAAGACCGCTCATAATTGACGGGATTTATACAATCCATTATTTTGAATATACCAAGGATTTTGCATATTCGGGTGAGTTACACGACTTCTGGGAAATCGTCTATGCCGATAAAAAAAGCGTTGTCATTACTGCCGGCGCAAATGAACTGACACTCAACGCAGGGCAGATGTATATTCACAAGCCCAATGAATTCCATAAAATCCGCTGTGACGGTACTCAGGCGGCAAATTCCGTTATTCTTTCATTTGACTGTTCATGCAACGAGCTGATGTCGATTGCGGGAGTGGTAATTAACTGCACCGCCGAGGAAAGAAAACTGATGGGGTATATTATAAGCGAAGCGGAAAGTGCGTTTATAACTCCGCTCGGTACTCCGTATACAATGGAGCTTGAAAAAAACGAAAACGGAGAATTCGGCTGCGAGCAGATGATTCAGCTTTATATGGAGCAGCTTTTAATTCGTCTTATCAGGGGGAACAAGCGTCAGGTTGTTCAAAAAATATCCGTCAACAGCACGCTTTTGCCGAAAATCTGTGAATACCTTGAAAACAATGTTGAAAAGCATCTTTCTTTTCCGGATATACAGAAGGAATTCAATATCTCTGCATCCGTAATCAAAAGGCTTTTCCGGGATAATATGAATTGCGGCATTATGGAGCATTTTTCACGCCTGAAGGTTGATGCTGCAAAGCAGATGATAAGGGAAAATGAATATAATTTTACCGAAATTTCGGAACGGCTCGGATTCAATACTCCGCAGTATTTCACAACCGTTTTTCGAAGGATTTCGGGAATGTCACCCTCGGAATATGAAAAATCCGTCAAACTCAATTTCATTTCCCGTTGACAAAAGCTCCGCAATATTGTAAAATTTAATCAATAAAATTTTTGGAGGTAATAACATATGGTTTTAGCTGCTGTCGGCAAAAACGGCACAGGCAAGGATTTCTTCCTTGAATATGTTGCAAAGACTTACGGATTCCCTATGATTTCAATCGGTGACGTTGTAAGAGAGCTTGCCTCAAAGGACGGTCTTGAGCTTACACGTGACAATCTCCACGCAACATCAAAGAAGTATATGACTGCTAACGGTCAGACCTTCTTCCCCGAAATGATTGTTAAGAAGATTAAAGAATCAGACAGCCCCAACTTCCTCGTTTCAGGTATCCGTCCTCCCTCGGATATCGAGGTTTTCAAGAAGGCTTTCGGCGATAAGTTTGTTCTTGTTGATGTTGTTATCAGCGATGATGAAGTACGCTATCAGAGAATGCTCGCAAGAGGTTCGGAGCGTGACGGAAAGAGCATCGAAAAGCTCCGTGAAAACGACCTTCACGAAGAAGAAATCTTCCATACCAGCGAATCCGAAAAGATGGCTGACTATATTATGAAGAATGACGGCACCGTTGACGATTTCTATGCCGGCGTTAAGGATTTCTATGATAACTATCTCAAGGCAAAGCTTGACTGATTAAAACAAGCTGTCTTACGAATCGAATAACAAAGAAGCTTAATAAAAGCAAAAGACTTGCATCGGATTTTTCCTTTGCAAGTCTTTTTGTTTCGTTTATTCGTTTGTTATGGTGATATCGCTTTTTTCTTCTATTCCGAACGCATCGGAATATTTGTTTTCAAAGGGAATCCATTTTTCTTTGAATGTTTTTAATGCTTCTTCTCCGTTGCGAATTCTTATGCGTGAAAGCTGCGTTTCGGGAGAAATACGGAAAAAGATTTTCAAATCGTAAATATCAGGGATTTCGGGATGCATAGAATATGCGCCCTCAATTATTATCGGCTTCCCGTGCAGAATTTTTTTCTTTTCGCTGAAAGTGCCTTTTGAACAGTCAAAAATACCGTATTCAAAATCTCTGCGTTCTTTTATCGGAACTATAACTTCTTCGGTGAATCGTTCGTAATGAACGTTGCCGCCGGGCATGGAAAGGCGTTCCTCCGTTCGCATGTCAAACGGAAGAAAGAAGTCATCCATATGGATTATTTGCATTCCGAATTCCTCGGAAAGGCGGTTCGCAAAAGTTGTTTTACCCGATGCACACATGCCGTCAACGGCAATGACTGCGGTGCTTTTTCGGCAAAGAATTTCTTTGATTGATTTTATAAGTGAATCCATTTTTTACCTGCTGTTCAAAAGCCCCCGACACAAGTCGGGGGCTTACGGTTTTATTTTGTTTCTTCCGGGTTTGTTGCATCGTTAAATTCTTTAACTTCTGCTGCGATAGCCTTACGTCTTTCGCGGAGTTCCATATACATTCTGTCTCTCTTTTCGCCTTGAAGGTCATAGAAGAGCTGGGGAATGATGCTGAGAATGCCGGTAACAACGGGAAGAAGAGTACACATGAAGAAAAGAGCATAACGTGCTTCGGGAGTCTGTCCGCCCTGGTTCTTTGTGTTATCGTAGCCGAATGCCTTGAAGAGAAGGGGCTGAATAACATTCTTAACGCCGTTAACCATCTTGGTAACAAGACCCTTGGCAACACCCGTCATACCTTCGGAACGGAAGCCGTTCTTCCATTCGCCGTAGTCAATAGCTTCGTTTCTCATTTCTTCGGGAATAACCTTTCTGATACCCCAGAAGAACATCCAGATTGTTTCACGGAGCATGAATGCGGGAATCATGACTGCGAGGCTTTCATAGCCCTTCTTGCCGCCGATGTTGATGAACTTGCCTGCGGCGTAAACGCCGAGCATCAGCACGCTGTCAACATGGGAGCCTGCAATCCACAGAGCCTTTGTTGAGAACTTGGAACGTGCCCAGGGAACGTATGAATAGGAAATGGGCGAAACAACCGCACCGGGAATACCGACAATTGTTGCCATTGATGCGAGGTTGAGAACTTCGATGTAGTAAAGGTTTGTACCCGAGTTGAGGCTGAATGCGCCGAGGAACTCGGAAAGAGTGATGAGAAGAAGGGGTTTGTTGGTAACAACGGATTTTATACCGCTGAATATGCTGGGTCGGTCGATAGTCTGCATAACTCTTTCTTTTGCAACGAACGCATAGAAGAGAGCGAAAAGACCTGAAACGACTGCGGTGATAACGCCGCCGAGAACGAACATTCTGTTATAGCCCAACTGATAAGCCTCGGGGTTAGTTACCTGGAGAATATCGTTTGCGGGGCTGTTGATATAAATATCAATCAGAACACCCATGAGAATTTCGGGTGCTTTTTCAACGAAGCCCGAAAGAAGGTTTGCCGAGGTAATAAGCCTTGTACGGTCAATGATGTTCGGAGTAATTGTTGAGGTCATACCCTGACGCACAATGGCAATCAGCGAGTCTGCCAGATTCTTGAAAATCTGGAATCCGAGATAGACTGCAAACCGTGGAATATTGGCTCCGATACCGCTTGTACCCATAAAAATAGGCAGAGCCCAGTAAATAACAGTAAGAAAAACGCCGGGGATAGCGTAAATTACAAGCCAGGGCTTGAATTTACCCCATCTGGTACGGGTTTTGTCAACAATTGCGGCAAGGAAAAGGTCATTGATGATATCCCACACGCTGATAACGGCGTTGGTAACCGACTGAAGAACAAGGTCGATTTTGAGGATGTTCATTCTGAAAACATCGTCGTATTTACCGATATTGAAGCTTTGAGCTATATCATCGAGTATGTACGCAAAGGTTTCTTTTGAGCCGACATAGCGTCTGTCCTTGGGGACGGCGCTTGGTGCCTTCTCTTCAACAACCTTGGCGGTCGATTCAGCTGCCATATAATCTCTCCTATCTTTTAAAAAATATATCAACTTATATTAACACATTATTAATACGTTTACAATACCGCAAAATTTTTTTATGAAATACATACAATAAATTACTGCGAAATTTGGTTATAAACACAATAAAAATCGGCAGGATAAACCTGCCGATTTTTGTGCTTATAAAGTTTGTTTTACACTTTGAAATTAACCGATTTATCGCCTTTTTCATCGGTGCCGAATTCATAGTCCTTGCCGGGAAGGATTGCATTGAGGATAATTCCGACAAGTGCGCCGACTGCAAGACCCGAAAGGCTGATTGTTACCGAACCGACAGGAATCTGAATTGCGCCTGCGTAGTTGATGCCGATTGAGAGAACGAGGATAAGAGCGGCAATGATAACATTTCTTGTATTTTCAAAGTTAACCTTGTTTTCAACAACGTTACGAACACCGACTGCAGAAATCATGCCGTAAAGAACGAGCGATGCACCGCCGATGGTTGCCGTGGGCATAAGGCTTACGAGAGCGGCAAACTTGGGTGAGAACGAAACGATAACGGCAAGATAAGCCGCAATTCTGACAACCTTGGGGTCGAAAACCTTTGAGAGAGAAAGAACGCCTGTGTTTTCGCCGTAGGTTGTGTTTGCGGGTGCGCCGAAGAGAGAAGCGATTGTCGTTGCAAGACCGTCGCCGAGAAGTGTTCTGTGAAGGCCGGGGTCTGCGATATAATTTTTCTTGCAGGTTGATGAAATTGCGGAGATATCGCCGATATGCTCAACCATTGTTGCAAGCGAAATGGGCATGATTGTTATAACTGCAGAGACAAGAAGATTCTTGTCAAAATCACCTGCCAAAAGACCGAAAACGGTGTCCTTCATATGGAAAGGAAGACCAACCCAGTCTGCAGTTTTGAAAGCCTCAAGCTTTGCAGGGTCGAGAACTTCCATTGCACCTGTGAAATGGAGGATAACCGCTACAAGCGATGAGCCGAGTACGCCGAGCATAATGGGGATAATCTTAATCATACCCTTGCCCCAGATGTTGCAGCTGATGATGATTACAATTGCGATAACCGCAATAAGCCAGTTTGTCTGGCAGTTCTGGATTGCGCTTGAAGAAAGGGTAAGACCGATTGCGATGATGATGGGACCCGTTACGATGGGCGGGAAGAATTTCATAACCTTCTTTGCGCCGAAAGCTTTAATCAGAGCTGCAAGAACGAGATAAAGAAGGCCCGCGCATGCGACACCAAAGCATGCATAGGGAAGAAGGCTGTAGTCATTTGATGTGTTGCCCGCATCGTCTGTGATTGCGGTGATTGCGGCATAACCGCCGATAAATGCAAATGACGAACCAAGGAATGCGGGAACCTTGCCTTTAGCAAGAAGATGGAACAGAAGCGTGCCGAGACCTGCGAAAAGCAGAGTTGCGGAAACGCTCAGACCCGTAAGTGCGGGAACAAGCACCGTTGCACCGAACATTGCAAACATATGCTGAATGCCAAGCACAGCCATTTTGGGATATCCAAGCTGTTTTGCATCATAGATGCCTTCGCCGATATCGAATTTTTTCTTTGACATAATTTCAACCTCCTGATTTTTTGTCATAATAACTTTAGCATATTATGAACAAATTGTAAAGAACTAAATCTTTTCAAAAAGTATCAATTCCGACGAAAGAGATGACGGAATGCTGATTTTCAGTCCGTTTATCATCAGGTCGTAACCGCTTATTGTGAATGTTGCGCCGCTGTTGTCGAGAGTAATTCTGTAGTTCATTCCCGCATCAATTCCCTTGGGAATAACGGTGAAATCCGTTTTGCTGCTGCATGTAAGAGCAAAAACTCCGATTGCTCCCTTTTGGCAGTCCGGCGATGCAATTTCAAGCACGCAGCCGTTTGCTATATCCTTTGCGGTTTCGGGGGTATGATGGTATATTTTTGCCCCGGGAAGAAATTTTCTGATGAAATTTTTATAAACATCAACGCTGTGGCGGACAAAATCAGTCTGCTGAGAATTCAATTCCGCACCGACGGGCGCAATGACATTGAGTGTCATGTGAGTAAGCATGGTGTTGCGCATCTGAACATCAAGCGAGCAGAATTCGTGGCATCCCATGCCGGCAAAAAGACGGTCGACTCTTTCGGGTGGCAGAGCGAGAGTCATGCCGTTTGTTATCATAACCGAGTGCGGCGCTCTCTGACAGTCGGATACCCAGGTGTGATTGAAATTTTTCATCATGCCGAGGTCGGTTCTTGCTCCTCCGCCCGCGCAGTTTTCAAAAATGACATTCGGGAACCGTTTTTTCAGATTTTTATACATTTTATATACTGCATTTATATGACGGACTGAAACGCATTCGGGAATACCGTCCTCCGTATTGCGGATTGCAAAATAATCTCTGAAAGAAACGTTGTGGTCAACACGTAGCAGGTCAAGCTTATATTCGGTTATGATTCTTGCAAGCTCAGCCTCAGCCCATTCTGCAGCCTCGGGTCTGCTCATGTCGAGATAGTTTTTACTGCGGCTGCCAAAAATATCTGAGCCTCTCCAATCAGGTTTTTCGGAGTTTACTGCGGAGAATTTTCCGACGTTTTCAATATCAACCCAGAGTCCGAACTTCATTCCGAGAGAGTGACAGTAATCCGAAAGCTCGCTGAGTCCGTTGGGATAACGGTTGGGATCGGGAAGGTTGATTCCGTTAAAAGTTCCCCACTCGGTCTGTTTGTCGGGAGGACATTCCCATCCTGCGTCGATAATGAAAACCTCTGCACCGAGCGATGCAAACTGGCGCATGAAGTCTTTTGAATCTTCAACATTCATGCTGTGTTCCGCACCCATTCCCGCACCGACGAGGCAGGCACTCGGGTCGGCTTCGGGCATATTGAGAACAGATTTTCTTATGTGAGCATGCATATCGTTGACTGCCTCATCAAGACCTCCGCAGATAATTCCGAAATGAACCTCGGGAGTGACAAAGGTTTCACCTGCACGGATAACGGCTATCGGTTTGTGAGAGGTGATTTCCGCTTTGAAAGCAAGCGTTGAAAAGCTCCTTTCCTCGGTTGCGTTATAGTCAACCGAAAATCTGCAGCCGCCGCTCCAGCCTGTCTGGCAGGTGTAAATTGTTCCCGTGACGTTATTGCGGATGAAGATTATCGGATGTCTGAAGCGGTCACGCCCGAAACGGGTGTCAACGCAAAGGTTATCGGGCTGAAGCTTGCGCCATGAAAATTCTCCTTCTCTTGCCCATTGGTCATTCGTAAAATATCCTACGGAATATATTTCATTGATGTTGTTGCAGTCGGTAAATCCTCTGCGCTCAAACGCTTCAATTCCGCCGCTGAGAATCGAAAGACGGCTCAGACACATGCTTTTTTCGGAGTTGTTGATAATTTCAATATATCTTGTGAACATCTGCGTACCGTCAAGAACGGTGCGGATTTTCAGAGTGACGGGTTTTACCGTGCTTCTGAGAGTGAGAATGCTTTCTGTCGAGCATTCGTTTTCGACTGTTTCAAAATCAACAAATTCAAGGCGATAATCAATGCTCTGACCGTCAAGCTCAATATTGAACGCCGAGGGTTCAGCGAAATCTCTTATGTTCAGCCTTGACGGAAATCCGCAAAGCACATTTAAGGGATAGCCTGCGGCATTGTGACCCGATGAAACAAGGACTCCGTTCATAAGAGTTTCCTCACGCACGGCAAGTCCGCTTCTGTAGCAGAAAACGGGTTTTTCACCGGGCTGGTAATATATGTTGCGAAAAGATTTACTGTTCATGGCAAGCGCTCCTTTCGGAGAAAAATTACATTTTTAATTTTACTTTTAATGAGCGGAGTTGTCAATAATAACATAACTGAAAAGCGGCTTGCATCTGTTGATGCAAACCGCTTTGTGCTTTTTTACCACTCAAACATCTGCTCGGGATTCTTGAAGATATCCTCGAGTCTGTTGATGAAGGGAACAACGTCGCCGAAGTCAACTGCTCTGTGGTCAAAGCAAAGGTCGATGGGAAGTTCGTTGCCCACAACGATGATATCGTTGCCGTTTTCGTCCTGCTTAACAACGGGCTTTTTCATAACCGAGCCGTAGCAGCAAACGAATACCTGAGGAGGAATGATTGAAAGAAGGGCAACTCTGCCGTTGACACCTCTGATAAGGGGACCAACGTTTGAAATTGTAACGGTACCCTGCTTGATATCCTTGGGAGTGAGTCTGTCGGTTTCGGGGATTGAATAATAATCCTTCTTAGCCTTGCCCGAAAGAGTCTTTATCTTATGCTTGCCTGTCTTTGCACCCACAAGGCGGTAGACAGCCTTCATGATCTTGCCCTTCTTGAGCTTTTCAATTGTGTCGTTGAAGGATACCTCAAACATAACCTCGGTGAAATTGGTGTTGTTGATTCTTCTCGATGTGTCTGCAACATGCTCTGTGAGCTCAACAAGGCTCTTGTTGCCGATATCGTGAAGGTTGATTGTCATCATTTCACCGTTGGGGAGGAGCCATGTCATGCCCGTATGGATTTCATCCCACTGTGTAACCTTGCCTCTGACGAGCTTGCGGTTGAATTCGATGTGGGCATTGAGCTGGGGAGCTGCTTTGAAAGCTTCTGCAAAAGCCTTGAGCATGATGGTGTTGATGGTGATTTTGGTGGGGAATTTGCCCGATTCGTTGAGCTTCTTAAGAACTTCAAGGAACTTTGTGACTTCGGGTTCGTAGATAAAAGAGCTGTGGGGGATTGTTTCCCAGCTCTCGGTTGTCATGTTGGCAACGATTTTTCTTGCTATACCGAAATGAGTTTCTTTTATTGCTTTCATAGGGGGAATCCTCCTTTTGAATTCAAATTCATGGTAATTTTATCATATATCAAGCTTTTGTTATTTCCAAATGCGAAAAAAGAGAAATTTTAACAAATAAAATTTATTGATTATCTCTATTCACAAAAAAAGAGTGATGTGTTATACTTTGTGTAACATCCAAGATATTCCAGAGGTATTTATAAATGAAAAAACTACTTGTCTATCTTAAAGGCAGCAGACTGCAATGCGTGCTTGCGCCGCTGTTCAAAATGTTCGAGGCGATACTGGAGCTTTTTGTTCCTCTTGTCGTTGCGGCGGTAATAGATACGGGCATTGCTTCTGCCGATAAAAATTACATAATAAAAATGTGCTTGCTCCTCGTTCTTTTAGGGGCGGTCGGACTTGCCTTTTCCGTAACGGCGCAATACTTTGCTGCAAAGGCGTCGGTCAGCTTCGTAAAAAGACTGAAGCATGCCGTTTTTGAACATATCGGAAGATTTTCTTATACACAGCTTGATTCGCAAGGCACATCAACCCTCATAACGCGCATGACGGGCGATATGGACAGCGTTCAGAACGGACTAAACCTCACTCTGCGTCTTCTTCTGCGTTCACCGTTTGTCGTTGTGGGTGCGATGATAATGGCGTTTACGGTTGACAGCAAGGCGGCGATTACCTTTGCGGTTGTTATTCCCGCTCTTTCGGTTGTTGTTTTCGGAATTATGCTTTTCTGCATTCCGCTTTATAAAAAAGTGCGTTTTGCACTCGATAAAGTTCTCTCAACCGCAAGGGAAAGCCTTACGGGAGCGAGAGTTATCAGAGCATTCTGCAAAGAAGATGAACAGATTGAAGAATTTAAGGAGCGCAACGATGCCCTGACCGTTATTCAGGAATATACGGGCAGAATTTCGGCTCTTATGAATCCGGTGACCTGCGTTATTGTCAATATCGGCATTGCCGTGCTGATTTATGCAGGCGCGATCAGAGTTGATGCAGGTGTGATTACTCAGGGTGCGGTTGTTGCGCTCTATAACTATATGTCGCAGATTCTTGTTGAGCTTGTCAAATTCGCAAGCCTTATCATAAGCATCACAAAATCCGTTGCCTGCGCAGGCAGAATCAGCGCCGTGCTTGATATCCCTGCGGATGAAGATAACGGAACGGAAAAAATCGGTGCGGAAAGCGAAAACATCGTTGAATTCCGCAATGTTTCGTTTACATATGACGGGGCAGGTGATGCCTCGTTTGAGAATATCAGCTTCACCGTCAAAAGAGGCGAAACCGTCGGTATCATCGGCTCAACCGGCTCGGGCAAAACAACGCTGGTCAATCTTATCCCTGCTTTTTACAAAGCAACAAAGGGAAGTGTTCTTGTCGGAGGCAAGGATGTCAACGATATTCCGCTTGAGGAATTGCGCGCGGCTGTTTCCGTCGTGCCGCAGAAGGCGGTGCTTTTCAAAGGCACAGTCAGAAAAAATATGCTCTGGGGTAATCCGGATGCAACCGATGAAGATATAATGAAAGCTCTTGAAATCGCTCAGGCAAAAGATTTTGTTATGCAGAAGGACGGCGGACTCGATGCTGCCGTTGAGCAGGGCGGACACAATTTCTCGGGCGGTCAGCGTCAGCGGCTTACCGTTGCAAGGGCGATTATAAAGAAAGCAGATATACTCATTCTTGATGACAGCTCAAGCGCGCTTGACTACGCAACAGATGCCGCAATGCGCAGGGCAATCGCTGCAAATCAGGGCGATACTGCTGTTTTCATCGTGTCACAGAGAACATCTTCCATTATGCATGCGGATAAAATCATCGTTCTTGACGACGGTGTTGCATCCGTCGGCACTCACGAAGAACTCCTTAAAAATAATGCTGTTTACAGAGAAATTCATCTCTCGCAGTTTGATGAGGAGGAGAGTGCATCATGAAAAAGAAACTGAGCAAAGGTACTCTCAAAAAGATACTTTTCTATGTCGGCAGATATAAAATCCATCTTTTCTTTTCAATAATTCTTGCCGCTGTCAGCGTTGCGATGACTCTTTATATCCCCGTGCTTGCAGGCAGGGCGATTGACCTTGCAATCGGCAAGGGTGCGGTTGATTTTGAAGGAATGATGCCGAATCTCATTGCAATCGGCGTGCTTGCAATCCTTACCGCCGCCGCGCAGTGGATAATGAACACCCTCAACAACAGAATAACTTTCAGAGTTGTACGTGATATCAGAAATGCGGCGATGGAGAAAATCCAGAGCCTTCCGCTGAGCTATATAGACTCAAAACCTTCGGGCGATACAGTCAGCCGAATCATCTCCGATGCAGACCAGTTTGCGGACGGACTTCTCATGGGCTTCACCCAGCTTTTCACGGGAATTGTCACCATTCTCGGCACTCTCGGATTTATGATTTCGATTAACTTCAGAATTTCCCTTGTTGTTGTTATCCTCACTCCGCTTTCGCTGTTTGTTGCCCGTTTTATTGCAAAAAGGACTCATTCGATGTTTATGATGCAGGCAAAAACAAGGGGCGAGCAGACTGCGTTTACGGAGGAAATGATAGGCAATAAAAAAATCGTCGATGCATTTTCGAGAGAAGAAAAAACTCTTGAAGAATTCGACGAAATCAACGAAAGGTATCAGAAATATTCACTGAAAGCAATTTTCTTTTCGTCGCTGACCAATCCGTCAACAAGATTTGTCAACAGCATGGTTTATGCCGCTGTCGGTCTGGCGGGTGCGATTGCGGCGGTCGGCGGTTCGATAACTGTCGGCGGACTTTCGTGCTTCCTCAGCTATGCAAATCAGTACACAAAGCCTTTTAACGAAATTTCGGGTGTTATCGCAGAATTGCAGAATGCTCTCGCCTGCGCTGAAAGACTTTTTGAGCTTATCGAGCAGCCCTCACAGACTCCCGATGCGGATAATGCGGCGGTGTTTGCGGACGTTGACGGCAGAGTAGAAATGGAAAACGTCGCATTTTCATACTCAAAGGACAAAGAGCTTATCAAAAACCTCAATCTTTCCGTCGAAAGCGGCAACAGAGTTGCGATAGTCGGTCCTACGGGATGCGGAAAAACAACACTTGTCAACCTTCTCATGCGTTTTTATGATGTTGACGAAGGAAAAATCAGCGTTAACGGAATCGATATCAATTCCGCAACACGCGAATCTCTCCGCAAGAGCTACGGCATGGTGCTTCAGGATACGTGGCTCAAAGAGGGGACTGTCAGAGAAAACATCGCAATGGGTAAGCCTGATGCGACGGATGAAGAAATCATTGCCGCCGCAAAAGCCGCTCATGCACACAGCTTCATAAAACGCCTGCCCAAGGGATATGATACGGTTATTTCCGACGAAGCATCCGGTCTTTCGCAGGGTCAGAAGCAGCTTCTTTGCATAACGAGAGTTATGCTCTGCCTGCCGCCAATGCTGATTCTCGATGAGGCAACCTCATCCATTGACACAAGAACGGAAATCCGCATTCAAAAAGCGTTTTCGGCAATGATGCAGGGCAGAACGAGTTTTATTGTTGCTCACAGACTTTCAACCATTAAAAATGCAGATGTTATTCTTGTCATGAAAGACGGAAAAATCGTTGAGCAGGGGAATCATGCCGAATTGCTGAAAAAAGACGGTTTTTATGCTGAGCTGTATAACAGCAGAATGGATACAAATTAAACGCAGAATGCAGAACGAACGGGACGAACCATGATTTGTCCCGTCTTTTGCTTTACGAATGATTTCGAATATGTAAATAATCATTGACAAAATCGCTTTACTGTGATAATGTAATACTACAATAAACAGCCGAATAACGGCGAAAAGGAGTTAATACATATGAAAAAGATATTTGCTTTGGTTCTTGCAATGCTTATGATGTTCTCATTTGCAGCTTGCGGCGGCAACACAGACGGCGAAACAACAACCGCTCCCGTCAACGAAGCTGACGGTACTGCAGAGGCTACTGAAGAAGCTACTGAAGAAGTAAAGACAGTTGTTGTCGGTTACACAATCTACGAACCCATGAACTATCTTGACGAAAACGGCAAGCTTATCGGCTTCGATACAGAGCTTGCAGAAGGAGTTTTCGGCAACCTCGGCTACAAGGTTATCTTCCAGGAAATCGAATGGAGCAGCAAGTACACAGACCTTGATTCAGGCACAATCGACTGCGTGTGGAACGGCTTCACAGCCAATACCGCTGATGATGACGGTGTTATGCGTTCTGAAAAGGTTGATTTCTCCTACAATTACATGGAAAACCGCCAGGTAGTTGTTGTCAAGGCTGACTCAGGTATCGCAACAGCTGCAGACCTTAACGGCAAATTCGGCGTTGCAGAGAGCGGCTCAGCAGGCGAAGCTTATGCAAAGGAATTCGAAGGCACAGCATTCAAGGGCTTCATCAAGCAGACAGAATGCCTCACAGAAATCAGTGCAGGTACAGCGGATTTCGCAGTTGTTGACGCACAGCTTGCAAAGAGCTATGTTGGCAAGGGCGACTATGCAGACCTTGCAATTGTAGAGGATCTTTCAAGTGATGTTGAGTTCTACGCAATCGGCTTCAAGAAGGGAAGCGAACTTACAGCAAACGTTAACGCACAGCTCGAAGCACTCGCAGCAGACGGCACAATCGCTGCTCTTGCAGAAAAGTACGGCGTTTCCAACACAGCTATCACAGATTTCTCAGACCAGAAATAATTTAAAGATATAATAATCGGAGTTTTAATATGTCCTTTTTAGAAGTCACGGCTTTTTTGTTCGACGGCTTTAAAATATCTTTGCTTATCTTTGCGGTGACGCTGCTTTGCGGCGCACCGCTTGGTTTGCCTATAGCGTTTTGTTCAATGAGCCGTTTCAAAATAGTCAAATCAATTTCAAAGGTGGTTGTCTGGATTGTCAGAGGCATTCCGCTGATGCTTCAGATATTCATTATCTACTATGTTCCCGGTCTGCTTTTCGATTACCAGCTTTTCGGAAAAATCGACCGCTTTATGTTTATTGAATACGGTATTTCCGACGCAGGCAGAATAACTGCAGTTCTCATTGCGTTCACACTCAATTATGCCTGCTATTTTTCCGAAATTTACAGAGGCGGCATCGAAAGCATTTCCAAGGGTCAGTATGAAGCAGGCTATGTTCTCGGTCTGACCAAATCGCAGATATTCAGAAAAATTATTCTCAAGCAGGTTGTTCAGCGCATTGTTCCGCCTATGTCAAACGAGATTATAACTCTCATAAAAGATACAGCCCTTTCCAACTGCATCATGGTTTGCGAAATCATCAAGAACGCAAAAGAGCTTGCTGCAACAAAGGCGATGATATGGCCGCTGTTCTTTACGGGTGTTTTCTATCTTGTTTTTGTCGGTATTCTTACTATTGTTCTCAACAAGGCTGAAAAGAAGCTGAGCTATTTCAGGAGTTGAATTATGTCGATATTAGAAGTCAGTAACATAAAAAAAAGCTTTGGAAAAACCGAGGTTCTGAAGGATATAAGCTTTACTCTCGAGAAAGGCGAGGTTCTTTCAATCATAGGCTCATCGGGCAGTGGTAAAACGACACTTCTCAGATGTCTGAACTTCCTTGAAATTGCCGATAACGGCAGGATTGTTGTTGATAACGAGGTTGTTTTTGACGGCAGTGATAAATCATATCTGACCGATGAAAAGATAAGAGAAAGCAGGCTGAATTTCGGTCTTGTGTTCCAGAATTTTAATCTATTTCCCCAGTATACCGTTCTTCAAAACCTCACCCTTGCGCCCACTCTTCTCAAAAAGGGCAGTGAGGAAGAGATAAAGAAAAACGCGATTGAATTAATCCGCAAGGTCGGACTTGAGGAGAAGGTTGATTTTTATCCCTGCCAGCTTTCGGGCGGTCAGCAGCAGAGAGTTGCAATTGCCCGTGCGCTTGCACTCAATCCCAAAATTCTTTTCTTTGATGAACCTACTTCGGCGCTCGACCCCGAGCTGACGATGGAAGTTCTTAACGTTATCAAGGGACTTAAGGATTCGGGATGCACAATGGTTATCGTTACTCACGAAATGGCATTTGCAAGAGATGTTTCGGATAAGGTCATTTTTATGGATGGCGGAATTATTGCCGAGCAGGGTACTCCCGACCGGGTTATCAACAATCCTCAGAACGAGAGAACAAAGCATTTCCTCAACAAATTCAAGGAAAATAATTGATAATATGACCCGAAAGGCGTTGCTTTTCGGGTTTTGTTATATTATAATCTTCACATAGGAGATGATAAAATGAAATATCTGATTGCGTCTGATATTCACGGCTCGGAATTTTATTGCAAAAAGCTGATTGAAGCATATAAAAATGAAAATGCAGACAGGCTTGTTCTTCTCGGCGATATCCTTTATCACGGTCCGAGAAATGACCTTCCCGAGGGCTATGCACCGAAAAAAGTGATTGAAATTCTCAATGCAATGAAGAACGAAATTTTTTGTGTCAGAGGCAACTGCGACACCGAGGTTGACCAGATGGTGCTTGATTTCCCGATTCTTGCGGATTACGCAATTCTTACCGCAGGGGATAAGCTTGTTTATGTGACACACGGTCATAACTTCAACGAAAACAATCTTCCTCCTCTTCAGAACGGAGATATTCTTCTTCACGGTCACACTCACGTACCAAAGTGCGAACAGCACGAAACTTATGTTTACCTCAACCCCGGTTCGGTTTCAATTCCCAAAGAGAATTCGTGGCACGGTTATGTGATTCTTGAAGACGGAAAATTCATATGGAAAGATTTTGACGGAAAGGAAATGATGGAATATGATGCTTAACAAAGATAATCTTGATTTTCTCAACGCAAGACGTCTTACCCCTGCTCTCAAAACTGTTCTCGTGCTGATGACAGCGATAATGACAGGTTTTATGTGGCGTGTCAGAGGTACCCACGGTTGGGGCTCAATGTGGGGAATGTTTGCAGTCGGAGTAATGCTCACTCTCGTAATTTTCGCCTTTTTCGGCAACCGCAGAAAAATGACCCTCGAAGCGCTTCCGATTGCCGTTATCCTTCTCGGAATCACCAACGGCGGATGGGGTACTCTCAACTCCCAGATGGGCGGATATCTCGGCAGTACCGCACCGTTTACGGGCGAAGAAGCCGCCGCAATTGCTGAAATCAGTCCGTGGTCGGGTATGATTGCGATGCTTCTTCTCGGCTTCGGCTGGATGCCGCTATATGCTATGTTCATCGGCTCACTTTTCTCAAAAAAAGAATATAAGATTTGGCACTACATAACGCTCATTGCCGTTTTCTATGTTGTTGTTTATGCCTTTGAATTCACCGTTGCCCACTACATCGCACCCATCGTCAACTCCGATGCGGTCGAGCTTTTCAAAGACGGTCTTGCCGACAGAGGCTATGATTATTCGCCCATGATGGCGTTCATCAAAAATCTCGGCTCGGAAGCGTGGTTTAAGAAGATTCCCTACGGCAGAAATTATTATGCGACAGTAAGAATTATTTCATATTCGGCAGGTGCGCTCGTTCTTTCGCTTGCAACTCTAATTGCAAAAAAAGATAAGGTTACGGCTTTTATTTCGTTTGCAATCAATGCTATCTGCTCCGTTTCGATAACTCTCGCCGACGTTGTTATGGTGCTTGATTCCGACAGAGGATTCTTCAGACTCAAGAATCTTCCCGGCTTCCTTGAGGGCGGCAACTGGTCGCTTTGGGAGTATCTGACCGGCTTCTTCCTCGGGTTTGGCATTATGCTTCTTCTTGTCTGCCTGCCAAAAAAAGTTACGGGCGGCGAAGGCTGGTTTGAATACAAAATGCCTTTCAAAAACGCTAAGCTTTATGCGGCTTACAGCGCTGTTGTAACTTTGCTTGCAACCTTCGTAGTGACCGTTGCAAGACCGTTCGGGATGAGGATTGCAGAGTGGGTTGTCTATAAGGGATGGTTTGATAATGAAGATATTCTCACCTATGTTTTCATCGGCATATTCTGTGTTATCGGTCTGATTTTTACCGCATCAATCGCCAATAAGAATATTATTAAAAGAGAGCTTCCAAATCTTTTCGCACTCAGGACAGAGGATTTCTGTCTTAAAGCGATACCCGTTTATTTTGCCGTGACGGCGTTCGGATATTTCTGCACGGGTGATAGCAATATCCTCTCTCTGCCCTATTCTCAAATGAAAAATCCCTCATCAATCCTCGGACTGATAAGGGACGGAAGCATATTTATTCCCATGATAATGTTAATCAGCTTTGTGCTGTTTTATGTGCTTTACGCAGTTGTTGCTAAAAAAGCGGTCAAGAAAAAATAAACTTTTTGATATCATCAACATTCTGAGCAATGTGGGTTGCACCTGCATTGCTCAGTTCTTTTTCTGTGCCGTAGCCGAAGGTGACGCCGATGCTTTCAATGCCTGCGCCGTTTGCGCCGTCAATGTCAAAATATCTGTCACCGACCATAAGAGCCTCGTTCTTTTCGATTTCGAAATGCTCAACGCATCTGCTGACAAGTATAACCTTGCTTTCATGCGCCTTGTCACTCAGAGGGCAGGAGATGAAGTCGACAAGCTCGCCGAAGTTGAGATAATCAATGATTCTCAAAACAAAATTGTATGGCTTTGAACTTGCAATGGCAACCTGAATTTCATTTGCTTTGAGTTCGCGCAGAAGACTCTCGATTCCGTCATAGAGCGTGAAGCGGAATATGCCCTCGCGGCTGTATTCCTCACGGTATTTCATGACTGCAAAGGCGGATTGTTCTTCATCCATATTAAGCTCTCTTTTGAATGAATCAAATACGGGCGGACCGATGAATGTGTGCAGACTCTCATCGCTTATCGGCGGAAATCCCAATTCTTTTATCGCATACTTTACGGAGTGAAAAATCCCGTCGCCCGTGTCGGCTATTGTGCCGTCGAAGTCAAAAAAGACGGCTTTATATTTTGAATTCATAATATCACCTGAAAAATTATAGCATAATGAGAATAATCATTCAATATTTTTTGTTTACTTTTTAAGTATTATGTGTTATACTTTAATATTATTAAAAATAGATATGCATTTATCCCGAAAGGACTGAAAATATAATGGATTACAAATTTGCAAAAGGCGTTGCATCGCTCAAGCCTTCAATTATCAGAGAAATCCTCAAAAGCTCAGGCGATACAATTCCCCTTGCTGCGGGCAACCCTGCACCCGATGCTTTCCCTGTTGACGATATAAAAAAGCTTGTCGGTGAGGTTTTTGAGCAGGATCCTGTTCTTGCCCTTCAGTACGGCATCAGCGAGGGCTACGGACCTCTTGTTGAAGAGCTTATAAAGCTTTGCAAGTCAAGATACGGAGTCGGTACGGATGATGACGGACTCATCGTTGTCAGCGGCGCTCAGCAGGTTATGAGCCTTATGAGCCAGTGCTTCATCAACTACGGCGATACCGTTCTCTGCGAAGAACCTTCGTTTATCGGAGCGCTCAACTGCTTCAGAAGCTATGGTGCAAATCTTGTCGGTGTTCCCATCGACAGCGACGGAATCAACATTGAGGCTCTCGAAGAAAAACTCAAGACGGAAGAAAACGTCAAGTTTATTTATACAATCCCCAATTTCCAGAATCCCGCAGGCGCAACCATGTCGCTTGAAAAGAGAAAGGCTGTCTATGAGCTTGCGAAGAAATACGGAGTGCTTGTACTCGAGGATAATCCCTACGGCGACCTTCGTGTTTCGGGTGAGGATGTACCCGCAATCAAGAGCTTTGATGAAGACGGAATCGTTGTTTACTCCGGCTCGTTCTCAAAGATTGTTGCCCCCGGCATCAGAGTCGGCTATGTTCTTGCACCGAAGGCGGTTATCGCAAAGCTGACTGTTGCAAAGCAGACTCAGGATGTTCACACTCCGCTTGTGTCACAGCTCGTGGTTTATAAGTGGCTTACCGAGTGCGATTTTGAAGGACACATCAACAAAATCCGTGAGATCTACAAGCGTAAGCTCAATCTCCTCTGCGACTGTGTTGATGCCGAACTCGGCGACTTCCTTACATATCACAGACCCGAGGGCGGTCTTTTCGTTTGGGCAAAGCTCAACGACGGTATCGACATGCTCGATTTTGTCAAGAAGGCAAGTGCCGCAGGCGTATCCGTTGTTCCCGGCAACGCAATGATGGTTGACGGCGACAAAGAATGCAGCTTTATCCGCATGAATTTCTCAACTCCCTCCGATGAAGGCATCGTCAAGGGCGTTAAGATTCTCGGTGAGGTTGCACGTTCACTTTAATATTATGAGGTAAAACATTATGGAAAATACAGCTCCCGAAAAAAAGCCTATAGTTTTGAGCATGATTCAGCCAACGTCAATTCCGACCTTGGGAAACTATCTCGGCGCACTCAAAAACTGGAAGGCGATGAGCGATGACTACAACTGCCTTTATGCCGTTGCAGACCTCCATGCTCTCACAATCCACCCCGAGCCTGCAAAGCTCCGTCAGCAGATTCTCGAAATGTATGCAATCCTTCTTTCAATCGGTCTCGACCCCGAAAAGAGCATTGTTTTCATTCAGAGTCAGGTTGCCGCACACGCAGAGCTTGCATGGATTCTTGACTGCTACACCCAGTTCGGAGAGGCTTCAAGAATGACCCAGTTCAAAGAAAAATCGCAGAAGCATGCAGATAATGTCAACGTCGGTCTGTTTGCATATCCCGTTCTCATGGCGGCAGATATCCTGCTTTATCAGGCGAATTTTGTTCCCATCGGTGCGGACCAGAAGCAGCATCTCGAGCTTGCCCGTGATGTTGCAACCCGTTTCAATTCACTCAGAGGCAATACCTTCACGCTTCCCGAGCCTTTTATCGGCAAGGTTGGTGCAAGAGTCATGAGCCTTCAGGACCCCACCCAGAAGATGTCAAAGAGCGACCCCAATCCCAAGGCTTCCGTTTCGCTTCTTGATACTCCCGAGGCAATTCTCAAGAAATTCAAGTCGGCGGTTACCGACAGCGAGGCTTGTGTACGTTATGCGGACGGCAAAGACGGCATCAACAATCTTATGGCTATTTATTCGTGCTGCACGGGTCTTGATTTTGCTGCAATCGAAAAAGAATTTGAAGGTAAGGGCTACGGCGATTTCAAGGTGAAGGTTGCGGAAGCCGTTATCGAAGAGCTTCGTCCCGTCCAGGAAGAATACAAGCGTCTTATGGCGGATAAGCAGTATCTTCTCGATACAGCGAACGCAGGTGCAGAGAAAGCGGCACGCATTGCAAGCAGAACTCTCACCAAAGCCAAGAAAAAAGTCGGTCTTTTGCTTGGTTAACGAGCGATTTTCGGCGAATTTTTGTTAAATACGACAAATTTGCATAAATATTCAAAAACAACTTGATTTTTTGAATATTAGATGTATAATTAATGCATAAAATAAAACGAACGGAGAAATCACCATGAAAGAAATCAAAAAAGTTGTTCTCGCTTATTCAGGCGGTCTTGATACATCAATCATCATTCCCTGGCTCAAAGAAAACTACAATAATTGCGAAGTTATCGCTGTTTCGGGCGATGTAGGTCAGGGCACAGAGCTTGACGGTCTCGAAGAAAAGGCTATCAAGACAGGCGCATCAAAGCTCTACATTGAAAACCTTCAGGATGAATTCGTAAGCGATTACATTTTCCCCACCCTCAAGGCTGGCGCAGTTTACGAGAAGGAATATCTCCTCGGCACATCCTTTGCACGTCCCATCATCGCAAAGAGAATCGTTGAAATCGCAAAGGCTGAAGGTGCAGACGCTATCTGCCACGGTTGCACAGGTAAGGGTAACGACCAGGTAAGATTCGAGCTTACAATCAAGGCTTTCGCTCCCGAAATGGAAATCATCGCTCCCTGGAGAATCTGGGACATAAAGTCAAGAGAAGAAGAAATCGAATACGCAGAGGCACACAACATTCCTCTTAAGATAAACAGAGAAACCAACTATTCAAAGGATAAGAACCTCTGGCATCTTTCACACGAAGGTCTTGACCTTGAAGATCCCGCAAATGAGCCCCAGTATAACAAGCCCGGCTTCCTTGAGATGGGTGTTTCACCCGAAATGGCTCCCGATGAACCCACATACATCACCATCCACTTCGAAAAGGGTGTTCCCACCGCTGTCAACGGCAAGGAAATGGGCGGCGTTGAGCTTATTACTTACCTCAACGAAATCGGCGGCAAGAACGGCATCGGCCTCAACGATATCGTTGAAAACCGTCTTGTCGGTATGAAGTCAAGAGGTGTTTATGAGAATCCCGCAGGTTCAATCCTCTTCAAGGCTCACGATATTCTTGAAACTCTCTGCCTCGACAGAGACACAATGCACTACAAAGAAATCATCGCTCACAAGTATGCAGAGCTTGTTTACTTCGGTCAGTGGTTTACTCCTCTGCGCGAGTCACTTGCAGCATTCGTTGACAAGACTCAGGAAACAGTTACAGGCGATGTCAAGCTCAAGCTTTATAAGGGCAACATCATCAACGCTGGCGTAACCTCACCCTATACCCTTTACAGCGAAGACTTCGCAACATTTGATGCAGACGAAGTTTACGACCAGAAGGATTCTGCAGGCTTCATCAACCTCTTCGGTCTTCCCATCAAGGTTAAGGCTATTCTCGAAGCAGAGCGCAACGCAAATAAATAAAAACATAATAAGAGCCGTCAAAAAGTGGCGGCTCTTTTTCCCGTATAAGGAGGTTAAAAAAATGAAACTCTGGGCAGGCCGTTTTTCAAAGGAAGCGGATAAAAAAACCAACGATTTCAACTCATCCATCGCAACCGACTCAAAAATGTATTATTGGGATATTGAAGGCAGCATCGCTCATGCAACCATGCTTGCCGCAAAGGGTATCATCTCACAGGATGACGGTGCGCTGATTTGCTCCGAGCTTGCAAAAATCAGGCATGAGATTTCATCGGGCGAGCTTCTTATCGACCCCAACGCTGAGGATATCCACACATTCATCGAGCAGACCCTCACCGAAAGAATCGGCTCTGCAGGCAAACGCCTTCACACCGGCAGAAGCCGTAACGACCAGGTTGCGCTTGATGTAAGGCTCTATCTTCGTGAGCAGTGCGACGAAACTCTTGTGCTTGTAAAAAATCTCATAAAGGCGCTTGAAGAAAAGGGAGATGAATATGCCGATGCAATCATGCCCGGCTACACCCATCTTCAGCGCGCGCAGCCCATAACCTTCAAGGCTCATCTTACCGCATACACGGAAATGCTCACCCGTGACCTCGGCAGAATCGAGGATGCGAGAAAGAGAATGAATTCTTCTCCGCTCGGCAGCGGCGCTCTTGCAGGCACAACTTATCCCATCGACAGAGCGATGACAGCTGAATTCCTCGGATTTGATTCATTTACAAAGAGTACTCTCGACGGCGTTGCCGACAGAGATTTCTGCATCGAGCTTGCGAGCGCACTTTCAATCTGCATGGTGCATCTTTCAAGGCTCTGCGAGGAAATCATTCTGTGGTGTTCATGGGAATTCAAGTTTGTTGAGCTTGACGATGCTTTCTCGACCGGTTCAAGCATTATGCCGCAAAAGAAGAATCCCGATATCGCTGAGCTTGTAAGAGGCAAGAGCGGCAGAGTTTTCGGCGACCTTATGACACTCCTCACCGTTATGAAGGGTCTGCCTCTTGCATATAATAAGGATATGCAGGAGGATAAGGATGCGATTTTCGATGCGTTTGATACCGTCAAAATCTGTCTTATCACTCTCGAGCCTATGATTCAGACGATGAAGGCTATCCCTGAAAATATGAGAAAAGCGGCAGCTGGCGGCTTCATCAATGCTACCGACTGCGCCGACTATCTTGTTTCAAAGGGACTTCCTTTCAGAGATGCATACAAGGCAACGGGTGAGCTTGTTGCTCTTTGCATAAGAGAAAATAAAACCCTCGAAACTCTCTCTCTTGAGGAGTATCAAGGCGTTTGTGAATTGTTTGACAACGGTGTTTATGATGCGATAAGCCTTGAAAACTGTGTCAGACGCAGGGGAATGTAAAAATAAACAGGAGAATAAAAAATGAATAAGTTGTTGAAGATTTTATCGGCATTTACCGTTTTTATGTGTGCAGTTACGGTTTTTTGCATTGGTGCATCGGCGCTCAGCTTCGACACGGCGCTTCAGCAGCAGAGCGATAAAACTGTCAGCCTTTGTTCCAAAAAGGATTATGAGGGCGAAATCAAGGATTTCGGCATCGGCGAATATCCCGAGGTTGATTTCCGTTCAAAGAGCATTCTGATTCCGGAGGAATATACCGTTTTTGCTTACAGTGAAGAAAATTTTAAAGGAACGGAATACATTCTCAACCAAAGCCAGAGTGCATATCTCCGCTTTGATTTCGGTGTCGGTCTGACCTTTATCAAAGGCATCAAGAGCATGAAGATAGGTATTATTGAGAGCGAAGAAATCGACATAACAGATGTTGACGATGCACAGAAAAACAAAATAATGATTGATTATGCTCCGAGAATTTTTATGGCGGAGGGCGAGGTCTACGGAGCGGCATCGATGGATTTTGTATATGAGAATTTTGACAGAGTAGCCGACGATAACGGTGCGTACAGACTCGTCATGAAGGATAAGATGGATCATCCGTGGCAGATTATCGACCTTTTTTACGGTGACCATGAGAATTCCGAGGCTTACGCCTTCTGGATTGAAAAAGAAGGCGGATATGTTGATATTACATATTTTCAGTATTGCCCGTTTGACAGCGGTAAATATATCTGGCTTATCGGGTGCATGGCAGGTGCGCATGCAGGTGACTGGGAGCATTTTACCATCCGTTTCATAACATACGAAAAGGACGGCAGGGAATATATGCGACCCGTCAAGGCGGCATTCCCGGCACATACCTTTGCAATGATAGAATCGTGGGAAGACCTTGAAATGTACGATGACGTTCACTGCCAGATTTACTGTGCCGCAGGCTCTCACGGAATGTATCCCCATGTCGGTGACCATGCATATCTCGACCTCGGTCCGATATTCAGACTTGTTGACTCGTGCAGCAAGGGCGAACCCTGGGATTTGTGGGAAGAAGGAAAGCTTGAAACCTTTGAACACATTGCCATACCCGAGGATGCGGAGGACTATGGCGATGCAGGCAGCAGAGCGCTTGCAGGCTCGGAATGGGCAGATTGCTTCAGCTACGATGTGACCGACCCCGACGGACTTGCCGTGCATTACTGGGGAAATGAATCATGGGTACCGCCCTTCTTTAACGGGGGACCTACGGGACCGCAGTTCAAAACAGAGCTTTACAGCCCGAAGGCATTCAAATAAAAAATAACCGCTGTTTCACATTTGTGAGACAGCGGTTGCGTTTTTTACTTATGCTTCAACGTAGTTGTGGAATACAATTTTAACTGTTTCTCTGGGAACCTCAAAGCGTCTGTCTTCGCAGAGTTCTCCTTCCTTGACTCCGTCAAGAGATGCAAGAATGTGATTCTTTCTTACGACATTGCCTTCTGCATCATATGCAGTATAGCCGATTTTCATGCCTTCTCTTTTGGAACCGATTGCAATCATTTCGACATCTGCAAAGCCGTCTGCGTTGAGTGAAAAACCGTCATCCTCAAGCTGCACATCGGTAATTTTAGCAACTGAATTTTTATATACGTAGTAGCTGCTGAGAACGAATTCGACATTGTTTGTTGTTTCAACGTATTGAACGGGGATTGTTGTGCCGCCCTCGGTGGGGTCGATGTTAACGGGAGGAGCTGCAGTTGCACCGTAAGGGTTAACGTATGACTGAACCATGGTTTCGGTTGTTGCGGGTTCGTCGGGAATGTTTGAGCATCCGAAGAAGCAAAGGGTTACTGTTACGAGAACAAGGAATAAACAAAGTGTTGATTTCATAAGGTCAAGTCCTTTCTTTGTGTTATACACTATATAATATCATATGTTTTTTGATTTTTCAACTGTTGAAATAATTTTAGTAACCGTTTCCGCAATTTTGGATGCGGTTTCGGGACCGAGAGAGTTTGTTTCTTCATAATGACGGCGGTCATGGCGGTCACGCCCGTTTTCAAAATATGGAGCTTCTTCGTTGAGAAGATAATCGTTCGGCGGAAGAACATAGCCGAGTTCGTCATTGGCAAGACCGATTATCATAACATCATCGCCGACAATCTCACGAAGGGGGAGGGGATTGATTTCGCCGCCCTTGCCGGTTGCGGATTCTTCTGCTGAGAGATAGCCTCCGTAAACAAGCTCAGGAAAGATTTCGCACGGAAGCATGAGAATTTTAAGGCTGTCTATCTCAAAATAGCTGATTTCGGATTTCATTGCAAACCCTGATTTGTCGGGCATTCTGTATTCCGTCGCTTCAAGAATTCCCGCTTTTGCAGCAACAAGAAGAATTGTGTTTTCCGCTTTGAAATAAACCTGCTGAGTTATGCAGCCTATTTTGGCATTGAGGAGCGTTTCGTCTTCTTCCTTGATTGAAAGAGCGTAGTCCGCAAGCTGATGGCCGATTCTTTTTGTGGACTGAGAAAAATCACTTCCGTTTTTTCGGATTTCCTGCTCGTCGGGGATATCCATGCTTATCATGCCGCCGATTGCGCCTACGCAGTAGAGTGTTTCCGCACCCGTTTCTTCAAGAATCTTTTCTCTCAGATAGCAGGGAAAATCCGCGCTTACAAGCTCGTTGCAGCCCTGAAGTGATTCGGAATGCGATGCAAAGTTTATGATGTAGGTCTGCTTGGAACCGTCGTCGGGAACGAATCTGAGACGGGTAAGAGTTTTTGAATAAACAATCGGAGTTCTGATATCCTCCTGCATATCGGGAACGTCAACCCTGCCGAGATAAAGCTTGCCGTTTTTTCGGCTTGCGTATGCATCCTTAACGGCTTTTACCGTCTGTGAGAACACAAGCTCCATATATTTCGGGTCTTTTCCGCTGATGGGAAGCGGACCCCAGATTCCCATTGTGTCAATTCCTGCGTGGGAATGGGTGCTGACGATGTTAATGCTTCTGCAGCCGCTGAGCATTGCAAAGTCATGAAGCTTTGCACGGAGCATGTTGACGTCGCTGTTGAGCATGCCGACATTATCAATCGAAATGAGGACTATTCCGCCCTTGCCCGAGAGGTCATCGAGCCATACGGCATGGGTTTGCGGCGCATCAAGAACGCCCTTTGCAGGCTTGTTTTCTCCGTAGCCTGCTATGTAATATTTCTTTTTATCAATATCGTCGGGAAGAATCTTTTCTTTCGAATAGCCGAGAGAGAAGGTTGTCCCCTTTGCCCTCGGCGGGCAGATGAATTCCGCATCGGCAATAGGCACAGCGGTTTTCTTTTTGGTCAGGTGTCTTGACTGTGCGGTGAAAAACGCATTGATTGTTTTATAAAGCATGCTGACGGGTTTCATTTTTATCCCTCCTGTTCAGCCCAGTCGAATTTCGTGAGCTTTCCTTGTGTTAAAAGCTCCGGAAAATTCCACTGTCTGAGTACTTCATATGCGCCGATTGCAACTGAGTTTGAAAGATTAAGGCTTCTTGCGGAGCTGTCGTTTATCATTGGCAGACGTACACAGCTTTCTTTGTTTTTAAATAACAATTCCTCGGGAAGCCCTGCGGTTTCCTTGCCGAAAACAAGATAGCAGTTGTCGGGATATTCAACCTCGGAATAAATCTTTGTTGCCTTGGTTGAAAAATAAAAAAATTTGCCTTCCTTATTTTTCTCAAAGAACTCATCAAGGTTGGCATAATATGTAATATCGAGCAGATGCCAATAATCAAGACCCGCCCTTTTGAGTTTTGCATTATCAACCTTGAAGCCCATAGGCTCAACAAGATGAAGCCTTGCTCCGGTTGCAGCGCAGGTTCTTGCAATGTTGCCCGTGTTCTGGGGAATCTGAGGCTCAACCAGAACAATATTAAGAACTGACATTATATAACTTCCTTAAAAATTTTTGACATTATTTTTATTCCCTTGTTTGGACAAAATATTTGTGAAAATATTTGATTGGAGGGAAATAAAAATGATGCTTTCATCTTCAAAAAATATGGCGATAGCCAAGGGCATGGGTATCGGACTTGCCGTCGGAACAATGGCGGCTGTTGCCGGCTCAAAAATGATGACAAAGAGCAGCAAAAGAGCATGCAGAAAGAACGCAATCAAATGCATGAAGAGCATGGAAGACGTTCTCAGCGGTATGGTAAAATGATCAGCTGTTGAAGCTGCTCATTGCTTTATCGGTATCGCCTTTTACGATAAGCTCAACGGCATCGCACGCCTTTTCGGCAGCTTCGCGCAGGGAAGGGATTTCGTCTTTTTTGAAATTGGAGAGAACCCAGTCCGCAAGGTCATAATCGGGGTGCGGCTTTTCGCCGACTCCGAGCTTGACTCTCGGAAAATTATCGGAATTCATGTGATAAATAATACTTTTTATTCCGTTGTGGCCACCTGCGCTGCCCTTGCGCCTGATGCGGAGCCTGCCGCAAGGCAGTGATATGTCGTCAAAAACAACGATTATTTTCTCGGGCGGTATTTTATAGAAAGATGCCGCCGCTTTTACCGCCTCACCGCTGTTGTTCATAAAGGTCTGAGGCTTCATAAGCAGACACTTGTGACCGCCAACATCGATTGAGGCGGTCACCGACTTGAATTGAATTTTGTTTATTTTTGTGTTGTTTTTATCCGCAAGCAGGTCTGCAAAAAGAAATCCTGCATTATGGCGGGTCAGCTCATACTGTCTGCCGGGATTACCGAGTCCGACAATGAGATATTCGGGCGGACCGGAAGGAGCTGTGTTACGCTTGAAAAAACTCATTGATTATTTTCCTTCTCAGATTACGTCTGATTTTTCGATGGCTGCGGTTTTTGTTTCTTCAATGCTTTCGCTGCCGTCGTCATATTCAGCGGGAGATTTTGTATAAACAACATTGATGTTCAGCTCATCGATGAGAGCTTTTGCTTCGTCAGTTGAAAGATCTCCGTTCTCAAAAAGAACGCTGAATGAAGCAGGTCCTGTGCCATTCGGAGAGATGCCGAGTTCTCCACCGATGTTGGTGTTAACATAAATACCGTTTTTGCCGTTGTTTTCAACCTCAAAACCGTAAATTGTAATATTTTCAACGCTGTTGTTGGTAATTTCGATTATCTGCTCAAAAGCAAGCCAGTTTTCGGGAGCCTGATAAAATTCTGCAGCCTTTGCCTCTCCCATTCCGTATTCGTTTGCAAGAGCAGCCTGATATCTGTCGGGATTTCTGACAAGTGCAACAAGAAGATTGTCGTTGAGAACAAAATCGTCCTTTATTGCGGTGAGAGTGATTTCTTCGGGATTTTTGTCGTCCGAATTAAAAATAAAATATCCGCCGACTGCGATTGCGGCAACGATGATAACTGCAAATATTGCGATTATGGCTTTTTTCATAGTTTTTATCCTCCGTGAAATTTTGTTTGCTCTTGCATTATGACAGATTTTTGTTAAAAAAACAATAGTTATATTTTAAATTTATAATAATTTACATATTATTCAAAAGAGGTTGGCTCTGCAAACGCAAAGCCAACCTTACTTTTATTTCTCTTCAAATGTAAATACGTTATCGTAACTGCATATATAGTTTTTGCCTGGTGTCAGCTTGCCTTCAAGCATATCTTCGGAAAGCTTATCCTCAATCTGCTGTTGAATGGCTCTTCTGAGCGGACGTGCGCCGTAAACAGGGTCGAATCCCGCCTTTCCGATTGCCTCAACCGCCTCGGATGAAAATTCAAGCTCAATGCCAAGCTCTCTGACTCTCTTTGAAAGGGTTGAGAGCATTCTTTTTGCGATTTCGTTGATATCATTCTTGCCGAGCTGATGAAAAACAATGATATCGTCAACTCTGTTGAGAAATTCGGGTCTGAAAACATTTTTCAGCTCTCCCATGACTGCTTCACGGATTTTCTTTTCGTCTGTTGTTTCGCTGCTTTGCGGGGCAAAGCCGAGAGTACCTGCGCCGCTGTGTGCAATCATTTTTGCACCGACATTAGATGTCATAATGATGATGCAGTTTTTGAAATCGACCCTTCTGCCCTGCGAGTCGGTGAGAATTCCGTCCTCAAGAATCTGGAGAAGCATGTTAAAAACATCGGGATGAGCTTTTTCAATTTCATCGAAAAGAACTACCGAATAAGGTCTGCGGCGTACTTTTTCAGTGAGCTGACCGCCTTCCTCGTAGCCGACATATCCCGGAGGTGAGCCGACAAGCCTTGAAACCGTGTGTTTTTCCATGTATTCGGACATATCAAGCCTTATCATTGCATTTTCATCGCCGAACATTGAGGATGCAAGTGTCTTGCAAAGCTCGGTTTTGCCAACACCGGTCGGACCGAGGAAAATGAACGATCCCGTGGGTCTTTTCGGGTCTTTAAGACCTGCTCTGCCGCGTCTGATAGCTCTTGCAACTGCGCTGACCGCTTCATCCTGACCGACTATTCTGCCGTGAAGCTCCTCCTCCATATGAAGAAGACGCTGACTTTCTTCCTGCGTGAGCTGAACAACGGGGATTCCCGTCCACTGCGAAACGATTGCGGCAATTTCCTGCTCGCCGACTTCACCCGTTGAACGGTTGCTCTTTTCCTTCCAGAGCTGACGTTCGCTGTCAAGCTCGGCGGCAACCTTGTTCTTCTCGTCACGGATTTCTGCCGCTCTTTCAAAATCCTGCGAATTAACGGCGGATTCCATTTCCTCATTGAGCGATTTGAGCTTAGCTTCAAGTGCTTTCAAGTCGGGAGGAGCGGTGAACGCTTTGAGCCTTACTCTCGATGCCGCCTCGTCAACAAGGTCAATTGCCTTGTCGGGCAGATATCTGTCGCCGATATATCTTGACGACATCTTTACTGCGGCAACAATTGCGTTGTCGGTGATTTTTACCTTATGGTGCGCCTCGTACTTATCACGGATGCCTCTGAGAATTTCAATTGCTTCCTCTTCGGATGGTTCACCGACCGTGACGGGCTGGAATCTTCTTTCGAGAGCGGCATCCTTTTCGATATGCTTTCGGTATTCTTCAAGCGTTGTTGCACCGATAACCTGAAGCTCTCCTCTCGCAAGAGAAGGCTTGAGAATATTCGCCGCATCAACAGCGCCCTCCGCTGAGCCTGCGCCGATGAGAGTATGAACCTCATCAATGAAAAGAATTATATCGCCAGCTTTTTTGACCTCTTCAATGGCATTGCGGATTCTCTCCTCAAAGTCGCCTCTGTATTTCGTTCCGGCGACCATGCCCGTAAGGTCAAGCGTAACGATTTTTTTGTTGCGAAGCAATTCGGGAACTTCTCCCGTTGCAATTTTTAAAGCAAGACCTTCTGCGATTGCCGTTTTGCCGACACCGGGTTCACCGATGAGGCAGGGGTTATTCTTTGTTCTCCTGCTGAGAATCTGGATTACTCTTTCAATCTCGTTCTGTCTGCCGATAACGGGGTCGATTCTGCCTTGCATTGCAAGAACTGTCAAATCTCTGCCGAACTGGCTGAGAGTGGGAGTATCCGTTTTTTCTTTAGAATCCTTCTTTGAGGCAGACGGCTGTCCGCTGCTGCCGAGTGCATTTGTGAGGTCGGCAAGCAAATCCTGAGGCTGAACTCCGAGACGGGTGAGAATTTCCGTTGCTGCTCCGCTGCCCTCACGGATAATTCCCATCAGAATGTGTTCCGTTCCGATGTATGAATGCCCCATGCTTCTGCCCTGCAGGATTGCCGTGTCAATGATATTCTTTGACCTGGGAGTAAAATCATTGGGCGAGAGTACGGTCGGCGAACCGATGCCTATGCTGCTTTTTATAATGGATTCAACTTCATTAAATGTAACCTTTTTTGCCGTGAGTGCGGTGTGTGCCATGCCTCCGCTTTCCGCAAGCAGCCCGAGCAGAATATGCTCGCTGCCGACGTAGGTATGACCGAGATTTTCCGCCGATGTTATTGCGCTGTTGAGCGCATCATTGGCTTTCTGAGTAAAGCCCGTAAATCTATACATACTTTATCCCCCTATCTTTTAAATGCAGAATGCAAAATGCGGAATGTAAAGTGCAGATTACTGAAGAGCTTCCCTTACGGTTCTTGCTCTTATTACATCCCTTGCCGAAGCGTTGGATGCATCAGCATTTCCTGCGCTGATTGTTGCAGGCTGCATACTGACTATCAGTTCGTTTATTTTCTCTATCGGAATATCAATCAAGCCTCTTGCCGCTCCGAGTCTGACAACAGAAATCAGTTCCATGAATTCATCGGTGCTGAGCAGACGAGCGTTTTTCAGCACACCGAGCGCACGGAAAATTTTATCTTCTTCAACCGGATTTTTAATGATTTCCGCCGCTGCGGCTCTTTCCTGAGAAACAAGCTGAAGCACAATCGATTTGAGATTTGCAATTGCGGTTTCTTCGGTTATTCCGAGAGTGATCTGATTGCTTATCTGGTAAATATCGCCCTTTGGCTGAGAGCCTTCGCCGTATGCACCTCTTATTGTCAGACCGAGCTTTGAAACGGTGTTTGCCAGTCTGTTCATCTGACCGCATCTTGTGAGTGCAGGCAGGTGGAGCATAACCGAAGCACGCATCGCTGTGCCGAGATTTGTCGGGCATTGCGTAAGATAGCCGATTCTTTCGTCGAAAGCATATTTCAGCTTAGCATCAAGCATGCTGTCAAGCTTATCGGCGATATCAAATGCTTCCTCAAGAGCAAGACCTGCTTTCATAACCTGAAGCCTGATATGATCTTCCTCGCAGAGCATAATTCCTACACTCTCATCCGCAGAAAGAACAAGTGCGCTGCCGTCTTTTTTGGCGGCAAATTCGGGACTTATAAGATGTCTTTCCGCAAGCGAAACCGCCTGAATTCTTGAAAGGTCTTTCATTTCGATGAAGCTGAAATCTTTTCCGTCATTTGAAAAAAGCACGCTTTTGATAAGCTCGTTTACCTTGTTTTTCCCTGCAATGTCAAGCTTTGCGGGAAAGGGAAATTCATCAAGATTTCGCGCAAGGCGAATGCGTGTGCTGAGGACTATATCACCCTGATCGCCTTTGTCTATATACCACTTGCTCATTTGTTTTCGCCTCCTTCAAGAGCCTTGATTTCATCTCTGATTTTTGCCGCATTCTCAAAATCCTGCTTTGCAACGGCATCGTTCATCGCTGCTTTGAGCTTTTCAATCTTTTCTTCTTTTGTTTCAATCTTCGGCTGCTCGGGTGCGGCAGAAACGGTTTTTCCGCTGTGTTTTATTTTGCCGTGTATTCGCTGGATTGACGGAAGCAGCTTGTCATAGAATGTTCTGTAACAATCTGCACAACCGACCTTGCCGCTGTGTGCGATTTCGTCAAACGATGTACCGCATTTGGGGCATCTCTGGGTTTTACCGGATGTGATTGACGGCATCATATCGCCGAGGAATCCTCCGAAAAGCTCCGAGAGGTTCAGTCCGAAGCCTGAGAACACATCCGAATAGCCGAGATGTGCGGCACAGTCGGAGCAAAGATGGCTTTCTGCCATATCACCGTTGATAATCTGTTTGATGTGGGTTGTTGCTTCGTTCTTTCCGCAATTCTGACATAACATAATCAATCATCCTTTCCTTCTATAGTTATGAGCATTTGTTTGAATATCGATGCACGGATTCTGTCCTTAACGGCAGGGGGCAGTGTCCTGAGCGATTTTTCACCCGTTGCGGCGAGCAGAAGCTTCGCCGTTTTTTGATCAATTGCGCCGTTGTGAAGAAGATTCACCGCATATGCATGACATGTTGCATAGTCAAGCGTGTCGCCGATATGGTTGACCGTGTGCATGATGAGTGACGGACGGTCAAGCTTTACACGGGTGATTTTAATGTAGCCTCCTCCTCCTCTGCGGCTTTCGACAATATATCCCTGCTCAGGCGTGAATCGTGAGGAAATTACATAGTTTATCTGGCTCGGCACACATCCGACACTCTGCGCAAATTCGTTTCGCTGGATTTCGGTTGTACCGTTGTTCTCGAGCATTTCAAGAAGCATTTTAGCAATATCATTGCTCAGACTCATATCATCAGTCCTTTTGTTGGATTTTTTCAATTTTTGACTTTGACTTTCTTTGACCTTGACTTCATTATAGTCAGAGAAGGTCAAAAGGTCAAAAGTCAGAAAAGGTCAAAAATGTGGTTTGAGGTTCCGAATTTTGAAAATATCTTTGATTTTCTTCTGTTTTCTTTTGTTTTCTTGAAATTTGATAATTTTTATTTTGGTTATTCAGGTTAGGACGTGATGCCCGCATCCCGTCCCACATTTATTATAAAAATTATAGACCAAAACAATAATTCTTATGCCGATTTATGTTGCATTTGACCTTTATTTATGTTATTATTCGCAAGGTGATAAAAATGAAAAACTCAAAAACCGCATTGGGCATTATCCTCTCGCTTACGGGCGGCATCTTCTGGGGATTCTCGGGTTCTTGCGGTCAGTATTTATTTACATATCATGATGTCAGCTCAAAATGGCTTGTGCCGATAAGAATGATTCTTACGGGAATTATTCTTCTGATCTTCTGCGTGTTCAAAAATAAAAAGAAAATTTTTGATGTATGGCAGGGCAAAGATAACTGCATTCGTATGGCGGCATTTACTGTTTTAGGACTGATTATGTGCCAATACGCATATTTCACCGCCATTGAGTATTCAAACGCAGGCACAGCAACGGTTTTACAGTATCTTTCGCCCGCGATGATTCTTGTTTTCATGTGTTTGAAAAACAAAAAAATCCCTGCGTTAACAGAGATTGTTGCTCTTATTCTTGCTGTCGGCGGCACATTTTTAATCGCAACGGGCGGTAAATTCAGTAGCTTTTCCGTTACTCCGACAGCGCTGGTGTGGGGTCTGCTTGCGGCTGTTTTTCTTGTATGCTATTCACTTATCCCCGGCAAGCTTTTGCAGATTTCGGATGCGCCGACGGTACTCGGATGGGGGATGCTGATAGGCGGAATTGTGATATTGTTTATATTCAGACCGTGGGAGATTATGCCCGTCATCAGCCTGCCGCTTGTCGGTGCGGTTGCGGGAATCGTCATTCTCGGTACGGTGCTTGCCTACACCTTCTATCTTGAGGGAATCAACCTCATCGGCGCAACACGGGCAAGCATAATTTCGAGCATAGAGCCCGTTGCGGCAACGGTTATTTCTGCGGTATGGCTCGGTACGGATTTTTCGGGTGCGGATATAATAGGGTTTGCAATGATTATATCGACGGTGCTTATAATTTCATTATTCAACAAAAAATCGGATGCGCATTGATTACACATCCGATAATTTTTTATCTCTTTTTGATTCTTGCCCAGTATTCACGGGCCGCCTGCTCATTCTTATTATCACCGAATTCATAGTATTTTTTATGCTTGATTGCATCGGGGAGATATTGCTGGTCAACCCAATGACCGGGATAATCGTGAGCATACTTATAAAACTGACCCTTGTTGGGGTTATCCTCTCCGTCATAATGCATGTTCTGAAGCTGACGGGGTACGGGACCCGTCCTTCCTGCGGCAACGTCAGCCATTGCGGCATTGATTGCGCCGTAAGCGGTGTTGGATTTCGGGCTTGTTGCAACGAGTATAACCGCATCGGCAAGGGGAATTCTCGCCTCGGGCAGGCCGAGCATCTGCGCCGCATCAACCGCCGCTTTGACAATGGGGATTATCTGCGGATACGCAAGACCGACATCCTCGCACGCACACACCATAAGCCTTCTGCACGCTGAAGGCAAATCGCCTGCCTCGAGCAGACGTGCAAGATAATGCACCGCCGCATCGGGGTCGGAGCCTCTCATTGATTTCTGAAAAGCGGAAATTATATCGTAATGCTCATCGCCGTCTTTATCGTATCTCATTGCGCTTTTTTGAGTGAGCGACTTTGCGTTTTCAAGAGTTATGAGCTTCTTTCCGTCGGCAGAATTTGCCGAAAGCACGCAAAGCTCAACGCTGTTGATCGCTTTTCGAACATCGCCTGCACTTGCAGTTGCGATATGCGAATAAACGCCGTCATCAATGAGATATTCTTCGCCTCGGTCCTCCGACATAAAGTCGAAAGCACGTCTTACCGCTTTTTCGGCTTCCGACGGAGTGACGCTCTTGAATTCAAAGACGGTTGAGCGGCTGAGAATTGCGCTGTAGACATAAAAATAGGGATTTTCCGTTGTTGATGCAATGAGAGTTATCGCACCGTTTTCGATATATTCAAGCAAGGTCTGTTGCTGCTTTTTGTTAAAATACTGTATTTCATCAAGGTAGAGCAGAATTCCGTTGGGCGCAAGGAAGGTATCAAGCTTTGCAACTACTTCCTTGATATCGGAAGTGCCTGCGGTTGTACCGTTTAGCTTAACGAGATGGCGGTCGGTTGTCTTTGCGATGATGCTCGCAAGAGTAGTTTTTCCGACCCCGGGAGGACCGTAAAAAACCATGTTGGGCAGCTCGCCCGATTCGATTATATTGCGCAGCGGCTTGCCCTCACCCAAGAGGTGGGGTTGACCGATGATATCTTCAATTTTCTTTGGGCGGAGTCTGTCCGCAAGCGGTGCCGACATAAAAATCACCTTTTTAAATGAGAATAAAAATATTATATCAAAAACATTTTAATTAAGCAACAAAAATATATTTCAGCATAATTTCAGGGAGGGTTGACGAAAAATGTTGAAATATGAAAAAAATGGTGGTATACTGAAACTGCGACACAACTGAATAGATGTAAACTTATGCGAGTTTGTATTTTTATTATGATAAAAATGCATGCTCTGTTTCAGCATACTCGTATAAGTTGCAGAAAGTTGTGTCGCAGCAATCGGGGCTTTGCATTTTGGGTGCGCAGCTTCGGCCGCGCACTTTTTATTTTATGGAGGAATTGTAAATGAAAAGAATGTTCAAAAAAGCATTGTCAGTCCTGCTTGCGGTGACGATGGTTTTGGGTATGTTTGCTTTCGCTATTGTTGATGTTGATTGGTCGGAATTTATGGTAATAGCAGAGGCTGAAGATGCAGCAGAAACATTTTCGGAAGGGTATTATACTTATTCCGTTGATGAAGACGGAAATGCAACGATTACAAATGTTGATACATTAATTAGCGGGGATATTGTAGTTCCGTCAACACTTGATAATCATATAGTAACAGAAATCGGCTCACAATCATTTATGAATTGTGATAAAATTACAAGTGTTATATTCCCAAATGGAATATTGAAAATAGGTCATAGTGCTTTTTTCAGATGTGATACACTTGAAAGCGTTTTTATTCCTGAAAGTGTAGAGTATATAGGAAGCAGAGCTTTTCAGTGGTGCCCAAATCTAATAAGAATAACAGTTGATCCTAAAAACTTAAAATATTCAAGTGACGAATATGATGTGTTTTTTAACGAGGAAAAAACAACACTTATTCAGTGCCCGAGTAATATTCCACAAATCGAATATAGGATACCAAATGGTGTTATAAATATAGAAAACGAAGCATTCCTTAATTGTAAAAAAATAACAAATATTGTTGTTCCGAACGGTGTAACTAAAATAGGTTCTTATGCTTTTGCTCATTGTGATAACTTGGCAAAAATCATATTACCAAACAGTTTAATTTCCATAGGGATTTATGCTTTCTATCTTTCCAATTCTTTATCAGATGTGTATTTTTGCGGAACAGAAGAAGAATGGAATGCAATAGAAATCGGCTCATACAACAATGACGGTCTAGAGAATGCCATGATTCATTACAACTATGTTTATAACGAAAATTCTTCTGACCATAGCATAAAGAAAGATTTTGTAATTCTCCCGTCAACAAAAACCGTTAGTTACGGTGACAGCATAATTCTCCATGCAGATGTTGAGAATCTTCCTGAGGGTGCGTACATAGAGTGGTCTGCAAACAACAGCAATTTCAAGATTGTTTCATGTTCGGCAGACGGAAGCAGTTGCACCGTTACGCCCGAGGTAAGCGGTGACACGACCTTCACAGCCACCATTTATGACAAGGACGGCAACGAAATCGGAAGTGATACTCAGACGATGACAGCAAAAGCAGGATTCTTCCAGAAGATAATTGCGTTCTTCAAGAAGATTTTCGGATTAACCAAAGTTATTCCCGAAATGTTGAAATAAGCTGTGATAATGCAGGGCGGCTTGCCCTCAAGCCGCCTCAGATTTTTGCTGAATTATTAATGGCGGGATGAGGGAATCCCGCCTTACAAGATAAACAAAAACGGACAGACTCATCTGAATCTGTCCGTTGATTTTTTTATTTGGCTTATGCCTTGTTGTCGCAGCCGAGAACGTTCTTGATCTTGTGCTCAACCATGCCCTGGATAGCGGTACGTGCGGGAGCAAGATACTGTCTGGGATCGAAGTGACCGGGATTCTCAGCCATATACTTTCTGATAGCAGCTGTCATTGCAAGACGAAGGTCTGAGTCGATGTTGATCTTACAAACAGCGTGTGAAGCAGCCTTGCGAAGCTCGCTTTCGGGGATACCGATAGCATTATCCATTTTGCCGCCGAATTCATTGATCTGATCAACAAACTCGGGAACAACTGATGATGCGCCGTGAAGAACGATGGGGAAGCCGGGAAGCTTCTTCTCGATTTCTTCGAGGATGTCGATGCGGATTTTGGGATCCTGACCGGGCTTGAACTTGAATGCACCGTGGCTTG
>JAFQRF010000007.1 GCA_017410195.1 Clostridia bacterium | reverse complement strand
CGTTTTTTAGTCGGTGTTGATGACGTTGAGGGTCCACCCGTTCCCATCCCGAACACGGTAGTTAAGCTCAACAGTGCCGAAAATACTTGGCTGGAAGCGGCCCGGGAAGATAGGTCGACGCCGACACTTTTAATTTAGCTGCCCAAAAGGGCGGCTATTTTTTTTGCCGCCCTCCTTTTTAGAAGAGGAGCGGCTGTTTTTTTTACAGGCAGGGAGATATTATCCGAATTTTCTTGACCGTTTATCCCCTTTATGATATTATATTTAATGTATATATCATTTTCACAGAAAGGAAGATGAAAAATGTCTGAACTGAAGTACTGGGAAAATCCGTATATTATTAAGGTAAATAAAGAAGACGGTCATAACACGGCTCTGCCCCGCCCCTCCGTCAAAGAGGCTCTTGACGGCTCGGAGGCTCCGCTTAAATTCTCACTTGCCGGCACATGGAAATTCTATTGGCAGCAGGGTGTTGACGACCTGAGAACCGATTATTACGGCGACTTTTTTGACGATTCCGACTGGGATGATATGCCTGTTCCCTCGCTCTGGCAGCTCAAAGGCTACGGCAAACCCATCTATCTTTGCAGCTCATTGCCCTCGGCTGTTTCGTCAATTAAGAGCGAAATCCCCAAAATCAATCACGACCTTAACGAAATCGGTGTTTACCGCCGTACCTTTGAGATTCCCGAGGCTTTTGACGGCAAGGAAATCTTCATTCACTTCGGCGCAGTAAAAGCAGGCTTTTTCCTTTATATAAACGGCAGACAGGTCGGCTATTCGCAGGGTTCGATGACTCCTGCCGAATTCAGAATAACCGATTACGTTAAAATCGGCGAAAATCAGATAACCGTTGAGGTTTACCGCTACACCGACGGCACTTATCTCGAGGACCAGGATATGTGGTTCCTTTCGGGTATTTACAGAGATGTTTATGTCTATGCGGAAGAAAAGCTCTGCATCCGTGATTTCTTTGCCGATGCAACTCTTGACGATTCATACACAAACGGCGTTCTCAACCTCGAAGTAACCCTTCAGAACTACGCAGAGGAGCAGAACTGCGCACTTGAAGTTGCTCTTATCGTTGACGGCAAGCCCAAGAAGGTTGCGGCTGAAAAAGTTACTGCCAAAAACGGTAAAACCGTTCTTAACTTTACATATACCGAAGAAAATGTAAAGGCTTGGTCTGCCGAAGAACCTAATCTCTATCAGCTTGTTCTCTGCCTTAAAACCGGAAGAAAGGTACTTTCCGCAAAGAGCATCCGAATCGGCTTCAAGAGAATGGAAATCAAGGGCGATACCCTTTACATGAACGGCAAAAGAGTTATCATCAAGGGCGTAAACCGCCACGATTTTGACCCCGACAACGGCTGGGCAGTTCCCCTTGAAAGATATTATCAGGACCTTCATCTGATGAAGCGTGCCAACATAAATGCAATCCGCACAAGCCATTATCCCGATGCGGAAATTTTCTATGACCTTTGCGATGAACTCGGTTTCTATGTTATGGACGAAGCCGATGTTGAAAGCCACGGTGTACGCCGCAAGAACTGCCCGGGCGATAACCTTGAATTCAAGGAAGCTGTTGAGGACAGAGCGGAAAGAATGGTGCTGCGTGACAGAAGCCACGCTTGCGTTTGCTTCTGGTCGCTCGGCAATGAGGCAGGCGACGGCACTAACTTCATTCACGAAAAGAATGCTATCCTTGCTCTCGACAAGTCAAGACCCATCCACTACGAAGGCGACTTTGACTTCACAAAGAGCGATTTCATCAGCCGTATGTATCCCGTTGAATACGTCGTTGAGGCTATGCGTCAGCAGAAAGAGCTGAAAATCAGTCCCTACGAAAACGTTGCAAATGCTCTTGCGGCAGATAACAAGCCCATTCCCGCAGAAATATATAAAACTCATCCCGTCATCTACTGTGAATTTGCCCACGCCATGGAAAACAGCCTCGGCAACTTCAAGGAATATGTTGACGATTTTGAAAATTATGACCACATGTGCGGCGGCTTTATCTGGGACTACGTTGACCAGTCAATCCGCAAGGTTGAAAACGGTCAGGAAAAATGGCTCTACGGCGGTGACTTCGGCGAGGGCGCATCGAGCTACTATTTCTGCGCAAACGGCATAATTTCTGCCGACAGAAAGCCTCAGCCTTCATATTTTGAGGTCAAGAATGTTTATTCTAACCTTGAAGCCAAGGACAGCGACTGCCGCAACGGCAAAATTAAAATAAAGAATAAAAACCTCTTCATTTCAACCGAGGATTATAAATTCCGCTGGAGTCTTACCGTCAACGGCGACGAAGTCAGGAGCGGAGAGATAACGGATGTTGTTGCTCCTCTTTCGGAAAAAGAATTTCAGCTTCCCGTCAGCCTGAGCGATTATGATGAAGGCGAGGTAATTCTCACAGTTTCGTTTATTCTTATCAAAGATAAGCCCTGGGCGGAAGCGGGCTATGAGCAGAGCTTCAACCAGTTTGTTCTGCGTGAGGAATCGGCTGCAAAGAAAAATCCTGCAAAGGGCAATCTCAAATTCCTTAAGAGCGGCTCAAATGTCAGTATAATCGGCGACGGCTTTACCGCTAAAATAACATCGGGTGCGCTTTCATCGCTTAAATACGGCGAAGAAGAAATCATCGAGTCAGGCTCACCGCTGCGCCCCGACTTCTTCAGAGCGCTTACCGATAATGACAGAGAATATCTCAACTTCGTACCGCCCCTCAACGGAATTCATCCGCTCTATCAGTGGAGAAGAACAACGGCTCAGACCGTTGCACGCTCCATCAAGGCGCAGTCAACACCTTCAGGCGTTGAGGTTAAAGTCAACTGGAATGCACCCTTTGTTGCAGGTGTTGCGACAACATATGTATTCTCACCTGCAGGCGAAGTTACCGTTAAGCACAGCGCAATGGGTCTTCTTCTTCCGATGCTTAAAATCGGCATGAGAATGGGCATTAAGAGTACGCTTGAAAATGTTGAGTGGTACGGCAGAGGTCCTCACGAAACATATATTGACCGAAAGACCGGCGCAAAAATCGCAAAGCACGCAATGACCGTTGCAGAGCTTGAACACAGATACATGCGACCGCAGGAAAACGGTCACAGAACCGACGTTCGCAACCTTACTGTCAGCGATGATTCGGGCTTCGGAATCAGAATTGATGCCATGGACAGACCCTTCGGCTTCAATCTCGGCTACTATAACCCCGAAAAGCTTGATAAGGCAGAGCATCTTTATGAGCTTGATAAGGATAATTGCATTACCCTGAGCATTGACGGCGCAATGAGAGGCGTCGGCGGAGATATGCCCGGCTGTGCCCATCTTCATAAGGAATACAGACTCAACAGCCATAAGAAGATTGAGTTTGAGTTCAGAATTTCAAAGAAGTGATTATATGACCAAAACCAATGCAATGCGGCTGCTCGAGGGAGCAAAAATTCCGTTTGAAATAATGGAATATCCCGTTGACGAAAACGACCTTTCGGGCATCAGCACCGCAAGAAAAACGGGCAAAGACCCGTCACAGATATTCAAAACTCTTGTTTTCTGCGGAGATAAGAACGGCTTCGGAGTATGCTGCATTCCCGCTTGTGAAGAGCTTGACCTCAAAAAAACGGCAAAAGCCTTCGGCGAAAAGAAGGTTGAGATGCTCCACGTCAAGGATTTGCTGAAAACAACGGGCTATATCCGCGGCGGATGCTCACCCGTCGGAATGAAAAAGCAGTTTGCAACCGTCATCGACGAAACCGCAACTCTTTTTGATAAAATCTATGTCAGCGCAGGTGTCAGGGGAACGATGCTCGGCATCGAGCCGAACGCACTTGCGGAATATATCGGCGCAGAATTTACAGATGTTACGTTTGTGGAATAAAAATTGCCTCCCTTTTTGAAAGGGAGGCTTTTTTCGTTTTATTCTTCTACTCTGTGTCCGTCCTTGAACTTGACCTTACCGATGAAGGGTATTTTGAGGAATCCGTCAAATTCATCCTCATCAAAAGTAACGGTAAGTTCGATATCCTTTCCGGGAAGGAGAGATGTTTCAACTACAGCGTTGACTGTGTCGTCATCCTCTTCAACACTCTTGACGGTGATATCGGGAACCTGAATTCCGGGAATATCAATGTCAAAGCCGTATTTGCCGTTATTATCGAAAATATTGATTTTTACTTCGCCCGAGAAAAACATTGTGTTAACGTTGCAAGCCCATTTGCCTAAACCGATCATAATTATAATCTCCTTTCGTTGATAAAATCATATTAACATATATTCGCTTGATAATCAATATATTATTTTCAGCAACTTTTACGGCAAACAAAAAACCTCGCCTTAAAGACGAGGTTTTTATTATGGAGCGGATGACGAGGCTCGAACTCGCTACCTCCACCTTGGCAAGGTGGCGCTCTACCAGATGAGCTACATCCGCAACTGCAAGAGAGATTATAGCAGAGTAAACCACAATTGTCAAGAGTTATTTAAGATTTTTTTAAAATAATCCTGAATGTTTCTAAATCACCGCTGCGAGAGTCAGCATGGGAACGGTATCATAAATAATTTTATTAAAATCCGAAAGCGGAAGCGGATTTTCACCCTTTCCGATTTCAACTGTGAAGCCGGGACGGTTGAAATATTCAATAAACCAGTCCTTATAGCCGCCATGGGATGCAAGTCCGCCGTTTTCAACAAGCTTATAGCCGCTCGCAGCGGCAAAAATGCGTGCAAACCGTTCGCTTTCGGGCGGTTTTTTTGCGCCGTATTCCCAGAAAATCTCCTCGCCCTGGCTGTGAAGCGCAATTGCGGTACGCGGTTTTCTGAGTTTCGTATAATTTACAAGCGCAAGGGTTTCAGGCTCACTTTCGGGCATATAGCCGCCGTATCTTCTCGGTGACGGAGCAACAATTCCCGATTCTATCTCCATGCTCCGAAGCTCGTTCCAGCCCGCATCAAAATTGTGGTTGATGTCAACCCCGTGAGCATTTGCGTTCCATTTTTCGGTTGAAGAATGCATGATTTTTTCAACGTTTTCAGCAAATTTCCACGCGCCGTCGATGCCGTTAATCGCAATCTGAACTCCGTCGGGGTTGATACAGGGAATAATTATTACTTCACGGCGAATGCAGGCGGCATCAATGCCGAAAATCGGGTTTGAGTGTGCTTTTGAACGCAGAAGCATTTCAGCAAAACGAAGCGCAAGAAGACTCGTCAGCCATTCCTGACCGTGAAAGCCTGCCGCAATCAGCAGAGGGTTATCGCTCCTGCCGATTCTGAGAGCGTAAATTCCTCTTTGGCATAATGATCTGCCGATGAGCTGTACTCCGAGGCAGGAATATGCTTTTTTTAAAGAAAAAATCATTTTTCTTTGGTTTTCGGCTGTCATTACGCAGGGTTTTGTGATATAATCCATATGTTATCTCCAATCGTTAATTAAGTGCAGAATTCAGAGCGCAGAACGCAGAGTTTTTAAATGTAATTATTTTGAGTTGTCCGGTAGAATCATCGCAAACCTACAGCCATGAATTTTAATAAAAATTACCTTACAGCAAATGAAATGCATTCGCATGCAGGACGACACGGAGGTTTTCCCCTGCGTTGAAATTTTGAATTTGCTATAATTCCATGGCATTCCCTACGCACACATTATCCATCGATTTAAAGCGTGAAAAAGAGCTGAAGGTGGGCATTTACAAACTCCAAAAATAAATCCGAATTAAAACATCGGAGCGAAGCTCCCCTTAACTTTGCACTTTGCATTTTAAACTTTGCACTTAAAAGGCTTTACATTTAAATATATTCATAATACACTGCAAATAAAACCATACCCACGGAGGAATAATCATGGAACTTTTTGAAAAAACAGCAGAAAAAAATTATATCTACAACGGAAAAATAATCAATGTCAGACGTGACTTGGCTGAAATGCCTGACGGCAAGCTGAGCGTGCGCGAAGTTGTTGAGCATAACGGCGGAGTCTGCGTTGCGGCGCTGACGGATAAGAATGAGCTGATGTTTGTCCGCCAGTTCAGATATCCCTATTCGGAGGTTGTTCTTGAACTTCCTGCAGGCAAGCTTGAAAAGGGCGAGGACCCGTTTGAAGCCGGCAAACGTGAGCTTGAGGAGGAAACAGGCTGCATTGCCGCAAAATACCACACACTCGGCAAATTTTATCCCACTCCCGGCTACTGCGGAGAAATTATCTATCTCTATGCCGCTGAAAATCTGACCGAAACCCATATGAATCTTGATGACGACGAATATCTCGAGGTTGAGAGAATTCCCCTTGAAAAAGCGGTGGATATGGTTCTCTCGGGAGAGATTAAAGACGGAAAAACTCAGGCACTCGTCATGCGTGTTGCCGAAATGAAGCGCAGAGGTATTATCGGATGAAAAAAATAATTCTTGCATCATCTTCACCCCGACGCAAAGAGCTGATGTCAACGGCAGGACTGGATTTTGAAATTATCGTTAAGGAAGTTGACGAAAGCATTCCCGACGGTACTTCTCCCGTTGACGCGGCTAAAATGACGGCAAAGAAAAAAGCCCTTGCCGTTGCAAAGGACTTTGAAAATTGCACCGTTATCGGTGCAGACACTATCGTTGTAACAGACGGAAAAATTCTCGGAAAGCCTGTCGATAAAGAGGATGCGTGCAGAATGCTCCGTATGCTTTCGGGCATTGAACACGAGGTTATCACGGGAGTATGCATTGCAAGCGGCGAAAAAATTGATAATTTTGCGGTCACGAGCAAGGTCAAATTCTATGAACTGACCGATGAAGAGATTGAAGCATATGTTGCCACAGGTGAGCCTATGGATAAAGCAGGCTCATATGGAATCCAGGGCAGAGGATGCACCCTCGTTGAGAGAATTGAGGGCGATTATTTCAATATAGTCGGTCTGCCCGTTGCGGAAGTTTGCAGGAAGATTAATGCGTAATTGTTTTATATATTAAATTCTTAATATATTGTATTTTTATATATTATATGTTATGATTTGTTTATAAATAAAGGAAAGGCTGATGATTATGAAAAAAATTATTTCTGTTCTGATTTCTTTACTGCTTGTTTTCTCAACCTGCGCGGTTGCTTTTTCGGCTTCCGTTGAGCTTGACGAAAGCGAAATTTCCGATTATCCGCTCATTATCGTACCCGGATACAGCTCATCTTCCCTCTATGACCCCGTTGAGGACAAGGTTGTATGGGGTCTTGACTGGGACTATGTTCTTGAGCGTGTTATGGACAGAATTATTGACCTCGGCATCGGTCTCGGCGCACTCACGATGGGCAACGCCGAATATATCGGTCAGACCGTCGGTGAAGAAATCAACGGTCTTTTTGAAAAACTCCGCTGCAACCCTGACGGTACAAGCGTTTATCCCATTGAACGCACCGTTTCAACCGCTGAAGAACTCAACAACGCAAATCTTATGATTACCCATCCTAACGGCGAACACCGCCAGGAACAGGACATGGCTGCAGAATTTGCGGAATACATCGGACATGAAAATATATACAATTTCACCTGCGATTTCAGAATGGGTTCCGAGGTCTGCGCAGGTATGCTCGACGAGCTGATTCAGGATGTCAAAAAGCATTCGGGCAAGGATAAAGTTAATCTTCTTGCAGTCAGCCACGGCGGTCAGGTAACCGCAACATATCTCACCCTTTACGGCTGGAAGAATGATGTTGATAACGCTGTTCTTACCGTTCCCGCAATCGGCGGCGCAGGCATTGCATATGATGCGGTTGTCAATGATTTCGATTTTGACGAAGAATGCCTCATTCGTTTTATTGAACACGGAACACGCACTGAAGAGGATTACAACTGGCTTGTAAAAGCTCAGCAGCTTGGCTTCATTGACCTCATTCTTGAGGAACTTTTCCCCGTTGTTTTTCCGACAATCGGCTACTGGGGCAGCATATGGGACTTCATTCCCGCCGATAAATATGAATATGCAAAGAATACAGCTCTTAAATATGAAGAAAGCGCTCCTCTGATTGAAAAGAGCGACCGTTTCCACTATGAGATTCTTCCCAAGGTCGGCGAAAAGCTTACCGAATGCATCGAAAACGGCATGAATATTACTATTATCGCCGGCACGGGCAACAGAATAGTTTCGGGTCTTAACGAGGATTCCGACGGCATAATCACAACCGCCGCTTCAACGGGCGCAACCTGCGCTCCCTACGGCAAGAGATTTGCTGACGGTTACGTTCAGAAAAATCCGTGTGACGGCAAATACAAGATTTCGCCTGCAATGACAATTGACGCTTCAACAGCTTATCTGCCCGATAACACTTTCTTTGTCAACGGTCTTTTCCACGGAATGACATACTGGGATTACTACACACGCTCCCTTATGATGACAACTCTTTTCACCGACAGAATCACCAACGTTTACAGCGACCCCGATTATCCTCAGTTCAGGGACACAACCAATCCCTCATCCTCTGTTTTTGCTCAGTTCAAGGGCTGTCAGGCGGGTATTCTCGCTGAAACGGATACACTCGTTGTCACAAACTGCTGCTGGCAGAATTCTCTTAAGCTTTCGGCAATCTACTGCGACGGTGCAGACATTGAATTCAGAATTGATCCTTCGGTTGAGCTTGCACCCGGCGAGAGCATTGAAATACCCGTGACGGGTGATATTCCCGAGGTCAGCGCAAAGGCGGTTACCCTCACAATCTGCTACACGATGGGTACGGTTACACCCGTCGGCTACAGAACGCAGTATTTTATGCTCGATAACGGCGACCCCGTTGAGAAGAGCGATGAAATTATCAGTGCCGAAGCAAAAACCCCGCTCAATAAAATCATTCTTACCGAAGAATTTGACAGCTTCCTCAAATCCCTCGGTCTCAAAGAATTCCTCGCAATGATATTTACGGTTATTGACTATTGGTTCAATTACATATTTTAAACAATCAAGGGACGGTTCTGCACCGTCCCTTGATTTTTATAAAAAGCATATGTAGGGCGGGATGCCTACATCCCGCCGTTAAAATTAAATCGAAGTTTGCGGCGGCTTGTGGGCAAGCCGCCATACCTTTATAAAGTCGGAGCAAAACTCCCCTGCATTTTGCATTCTGTATTTTGAATTTTACATTTAAAAGGGACTGTAAAAAAACAGTCCAAAAATTTTGTAAAGGTATAAATAAACAGAAAAGGTTCGTATAACATTTACGCCTCCCTCTGACGAGGGAGGTGGATTTTGCGAAGCAAAAGACGGAGGGAGAGAATTGCAAAAAACCTTATATATCAATGGATTTTCGCAAAATCAATCTCTCCCTCAGGGTCTATGACCCAGCTCCCTCATCAGAGGGAGCCTTTATTTGTAAAATTCTTTTTAAAAGTAAAAATTGTGTATGCAAGCAATAAGGGGCTGTTTTTTTTACAGCCCCTTTTCATACATTATTAAGTGAATCAACATATCCCGTTCTCTTGAGAAGAGTTGAGGACGAAATCTGCGAAATATAAACCTTTTCGTTGCCGTTTTTATCTCTGCAGACTATAAATGACTTTGGGATATCGTAGCAGACATTTTCAACTATCCCCGCTTTCTCCGCCTTGGCAAGATAATCTCTTGTGCGCTTGGAAACGGTAGTTGTATCAAGGTCAAAAATGCCGATTATTTCATCAAAGGTAATAACCTTATCCATTCCGAGATGAAGATACATATTTTTACTCCATTTCTTTTATTTTGCCCTCAATAACCTCAAATGCCTTGCCTTTTTTTGAACGCAAAAGCGTTGACGGGTCGCAGCATGTGATAAAAACCTGCCAATTATCAAGATAATTAAGAATGAAGGTTTGCCTGCCTTCGTCAAGCTCGCTCATAACATCGTCGAGAAGCACAACGGGGCTTTCACCCGTAACGGTTTCGATAATTGACGCTTCACCAAGCTTTAACGCAAGTGCGCATGACCTCTGCTGACCCTGAGAGCCGAAAACACGGGCATCTCTGCCGTTCAGATTCAGAACAAGGTCGTGAGTGTGGGGACCTGCGTTTGTATAAAGCCTTTTCAGGTCAGCCTCTTTTGATTTTTCTATATCAGCAATAAGCTTTTCTCTTATTTCTTCTTCGCTTATATTTTCCGGGGAAAAATCATAATAAAAAGAAAATTCTTCTCTGCCCGAGCTGATGCCTTTATATATTTCCGTCGAAATATCTGAAAGCATTTCGATATAATCGAGGCGGTATTTGATTATTTTTGAGCCGAGATTTGCAAGCTCGGTATTCCACGGCATAATATAATCGTTTTCAAAGCTACGCTCGCCCATTTTTTTCAGAAGAGCATTTCTCTGGTCAAGCACACGCAGATATCTTGACATAATCACCGCATAGTTCGGCTTGATAAGGCTCAGCGCAATATCGAGCATCTTTCTTCTTTCGCCCGGTCCGTCCTGGACTATTCCGAGCGTTGCGGGCGAAAAAACAACGGCATAATATTTGCCCATCATAACTCTCGGGGATTCTTCTTTGATTCCGTTGAGGGTTATTTCTTTTTTCTTGTTGATTTTCATAACAGCATTTTGTTCACGCATGTGTGAATAAAATCTGTTGACAATTTCGGCTTCATCATTTCCCTGCCGAATGAGCTGAGCATTTTTTCTTGCACGGAAGCTGTAAAATCCCGTCAGAAGCCAGATGCTTTCAATAATATTTGTCTTTCCCTGACCGTTTTCACCGTAGATAACGTTCATTTCGGGGTGCGGCTCGAATTCAATTGAATCAAGATTTCTGAAATTCTTTGCGGAATGGTATTTAATTATCAACTTTTACCATTCCTTTCTTTTAATGAAAAATGAATAATTAATAATGAAAAATTAAGGGTCTGCGACACATTTTTTATAAACTCCCTCAGTCCTGCGGACATCTCCCTCTTTAAGGAGCATTAACAGAAAGCTCATTTTTATATTTGCCTCACTTTTTGAAACCCCTCCGCTTCGCTTATGCTCAGCACCTCCCCTAAAGGGGAGGCAAATCGGTGGCAATTTCGTAAGAAAATGACGGAATGATTTAATCAGCTTTTGCGGAGCAATATATAATTCGGAGCGTAGCGACCATCAATTTTTCATTATTCATTTTTAATTTTTAATTTAAATTTTATTCCACGCTATACACAACGTTTTCAAACTCTGCTTTGTCGCCTGAACGGAGCTTTTTGCCTCTTTGAGTACAAATTTCGCCGTTAACTCTGACTTCGCCTTCCTGAATAACAATCTTTGCGTGGCCGCCCGTCTGAACAGCGTCGCACATCTTCAGAAAAGCATCAAGTCTGATAAAATCTGTATCTATTTTTTTTGTAACCTGCCTTTTTTCGGCAACCTTAACTTTAATCTTCATTTTTCAGCCTCACGGGAAGAATAAGGAATATGAAACTGTCACCCTCGTTGGGTACGATAAGTATGGGCGCAACGGGTCCGTTGAGCATGATTCTCACTTCGTCTGTGTCACAAACCTTGAGCGCATCGAGCATATACTTATTATTAAAGCCGATTGTGCAGTTTTCACCGCTGATAGCTGCGGAAATTCTGTCGTTTGCAGTACCGAGAGAGGTAATGCTTGAAATTTTTATCAGATTATCACCGAAAATGCATTTGACAGGGCTTTTTATTTTATCCGTGATAATCAGCGATGTTCTGTCAATACTGTCGATAAGATTTCTTGTGTTAACGTTGATAACCGTCTTTGTTGCAGAGGGAATTGCAGCCTTATAATTAAGAAATTCACCGTCAAGCAGACGTGAAATTATGTTATAGCCGTTGACTTCGAAAATAATGTGTCTTTTGCCTACTCCGAGAGTAACATCCGCATCGTCATCGTTCATAAGCTTTGTTACTTCCGAAAGAGTTTTTGCAGGAACAACGAATGAAAGATTTTCGCCCTCATAGGCAATGTTTTCGTTTCTGATTGCAAGGCGCACGCCGTCAACGGCAATGAGCCTGATATGATTATCTTCAATTTCAAACTTTATTCCCGTGTGAACAATCTTGCTGTCCTTGATTGCGGCGGAGAAAATTGTTTTTCTTATCATATCCTTGAGAATTTCCTGCTTTACGGAAATAGGATATCCGCCCGAAACCGAAGGAAGGTCGGGATATTCTTCTGCGGAGATTCCGATAAGAGTTGATTCAAACTCACCGCATGAAATTGTCGCAATGTGTCTTGCATCGCTGTCAATACTGACATTGACATCGGGCAGCTTTCTGAGAGTTTCACTGAACATATGGGCATTGAGAACAAGCTCGCCCTCCTCCTCAACTCTTGCAGAAATTGAAGTTGTTATTCCCATTTCAAGGTCATAGCCGGTAAGGGTCAGAGTTCCTTCCTTTGCAACCATGAGAATACCCTCAATTGCAGGGATGGCTGTTTTTGTTGAAGCTGCTCTCTGAACATTCTGGCAAGCCTCTGAAAGCTCAAGTGTGTTGCAGATTATTTTCATTTGGTGTTCCTCCTTGGTTGGAAATGGCAGAAAAAGTTATTCACTCACTTTCTGCAAAGCTGACGGCGGAAAAAAGAAATTTTTGTTTTTCGCCGTATATATAGAATGCATAGCTTATCTTTATTATAGTAGTAATAGTAGGGGGCGTGGAAATATGGTATAACTCCAGAAGCCCTTGAAAAATATAGAAAATCAATCGGAAAAGATTAACTTTTTTTTGTGGAAAACTTTGAGTTTTACACTTGTCATTTTATGTCAATGTTAATAAGTGGAAAACTCGGATGTGGAAAAGGATAAATATGTGGAAAACTTTTTGAATGAATAATTAAAAATGAAGAATGAAAAATTATGGGTCTGCGACGCTTATTATATTGGATGCGGGTGAAACCCGCCCGAAATTATTCATTATTAATTATTCATTTTTCATTATTAAAGATTATTTCTTCCCTCAATTGCTCTGATAAGGGTAAATTCATCCGCATATTCGAGGTCTGCGCCGACGGGTACGCCGTAAGCAAGCCTGCTGACATTGACTCCGATAGGCTTTATCAGCCTTGAAATATACATTGAGGTTGCTTCGCCCTCAACGGTCGGATTTGTTGCCATGATAACTTCCTTGACGGTATCGTCTTCAAGGCGGTAAATCAGCTCTTTTATGCAGATATCTTCGGGATTTATGTCGTTCATCGGTGAAATTACTCCGTGAAGAACGTGATAAAGCCCGTTATATTCGTGGGTTCTCTCAATTGCGATAACGTCACGGGGATCTTCAACAACACAGATTGTCGATTTATCCCTCGACTGTGACGAGCAGATGCCGCATATCTCGCCGTCGGTGAGATTGCAGCATATTTTGCATCGGCTGATTGATTTTCGGGCATTGAGAATTGTATCCGTGAATTTCTGTGCATCGGCATCGCTCATGTTGAGAACATGAAAAGCGAGCCTTTGCGCACTTTTTTTACCGACGGACGGGAGCCGGGCAAACTGCTCAATAAGCTGCTCGAGAGAAGGAGTAAATCCGCTCATCAGAACAGACCGGGGATTGAAAGACCGCCCTTAGCCTTTTCCATGCCCTGCTCCATGGCTTCATTAGCCTTGCGGATGCTTTCATTGAATGCGGAAATGATGAGATCCTGAAGCATTTCAACATCTTCGGGGTCAACAACCTCGGGCTTGAGATTGACTGCGGTTACTTCGTGTGCGCCGTTGACAACAACCTCAACTGCACCGCCGCCGACTGAGGATGAAAATTCTGTTGCTTCAACTTCCTGCTGAATTCTTGTCATATTTTCCTGCATTTCCTGAATTTTTTTCATCATGTTGCCGCCCTGGGGAGCGCCGGGAATTCTTGCTTTCATTTTATATATCCTCCGAAATTTTATATTTTTGAAATGAATTGCTCCGTTGGAGCATGAAGTGTTAATTTGTAACATTAATGATAGGCTAAACCTATGGCTGATTTATAATCAATCCTCAGTCCTACGGACAGCTCCTTTTCTAAGGAGCCTATAGCAGAAATCTTCATGTAACAATAGCCTCCTTTGGCAAAGGAGGTGGCATTTTCGTAAGAAAATGACGGAGGATTGAATTTAATTTTTGCGGTGGCTTGAAGTCAAGCTGCCGATACATCAGTTATTTGAATTAAATTGATTAATTTTAGCCTTTAAATTTTCGAGCGGACTTTTATCCGCCTTGGGTTTATCGCTGTTTGAAACCGCAATTTTCATTTTTCTGCCCATAACCTCATAAACGGCTCTTGCAAGCTCTTTTGAATGGGTATCGGTGCAGATAAAATCAAAGAGAGTAGAATTATCGGAATGAATTATGACTCTGCCGTTTTTAATTGATGCGCTGGAATTCGAAAGAATTCCGAAAAGCGGTATATCATATTTCATCAGTTTGTCAAGAACGTCCGCCCAGTTGTCAAAGTTTCCGTCGGGAATATCGGAAATTTCCGCAGGAGCGGGGGGTACTGACGGAGTTTCCGGAACAGGCGGAGCTTCATATTCTTTTGCTTTCGGTTCTTCCTTAGGTACGGGAGCAGGCTGGAAAGCAGGTTTTGGAGCTTCTGCCGGTTTTTCTTCGGGTACGTAAGGAACAGTTTCAGGCTGTGTGTTTCTCTGAACCTGTGCGGGATTTATGACTGCACCCGAAGCGAGAGAAAGGAGCTTTTCTTCAATTTTGCTGATTCTTTCTTCAAGGTCTGCGGAAAATCCTTCTCCCGATGATGATGACGGAGCGCACATCTTGATTACAGCCGCTTCAAGCTGGATTTTTTTGTTTGCGGCGTTCTTTATGTTTTTAGCCGTCTGTTCGAGAATTTCAATGCACGAAAGGATTTTTGAAAGCTTGAGCTGTGAAGCTCTTTCTTTTGTTTTTGCAAGCTCATCCTTTGAACAGACAATCAGTCCTTCGCAGTCACCGACGGTTTTTGCAACCATGAGATTACGGAAATGAAGAGTCAATTCCGTGCAAAGACTGTCGATGTCGCAGCTTTCGCTGTGGAGCTTTGAAACAAGCCTGAGCGAGCTTGTAAAATCGCCGTTTGCAACAAATTCCGAGAAAGAAAAAAGATGAACCGTGCCTGCAATGCCTGCAGCATCGCTGACTGTGTTTTCGTCAATATCCGTTCCCATTGCAAAGCATCGGTCGAGCAGAGAAAGAGCATCTCGCATTCCGCCGTCTGCAATTCTCGCAATAAGACTTGCGGCGTTTGAGGTAAGGTTAACATTTTCTTTTTCCGCAACATACATAAGCCTTGCCGTAATATCTTCGGGAGCAATTCTCTTGAAATCGAAACGCTGACATCTTGAAAGAATGGTTGACGGCAGTTTGTGGATTTCGGTTGTTGCGAGGATAAAAATAACGTGTGAGGGCGGCTCTTCAAGGGTTTTGAGAAGAGCATTGAATGCTCCGATTGAGAGCATGTGAACCTCGTCGATGATATATACTCTGTATTTTGCGTTTGCAGGAGTGAAGTTTGCCTCCTCGCGCAAATCACGGATATTGTCAACACCGTTGTTGCTGGCGGCATCGATTTCGATAACGTCAAGAATTGAGCCGTTTTCTATTCCTCTGCAGATTTCGCACTCGTTGCAGGGGTTGCCGTCAACGGGATTCAGGCAGTTGACCGCCTTTGAAAGAATTTTTGCGCAGGTTGTTTTACCCGTACCTCTTGAACCCGTGAAAAGATATGCATGGGAGATTCTTCCGCTTTCAAGCTGGCTGCGGAGAGTTCTGGTTACATGGGGCTGACCGTAAACGTCGCTGAAATCCTTCGGTCTCCATTTTCTGTAAAGCGCCTGATACATTCTTTTCACTCCTTCATCAATAATCTTTTTATTAAAAAAAGAGTTTTATCTTGGTCATATGGCGGTAGGCGGACTGTGGCGCACAAGACTGTCCGCTTAATGCTGCTCGGTTCACCCGCCTGACATGGTTCACGGTGCCCTGTCGCACAGGACCCACACGCCACATGACCAAAACAAAACTCTGTACCGTACTATTATATATTATATTTATAATAATATCAAGTGGAATTTTTGATTTTTTGCTTCATTTTTTAAAGAAAACATAAGAAACTATGCCTGTTTTTCACATTTTTTGAAGTTTTGAATAATTTGATAACATAAGGGATGGTTTACGTGCATACCGAAAAACACCGTCTCCTTGAAGAAAGAAAAATCATTTGAAGTGGTTGAGAAAAATTTTTAATGTTTAACAAATAATTTAATCAATCCTCAGTCCTACGGACAGCTCCTTTTCTAAGGAGCCTATAGCAGAAAGTTTCATGTAAAATCAGCCTCCTTTGGCAAAGGGCGAAGCAGCGAAACGCCGCCGGTGGCGGATGAAGTGAGCTGCTGAGGTGAAGAAACAAGGAGCAATGCCGACGCTTCAAGGAAGGCAGTGCGACTGTGTTTCTGAGGGAGTTACCACGGCGGTTAGCCGTGACGGAGGATTGAATATAAATTGCGACCTTTTTTAATTATTAATTTAAAATATGGAGGTAAATTATGAATCAATCATATTTTCTCGGTTCAAGCGGAAGAAACGGATTTTTCTCATGCTTTTCACAGCTTACTCCGAAAATTGAAGGACAGTATACATATATAATTAAAGGGGGACCCGGTACGGGAAAATCCTCGCTGATGAAAAAAATTGCGGACGAAATGGAAAGGCGTGACATTGATTGCGAAAGAATTTACTGCTCATCCGACCCGGATTCGCTTGATGCGGTTATCTTTCCGTCGCTGAGAGTCAGCATTGCCGACGGTACTTCACCGCATACACTTGACCCCGATTATCCCGGAGCAACAGGAGAAATAATCAACCTCGGTGACTGTTGGGATAAGCAAAAGCTTTTTGAAAATAAAGAAAAAATAATTGCTCTGACCGATAAAAACAAAGCCTGCCATCAGCGGTGCAGACGTTTTGTTGATTCGGCATTTTCAATCTATGGCGACGGTGAAAAAATCTGCCGTGAATGCGTTGATAAAGAAAGGCTGATGCGTTATGCATCAAGGGTTTCTAACCGTTATTTCAAAAAACCGAGCGGAAGAATCGGTCTTGAAAAAATCCGTCTGCTCGATGCGATAACGCCAAAAGGATATTATTTTCTTTCCGATACAGTCAATGAAATGTGCGATACAACGGTTATGTTTGAGGATGATTTCGGAATTGCGGCATCAATGCTTATCGGCGAGCTTCGTTCATATGCTCTTGCAAGCGGATTTTCGGTTATTTCAAGTCCGTTTGTCGGCAACGAAAAACAGCTCCGTCACATAATAATAAAAGAGCTTGCGCTCGGATTTTTCACCTGCGACAAGCTCTGTGAACCTGATATTATACCGACAAAAACCGTTTCTCTGCGCCGTTTTTATTCCTCAGCTGAGCTTTCTTTGCACCGTGCAAGGCTGATGTTTTCAAAAAAAGCATCAAAGGAGCTGATGAACGAAGCGATTTGTGCGCTGAGAATGGCTAAGGATGAGCATGACGAACTTGAAGCCTGCTACGTTGAAGCAATGAACTTCGGAAAGCACACAAAAATTGCGGAAGAACTCATTGAACGGATTTGGAAAAGTGAGTGGTGGAGCGAATAGAATGCAGAATTCAGAGTGCAGAATGCAGAGTTATTAAGTGCAAAGTTCAAAATGTAAAGTGCAAAGTTAAGGGGAGCTTCGCTCCGATGTTTTAATTCGGAATTAATTTTTGTGTAGTCCCGTCACATTTGAAACAGAGTTCACTCTGCACTTATTTTACCCCGTAAAAGTGTATAACGTTCATATCTTCCTGCATATCCAGACCGTGAGAGCCGCAGCCGCCGTCGATTTCGTGGCAGCCGTGGTCGGGGCAGAAGCCGTAGAAAACCTTATGGTCTTTCCACTGACGGTTGATTTTTTCAACAAGCTCTGAATAAAAATTAATATTCATTTCAAGCGCGGCAAGGGATTCGGGAGCTTCAGGTCCGTGCTTATGCATTGTTCCGTCATAGTTGCCGTTATAGATTACGATAAGGTCAAATCTGTCCTCATCAATGAGTGAAAGTGCCTTTTTGTTGACCTCCTCGGGAGTATCATAGATAAAATATTCCATATTTCTGTTAAGGAAAATCATCGATATGCTGTCCTTTGCGGTTGAAACAATAGCCGCCTTTTTGCCCGCTTTAATAAAGCTGTCGAAGATTGTGTTGACGGTTAGAACGGGTTTCTCATATTTCTTTATGCCGTGGACATCGGGCATAACTCCCGAATACATCGACGCAAAGCAGACGGGAGTAACGCTTGGCATAACCGAAAGCATCGGCAACGCAACGTCTGAGCAGAGTGCCGCCTTTGTGAACATCGAAGTATACTTTTGATAAACCCAGAGCGCAACGGCATCGGGATTATAGATAACAACTCTGTCAGCCTTCTCGGTGCCGAGCTTTTTTTCTGCGAGTGCCGTCAGAACGGGGTTTGGATTTTCAATATTTTCGGGGGTTTCAATACCTGCAATTTCAAGCGCCGAAGCCTTGACGGATGAAATGCAGATTGAGCTGTATAAATCGGACATAATAAAATTCTCCTTGCCTTTTTTATTTAGAATACTCCTGAAAAAATGTGATGTCAACCTTTGGTTCCGAAAATTACCTCTTGAAATTAACTGTATTTTAATTATACTTTAATTACAGATGATAAAACTGTTTCGGAGGTGTGAAGATGGTTGCGGAGAAGGTCAGGCTGATTGAATATTCGGAAAGAGTTGATTTTTTTAACTGCGTGACTCACGCAGTCGGTGCGGTTCTTTCGGTTATCGGATTTGCGGTTATGGTTTTTAATGCCGACGGTGCAAGAAAAATTATTTCCGCTGTTCTTTTCGGTATATCGATGATTACGGTTTACACAGTTTCAGCGGTTTATCACGGGCTGAAAAACGGCGAAGCAAAAAGAATTGCAAAGCTTGCAGACCATTCCGCAATTCCGTTTCTGATTGCGGGTACTGCAACTCCGTGCGCATTGGTAACGCTTTATGAAATAAGCATTCCACACAGCCTTGCAGTTCTTCTTCTTGCATGGTTCTGCGCTGTTTTCGGACTTGTTTCAAAGGTTTTCTTTTTTGAAAAGCTCAGAAAAGTTACCGTTGCGGTTTACATAATTTCGTGTGCATTGATGATTGGCTGTGCGCTGCCGCTATTGGGAGATATTGATACCGAAGCTTTTTTCGGAATACTTCTCGGCTGCGTGTTTTATCTTATCGGTGCCGCTTTTTGCGGATTGGGAATAAAAAGACCGACTATGCATGTTGTGTTTCATGTCTTCTGCATTCTCGCAAGCCTGACTCATTATCTTGTTATTTATGAATATATTGTTTTGAAATAGAGAAACAGGGTGCCGCTAAGCACCCTTTTTTTAATATCCGTATTGTTCTCTGAATTCTTCTCTTGTTCTTCTGGTAACAATTTTTTCGCCGTCGAAGATTACCATTGAGTATGCTGAGCCTGCTTTTTTGCCTTGGTCAAACCACTCGGCAAAAGCTCTCTGCATGGTTGTATCTCTCTGAAGCTCTGCAGGTCTGAGGCAGCTTTTGCCCTGACCGAAGATTCTCCAGCAATCGCCGAAATCATATGTACGTCTGATATCGAGCGGCTCAAAGTCAAGAATGAAATCTGCTGCATTTGAATTTTCGGGGAGAATGTTGAGATTGTCGGGGTAAAGAAGCCATGAGTTGCAGCAGATGACGATATACTTTCCGCCGAATCTGTCCTTGAACATCTCAAACGCCTTTTTGTAGGAATCCATTCTTGCCTCATAGGTGAGAGGTCCGAGATGAGAGGGGATGTGGAGACCGAGGCAGAATTCGCTGTCCTTGATGAAAACTCCGTTATCGTCGTAGAATTCTTCGCCAAAGTCGGAAAGTTCAAACTGGAGTCTGCCGAGACCGAAGCGTTCGAGAGTATAGAATGCTCTGAACCAGCCTTCAACGAAGGTGCCGTAAACGTCAAAATTCTCTTTGCATTCGAGCATCTTGACCTTGAGGTCGATGATTGTATTCCAATAAACATCCTCGCTGATGCCTGCTTTCTTATAAGCGGCTTTGAGCGGCTTTGTGCAGTTGATAAGAAGAACAAGATAAACGGTATAAACGTTTTCGCCGATTAATTCGGCAAGCTCTTTTGCTTTGTCACGGAAGCAGTCGAAATTCTTCTTCTTTACCCAGTACATGCGATACATGTAGTCATAAATCTTGTTTGCTTTTTCATCTGCAAGGATTTTTTCGTTCGTTCTGATGATAACTTCTCTTGCGTCTGCGGGATAATCCTGTTTATCCATAACGAGGAGTGCGTGCTTATAATCTTTCATCTTTTATACCTCATTCCAATGCTTCAAGTATTTTTGCAATTCTTGCAAGGTCGTCTTTATCATAAAAAGCGATTTCAAGAGTACCGCTTTCTTTTCCGTTTTTGGTGATTACCTTTGCTTTTCTGCCGAGAGAATTATTCAACGAAAGCTCAACCTCATCAAAGAAGGTGTGACGGGAAGGAGCTTTTTTCGGCTCTTTCTTTTCTGCAGTCAGGGATTTGACGAGCTTTTCTGTTCCTCTGACTGAAAGACCTTTTTCAACAATGAATTCTGCCGTTGAGATTATGAGCTTTTCATCATCTAAGGCAACGAGAGTCTTTGCGTGACCTGCGGAAAGCTTGTTTTCGCGAATCATGTCAAGCACCGCTTCGGGTAGCTTGAGCAGACGGAGCGCGTTTGCAACTGCAGGTCTTGATTTGCCGACCTTTTCCGCAGCTTCCTCCTGAGTAAGATTAAAGTCTCTGATAAGGCTTGCATAGCCGAGAGCTTCTTCAACAGGGTTGAGGTCTTCACGCTGTAAATTTTCTATTAAGGAAATAACGGCAGCTTCTGTATCGCTGAGTTCTTTTATAACTACGGGAACTTGTGTCAGCCCTGCAATGCGGCTTGCTCTCCAACGTCTTTCACCTGCAACGAGCTGATATCCGCCGCCAATCATCGGGCGGACAAGAAGCGGCTGCAAAACGCCGTGCTTGGCAATTGAATCTGCAAGCTCAGAAAGAGACGCATCGTCAAAAATCTTTCTTGCCTGGTCTTTATTTGGCTCAATATCCATAAGATTCAGCTTTACGGATTGAGCTCCGCTTGTTTCTTCTAAAGAATTATCTGCAAGCAGAGAGCCGAGTCCTCTGCCGAGACCGCTTTTTTTAGGCGCCATATTATTTCTCCTTTCCGTTCAATCTTAAAAATTCATCTGCAAGGTCGCTGTAAGCGTGAGCGCCCTTGGAGGATTTATCGTAATACATAACCGGCTGACCGTAGCTGGGTGCTTCGGAAAGCCTGACATTTCTCGGAATAACGGTTGAATAAACCTTTTTCGGGAAGCATCTTTTTACTTCCTCAACAACCTGCTGAGTAAGGTTGAGCTGACCGTTATACATCGTCAGAAGCACGCCTTCGATTTCTATGTAGGGATTATAAAGTCTTTTTACGTTTCTGACTGTTGCGATAAGCTGTGAAAGTCCTTCAAGAGCAAAGAATTCACACTGAATGGGAACAATCAGAGTATCTGCGGCGCAAAGTCCGTTGAGAGTAATGAGACCGAGCGACGGCGGACAGTCAAGAAAAATAAAATCAAAATCATCTTTAATGAGTGCAAGAGCATTTTTAAGCTTTGATTCTCTTTTCTGAATATCAACAAGCTCAAGCTCTGCGCCGGCGAGGTCCATGCTTGACGGTAAAACAAAAACGTTGGCATACGGAGTTTCAACTATTGCACTTTCAGCAGGGGAATCACCGATAAGAACATTATATGATGAAATCTTAAGCCCTCTTTTGTTTATTCCGAGTCCGCTGGTCGAGTTTCCCTGAGGGTCAATGTCAACAAGCAGAATTTTATATCCTTTGCTGCCAAGTGCGGCTGTAAGGTTAACGGCAGAGGTTGTTTTTCCGACTCCGCCTTTTTGGTTAACAATTGCAATTGTCTTTCCCAAATTAATCTCTCCTATATTAATTACATTAAATCTTATTATATCATAGATTTTATAAAAAGAAAAGAAAAAAATAATATTATTACTCCACATATAATAAAAAACGTAGGGGACGACCTCTGTATCGTCCCGAAACAACTCAAAGCACACACGGACAGACACGGAGAACTGTCCCTACGATGTAATTTTGTAATATTGTTCCACGTGGAACAATTATCCGCAGATTTTAAAGAATATTGAAAAATAATATTTTTCATAAAAAGATATTGTAGGGCGGGATGCCCACATCCCGCCGTCATTATCAGCAGACAAAGCAGAAAGAGCAGGCACGAAGCCTGCTCCTTCCGCTTGGATGTGGGTGTGAAAGAGAAAGATATGGTAAGTTAGAGGATGTCAATGTTATGCCGACGTGCGTTTTGCCTTGATAACGCAATTGCCCGTTTTTGGAATACGAACAATATATTCGATATATTCGTCGGTTTCGCTTTTTGCCGAGTCCGCTTCTATTCCTGCCTTTCGCATGGTATCAACCGCATGGTTAAGGGTGTTTACAAAAATTCTTACATCCTTGAAAAGCTTTACGGGCGGCTGTCTGCGGCGGCTGTCATTGGTCATTATCTGAGCAATCAGTCTTTCTGATTCGGCGACGTTCAGTCTTTTCTCCGCAATGATGGACATTGCACGCTCCATCTGACTGATTGAAGTTAATTTCAAAAGCGCTCTTGCGTGTCGTTCTGTCAGGTCTTCCTGAATTATTTTAAGTCTGATTTCTTCGGGCAGACGGAGCAGGCGAAGCTTGTTTGAAACTGTCGGGGGAGCTTTGCCGAGCTTTTTGCAGACCTCATCGCGGCTCATTCCGTAATCGATTATAAGTTTTTCAATCGCCTGCGCTTCCTCAAAGAATCCGAGGTCGCTGCGCTGTATGTTTTCAAGAAGAGCAAAGAGTGCGGATTTTTCATCGGTAGCATCCATGATGATGCACGGAATCTGCGTTATGCCGACAAGCCGTGATGCTCTCAGGCGGCGTTCACCCGAAATGAGTTCATATTCGCCCTTACCGTTGATTCTCACTGCAATCGGCTGAATGATGCCGTTCTGTCTGATGCTTTGGGCAAGACCTTCAAGCTCATCAAAATCAAACCGTTTTCTCGGCTGATTGGGATTCGGATAAATTTCTTCCTGCGGCACAAGAATTATCTGTCCGCCGATTTTGTATTTTCCGTTCTTCAAAAATCAAATCCCCTCCGTTCGTTGAGTTAATTCTAACACCGAAAGAGGGGATTGTCCAGCAAATTCAATCGCCAAAAAGCGGCGCAAATCTGCAATTCATATTAAATTTAAAGAGGTTTTTTAGCAATCTGTGCGGAGGGTCTGGGGTATTTGGGCGGAATATGCGATATCTTTTTGATGATAACAAGTGTTCTTTCGCCGCCGTCGGAGAGGGTGAACGACTTTTCATCGATAATTTCGCCGCCGAGGAGCTTGATTGCCGCTTTTGCATCGGCGATTTCTTCCTGCGCTTTGGCTGCCTTCATTGCTATGAACAGTCCGCCGACTCTGACAAACGGCAGGCAGTATTCGCAAAGAACATTGAGTGCCGCAACCGCACGTGAGCAGACTATATCTGATTTTTCACGGTATTCCTTGCTCTGACCCGCTTCTTCGGCTCTTGTATGGAGCGTTGTTGCGATAAGACCGAGCGAATCAACCGTTGACTGAACATATTTCAGCTTTTTTGCCGTACTGTCAATCATAGTCAGATCGATATCAGGTCGCATAATGAGAAGGGGAATGCCGGGGAAACCCGCGCCCGTGCCGATATCCGTAACTCTTGCACCTTGCGGAATATCAATAGCCGAAAGCACGGAGATGCTGTCCGCAAAATGCTTGACGGCGATACCGTCGGGGTCGGTTATGGCAGTTAAGTTCATTGTTTTATTTTGCTCAACGAGCAGGTCTGAAAGCTTCTCAAAGAGCTTTATCTGCTCGTCATTTATTGAAATACCGAGCTTTTCGGCATCAGAAAGCAGGAGTGAGGTGTTATACATTTATATTATTCCTCTCAAGATAGATAAGTAAAACCGAGATATCGGCAGGGGAAACGCCTGAAATTCTCGAAGCCTGACCGACTGTTTCGGGTCGGATTTTACCGAGCTTTTCAATCGCTTCAAGTCTCAGACCCGTTATATCCTTATAATTAAGGTCATTCGGCAGACGTTTTACCTCAAGGCGGCGCAAATCGTTAATCTGCATCTGCTGACGTTTGAGATATCCCTCATATTTTATGTCAATCTCAACCTGCTCAAAAACATCGTCGGGCAGGTCGGGTCGGGTTTTGTCAAAGGGAGTGAGCGCTTCATAATTTACCTGGGGTCTGCGCAGAAGCTCAATCATCTTAAGACCCTTTTCGAGTGCCGATGTTCCACGTGAAACAAGCATTGCATCAATCTCGTCGGTCTTGGGAATGGAGAGATTTTCTATTCTTTCACGCTCTTTTGCGATAAGTTCAAGCTTTTTAAGGAAGTTTTGATATCTTTCCTCGCTGATAAGACCTGCCTTGTAGCCTATTTCGGTGAGCCTTCGGTCGGCATTATCCTGGCGGAGAATGAGTCTGTATTCGGAGCGTGATGTCATCATTCTGTACGGGTCGGAGCAGCCTTTGGTCACAAGGTCGTCAATAAGAGTGCCGATATAAGAGGTTGTGCGGTCAAGAATTACGGGTTCTTTACCCTGAATTTTAAGGGCGGCGTTCATTCCCGCAACAAGTCCCTGGGCGGCGGCTTCTTCATAACCGCTCGAGCCGTTGAACTGTCCTGCGCCGTAAAGACCTTCAAAATCCTTGAATTCAAGGGTCTGGCGAAGTGAAAGCGGGTCAACGCAGTCATATTCAATCGCATATGCGGTGCGGAGGAATTCAGCATTCTCGAGTCCGGGGATGCTTCTGACAATTTTGAGCTGAACATCCTCGGGAAGTGATGATGAAAGTCCTTGAAGATACATTTCATCCGTGTTTGCGCCGCACGGCTCAACGAATATCTGGTGGCGTTCTTTTTCGGAGAAACGCACAATTTTATCCTCGATGCTGGGGCAGTAACGGGGTCCGACACCGTCAATTTTGCCCGAATAGAGGGGTGAACGGTGAAGATTGTCAAGAATGATTTTCTTGGTTTCTTCGCCCGTGTATGTGATGTAGCAAGGCTCGGTGTTGCGAACCTCAAAGTCGGTAACATAGGAAAAATGGGTGATTTTTTCATCGCCGTACTGCGGCTCAAGGCTTTCAAGGTCAACGCTTCTGCGGTTGATTCTCGGCGGAGTACCCGTTTTGAAACGGCGGGTCATCACACCGAGTTTTTTAAGCGATTCCGCAAGCTCAACTGACGGGAACATTCCGTCGGGTCCGCTTTCATAGGAAATATCACCGATAAAAATTTTGCCTGCAAGGAAGGTACCCGTTGCGATAATAACTGCTTTTACTCTGTGGAGCGCTTCAAGACGGGTTTTGAGAATCCATTCGTTGCCGTCACGGCGGATATCGATGATTTCAGCCTGACGGAGATAGAGATTTTCCTGCTTTTCGAGTACATATTTCATATAGTCGCAGTAGCCTCGGCGGTCAATCTGCGCACGCAGACTGTGTACGGCAGGGCCTTTGCCGAGATTGAGCATTCTGTTTTGCAGAGTGTTGCGGTCAGCGGCAATACCCATCTCGCCGCCGAGCGCGTCAATCTCACGCACAAGGTGACCCTTCGATGTGCCGCCGATTGACGGGTTGCACGGCATGTTGCCCACCCAGTCGAGATTGATAGTGAAAACGGCGGTTTTGCATCCGAGACGTGCGGCAGCAAGACCCGCTTCAATTCCTGCGTGACCTGCACCGATAACCGCAATATCAAAATTTTCAGAAATGTACTCCATAGAAAAACTCCAATTTATAGTATGAAAAAACCTCTCGTTTACAGCCAATAGAAATTTTTGAAACGATGCTCAGCTCGTTTCGATTCACACAATCGGCTGTAATCGAAAATCACTGTTTTGATGCTGAATAAGAATTAAAAACAGCCATTATGATGCTAAATAGGAAAAATAATATGCAAAATATTCATTGAGCATCGCATAACAGCTTTTATCTACGGATTTGCACAGAACGGTAAACGGTTCGCCGCTTCCGTCGTCTTTCTCTTTCATATCGGTGAGGTCAACGGTGAAAAAGTAGTTTCCGTCAGCAAAACCGATGTATCCTCTGAAAACAGCAACGGGGCAACCGTCAAAGCCGATTGATACAGACTGCCAATTATTGACATCTTCATGGGTAGCAGAAACGGAAAAAGTTTCGCTGTCATTCAGAAAGATGTCGGAGATAATTTTGCACTTTTCCCGATCCGAAATCTTTATTGTTCCGAGATAAACCGTATTGGTAATTCCGCTTTCGGGAATTTTGTAATCTTCACGAACCAGAAGAGAATCGTCAAGTCCTGAGCGAACAACAACAAAATTGTGTTCCGTGTCACCTTTGACTTCGTTGATATTCCAATTTCCGTCGGATGTTTTTGCGATTGTTTTGCCTTCTTCGTAAAAACCCGAGCAGGGTTTATAGAATGTGCCGTTCCAGTTCAATCCTTCGGCAGAATAGACGGCGGAACGGTCGGTGACAATAACACCGCTTGCAAAAGCAGCAATAATTACAGCAAGCAAACAGATTGTTGCAATAAAAAATTTTTTATGCCTCATTGAATTCAACCTCCTGTTCGTTGATTTAAAGCGTGAAACAGCGGTTAGGGGGCGAAATTTTAAATAACAGGTTATTTTGACGGGCAGATAATATCCGTTCCGTTTTTCCTTACATATTATCAATTCTCCGTCACGGCTGAAGCCGTGGTAACGCCCTCAGAAACACAGTCGCACTGCCATCCTTGGAGCGTCGGCATTGCTCCTTGTTTCTTCACCTCAGCAGCTCACTTCATCCGCCACCGGCGGCGTTTCGCTGCTTCGCCCTTCTCCAAGGAGGCTGCTGTTGCTGTTGATTTCATTTGATAAATGAGCTCCTTTGGCAAAGGAGCTGTCGAGTGTAAGCGAGACTGAGGATTGAGAATGCGCAGCATTCGGGCGATTCGTGAATCGCTCCTACAAAAATGTTTAATTTTTATTTTCCAACGCAGAAACGGGAGAAAACTTCATCAACAACTGCCGAGGTTGCTTTTTCGCCCGTAAGTTGAAGGAGCGCATCAATTGCGCAGTCGGCGCAGACGTTGACCGCATCAAGCGTCACTCCGCAGTTAATTGCGTTAATCGCCTCTTCGATGCTTGCGAGTGCGTTCACACAGCATTGGCGCTGACGTTCGCTCGTCAGACAAGCAGCATTCGGGTTGAACTCGTTGGTTCTGAAAATTTCGGCAACCGCCTTTTCAAGTTCTCCCCTGCCCTCTCCCGTTGAAGCTGAAAGCTCAACGCAATGAGCAAAGGCATTTTCGATAATTTTTCTGTCTGCCGCAAGAGGCAGGTCGGATTTATTGAGAAGAGCAACCGCTCTTTTTGATTCGCATTGGCTGATAATGTCGAGGTCGTCGTCGGTCAGCGGTTCGCTTCCGTCAAAAACGGCAAGCACAAGCTCCGCACGTTCAAGTCTTCGCTTCGCAAGATTGACGCCTATATTCTCAACAACATTCTCGGTTTCACGGATTCCAGCCGTATCGGCAACCCTCATAATGATTTCACCGAGAACAATTTTTTCTTCAACAACGTCACGGGTTGTACCCGCAATATCGGTCACGATTGAGCGTTCAAATCCCGAAAGAAGGTTCATCAGCGTTGATTTGCCAACGTTGGGTCTGCCGACGATGACGGCATCAATTCCATCGGTGACAGCTCGACCGCAGTCGTAGCGGCGTATTATTTCCTTAAGAGAATTTTGTGCAGATTCAAAAACGGGAAGCATATCCGATGCGCTTGTGTCTTCAATATCCTCGTCCGGATAGTCAACCCATGCGGCAAGAGATGCGCAGATTGCGATAATCGAATCCGCTACTCCCCTGATTTCACGGCTGAGGTTGCCGTCAAGAGTGTTGAGCGCGGCTGCTGCTGCCTGCTTGCCCGATGCGCCGATGAGCGACATAACGCTTTCTGCGGCGGCAAGGTCAATTTTTCCGTTGAGGAAGGCACGCTTGGTGAATTCGCCTGCTTCGGCAGGAGCTGCACCTGCATCGAGTACGGCACGAAGCACCTGCTTTGTTACAAACAGACCGCCGTGACACGAAATCTCGGCGACATCCTCACCCGTATAGCTTGCGGGTGCACGAAAAACGAGGCAGACAGCCTCGTCAATTTTTCCATTATTATAATAAACATCGCCGAAATGCGCACGGTAGCCCTTGCTTTCGGTAAGAGATTTTCCGCTGACGGGCTTGAAAATTCTGTCAGCAATTTCAACTGCGTTTTCGCCCGAAATTCGGATTACGCCGATTCCGCCCGGTGCATTCGGAGTCGCAATGGCGGCAATTGTTCTGTTATCCATGGCAGCCTCCTATTCGCAGATAAGCGGCACTCGCTTGCCCGTGATGCGCATGGCAATGCGGTTGAATGCGAGCGATGAGGGTGCATCGGCATCGGGAGCTTTGCCCGTCACGGAGCTGAAGCCGATGTTGATATCCCTGGGAATAACACCGATAAGCTGAACTCCTGTTTCGTCAATACATTGGTCAATGTTGAGCAGCTTATGCTTGCAGGCAGGCTTGACCTCAAACATATTTATGACAAGTCGGGTATCTTCAATGTTGAGTCTGCGAAGCTCGTCAAAGGCTCTCGCACAGCTTCTCACGCAGATGCTGTCCGCCGTTGAAACAACGATTGCACGGTCTGCGGCGCTTGCGGCAAGACGCATTCCCCTGTCGATTCCTGCAGGTGCATCAAGAATTATGTAATCATAGTCATCCGCAAGTGAACGGAAAAGCTCCGAAACACTTTCGGGGGTGAAGCCATCGTCAAAGCTTCGGGGAGCGGCAAGAAAATCAACTTTTCCCTTGATAACAGCCTGCTCGCGGCTGCATCTTTCAAGCAGAAGGTCGCCCCAGTCAAAAACAACATTTTCGGTCACGCCGAACATGAGGTCAAGCGAACGCAGACCGATATCGCAATCAGCCGCAAGCACTTTCTTGCCGAGGTCGGCAAGTGCATTCGATATTCCGTTGACGAATGTTGATTTTCCCGAGCCGCCTTTACCCGAGGCGATGAGAATGATTTCTACCATGTAGTTTCTCCTTTTGGAAAATGAAGATTTTGTGTAGGGCGGGATGCCCACATCCCGCCGTAAAATCAACCAGAATCCGCGGCGGCTTGTGGGCAAGCCGCCCTACATATTATAGATTATAATTAAGGAATAAGAGTATTTTCCGCCTGATAAAGCTCCATTGAATCGCTCTGACCGAAGTAGTAGTCAACAATTTCGGCAACGACGGGAGCGACAAATGCACCCGAGGTCATGCCTTCGCCAACGACGGCAACGGCAATTTCGGGATTTTCATAGGGTGCAAATGCAATAAGGAAGCCGTTGTTAATCTTAACGGAAACGCCGTCAAGCTTACGGATTTCCTGGGAAGTACCGGTTTTTGCGGCAACCTTAACGGGAAGATGCGCAAAATATCTTGCGCAGTAGCCCGTTGTACCGACTTCGAGCATGCCCTGCTTCACGGTATTGAGTGTTTCGGCTGAAACGCCCGTATCTGCAACGATTTCGGGCTTTGTTTCAAGAACCGTACCCGAATAATCGTAGTTTTTGATGCACTTGACAAAGTGAGTTTTATATCTGATGCCGCCGTTTGCAATGGTGGCGCAGTAGTTTGCAAGCTGAATGGGAGTGAAAAGATTGCCTGCCTGACCGATGGCAGACTGAATTGTATAGCCCGGCAGCCAGCTCTGACCGAGAGATGAACGGTATTCAGGGCTGTCAAGAACTCCGGCAGCCTCGCCAAGCTCGCATCCCGTCTTTGAACCAAGACCGAAAAGGGTACGGTATTCGTTCATTTTTTCAATTCCGAGCATTTTGCCGACTTCGTAGAAGAAGGTGTTGCAGGATTCATCGATTGCGTGAACAACGTCAACAAATCTGCTGTCGTGCGACTGCTCGCATTTGAAGTGCTGACCGAGATAATTATAAGAACCGCTGCAGTAAAAGGTGTATTCGGTGTCAATAATATCCTCTTCGAGAGCGGCGATTGCAACGGAAGGCTTCATTGTTGAACCCGTTGCATAGGTTGAGAGAAGCGCTCTGTTCCAGAGAGGCGAACCCGGTGCGGTGTTGAGCGCTTCAACATTTTCGCTGTAGGTTGAAATATCGTAGGTCGGGTAGGTTGTGCTGGCGAGGATTGCGCCCGTTTTACAGTTGATAACAACCGCAGCACCTGCACTTTCAACCATGTTGCCCTGAGTTCCTGCGTAATCCCAGAGAGCCTGCTCAAGTGCGCGGTTGGTGACCTCCTGCAGACCTGCATTTATCGTAAGCACAACGGTGTTGCCGTGAATAGGCTCGGTTGTCACCTCGGTAGTGCGGTTGCCGTCACCGTCGGTGTAAATGGTTGCCTCACCGTCAATGCCCTTAAGATATTCTTCCATGGCGGATTCAATTCCGCTTTTGCCGATTGAATCGGTGATTTTATAGCCTTCATCCTTCTTTTCGGCGTATTCATCCGCATCAATTGCGCCGATTCTGCCGAGAATATGAGGGGCAAGCATCCCGTCCGCATATTTGCGAACGGGTACAACCTGAACGTCAACGCCCTGAAAATAGCCGCTGTTTTCCTTGATTTTGGCGATTATTTCTTCGGGTACGTCAAGCGCAAAGGTATAGGGGTTTCCTATACGAAAATATATTCTCTCCATCTCATAACGCACGGAAGAAATCTTTCTTGCGTCCTGAGCTGAGTAATTTTCAAGCTCATAGCGGTCAATCAGCGCATCAAAGCAGTTCTGAGCGGTTGCGTAGTCATTGAGCCTGAGCATGTCCCTGCTCTTCATCTCTTTGATTTCTTTTTCACTGTCCGCCTTGAAGGCAATTGCGCCGTTTTCGTCAAATATAAGGGGAAGATTATCGGTCCATTCAAGAGAATTTCCCTCGAAAAGCTGAATAAGTGAGTGGATTATCTCGTTTCTGCGTGCGTTATCGTTCGAAGAAGGAAAATAAGCCGCATCAAAAATGACTGAGTAGCCCTGGTCGTTATAAACAAGCGGCTTGCCCTGCTCATCAACGATTTCACCTCTTGCAGCGGAAATCGGAGCGGTGCTTGCCGATACGGAAGAGCTTGCGGCATCATATTTTTCGCCGTCGATTATCTGGATTTTAACAAGGTCGAAGGCAAAAAAAACAAGGAAGGCAAGAAGTGCAACAACGGAAATAATCCGCCTTTTTGCGGTTATTTTAGTGTGCATGAAATTACCTCCTTTTGAATGTTTTATTACTCCTCCGAGAATTTTTTCTCAACCGAGCGGACAATTATAAAAATAAGCGGAACAAGAACGACCGTGTAAGCAATTGAGGGCAGATAATAGCGCAGGAGCATGTAGGCTGCGCTGTCCAGTCCGTCGAAAATATAATGGAAAAGCCAGTAACAAATATTATAAATAACGGTTGAAATGAACGAAAGAATAAATGCCGTAACAACGTTATTGCGCATGATGGTATTGATAAGCGTGCCGCAGATAAAGCCGACGGCGGTTAAAAACAGAGCATTGAAGCTGCCGCCCGAGGCAAAAATATCCCAGAGTGCGCCGGCAAAAAGACCGAGAAGCAATCCGACGATATCACGCTCAAACATTGATATGCAGACAACGAAGGGTATAAGCAACAAAGCCCTGACGCCGAAAATCTGCGGAAAAAATCCGTCGGTATTCTGAATAACGGAAATCAGCAGCAGAATCAGTGCAAGGCATATCCTGCGCAATATCAACTTTTTGCGGTGTGATTCAAGTGTCATAATTTTTTCAAATGAAAAATGAAGAATGAAGAATGAAAAATAAAGGGTCTGCGACGCTAAAATATAAGAACCCCTCGCACTTTGTGCCCGTAATTATTCATTATTCATTTTTAATTCTTTATTTTACTCTGTCTGTCCGTCAAAGGATGTGATGATGAAAACATCGGTGATTTCGCCGAAATCAATGCCGGGTTCGATAATCGCACTTGCGGAGATATCGACCGAGCCGTCAACAACATCAACGATATTGCCGATAATCAGGTCACGCGGAAAAATACCTCCGACGCCCGAAGTGCAGACAATTCCGCCTGCGGTGACGGCAGTTGAGGACGAAAGACCCGGCATGTGGCAATGACCCTCTTTTGCAAGAGCGACCGTCGATGTCACAAAGCCGAGGTCACGTGTTCTGACCTCATAAGCGCTGACATTGACCTTGGGATTGAGAATCGTATTGACTGTGCATTGAGTCGGAGTTACGGATGCAACAACACCGACGATATATTTGCCGTAAATAACGGGATCGTTGACGCTGATATCATTCAGCGAGCCTTTGTTGAGGGTGAAGGTGCCGAGATTATCCGCAGCATCCCTGCCGATAATTGCCGCTTCGGCAAAAACATAGTCGGTATGTTCTTCCTTTATTCCGAGGAATTCCTGATAAAGAGCGTTTTTGTTGCGGAGCTGTTCAAGCTCAACAAGCTGTTCGGTGAGTGTATCAACCTGCTTTTTAAGAGCATCAACCTCTTTTGTAAGGGTTGACGAGGACTTGAATGAAACGGGAATTTTTGAAAATTCCGATGCAACATAAGATGACAGCCTTGATACAGGACCGAAAACGAAGCTTGTTACGCTCGTCAGCGGCGACGAACCGCTCCTTGAAAGAACGGCAAAAACCGAGCCTGCAAGAAGCGCTGCGGCAACAACCGCAAATATTTTGAATGCCGTGCTTTTCAGAAAGCGGATCATCGTATAACTCCTTTAAGGTGAATTAGATATATTTCTTATTGCCCGTGATGTTAAGGCTGTCGTTTTCAAGGCAGATGCCTGTGCCGTCGGCAACGCAGTCAAGAGGATTGGTTGCGATGAGAACGGGGATTTTTGTTTCTGCGGAAATAAGCTTGTCAAGACCTCTGAGAAGAGCGCCGCCGCCTGTGAGCATTATGCCGTGGTCGATGATATCTGCGGCAAGCTCGGGGGGAGTCTTTTCGAGAGTGGATTTAACCGAGTCAACAATCTGTGAAACGGGGTCTGCAAGTGCTTCGCGGATTTCTTCGCTTGTGATATCAACATTCTTGGGAAGACCGTCCATGAGGTTTCTGCCCTTGATGTTGATTGTGCCTTCGCCCTCGTAAGGATAAGCCGAGCCGATTTTGATTTTGATATCCTCAGCAGTTCTTTCACCGATAAGAAGATTATATTTTTTCTTAATGTAAGAAATAATGGCTTCATCAAAATTATCGCCTGCAACCCTTGCGGAGTTTGCGGTAACAACATCGCCGAGCGAGATAACGGCAACCTCTGCCGTACCGCCGCCGATGTCAACAACCATGCTTCCGGTCGCTTCGCTTACGGGAAGACCCGCACCGATAGCTGCTGCCATGGGTTCTTCAATGAGGCTGACGTATTTTGCGCCTGCGCTTTTTGCTGCATCATAAACAGCCTTTCTTTCAACCTCGGTAACGCCCGAAGGAATGCAGATAAGAACTCTGATTCTCGAGAAGGGCGACCTTTTGGTTGTTCTTTTGATGAAAGCGGCAATCATTTCGGCTGTAATTTCGAAATCGGCAATAACGCCGTCCTTGAGAGGACGTACAGCCGTGATTGAGCCGGGAGTTCTGCCTATCATTTCCTTCGCTTCGCTTCCGACTGCAACAACTCTGGGCGGATTGCTTTTCTGGTCAACCGCAACAACGGAAGGCTCGCGGATAACTATGCCCTTGCCCTTGACGAAAACAAGGGTGTTGGCAGTGCCTAAATCTATACCGATATCTTGTGTAAAAAGCATTTTTTTATCTCCTTAGAAACATTTATCTGACAAATTTGATTGTGCCGAGGATTTCGGTGATTTCGGGAATTGTTGCTGAAATATCTGTGTTTGAGTTGAGCATGCAGGAATAAACATTGCCTGCGTGTTCAAAAAGAATGTAGCAAAGGTAAACCTGTGCGCCGTTTGCATCTGGAACGAATGCCGAGAAGAGGGTTGCTTCCTTTTCGCCGATGGTGACGGATTTTGTTTCGGTAACAACGTTTTCATAGTTTGAATTGGTCAGAGAAATAACAGATGAACGCTCTTTTGAAACCTCGGCAAGAGTTTTATCCTTAACAACAGAAATTGTGAGTGTATCTGCGGTGTTATCTCTTTTGATAACAAGGCTTTCGAAGCTTACGCTGTTTGACCAGCCTTCGGGAATCTGAATTGAATATTCGGGCATTTCGATTGTGTTGCCGATAACAAGTGCATGGTCGATAGCAACGGGATTTGTCTTATATTCGCCGTTATCACCCTTAACGTTTCTGCCGTCCTCATCTGTAACGAGAACAATAAGGTTGCCGGCTTCATCTCTCTTGACTCCGCCGTCAGCTTCGGTTACGGCTGCATGCTGCTTGCCGCCGAATTCGGTAACAACCGTGCCGTCCTTAACCGAGGGCTTGCAGGCTGCAAAACAGGTGAGAATGAGAACGAATGTGAGAATGAGAGCAAGATATTTTTTCATGGTGAATAGTCCTTTCATGTTTGCGTATCTCAGCCGTTGAGGGCAGCGAACGCTTTTTTGTTATTTTTGTAAAGAGTTTTATAAACCTCGTAGTTGCGGTCGTAAACCTCTTTATTTTTCTCGTTGGGAATGAAGGTTTTCTTTGCGGGGATGAGTCGTTTTGCGTGGGAAACATCGTCAATAATACCGAGACCGACTGCCATAATAACCGCCGCACCGACTGCGCCTACGTTCTGAGGACTGTCAACGGTTTCAACGGTTCTGCCGGTAACGTCGGCAAGAATCTGACATGTTACGTCGGAGAGCGCACCGCCGCCGACAAAGCGTACAACGCTTGAGGTTTTGACCTTCTTATCCTGCGTTTCGAGGAACCAGCGCATGTGCATGCAAACGCCTTCGAGAACGGAGCGGATAAGCTCGGTTTTGCCGGTATCGAGGCTCATATTGAAGAACATTCCCCTTGCGTTGGGGTCTTCAAACGGGCAGCGGTTGCCGTGAAGCCATGGGGTGAAGATAACACCGCCGCTGCCTGCGGGGATTTCGTCAACAACCTTTGAAAGGTAGTCGTAAAGGCTGGTGTAAACGGTTTCGGTGGACTGAACAACGTCGGTTTTTTCGAGGAAAATACCGATTTCGTCAAGTGCGAGATGGTCTTTAACCCATTCAAGGCACTTGCCAGCGGTTTCAAGCTCGGCAAAGTAGTTGAAGCTGTCCTTCTGTGCGCCGATGATGGCGGCAATCATTGCCGATGCATCAACAACGCTCTTTTCGCAGACGGTTGAAACCCAGCCCGAGGTACCGTTGTAGATATGTGTTTCGCCAAGCTCAACGCTGCCTGCACCGACACCGATGAGCGATGCATCGCCGCCGCCGCCGAAAACGGCAGTTCCGGGTTCAAGCCCGAGCTCAGATGCCGCCTTGACCGTCAGACCGCCGACCTTATCCGTGCAGTCAACGATTTCGGCAAGATGGTCGGGATTAACGCCGAGAAGTTTGCAGATTGTCTTACTCCAGTCCTCATGTCCCTTGCGAAGGTCATAGAGAAGAGTGCCGAAGGCAGAATCTCTTGTCATAACGAATCGGTCGGTCATGCGGCTGATTAAGTATTCCTTAACGTCGAGCCATTTATGTACTCTTTTGAAGTTTTCGGGTTCGTTTTCCTTGACCCAGTTATATTTCCAGACGGGGTCCTTAACGCTTGCGGAAACAGCGCCGGTGATGATGAGCGAGGGAATGAGCTTGAAGATGTTGGCGCCCGCAATCTGAATTCCGTTTGCAATGCCGTCTTTGATCTGCTTCTTTGCACGCTGGTCCATGTAGCTGAAGGCTCTGTGGACGGGCTTGCCGTCTTTATCAACAAGAACAAGACCCTGCATCTGTGAGCAGAAGGATATGCCTTCAACCTGAGAGGGTTTGATGTCGCACTTTTCAAAGACGGTCTTTGTTGTTGAGCAGAGAGCTGCCCACCATTCGTCGGGGTCCTGCTCTGCTCCGCCGTCGGGCAGAATATAGAGCTTATAGCCCTCCATTGCCGCACTTATGAGGGTTATTTCGTCGCCGATACCGAAAAGGCAGGTTTTAACGCCCGTAGTTCCTATGTCGTAGGAAATAACGTATTTTTTTGTCATGATTTCCCTCCTGAATTGAGATGCAAAGCATCATTTTAATTATATATTGTTTGAAACTGATTTAATTAACGGAATTTTAAGAAAAAGTAAACTTTTAAGTGCAAAATTAAGGAACGATTTTTGAGTGCAGAGTTCAGAACGCAGAATGCAGAACGAAGGGTCGCTTCGCTCCGATTATATATTGCTCCGCAAAAACGGAAGAATAGTTGTTATAAATTCGGTCATAGGCGGAGCCTATCCTTAACTCTGCATTCTGCACTTTGCATTTTGCATTTAAAAAATACTGCCCGACCATAACTATCCTATTATAACACTATTATTATAAATACTTTGTATGCAAATTACAAGTATTATTTATAATTTTATTACATTAAAATAATTGATTTTCCTATTGTCAAAACTTTAACGGTGTGATATATTAAAGTTAACACTCGATAAGGAGGAATTAACAATGCCAAAAATTACTTTCATGGGTGCGGGCAGCACCGTTTTTGCCCGAAACGTTCTCGGAGACTGTATGTGTACTCCTGCACTTCGTGACAGCACAATAGCACTTTATGATATCGACGAAGAAAGACTCGAGGACAGTTATATAATTCTCAGCGCAATGAACAAAAACATTAACGAAGGCAGAGCAAAGATTGAAAAATACTGCGGCGTTGAAAACAGAAAGGATGCGCTCAGAGGAGCAACATTTGTTGTTAATGCGATTCAGGTCGGTCTTTATGACCCCTGCACAATTATCGACTTTGAGGTTCCCAAGAAGTACGGTCTGCGCCAGACCATTGCCGATACTCTCGGCATCGGCGGCATCATGAGAGGTCTCAGAACAATTCCCGTTCTTCAGGATTTTGCAAACGATATGGAAGAAGTCTGCCCCGATGCATGGTTCCTCAATTATACAAACCCCATGGCAATCCTTTCCGGATATATGCAGAGATACACCAAGATAAAGACAATCGGTCTTTGCCACAGCGTTCAGAGCTGTTCAAAGGATCTTCTTAACCGTCTCGGTATGGAAGATAAGCTTGAAGGCAGAAAAGAGCTTATCGCCGGTATCAATCACATGGGCTGGCTGCTTGAAATTCAGGATAAGGACGGCAATGACCTCTATCCCGAAATCCGCAGAAGAGCCGTTGAAATGAATGACAGAGAAAAACACAGCGATATGGTAAGATTTGAATATATCAGAAACTTCGGATATTACTGTACGGAGTCCAGCGAGCATAACGCAGAATACAACTGCTTCTACATCAAGGATAAGTATCCCGAGCTTATCGAGAGATACAACATTCCTCTTGACGAATATCCCCGCCGCTGCGTAAATCAGATTGCCGGCTGGAAGGCTGAGAAGGAAAGAATTCTTGACAACGGACAGATTACCCATGAGCGTTCGGGCGAATATGCATCCTACATCATGGAAGCTCTCGTTACCGGCGGACCTTACAAAATCGGCGGCAACGTACTCAACACGGGTCTTATTGACAATCTCCCTGCCGATGCTTGCGTTGAAGTACCCTGCCTTATTGACGGCAACGGAATTCATCCCTGCCATGTCGGCAAGCTTCCCGTTCAGCTTGCGGCAATGAATATGACCAATATCAACGCACAGCTTCTGACAATCAATGCTGCAGTCACAAAGAAGAGAGAGGATATCTACATGGCTGCAATGCTTGAACCTCATACCGCCGCCGAGCTTTCGATTGACGATATCAAGGCTATGGTTGACGAGCTTATCGAAGCCCACGGGGAATATATGAAGGACTATAATTAAGTGCAAAGTTAATGGGAGCTGCGCTTAAAGTTTTAATGCGTAATTATTGCAAATTTATCGTAGGGGACGACCTCCGTGTCGTCCCGCATGCATTATTTGTCGGGTTGTCGAGGCATCACAACCCCTACAGTTTTAATAATTTAAATAACCCGCTGTTTCGCAATGAAACGGCGGGTTGAATTTTTACCATTATTCCAAATAATCATAAAATATGATTATTGTTTAATATGTGTGTTCACAAACTTCCTTGATTTTTCTTTGGAGAGCGAGAAAATCCTCAAGCGCATCGGGCTTTTGATTGGGATTTCTCAGAAGTGCGGCAGGGTGGAACGTTCCCATAAAGAGGATGCCGCCTTTTTCGATGAAATCGCCGTGCTGCTTTGTAACCTTGAAATCCTTTGAAATGAGCCTCTGCGCCGAAATTCTTCCGAGACAGACGATGATTTTCGGGCGGATGAGCCTTGTCTGCTCACGAAGCCAGTCAATGCACATATCCTGCTCCTCGGGAAGAGGGTCACGGTTTTTGGGCGGACGGCATTTCACCATATTCGCAATATAGATATTTTTTTTGCGGTCAAGGTCTATCACTTCAAGATATTTGTCGAGAAGCTTTCCGCCTCTGCCGACAAAAGGCTCGCCCTGCAAATCCTCATTTTCGCCCGGACCCTCGCCGATAAACATAACCTCGGCATTCTCGTTGCCTACGCCGAAAACAAGATTTGTTCTCGTTTCGCAAAGACCGCACTTTCTGCATTGCATGCAGTCATTTTTGAGCTGTTCCCAATTCTCATACATCGCCCAATTCACCTCTGTTTTTGAATATTTCTTCCGATGTTTCGGCATCCGCATTAATCTGTGCCGAAAGCTCGTCGATTGAGTCAAATTTTATTTCGTCACGCAGATATTCAAGAAGTCTGACTTCAATCTCCTGCCCGTAAAGGTTGCCGCTGAAGCCGAGAATGCAGGTTTCGCTTCGGAAATCCTCATTCTCAAATGAGGGGCGCAGACCGATATTGGTAACCGACGGATATTCTTTGCCGTCAACAACGGTGACGGATGCATAAACACCTTTTTTCGGTCTCACAAAACCTTCTTCAAAACGCTGGTTTATGGTCGGTGAGCCGATAAGTCTGCCTCGGTGCTGACCGTCAACAACAGTCAGCTTATATCGGAATTCTCTGCCGAGCATTGCGTTTGCAAGAGCAATATCGCCGTTTTCAACCGCTTGCCTTATTCTCGTTGAGCTGACGGGAAAGCCGCCGAAATCGACAGGCGGAGTTATTTTTAGCTCTACGCCGTATTCCTCGCAGAGAGCTTTTAATTCTTCGGTTCCGCCCTCGTTGTTTTTGCCGAATCGATAATTCCAGCCGCAGCAAATACCGCCTGCGTTTAGCTTTCCGATAAGAATTTTCTCAAAAAATTCACGGCACGTCATATTCCGCACTTCTCTGAAAGAAACAATTCTTTTTCCTGCTCCTGTTTTTGCAATAAGCCCGTCACGCAGGGTCGGCTGGAGTATCATGTCCGGCGCTTTGCCCGAAACGGTGAGCATAGGATGTCTGTCAAAAAGGAGTACCAAAGGCAGAAGCCCGTGCTTCTTCTGCATTTCGAAAGCACAGGCAATAACCGCAATATGTCCTTTATGGAGTCCGTCAAAGCTGCCGAGAGTTACGGCGGTTTTTGTTTCTGTCATATTATTTCTTCTTGAACTGCTGCTTCATGCGAAGTTCTTTTGAAAGTATACGCTTGCGGAGTCTGAGCGAGGTGGGGGTTACCTCAAGAAGCTCGTCATCCTTTATGAATTCCATGCACTGCTCAAGGCTGAGTACGCTGTGAGGCACAAGCCTGAGCGCATCGTCCGAGCCTGATGCACGGGTGTTTGTAAGATGCTTTGTTTTACATACATTACATACTATATCTTCATTTTTTGCGCATTCGCCGACAATCATACCCTCATAAACCTCAACACCTGCAGGAATGAAAAGACGTCCTCTGTCCTGAGTATTGAAAAGTCCGTAAGCGGTACTCATACCCGTTTCGTGAACAACGATTGAACCTCTTTCACGGGTCTGAATATCGCCCTTATAAGGTGCATAGCCGTCGAAAAGCTGATTCATAATACCGTTTCCGTTGGTGTCGGTGAGGAATTCGGCACGGTAGCCGATAAGACCCCTTGACGGAATCTTGAACTCAAGGTGGGTTGAGCCGCCTTCACGGGAACCCATATTCTCAAGCTCGCCCTTGCGTGAGCCGAGTTTTTCGATAACCGCGCCGACATACTGCTCGGGTACTTCAACAATAAGAAGCTCCATCGGCTCCATGAGCTGACCGTCGATTTCCTTGAAGATAACCTTGGGTCTTGAAACCTGGAATTCATAACCCTGGCGGCGCATTGTTTCGATAAGGATTGAAAGATGAAGCTCGCCTCTGCCCGAAACCTTGAAGGTGTCGGTTGATTCGGTTTCTTCAACTCGCATGCTTACGTTTGTTTCAACTTCTTTGAAGAGTCTGTCACGGATATTTCTCGTTGTTACAAACTTGCCTTCCTTGCCTGCAAACGGGCTGTCGTTGACGATGAAATTCATCGAAATGGTAGGCTCGTCTATTTTGATAAAGGGCAGAGCCTCAACGTGGTCGGGATGGCAGGCAGTTTCGCCGATGTTGATGCCTTCAATGCCTGAAACGCAGATGATATCACCTGCCTCGGCTTCTTCGCATTCAACTCTTGCAAGACCTTCAAACTGATAAAGGCGCGAAACCTTGACATTCTCGGTTGTACCGTCAGCTTTACAGAGTGTAATCTGCTGATTTTTCTTGATTCTGCCTCTTTCGACTCTGCCGACACCGATTCTGCCGACGTAATCGTCGTAGTCAAGGCTTGAAAAAAGCACCTGGAGAGGCTCATCGGGGTCACCTTCGGGCGGAGCGATATTTTCGAGAATCGCATCAAAGAGGGGCTGCATATTGCCGCTGCGGTCGCTCGGGTCAAGGCTCGAATAGCCGTCTCTTGCACTGGCATATACAACGGGGAATTCAAGCTGATCTTCGTCCGCACCGAGATCGATGAACAAATCAAGAACTTCATCGACAACCTCATAGGGGCGAGCATTGGGACGGTCAATCTTATTGATGACAACGAGAACCTTCTTTTTGAGACCGAGAGCCTTTTTGAGAACGAATCTCGTCTGGGGCATACAGCCTTCAAATGCATCAACAAGAAGAAGAACGCCGTCAACCATCATAAGAATGCGTTCAACCTCGCCGCCGAAATCGGCATGACCCGGAGTATCGACAACATTGATTTTAGTATTTTTATAATGGACAGAAGTATTTTTGGAAAGGATTGTTATTCCTCTCTCACGCTCAAGGTCGTTGGAGTCCATAACTCTGTCGGCAACCTGCTCGTTTTCGCGGAAAGTGCCGCTCTGCTTGAGCATTTCGTCAACAAGGGTTGTTTTTCCGTGGTCAACGTGAGCTATGATAGCTATATTTCTTAAATCTTTTTTGTTGGACAAGGGTGTCACCTTTTCTTTAAAAGCATTTCAGAGAATAATGAATAAACAATATATAACAGATTCGGAAGGACTCCGTCCTTACCTGAACATGTTTTGTGTAGGGCGGGATGCCCACATCCCGCCGTCAGCTTTGATGAAATTTCGCGGGACGACACGGAGGTCGTCCCCTACGTTTAACCGTTTTAATTATTCAACAACCGCAAAGCCTTCCTTTGCGCGCTTTTCAGCGAGATCGGCAAGCATTTTTTCTTTGTTCTTGCCCGAAATCTTATAGAAGAACATCGGGATTGAGCAGAGAAGCATGCTGATACCGGGAAGGAGCGAAACGAGAGTAAACATTGCAAATCTCTGACCGGGGTCAACATCGGTTGCAGCCATGATAGCTTCTTTTGAAAGCATTGCAGCGGGGTCCATATCGATTGCCATATAAAGCACGATGATGCCGCAGGTTGAGAAAGCGTTGCCGATTTTGTTGATGAAGCCCTGGCAAGCCGAGCCGAGACCGTTTTCTCTCACGCCTGTTGTAAGCTCCATGTAGTCAAGGCTGTCGCAAATCATCGCATACGAAATAACGTTGATAACGCCGAGAGGGATTGACTGGATAATGATGAACGGTGCGAGAATATAGATGCTTGCAAGGTCTGTTGCATAACCGATAACGGTTGTAACAAGGCTTGCCGCAAAGCCTGCAAGACAGGTTGTGATAACAATTTTCTTATAGTCGAACTTCTTCATAAGCATGGGCATAAGGAGAGTTGTGCCGAACATGCCGACGATTGTGCAGACCTGGAAAATGGTTTTGACAAGGCTTATGCTGTTGAGGATATCAGCCTGAGTGGGATTTTCGGGTCCGATATAGAAGGAATAACGTGCAACATGGATTGCCGCCGCCTGAACAAGATATCTGCCGCTTGAAAGGATACCCATTGCAACAACAAGCACAAGGGGTTTGCAACGGAAAATTCTTGAAAGGCTGCCGGGCTGACCGGGAATCTTCTTCTTATTGGGGAGAGTAACTCTTTCCTTGATATGGAAATAGCAGTTGACATACATTATTCCGCCGATAACAACGGCAAAGAGTGCAATGAGGAAATACTTTCTCTTTTCGAAATCAAGCGGATTGGGCGCGTTGCCTGATTTTGCGTAAATCGCATTAAGGATAAGAGGAATTGCAAGGAAAAGAACTTCGGGAAGAGCCGAACCGATGCTGTTGATAATCTTTGTGAACGAAATAACGTCGCTTCTCTCTTTTGAGTTGGGAGTAAGTACGTTGGGGAGAGTCCAGAAGGGAACGTCCGCCATAGTGTATGCCATACCCCAGAGAATGTAAACAACCGCCGAGAAAATCATAAGCGGCATCTGCTCAAGATTGGGGCTGAGATACATAAGAAGTGTGAGAATAGCAATAATGGGGGTTGCCATAATGATATAAGGCTTCATTCTGCCGTTTTTCATCGTTCTTCTGTCAACGATCATACCCATCATCGGGTCATTTATTGCGTCCCATACTCTTGCGCCGAGCATGAGGATAAGCACGAACATAAGGGGAAGCTGAAGAACGTTGACGTAGTAGTCACTGATGTAGCTCGACATCATGGCATAAATCATGCCCTGACCGCCTGCACCGAGAGCGTACATCCAACGCTCTTTATTGCTGACATATCTTTTGTCTTGCATAAGGACACTCCTTTTTATTTGTTTTCTGCAATCTTCTTTGCCCATTCTTCTTCGAATTTCTTCTCGATTGCCTTATAGGTTTCTTCGGGAATATCGGGATTTCCCTTTGAATAGCTGGGAACAAGCATATCTCCCGCAATATTTGCTGCGGTGCATTCCGTATCGTTTCTCCACTTTTCTCTCTCTTCGGGGTTGCGGAGATCGGGAACATCAAGGGGAATTCCGCCCTTAAGCACCGAACGGTAAGCAAACATGCCGGGAAGGAACATATCCATTGCTTCGTAAACATCGATAATATCCATATTGTCTCTGCCTCTGACGGTTTCAACAACGTTGTGCATTACATACCAGTCCGAACCGCCGTGACCCGAGGGAGCTGCAAGGCGTGAGAACGCATCGCCGGTTGATCTTTCTTCGGGTTCGTTTATGTTCTGACCTTCATATTCATCAAGGTTAACGTAAAGCTTGTTGACGTGGTCGCTTTCGCAAGCATCCTCACGGGCGCATTCCATTCTGCCCTTTGAGCCGTAGATGCTGTACCAAACCGAGTTTCTTGAAGGACCTACGCCGTGGATGCTCTTGAGAACAGCGCCGTTTTCGAGAGTAATCATTTCGATGCCGACGGGGCCTGCCTTTGCGCCCATTCTTTCCATTCTTGCGTTGAAGGGAAGCTCAAAGCCCGTTACCTTGACGGGTTTAAGACCGGTAATATGAATAAGCGGACCGATTGAATGCGTGCAGTAGTAGCATGCATGCATGTTGTTGCGCCAATGGTCGGGGTCGCCGAAGGTAATATTATGCCAGATGCTTTCGCAGTTGTGCATATATTCGCCTTCGCCGTATTCAAATTCGCCAAGCTCACCTTCAAGATAAAGCTCTCTCATCTTCTTGGGAGCGCCCATGTAGCAGTAGTTCTCTGCGTAGAAATATTTTTTGCCGGTTCTTTCAACGGCTTCGATAAGCTCAACGGCTTCCTTCATTGTCTGAACGGGAAGAACCTCGCTGAGAACATGGAAGCCCTTTTCAAGTGCCTTGACGGCGAAGGGAGCATGCTCTGTTGCAAAGTTTGCAAGAACAACAACGTCCATATCGTGATTGAGGAAGTCCTCATAGTTATCATAGAAAGTAATATCTCTGTCGGCATAGTCCTTCTTTGCCTTGTCGAGAAGGATATCGTAGTTGTCGCAGATCGCAACGGTTTTTGCGCCCTTGACCTTATCGCAATGGTTAATCATCGTTCTGCCTCTGCCGACACCGACAACGCCGACTCTGACAACGGGAGCCTTTTCAAGCTTTCTGCAGAACGAGCAGTCCTCATAAACCATGTCAACGCTGTCAACATCAAGCTCGCAGAGCATCCATTCCCAGCGAGCCTTCATATCCTCGTCATATTCAACAGGGATGAAGCCCTCTGAAAGATAGCTCTTGACTGCGCCCATGCGCCACTCATCGGTGGTGAGATAAATATATTCCGCATCCTGAGCCGCAAGCTTTTTAACAGCGGTATTGTTGATATATTTTCCGAGACCCTTGCCTCTGAATTCGGTCTTAATGCCAACCATGTGAACCTGACCGACCTTGTTTTCGGGATGGAAAATTGCCGCGATAGTACCGATATGCTCGCCTTCATAATCAAGGAAGAAAACGTCTTTTTCGGGAACGCAGTCGTCAACACCTGCAACGCATTCGTCAAAGAATTCGGGTGCTGTGTCATCGCTGACAAGACCGTTTTTGCAGCATTCAACCCAAGCTGCTTTATCTTCGGTGCATTCCTTGTAGTTTACAATTGAATAGCCTTCGGGAAGATCAAGGTCTCTTACGGGAGTGCCTTTGAGCCAGTACATTTTTAACTGTGACATAATTTTTACCTCTTTTCGCTCAAAAAGGGGCTGTTATAAACAGCCCCAATATTAATTATTCACCCTTCATTTCAAGGAGCTTGACAGTACCGTCATAGGAAGCCTGGCTTACCTTGATTGAATCTGTGATAGCCGCCTTGATATCATCCTCTGTTGCGCCGAGTTCAACAGAATACTTTCTGTCGATGAAAAGATTGAGAGCCATGATATCTGCAAGTCCGTCAACGTCAATACCGCTTTCGATGCCCTTTTCGGCATATTCCTTCTTGACCTTGCCGAGACCCATTCTCATCATCCAGGGAGGAACGCTGATAATCTTTCTGTTGTTGCCCATGCCTCTTGCAGCATAAACAATCTTGAGGAATTCTTTCCAGGTCTGGTTATACATGCTGATAGGCCATGCCTTTGCGCCCTTTGATTTTTCTGCTGCACCGACGATAACCTCGCCAACCTGACGGACTGTGAGCATTGCTGTACCGCCGCCGGGATACATTGTGCAGGGAAGCTTATCCATCATCTTGATCTGCTCGATGAGGATAACCCAAACGGGCTTTCTGCCGGGCTGAGTGCCGAAGATATAGGGAAGCTCAAGAACAGCAACGTCGAAGTTTTCGTCTGCATATGAGAAAGCAACTTCTTCCTGGTCGATACGGCTTCTGATGTACGGATGCTTCTCTGTGAGCTTCATGTCGGGTCTTTCCTTTGCAAGGTATGCAAAGTATGAGCCGAGAATAACGGCGTTCTTCATGCCGATTTCCTTGCAGAGAGGAAGAATTCTCTTGAGGGGAGCGATGTTGTACTTATAGTATGCATCATAAACGGGAGCAGGAAATTCAACTCTTTCGTCGATACCTGCTGCGAAAACGAAGCAGTCACAGCCCTTCATGATTTCCTTGATTTCGTCATCTGTTTTTTCATAGATGTTGCAAAGCTCGATTTCCATTTCCTTGGGAATGGGAGCACCTTCGGGGAGAGGGGGAAGAGCAACGCTCTTAACCTGATGGCCTCTTTCGATGAAGATTCTTGCAGCTTCACAGCCGAGAAGACCGGTTCCGCCAATCATAAAGACTTTCATTTGTTATTCCTCCTTGAATAAATATACTTTTGTATACCTCTATAATATATATCTATTTTTAAAAATAGTCAAGAGAATAAATGAAATTTGAGATAATGATGAACAAAAAATTAACCGTATTGTCATAATTTTGTAATTGTGCCGTAAGCTTCAATATGCTATACTGAATGAAAAGAAAGTATTTCCTGTGGGGGGAACATATGAAAAACATAAAATTCAAAAAGAAAAAGAAGCTTTCCGCATCTGCAATTGCGGTTATCTGCATCATCGCAACGGCGCTTATCGTTGCGGCGGTTTTTGTCGGAATAAAGCTTGCGGCGGACAGCAGCAAACCCGAAGTACCCGAAACCTACACATTCTCTTCCGAGGGCTTTGAAAGCATTTCGGAAATCAGAAGCCTCAACGAAGAAATGGCGGTATTTACCGATTATTCGAGCGGCAAAAAGGGGCTTATGACTCTCGGCGGCGAAATTACCGAAAAGGCGGAGCATAACGGCTTCTCCGTTATCAGCGACACATGGAGAAACTATCGCTACATCGCCGAAAGCCCCCGTTCAGAATATCTTCTGCTTGTTGATGCGGATACGAAAACAGTTACAAGCCGCCAGTATCACGGGCTGAAATCACCCGAACTCATTCCCTGCTGGGAAGAAAAGGTCCGCCATCTTGCATGGACGGATAAAACGGGCTATGCAGGCGAAGTCAAGACAAGCGAGGTTACTCTTTCACCCGGACTTTATCCCGTTGCGAATTCGCTCAAAGAGGACGCAAAATACGGCTATGTGAGCCATATTCTCAGGCTTGAAATTGCGCTCATGTATGAAAAGGCAATGGATTTTTCCGATGAGCTTGCCGCAGTAAAAAAAGACGGAAAATGGGGCTATATCAACGAAAACGGAGTTACCGTCATTCCCTTTGAGTTCGATTCCTGCGCCTATGCGGATGCTATGGCTGACGACTGCTCATTCAGCTTCCGAAACGGACTTGCACCCGTCTGCAAAAACGGAAAATTCGGCATCATCAATAAAAAGGGCGAAACCGTTGTTGATTTCATTTTTATGTCGATAATCCAGGGCGAAAACGGTGTTTACCTTGCTCTTAAAGACGGAAAATGGGGCAAAATCACGGTCAAAAAAGAATATCTCCCCGTCGAAACAACTGCTGCACCCTCATCGGGTTCGCAGGGCGGAAGCGAAGTTATCGCAAGGGGTACATACCGAATCAAAACGGCAGGCAGCGTTCTCAACATGAGGTCGGAAGCGCATGCTCAGGCAACGGTTGTTGCAAAGATCCCGAACGGCACCGTTCTAAATGTTACAAAATCCGTTCCCGGCTGGGCATATGCAAAATACAATTCGTTCAGCGGCTGGGTCAGCTCCGATTTCCTTGTTGCAGCACCCGATGCAGCTGCCGAAACAACAGCCGAAGCCGTGTCAACAACAGTATAACTTTTAAGTGCAAAGTTCAAAGTGCAGAGTGCAAAGTGAAGGGAGCTGCGACATTTTAATGCGTAGTTCGTAGTGCGTAATGCATAATTATAATTTTGTGATTTCGTTCTTTGCATGGTAGGGGCGGATATTATCCGCCCGTGGCAATAACGCTTGGTTTTCGGGCAGCAGATAGCCACCCCTACCGCCAGAACAGTTTTGCAGAGCTGTCTGAATTCATCGGAATCTTTTTAAGTGCAAAGTTCAAAGTGCAGAGTGCAAAGTGAAGGGAGCTGCGACATTTTAATGCGTAGTTCGTAGTGCGTAATTCTGTTTTTGCTTGCGAATGTTCCCCCTTCAACTCTGTTTCGCGCTTTAAATCGATGAACAATGTGTGTAGGCGACGACCTCCGTATCGTCCCGTATGCGAAAGTATTTCATTTGAAAAATTTCATTGCACAGCAATTTCATTTGCCGTAAGGCAATTTTTATTAAAATTCATAGTTATAGGTTTGCGGTAATTTTATCGGCGGGATGTGGGCATCCCGCCCTACATGGTGCGGAAAAAATTGAACCTCGCAGGGCGGCGATTTACCCCTCACCTTCTGTTTCACGCTTTAAATCGATGAACAATGCGTGTAGGGGAACATACGGGTGTTTGATATATTTTAAATAATAAAGAATAATGAATAGATAATAAATAATAGTTTTTTCAATGTAGGGAACAGCGACCCGACGTCCCGTATGCGAATGCAATTTATTTAAAAATATTTAAAAATTTTTCAAAAAACTGTTGACCGAAGCAAAATAATCGGATATACTACATTTAGTGTGGTATTTAAGTGCCACTATCTGCATTTGTGAGCAACAATGTCAGAGCCATCCGATAAAAGACGGAGAACGGTTTGCCTGTTCTCCGTCTTTTATCATTTTGAGGGAAGGATAAACAATGAAAAAAACCATTTTAATCGTTTCTGCGGCTGTTGCTGTTTTTTCGGTATATCTCTTCTGGTGCAACAACAGCCTGACTGTCAGCAATTATTCCGTTTCCCCCGAAAGCCTGCCCGACGGATTTGACGGCTTCAGAATCGTTCAGATTTCGGATTTGCATAACAAGAATTTTCACGGAAGGCTGACAAGAAAAATTCAAAAGCTTAACCCCGATATCATTGTCATCACGGGCGACATAATCGACTCTTATCACACCCGGACTCGGGTTTCTGTTGATTTTATTGAGAAAATCCGCTCCGTTGCCCCGATTTATTATGTGACGGGCAACCATGAAAGAAGAATCGACGAATACCCCGAGTTTAAAGCTGAAATCAAAAAACTCGGAGTAAATGTTCTTGAAAACGAGAATGTTTGTATTGAACGAAACGGAGACGAAATCCGGCTGACGGGTGTCAATGACATTAACTTTTTCGGCAGTTCACTTATGGACGAAAACAGAATTGCTTTTTCTCAAAAGCTTGACGAGCTGAATGTTCAGTCGGGCGAAAAAATGAATATTCTTCTCTCACACCGTCCCGAGCTTTTTGATTTATATGCAGAAGCGGGATACGATTTGGTATTCAGCGGACATGCCCACGGCGGTCAGATACGTCTGCCGTTTGTCGGCGGAATTCTTTCGCCCGGTCAGGGCTTTTTTCCTGAATATTCCGAGGGAACCTACAAAAAAGGCAAAACGGAAATGATAGTTTCAAGAGGACTCGGCAACAGCCTTTTTCCGTTCAGAATTTTTAACAGACCCGAAATAACAGTATGTGACTTAATGAAACAGGAGTAAATAATGAAAATAATTAAAAAAATTATATCTGCCGTACTCTGCATCGGCATCATCTGCGTTCTTGCGGTTTTCGGCATAAATTTCCACGTTAAAAGCAGCACCGAAAAATATATTCTCACTCCCGAAAATGCAGGCAGCGGCTACGATTGCATTCTTGTTCTCGGCTGCGGAGTTCACGGCACGACACCGAGCCACATGCTTGAGGACAGACTTCTGCAGGGTATTGAGCTTTTCAAAAACGGTGCAAGCGAAAAAATGCTGATGAGCGGTGACCACGGCAGGAAAAACTACGACGAAGTTAACGTTATGAAGGATTTTGCAACCGAAAGGGGCATCTCCTCCGAGGATGTTTTCATGGACCATGCGGGTTTTTCGACCTACGAAAGCATGTACCGTGCGAAGGAGATTTTCAAAGCCGAAAAAATTCTTATCGTAACTCAGGATTACCACCTTTACAGAGCGATTTACGATGCCCGTGCGCTCGGACTCGAAGCATACGGCGTTGCGTCCAATCCCAGAAGCTATGCGGGTCAGCTTTACAGAGATATCCGTGAAATTCTTGCGAGGAACAAGGATTTTGTTTATTCAATCGTCAAGCCCGAGCCGACCTATCTCGGCGAAGCAATTCCCGTGCAGGGCAACGGAAATCTGACAAACGGGTAATATCTTAATAAACTTGTAACTTTTTTGCTCATTTTTTTGTAATTACGCCCCGATATAATCATAATTGTTCCGTGGGATTGAATTTTTTTGAGGTGAAACTGATGTATACCGTACTCGTCTGCGATGATGACATTGCAATTCTTGATTCCGTTGAAATTTATCTTAAGCTTGAAGGGTATAATGTGCTTCGTGCCGAAAACGGCAGACAGGCGCTTGAGCAGGTTAAGAATAATGAGGTGCACTGCGTTATTCTCGACATAATGATGCCCGGTCTTGACGGACTTCAGGCAACGCTCAAGCTCCGTGAAGCGCACAACATACCAATCATTCTTCTTTCCGCAAAAAGTGAGGATACCGACAAAATAACCGGACTTTCCTTCGGAGCGGATGACTATGTTACAAAACCTTTTAATCCTCTGGAGCTTATGGCAAGGGTCAAATCGCAGATAAGGCGATTCACCGCTCTCGGCTCAATGGAGAAAAAGGAAGGCGTTATAACAACGGGGGGACTCTCGCTCGATGTTTTGGCAAAGGAGCTGACTCTTGACGGCGAGCCCGTTAAGCTTACCGCAACGGAATACGGAATTATCAAGGTGCTTATGGAAAATCTCGGCAGGGTTCTTTCCTCCGACCAGATTTATGAGGCGGTCTGGGATGAGCCTGCGTTTGACTCCAAAAAGACGGTGACGGTACACATCAAGCGAATCCGCGATAAAATTGAAATCAACCCCAAGGACGCAAAATATTTAAAGGTGGTGTGGGGCATTGGCTACAAAATCGAAAAATATTAAAGCAATAAAAATCACCGCTCTCGTTCTGGCGGTTGTGATGTTCCTTGCATCGGGCTTCTTCGGCAGTCTTTTCATAAGAAGCTTTGCGCACTATGCGGGTGATGCAAGCGGAAAGGATTATTTTCAGACTCCTTCTTTCCGTTATCAGATGAATCAGTATATCACCGAGATGTTTCATTCGGCGTATTTCCTTACGATAAAGGATATCGATGATTTCCAGAAAACCTCCGAGGGTGAGTGGATAAACAGTAATAACGAAAAAGAAGTTATCAATGTTTCGCAGGCATTTGATTTGCTTGATAAATCGGGCATAAAAGTGCATCATGACGCGCAGAACCGCTACAGATATTCGCTGAATTATAATAATGTTACATTTTATTTCAGCTATGACGGCAGGGTTATTCCCGAGGATGAGTTCAACAGCCTTGAATATGTTGCTCCTTATGAAGTACCCGTTTCGCACGTAAATGAAACAGAGCTTTCCGAGGTAACAGACAGAGGCGAGGTCAATACAACTTGGCTTGAAATTCATGCCTATAATCCCTATGAATCGGGTAATGTTCCCGCATATGTCAACGACATAAGCAATGCGCTCGGATTGCTTTGCAACATTGATGAATATACCTGCTACGGCGAATCGGACAAGGAAACCGTTCTCGGAATTCTCGAAGAAAGAAGAATAAGTGAGCTTGAAAGCTCTTTCTACAGACTCAATAATGACAAAGGCTTCATCAGCACGGTCAAAAATGTCAACTATGCGATGATTTATAAGTCGGGTGCGGTTGTCACGAACTGCGGAATAACCGCAAAGGATACAGAGGCGCAGATTCTCGAAAAGCTCGGCAGCGAACGCTTTGCCGAGGGCATGAAGGACGGCAGATATACATTATATAGAGGCACCGCTCCGAAGGAGAGCAAGAGCGTTTTCGGTCTGCTCCGCAGCTGGATGTTCAGCGATTATTACACAAAAAGCGAGCTTGAAACAAAAAACTTTCTTTCAGGCTATTATGAAGACGTTGCGGCGGCGTATTTTGCAATTCCCGATGAATACAAGACGGTTGACGGTTTTTCAATTTCAGAGCAGGCATTCAATGAATTTGCGTTCAGCTCATTCAGCATAACATCTCCGTCTGTTCTTATTGCGCTGACTGTCATAGCCTTCCTGCTTGCGTGTGCGGCGTGCATTTATCTTGTTGCCGCTGCAGGCAAAACCGCAGACGGAATAAAAATCAATTTTACCGATAAAGTTCCTGCCGAAATCAACTGGATTCTCGGCATCGGAGTTATGGTGCTTCTTGCGTGCGGAGCATTCTTCCTTGTTATCGGTGAATTCGACCCCGTAGGCATGAGCTATGACCTTGTCGGTACGCGCGTAAGCTTCCTGACGGGTGCGCTCAACACCCTTGCTCTTATGACGAGCGAGCTTATCGCCCTCTGCTTTGCGGGCTTCTTTATGATATGGACAGCTCTCAACATGAGCCTTGCAAGGAATATCCGCAACAAAACATTTATAAAGCACACGCTTTGTTATCTTATTATCAGCCTTGCATGGAAGCTTATAAAATTTATTTTCAGACCTGTAAGAAAGCTTTTTTGGCATCTGTGGAAAAAGTCGAAAAGAGTGGTTGAAAAGATTCAGTATATTCTTGAATGCGACTATTCAAAGGGACAGGGCACGAAATTCAAGATTATCGCCTGCGTTTCGGCAATACTTTTCATTGTTTTATCGATTATATACTATTTTATAGCAGGTAATCTGATGAGAGCCGGCGATGAAGGTCTTGCGTTCCTGCTTTTATTTTTCGGTATTATCGGAGATTTTGCGATTTTGCTTTTTGCTCTGCTTATTATCGTTTCCGCAGACAGAATTTTTGAGGCGGTCAATGATATCAAAAACGGCAATCTCAGCCGCACGATTGATACGAAATATATGCCGCCGTTCATGCGCCGCTTTGCGGAGGATATTCTCTCGATGCAGGACGGACTGCAGAATGCGGTTGAAAGTGCGGTGCGTGACCAGAGGATGAAAGCGGAGCTTATCACGAACGTTTCTCACGACCTCAAAACGCCGCTGACCTCAATCGTCACCTATGTTGACCTGCTCAAAAAGTGCAACATCGAGGGCGAGGATGCCAACAGATATGTTAATATTCTCGACGAAAAGGCGCAGAAGATGAAAAAGCTCATTGAGGATTTGGTTGAAGCTTCAAAGGCTTCGTCGGGCGCAATGGAAATTCATCCCGTGAAAATCAATCTCTGCGAGTTTGCGGCTCAGGCTGTGGGTGAACACGAGGATGAGCTGAAGAATAAAAGCATTGAAATCATCCTTAAAATGCCCGATTATCCCGTCATGGCAATGGCGGATTCACAGAAAACCTCACGCATTGTGGAAAATCTTTTTTCAAACATCAGAAAATATGCCATGGAAGGCACGAGAGCCTATGTTGAGGTTGCCGAAGGCACGGAAAGCTGCTCGGTTATTTTCAGAAACATCTCGAAGCAGGCGCTCGATATTTCCGCAGACGAGCTGACCCAGCGCTTCGTCAGGGGCGATGCCTCACGTTCAAGCGAGGGTAACGGTCTCGGGCTTTCAATTGCCAAAAATCTCTGCGAACTGCAGAAGGGAAGGCTTGAAATAAAAATCGACGGCGACCTTTTCAAGGCAACCGTCATTCTTCCGAAAGCATAATGATTTTACCGCCGCAGGCTCGCTGTGAACCTGCGGCGGTATTTTTTGAAAATTATGCAGCTTATCAAAAACCATCATGGTTTTATTTTTCAAGATTATCCAATGCATATTTGCAGCATTGAATAACAAGCCGGTTTAACGAAACCTGTTTGTTTTGAGCAAGTACTTCAAGCTGTGAAACAAGTTCAGAGGGCATTCGAAATGTTTTATTTACGTATTCAGGTTTTTCTACTTTAAACAAACAATCACCTCTGTGTATATTCTACTAAAAATTTAATGCATTATATACACGCATAATTTACACTTAAAAAATAATTGTAAATAATCTTGTAAAGAGATATAATATATGCACAAGGGAGGAAGAAAATGAAGAACAATCTGAAAAAAATAAGACTTGAAAAAGGTTTAACCCAAGAAAAGCTCTGTTGTGAACTCAGAAAACAAGGATATTATATTGACCGCACGACGTATTCCAAATACGAAACGGGAAGCCGCAGCATGTCATGCGAAGCTTTGATTGAATTTGCCTGTTTTTTCGGAACATCGTGCGATTATATTCTTGGAATTTGACAGCAATATTCTTAATTCTCAATTTGAAATCATAATTATTTAAATTGATAACAACAAGAGGCTGTAAAAAAACGCAGGTTTTTTTACAGCCTTTTTGAAGGGGATAGGAAAAAAAGATGCAGAACGGACAAACTGAGCATAACAAGGCTTTAGCCTTGTTATGCTTGCCCGAAGGCGTACAAAAGTACGTCGAGTG
>JAFQRF010000074.1 GCA_017410195.1 Clostridia bacterium | reverse complement strand
TCTGTGCGGTATCGGCAATTATGAAAGCAGATGATCCGAAGATAGCGGCGGAAGAATTGAAAGCAAGAGCACATGAGCTTGCTCTGATTTAAGTAAACAAGCGACAGATTGGGGGCACCACCTTATGCCGCTATAGAAAACGATGCTGACAAAGAAAGGAGACTTTTATGAAAATGAAAACAGCATTGACCATTGCAGGAAGTGACTGCAGTGGAGGCGCCGGTATTCAGGCAGATTTGAAAACAATGACGATGAACGGTGTTTATGCTATGAGTGCCATAACGGCACTGACGGCACAGAACACGACCGGCGTAAGAGCGATTCAGGAGTCAACACCGGATTTCCTGAGTAAGCAATTAGATGCGGTATTCGAGGACATTTATCCCGATGCCGTAAAAATCGGCATGGTAGCTTCTTCGGAACTGATCTGCGTAATTGCGGACAGACTCAGATACCATAAGGCAAAAAATGTGGTAGTAGATCCCGTTATGGTGGCAACAAGCGGCTCTTCTTTGATGAAAACCGATGCGGTACAGACCTTATCAGAAAAACTTCTGCCCATTGCAACCCTTGTTACGCCGAATATTCCCGAAGCACAGGTGCTTTCGGGAAAAACAATTGAAAGCAAAGAAGATATGCTTTCTGCGGCAAAATTCATCGGTGATACATACGGCTGTGCCGTTCTTCTCAAAGGCGGTCACAGCATAAACGATGCCAATGACCTTTTGTATACAAACGGTAAAATAAAATGGTTTGAAGGCAAGCGAATCAATAATCCCAACACTCACGGCACGGGATGCACACTTTCCTCTGCCATTGCTTCCAATCTCGCAAAAGGCTTTGAGCTTACTATATCCATACAGAGAGCAAAAAACTATATTTCCGATGCTCTTTCGGCACAGCTTGATTTAGGACAAGGTTCAGGTCCGATGATGCACAGTTTTGACCTGCAAGGCGAATATGCAAAGGAGGCGGAGTAAAATGGAAGAAAAACGCACATCTGTCTTTGAAAACGGACTGATATGGTTCGGAGCCGCAGTTTCCATTGCGGAAATATTAACAGGAACCTACTTTGCACCTCTCGGCTTTACCAAAGGCTTACTTGCTATTCTGATTGGTCATATAATCGGATGCTCTATGCTGTTCTTTGCGGGACTTATTGGCGGTAAGGTTCGCAAGAGTGCCATGGAAACCGCAAAAATGAGCTTCGGCAGCAAAGGCGCTTTGCTTTTCTCAGTGCTTAACATTATCCAGCTTGTCGGCTGGACTGCCATTATGATATATGACGGAGCACTTGCCGTAAACGGTATTTTTGATATCGGCAATTGGATTTGGTGCATTATCATCGGTGCGTTGATTATTCTTTGGATTATGATCGGCATTAAGAATCTTGGTAAAGTAAATACTGTTGCTATGTCAGCGTTGTTTATTCTCACGGTCGTTCTTAGTTTCGTTATTTTCGGCAAAGGTACAATGAAAAATATCGGTGGTGAAAGTATGACCTTCGGTGCCGCCGTAGAGCTGTCAGTTGCTATGCCTCTTTCGTGGTTGCCTCTTATCAGCGACTATACAAGAGAAGCCCAAAAGCCCATCAAAGCTACTGCCGTCAGCGCAATTACATATGGTATCGTAAGCTTGTGGATGTATATGATTGGTATGGGTGCAGCTATCTTTACCGGGGAATCTGACATTGCTCAAATTATGGTAAAAGCAGGTCTTGGTATTGTCGGTCTTTTAATCATCGTATTTTCTACTGTTACAACAACTTTCCTTGATGCCTATTCTGCCGGTATTTCGAGCGAATCGCTATCATCGAAAATCAGCGGAAAATGGGTTGCGGTTGCTGTAACTGTCATCGGTGCAGTAGGCGCAATTTTCCTGCCGCTTACTGATATTACCGATTTTCTGTATTTTATCGGCTCGGTATTCGCACCCATGATCGCTATACAAATTGCAGATTTCTTCATCTTGAAACAAAATAAAGAAACAAGTGCTTTCAACATTCAAAATCTGATCATTTGGCTTGTCGGATTTATTATCTACAGATTGCTGATGAAAGCTGATATTGTTGTGGGTAATACCCTGCCAGATATGATTATCACAATTATACTATGCGTGACAGTAAATAAAATAATCCCCCGTTCTGATAATTGATATCCGCTCCTTTAAGCCTTACAGAAAGACGAGAATATATTTGTTAATTCCGAAAGTTGTTTTTTGTAAATCCCTTATGAACATCCGGAACCAACAGACCTTACAAGTTTCGGCTTGTGGGGTCTTTTTTCTTTTAAGAGCGAATCGGCTTTCAATCACGAACATATTTGCTCATATTAAAAAATACGGATATACAAAAGAATATGCAGAAGCTAACAGTTTTGAATTCAAATTTTGCTCCGGACCCAATTCACTCATCCCGGAATCAATAATAAAGCCTGTTGTGACAGAGCCTGCAACCACCAAGCCTGCAGAAGTTTCCACAACAACTAACCCCGACAACACGACAGACCGTCAGGTCTGATTCAATTATGCACCTAACAGTGCATTCGGGACATCGAATCGTCCTCCCATGCGATAATTACAGATTAGGCATTAACTTTAACAGAAAAAAGACCGCGCTTTTGCACGGTCTGATTTATATTAATTCTAAATATTCAGTTTTTTATTCTGCTCACAACCGCCGTTACCGACTTACAAACATTCAATCTGTTTTTAATTGCGGTTTAAACGGCTCTTTGCAGATTTGAAATATTTATCTGAGTTCACCTTTAATTCCGCGATAATTATCTGTCGGTTTCAGCGGCTGCGAGCTGATGTTCTGCAATGTACATCGGGTATCGCCGCCTTTCTTTTATTCACTTGATTTTGACCTGTGACGAATGAATCTATGGTCAAGAGGGATTAACACGGGAACTTGTTTTGATTTTTGTTTTATTTTCCCTTGTTCCTTTCCTCGACTATAATATAGCACATTATTTAGTGTTTGTCAACAGTTTTTTCTTAAAAAGTTGAAAAGTTTTAGCGAAAATATACTCAATTGCGTTTTGAAGCAAATGTAAGATTTTCTATTGACTAAAACTAAGTTTCGAGTTAAAATATAAAAGATGTGAAATGAAAGGATCGTAATATAAATGAATAACGAAGAATATACTCCCGATATAGTCAGTATTGTTGACGAAGACGGCAAAGAACATGTTTTTGAGGAGCTTGACAGAATCGAAACCGATACCGGCAGATATGTTGCTCTTCTTCCCCTGCCCGAAACTCCCGACAAAATAACCGAAGACGATAATGAGCTTATCATTCTCAAGGTTGAGGAAGAAAACGGCGAAACCTATCTCTGCCCCATTGAAGACGACGAAGAATTCAACGAAGTCGGTCAGGCATTTGAGGAAAGACTCTCCGAAATGTTTGATTTTGAAGAAGAATAATAATATATTGTTATAAATCCCCTGCCTTGTGCGATTTATTTGCAGTCTATATGTAACCCAACACACATTAATAGGGAGCCTTTGCTCCGGTGGCGGATTGCAGACCTCCCGGTCAGATCTTGCATCTGATTGGACGAAGGGAGCGTGAAAGCATCGGGCGGCACCCACCTGCTATAAGAGCAGGTTACAATCGGCTGCATACGGCTTGGCGGGGTCTTTTTATCATTTGATTTCCCGGAGGAATTATAAAGTTGCAAAAACTCTTTAACGCAGATTTGCTTGATATTATCCCGGTTGAACGCGGTTTCGTATACGCCTGCAAGGAAGCTCATCCCGACGGCGGCGAGGCTGTGGCTTTTTATATCTACAACCAGGAAATCGATATATTTGAGAAAATACCCGTTCCGACCTACATAAATGCAAAATTCGGTGAAAACGGAATTGACATTGCAAAGGCTCTCGGCGATTTTGTAACCTGCGATGTTGTTAATCTCACGAGCAGCACAAAAGCGGTCAGTTATTCCGACGGTACGCTGAAAATTATCGGCAGTATCGGCGAAACAATATCGGAAAATAAGGTTGAATACCTTGAAAATCCCGCCTGCTCCCCTGCCTCCAACGGTCAGGATTTATGGTTTGTCGTTCCCGATTCGAATGCAATTATAAATTATTCCGTCAAGCACAATCGAATTGAATTCCGAATCGGCAGTCCGAAAGAAAAAGCCTTCTGCCACCCGACAGACGTTGCGGTTTACGACAACAAACTTTTCATCTGCAACGCTTATTCTTATAAAATCCGTACAATCAGCCTTGATAATTACACCGTTGCAGACTACTGCATTTTCAACGAACCCGTAACAAAATATTTCAGAGTCAAGGACATTGAATATGCGGTCATGCAGTCGGGCGTATACAGTTTATGATATGCAGCAGGAACACCCTGCTGTTTTTTCTTTTAATGTTACACCTTGCAACAAAAATAAGCTTGTTTAATATTGATTTTTGTTTGTTTTTATGCTATCTTATTATCAGACTGAATTTTGGAGGAACACTTAATGAAAACTGCACTCGAATACAGCAACGGCTTTGACATAAAAAAGCTCGGTAAATATGCTGTAAAAAACATCACAAGAATTTGCAACGAAATCGGACCCAGAAAGCCCGGTTCACCCGAAGAGCTTAAAGCTCAGCAGCTTATGGCAAAAGACCTTGAAAAATACTGCGACGAAGTAACTATCGAAGAATTCAAGGTTCACCGTCAGGCATTCATGGGATTCATACCCTTCACGGTTGCCTGTGCAATTGCAAGCGTATTTACATATGCTTTTGCAAATCCCGTAATCTCGCTTATTCTTGTTATTCTCGGATTTATCCCGCTTCTTCTTGAGTTCGTTATGTATAAACGCTTCATTGACCCTCTTTTCAAAGCTCATCCGAGCCATAACGTTATCGCCAAAAGAGCCCCCAAGGGTGAACTGAAAAAACGCTTCATCATTGTCGGTCACGCAGACAGCCAGTTTGAATGGACTCTCAACTATCTTCTCGGCGGTGTCGGAATGAAATGCGTGCTTATCCCTGCTGTTGTCGGTCTTGTTGCAGACCTTATCATCGCAATTATCGGAATCATCTGCGCAGGCACAGACGGCGCACTCAACGCAGCAGAGCCTCGCTGGCTTATGATTCTCGGGTTCGTTATCGGCTGTATCTTCATCCCCTTCCAGCTTGCATTCCTTCTTTTCCAGAATCCGTTCAAGAGCGTACCCGGCGCAAATGACAACCTTACCGGCTGCTATGTAGGCATGGCAGTTGCAAAGGCTATGGCTGAAACAGACACAAGACTTGAAAACACCGAGCTTGTTGTTATATGCTCGGGTTCGGAAGAATCGGGTCTCAGAGGTGCAAAGGCTTATGTTGAAGCTCATGAAAAAGAGCTTAAAGAAGTTGAAACCTGCGTTATCGGTGCGGACACCTTCCGTGACCTCGACACAATGGCTGTTTACGACAGAGACCTCAGCGGCACTCTCAAACATCATTGGGGTGCAAAGCATCTTGTTCAGAATGCAGGCAAAAACTGCGGTTATGACCTTAAATTTGAATCAATTTATATCGGCGCATGCGATGCCGCTGCATTCACACAGAAGGGCATTCCCGCAACCGGCTTTGCAGCTATGGATCCCACTCCTCCCCGTTATTATCATACAAGACTTGACGATGCAAACAACCTTGTTCCCGAAGCAATCGAAGCAGGTATCGAAATCATGCTTGAAACCGCATGCATGTATGATAAAGAAGGTCTTCCCACAGAATAATATATCAAACATACAACCGCCGCTACCGAGAGGTAACGGCGGTTTTTATACAGAAAATATAACGGCGGCTTGGGTCAAGCCGCCCTACAAAAATATCTGTTATTTATAATCTATTTAATATTCTAAAATTAACGGGAGCCGTCCGTAAGGACAGCTCCCTGATTGATTATTAACCGCCGAGAAGTGCAGTAAAGAATTCGATAATTGACATGAAGAAATTCATCAGCCAATTGATGAGGTCCGTGAAGAAATTGCCGCTATCTTCGGGTTCTTCAACTGTGACCTCAAATGTGCAGCTCTTTGTTATGTCTTTGTCCGTATATGTCACAACAACGGTTTTTGTGCCTGCGGTTTCCGAGTCAAAGCCGCTGACGGTATAATCGGTTACGAATGCCGATGTGCCGTCATCATGGAATGTGTTTACGATAAGACCCGATGCATCAAAGTCCTCGCCAACCTGATAGACAGTCTTTGTCGGCATTGACGCAACGGAAATTGCGATAAGCTTCTTTTCCGCAACAACGTTAACGTTGAATTTGCTTGTCTTGGTTATGCCGTCTTCCGTGTAAGACACAGTCACGGTTTTTGTACCTGCCGTTGATGAATCAAAGCCGCTGATTGTATAATCTGTAACAACCTTGCTTGAACCGTCGGAATACTGTGCGCTGACAACAAGACCCGATTTATTAAAGCTTTCGCCGACCTTATATGAGGTTTTGTCGGGCAGAGTGACATATGCAATGCCGAGAAGCTCAACTGCAGGTGCAGGTTCGCTGACGGTTACATCGAATGTGCAGGTGCAGGTAACACCGTTTTCGGTGTAGGTGATTGTCACGGTTTTTGTGCCTGCTGTTGATGAGTCAAAGCCGGTAATTGAATAGCCCTCAACGGTTTTGTTTGTTCCGTCGGAATATGCTGCTTCAACACTCAATCCGTTTACATCAATCATATCGCCCACAAGATATTCGGTCTTTTCGGGAGCCGATGCAAGGGAAATTGAGGTGAGGGTAACAAGATTTTTAAGAGGAGTATTAATAATAAAAGTATATTTTCCTGTTTTTGCCGCTGAACTTCCTCCCATATTTATTTGGATATAATAAGTTACTCCTTCTTCCAGATCAGCATTCAAATAAACATCATTACCAAAAGAAGCAAAACCGGAGTCTAATGTCTGGGAAAACGGATCATATAAACAGATATGCGCACACCAAGTTGGACCACTACTATCACTTTTCAACTCACAATCATCAAATACAATTTCATAGCTACCTAAAATCGGTGCTACGAACTTAAACCAATCAACATCGCCGTATCCGTCAAGTTCGCTTGGAATAAGCGCATCATATTCAACTGTAGCCGCATTCTCCATTTCATTTGGAACAGCATCATAATCTACAGATACTGTGATTTCATAATTACCTTTTTCTGAAACCTGCTCATGTGTAACCTTGATATAATATGTGGTTTCATTTTCCAATTTTACACTTAAGTTTCCATCTCCGTATGATCCGTGGAATGCATCTATCTCTTTCTCGTTTATGTCTAACAACTGAAGATATGGATTCTGAAAATAATGTAACCCTTCCGGAAGACTGTAGTTTACTAAAACAATATTATAATATGCATCATTCGAATCAGTAGTAAATCTGTACCAATCAGCTTCGCTTGTCGAACTCAACGAACCAACATACTGCACTCCGAACTCAGGGATTTCCACAGCAGTTTCCATGCTGTCACCGGCTTCCAATGGTGTCGCAACCGCAAATCCGCTGATTGAGAATGCAGACATTGCAATAATTAATGCGAGAACCAATGAGAGAAATTTTGCTGTTTTCTTCATAATGCTCTGTCCTTTCTTTCTTTTTTCTGTAATTACACATTTTTTTCGTTGCAATTACTGATTATTTTCGTAATTATAATACTAAAATAATTATTAATTGTCAACACTATTTCGTATAAAATTTACGATAAAGAGGTGTTATTATGACAGTTTTGGAAAGAATTCTTCAGCTCAGACTTGAACGCGGTTGGAGCGAATACCGCCTTTCGGAGGAATCCGGAATCGCTCAAACAACAATTTCCTCATGGTTTCGCAAGGATATCTGCCCCTCAATCCCCTCACTCGAAAAAATCTGCAACGCATATAACATCAGCCTTTCTCAGTTTTTTAACTGGAACAATGAACCTGTTTGCCTGTCCGAGAAACAGCATGAGCTTCTCAACAACTGGAGCAAGCTCAGCGAGCAGCAACAAAATATAATTCTCGATTTGCTCAAATCAATGTGATTTAAACGGGACGGTTGCGACTGTTCCGTTTTTTTGCTTTACATTCCAATTCAAATAAGTTATATTAAAAGCAAAAGGAGATGATACAAATGGCAAAATACGAAGCTGAACTCAGAGGCGATTTCTTTGAAATTCTCGAAACAGTAAACGATGCGGTTATAAGCAACAGCGCCTCCGCATCTCTTGAAGACAAAAGCGATTTCAGCACGGGCGATACATTATGCGCCGTTCGTGTTTATGAGCGCTACAGCTATTCGGGCGGAAACAGAGTAAGCATGAACATTACTCTTCTGAAAGCTGCCGACCGAGTATTTATAACGGTTATTACCTCGGGCGGCAGTCAGGCTATGTTTTTTAAGCTCAATACATTCGGTGAAAGCTCATTTCTCGATACCGTTATCTCTGCAATTGAAAGATACAAAATTTAACCTTATTATATTGATTTTTCCGCGATTATTTGATAATATATTTTTAACGCTTTATTCAGCTAAAGGAGGGCATATATGCACACTATAAAACCGCATGTTCTGAAAGATGACATGTATTTCCAGCTTAAAAATTACTGCATTCTTCATAAAAATAATATTGACGTCTGGGAATACACAAGAGGTATGTTCCTCGGCGACAGATATGAAATGGAAGATTTCAAGAGCGAAATCAAAAACGGCGACATCTGGTACGCAGGATATGATTCAGCTCACTTCTTCAAGGCAAGCGTAACCGTTCCCGAAGAAATGGACGGTCTTGAACTTCGGGCAAAATTCTCCGTCGGCGGCGAGGCTCTTGTAAAATGTAACGGACACTTTGTTTCGGGCTGCACTTCAAGAGAAAGCATTCCCGACAGAACAGAGGTCGCTCTCGGCATTCATAAGGCAGGCGAGGTTCTTACCTTTGAAATCGAGGCAACGGTTGACTCAATGTGCTTCTGCGATGCAGCCATGGACGGTGCAAAACATATGGAATGCCGATTTGGCGAAACCTGCATTTTCGTTGCAGATGCTGAATGCGAGGGCTATTATCTCGATCTTGAGGTTGCATTTCAGGCACTTAACTACATAAAGGACGAACATATCAAAGCCAAGGTATATGCCGCTGTTGATGACAGCATGCATATGGTTGACTACGATTTTGACGAAGCAAGAGTCAGAGCTTCAATTGTTGAAGCAAGAAAATATTATCTTTCCAAAATCGCATCGATTGATTGGTCAGCTCAGAGCAAGGTCATTCTCACAGGTCACAGCCACATTGACGTTGCGTGGCTCTGGAGAATCCAGGAAAGTATCCGCAAGAGCGCAAGAACATTTATGAATGTTACATCGCTCATGGATGTTTACCCCGAAATGACTTTTGGTCAGAGTCAGGCTGTGCTTTACCAGATGATGAAGGACCACTATCCCGAAATCTATGAAAAGATTAAAGAGAAGGTTGCAGCAGGTCAATGGGATATCTGCGGCAATGTTTGGGTCGAGGCTGACACCAACATCGCATCGGGCGAGGCTCTTATCCGTCAGGTGCTTTACGGCACGGAATTCTTCAAGAAGGAATTCGGCAAGGTTTCAAAGACATACTGGCTCCCCGACTGCTTCGGCTTCACATGGGCGCTTCCCCAGATTATCAACGGCTGCGGAATGCAGAATTTCATAACATCAAAGCTTTCATATAATGACACAACAAAATTCCCCTACAGCATGTTTATGTGGCAGGGCAACAACGGCGACAGAGTATACGCGCATCTTATGCGCCCCGCTTACAACTGCAATTACAATGTTGACGAAATTATGACAGTTGACAATGAATGCAACAATAAAAACGAGCTTAATACGGCAATGAGCATGTACGGCTACGGTGACGGCGGCGGCGGTCCGACAAGAACAATGCTTGAAAGAGGCAGACGCCTTCAGAACTTCCCCGGTCTTCCCAAAACAGAAATCGGTCATGTTGACGACTTCTTTGAAACCTTCAAGGGTCACGAGGACGAGCTTCCCGTATGGAACGGCGAAATGTTCTATGAAAACCACAGAGGTACATTCACAAGCCAGGCATTCGTTAAGAAGAATAACCGCAAGGGCGAATATCTCTTCACAAGAGGCGAAATGCTCAGCGTATTCGCAGAAAAGCTTCTCGGAAAGGAATATCCGAAGGATGAAATCGAAAAGGGCTGGAGAATCCTTATGACCAACCAGTTCCACGATATTCTCCCCGGTTCATCAATCCACGAAGTATTTGAGGACTGCCGCAAAGATTATGCCGTAATGAATAAAATCGGCGAAGATATTTACAACGGTGCACTCAAGGCTCTTTCGGGCGCGGTTACAGCTGATAAAAACAGCGTTACCGTATGGAATCTCACAAGCGTCAATAGCTATGAGCCCATCGAGGTTGAAGGCGTCCCTGAAGGAATGTATGTTGCAACGGCAGACGGACTTTCACTCCCCTGCGCATATGTTGATAATAAATTCATCTTCCTCCCAGATGAGCTTGAAGCAATGAGCTGCAAGACCTTCGTTCTCAAAGAGGGAGAATGCATCTATTCACCCGTTGAAACAGAAACAAATCTTCTCGAGAATGCAGTTCTCAGAGTTGAACTCGACGAAAACGGAATTATCACAAGCATTTACGACAAGCTCAATGAGCGTGAAAGCCTTGACGGCAGAGGCAATATTCTAACTATCTCGCTTGATAAATGTGTTCACGAAACCGCATGGAATCTCGAACTCAACTATCAGAAGAAGATGTGGGAACTCAAGGCAGACAGCATCGAAGTTGTTGAATGCAACGCTGTCAGAGGCGTTATCAGAGTTATTTATAAATTCAATAAATCAACAATCACTCAGGACGTTATCCTTTACCAGAACGGTGAAAGCGTTGTATTCGACACAACCGTTGACTGGCACGAGAGCGATAAGGTCCTCAAGGCAGGATTTGACGTTGCTGTTATCGATACCGATGCAACCTATGACATCGCTCACGGTGCAACCAAGAGACCCACCCACTGGAACACTCTTTATGACCTGACAAGATTTGAGGTTGCCGCTCACAAGTGGGCTGACCTTTCCGAAGGCGGCTACGGCTGCAGCATCATCAATGACTGCAAATACGGCTACGATATTCACAACAGCCATATGAGAATTACTCTTATGCGCGCGCCTACATGTCCCGACAGAACGGGCGACCACGGCATCAACACATTCAAGTATGCATTCCATCCTCACGCCGAGGACTGGAGAAACGATACCGTTCAGACCGCACTTGCATTCAATGTTCCTCCCGTTGCACTTTACAATGCGGATGCAATTGAAGGCAGCATCAATGACGGTTCGTTTGTAACGCTCAGCGAAAAGAACGTTGTTATTGATGCAATCAAGAAAGCTCAGGACGGCAGAGGCTACATCGTCAGAGTTGTTGAAGAAGAACAGAAGAGAGGCAACATCACTCTCAACTGGAGCTTCGGCTTTGAAAAGGTTATCGAATGCAATATGATTGAAGAAGATAAGGAAGAAATTGCCGCAGACGGCAACGAATTCGAATTCACAATCAAACCCTTCGAGGTCAAGACATTCAGAATCATATAATCGGATAAAAAATTATCTCCCTGCGGAACAAAACCGCAGGGAGATTTTTTGATATTTTTATTACAGCTTGAAAATTTCTTCTTCGCTTGCTGTTCTGATACCTGCGCCTGCAAGTGCAGCTGCAGCAACCTGATTATCGTCAACACGGACAACGAGATAAACAATATTATCTACTGTTGCAAGCTCATAGACATATTCAATGGATACATCAGCATCACGGAGTGCCTCGGCAATTATTGCAAGAGCACCCGGATCATCTTTAACCGCTGCAACAAGAACATCGGTTTTTGTTGTGAGATATCCCGCTTCTTTAAGAATGGAATTAACCTTATCAACATCTTCGCAAATAAGACGGAGAATACCGAAATCCTGTGTATCCGCAATTGAAAGCGCTCTGATATAAACACCGTTGTCTGCAAGAAGGCGCGAAACCTTCGCAAGTCTGCCTTTTTTATTCTGAATAAATACGGAAATCTGTTTTACAGCCATTGTAATTCTCCTTTCAAATTAATCGTGGAGTTTTCTCTTATCGATAACTCTTACAGCCTTGCCTTCACTTCTTGTGATGGTCTTGGGAGCAACAAGATGAACCTTAGGATTGATGCCGAGCATAATCTTGATAGCATTTGCAAGAGCCTTTTCCTTTGCGGAAATCTCCTTAACGGTATCTGAGAACTGCTCTGAGGTAAGCTCAACGTAAACATCAAGAGTATCTGTATTGTGTTCTCTGTCAACCTCAATAAGATAGTTTGAAGTATATCCTTCCTTGAGAAGAACGGTTTCAATCTGTGAGGGGAATACGTTAACGCCGCGGATAATAAGCATGTCATCGCTTCTGCCCATGGGCTTGCTCATCTTGATGAGAGTACGGCCGCAGGAACATTTCTTTCTTGAAAGAACGCAGATATCTCTTGTACGGTATCTTAGAAGCGGGAAGGCTTCCTTATCAAGGCTTGTGAATACAAGCTCGCCCTTTGAACCCTCGGGAAGAACCTCACCCGTTTCGGGATCAATGATCTCTGCAAGGAAATGGTCCTCATTAATGTGCATACCGGTCTGTTCTTCGCATTCAAAGGAAACGCCCGGGCCGCTTGTTTCGGTAAGACCGTAGATATCATACGCCTTGATACCGAGTGACTTTTCGATGTCACGGCGCATTTCTTCGGTCCAGGGTTCTGCGCCGAAGATACCTGCCTTAAGGTCGATATCATCGGGAGTAAGACCCATTTCCTTGAGTGTTTCGCCGATATAAGCTGCATAAGAAGGTGTGCAGCAGATGATTGTTGAATGAAGGTCTCTCATAAACTGAATCTGACGTTCTGTATTTCCCGATGACATGGGAAGTGTCAGACAGCCTACCTTATGCGAACCGCCGTTGAGACCGGGACCGCCGGTAAAAAGACCGTAGCCGTAAGCAACCTGACAAACGTCACCGTTAGTTCCGCCTGCAGCAACAATTGCACGGGCGCAGCATTCTTCCCAAAGGTCAACGTCCTTCTGGGTATAGAAAGCAACAACGCGGCGGCCTGTTGTACCGCTGGTGGACTGGATTCTTACGCAGTTTTTGAGGTCTGTACCGAGGAGACCGTAGGGATAAGCATCTCTGAGGTCAGCTTTGGTTAAAAACGGAAGCTTGTGCAAATCATCGACAGACTTGATATCCTCGGGCTTGACACCCTTTTCGTCCATCAAATCACGGTAATACTTAACGTTCTCGTAAACATGCTTAACCTGCTTAACGAGTTTTTCACTCTGGAGTGCCTTTATTTCTTCAACCGATGCGGTTTCGATTTCAGGCTGATAATAATTGCTCATTGGTAACACTTCCTTTTTTCATTTTAAATGTTATATCCCATTTCAAATGCCTTGAGATTGAGTTCAAGGAATTTGGGAGGAACGCTCGATTTAAGAGCGTCAATCCACTTTTCTTTTGAAACTGCCTGCATATTCTTTGCCATTGCTCCGATAAGAACAACGTTGACAGCCTTTGCCGTACCCGCTTCAACAGCCATGGGAAGGGCATCGATTTCTTCAACATCAGCGCCTGCAGCTCTGAGTGCTTCGATAACTCCTTCGGGATATTCGGCAGCACCCATAACGACCGGCATCGGGTCAATCTGCTGAGTATTGACGACAAGCTTGCCGTTGGGCTTAAGATATTCAAGCCATCTTGCAGCTTCGAGCTGCTCGAATGCAAGAACAATATCCGCTTCTCCCTTTTCAATGATGGGCGAAGCAACGTTTTCGCCGTAGCGTACATATGTTACAACGGAACCGCCTCGTTGGCTCATTCCGTGAACTTCCGAAACCTTGACGTCATAGCCGCAGTCGAGAAGAGCTGCACCGAGAATTCGGCTTGCGAGCAGAGTACCCTGACCGCCAACACCGACTATCATAATTGATTTGTTCATAGTAACTCTCCTCCCCTCTTATTCTTCGATTGCATCGAATTTACAAAGCTGACTGCAGACCTTGCATCCGAGACACTGTGTGAAATCGATATGAGCCTTGCCATCCTTCATGCTGATAGCGGGGCAGCCTATCTTCATACACATTTTGCAGGATTTGCATTTTTCCGCATTAACCTTAAGAGGCGGGTTATGCTTAACAGTCTTGAGAAGAGCGCAGGGTCTTCTTGAAATAACAACGGCAGGACCGTCGGTTTCAAGAGCCTTTTTGATACCTTCTTTTGTTTCTGCAAGATTATAGGGATCAACAACAATAACTGTTTCGATTCCGACCGCATTTGCAAGCTTTTCAAGGCTGACAGCATTTGCAGGCTCACCCTTGATATTTTTGCCGGTTGTAGGATTCTGCTGATGACCGGTCATACCGGTGATTGAGTTATCAAGAATAATAACAACCGAATCGGTTGCATTATATGCTATGTTAATAAGTCCGGTTACACCCGAGTGAATGAAGGTTGAGTCACCGATAACGGCAACGCTCTTCTTTGCGTTTTCGGGATTTGCGGCATTTCTGCCGTGGAGAGCAGAAACAGATGCACCCATACAAAGAACGGTATCAATCATTCCGAGAGGCTGAGCCGAACCGAGGGTGTAGCATCCGATATCACCGCTGACGGTAACATTAAGCTGCTTGAGTGCGTAGAAAAGTCCTCTGTGGGGACAGCCTGCGCAAAGCACGGGAGGTCTGGGAACAATATTGACATCAGCCTTGAGGCTTTCGGTTTCTTTGCCGAGAATTACCTTTGCAATAAGGCTCTGCGAGTACTCGCCCTGAAGCGTAAATGCTTCCTTGCCGATAACGTTGATTCCGTTCTTGCGGCAATGAGTTTCGATATAATCGTCAAGCTCTTCAAGAACATAAACCTTTTCGCATTCAGCAGCAAAATCCTTTATGAGCTGAACAGGCAGCGGATATACGCAGCCAAGCTTGAGATAAGATGCATTTTCACCAAGAGCTTCTTTTGCATACTGATAGCAGATACCGGAGGTGATAACGCCGATTTTTTTGCTGTTATACTCAATCTTGTTGAGTCCGTTTTCAACAGCTTCCTTTTCGCAATAAGCTGTCTGGTCAAGAACTCTCTGTTCAACCGCAATGTGCTTTACTTTTGCGTTTGCGGGAACCATAACGTATTTCTGAGGGTTCTTTGTGTATTCTTTGAGACCGTTATCAACTCTCTCTGAAACGGGGGCAACGCTTCTTGAGTGAGCAACTCTCGTTGTGAGTCTGATGATAACGGGAGTATCAAATTTCTCCGAAAGATCGAATGCTCTCTTTGTGAAATCAAGGCATTCGGCAGAATCGGAAGGTTCAAGCATCATGGTTTTTGAACCGAGTGCATAATGTCTTGAATCCTGCTCATTCTGGGATGAATGCATTCCGGGGTCATCGGCAACAAGGATAACCATACCTGCGTTAACGCCTGTGTATGATGCGGTGAAAAGAGGGTCAGCTGCTACGTTAAGACCGACATGCTTCATTGCGCAGAATGAACGTGCGCCAGCTACGCTTGCACCGAAAGCAACTTCGCAAGCCACCTTCTCGTTGGGCGCCCATTCGGAAAATATTTCATCGTATGTTGCGGCAAACTCCGTAACCTCTGTACTGGGAGTGCCGGGATAGCTTGAAACTACACGGCAGCCTGCTTCATAAAGACCTCTTGCAACCGCTTCGTTACCTAAAAAAAGTTTCAACTGGGTTTCCTCCTAAAAGCAATACAAACATTCAATGTTGTATAAAACAATATTCTAATGTATATTATAAACTTATTAATTACAAATTACAATAGAAATCGTCAAAAAAATCAATTTTATTTATCAAGCTTCATCTCTACCTGAGAAGCAACAAGACTTTCGCCGCAGTAAATCTTGCGAAGCTTCGGCTTTTCGATTTTACCGGTCGGATTCCTGGGAACTTCCGCAAAAATCAGCTTGTGGGGACGTTTATATCTCGGAAGGTCGCGGCAAAAATCGTTGATATCCTCCTCGTCTGCCTTGCAGCCTTCTTTAAGCTCGATGATTGCCGCTGCAATTTCGCCGAGTCTTGCATCGGGAAGACCGATAACTGCAACATCCTTGATTGCATCGTGCTTACGCAGGAAATCTTCAATCTGAACGGGATAAAGATTTTCACCGCCCGAAATAATAACATCCTTTTTACGGTCAACAAGGAAAATGAATCCGTCTTCGTCCTCTTGAGCCATATCACCGGTAAAGAGCCAATCGCCGTGAAGAACCTCGTTTGTTGCCTTTTCGTCATTGAAATAGCAAAGCATAACGCCGGGACCTTTAACGGCAAGTTCACCGACTTCACCCTTTTCAACCTCGTTGCCGTTTTCGTCAACTATCTTTGTTTCCCAGCCGTAGCCTGCCTTTCCGATTGCACCGACCTTGTGAACATTATCAACGCCGAGATGGACACAGCCCGGTCCTATTGATTCACTCAGACCGTAGTTAGTATCATATTTATGATGCGGAAATTTTTCAAGCCATCTTTTGATAAGACTGGGCGGTACGGGCTGCGCACCGATATGCATAAGACGCCATTGAGAAAGGTTATATCTGTCGAGATCGATATCTCCCCTGTCGATTGCATCAAGGATATCCTGAGCCCAAGGAACAAGAAGCCAAACGATTGAGCATTTTTCTTCGGATACCGCTTTTATAATCCACTCGGGCTTTGCACCTTTAAGAAGAACCGTCTTACCGCCGACAAGGAGCGAACCGAACCAATGCATCTTTGCACCGGTATGATAAAGAGGCGGAATGCAGAGGAAAACGTCATCCTTTGTCTGCGAATGGTGATTCTGTTCAACCCTGCACGAGTGAACAAGAGCCTTGTGTGCATGAAGAATCGCCTTCGGGAAACCGGTTGTACCCGATGAAAAGTAAATTGCGGCATATTCATTGTCCGTAACCGCAACCTCGGGCTTTCTGGATGTGCAATATGTAACAAGTTTATTATAGCTCTCTGCGAACGTGGGGCAGTCACCGCCGATATAAAACTTAAGTCTTACATCGGGAATACGGTCGCAAATCTGCTCCATACGGCCCGTAAATTCAGGACCGAAAACAATAGCATCGCTTTCCGAAAGCTTGAGGCAATATTTGATTTCATCTGCTGTATAGCGATAATTAAGAGGAACTGCAAGTGCGCCCGTCTTGAGAATTCCGAAATAAATCGGAAGATATTCAATACAGTTCATAAGAAGAATGGCAACTCTGTCGCCTTTTTTTATTCCTCTTGAAAGAAGAAGATTTGCAAATCTGTTTGCTCTCTTATCAAAATCCTCCCATGTAATTTCGCTTCTGCCGTCACGGTTTGCGCCCTGCTCTATAAGCGAGTATTCACGCCAGGTAACACGGCTCGTTTCCTGAAGCTCGGGATTGATTTCAACAAGAGCCACATCGTTCGGATACAGCTTTGCGTTTTGTTCGAGAAATTCTGTAATAGGCATTTTTTTATCATTCCTTAATATTATTTGATATAAAACACAACGCAGAGCGGCGAAGCAAAAGCTGCGTCACTCTGTTGTCGGATTTATTATTTTACAGCATCGACATGAACATCGCCGCTGTAGAAAAATTCGGTTTCTTTTTCATTGGTTGATTTTGTAACTGCGCTGACAGCAAAGCAGAGTGCAAGCGAAGCAAGCATTGCAATACACGCAAAAACAGGACCTTTGCCTGCAAGCCATACAACAGTTTCGTTTGCAGTAAAGCTTGTGAGTATCTTTGCGGCAGCAGGAACAATCGCAATGAAGAAGCCGCCGAGAATTCCTGCCCATGCGCCCTTGGTGTTCATCTTTTTCCAGTAAAGAGCAACAACATAAGGAGCAAGGAATGAGCCGGAGATAATACCCCATGAATAGCTCATCATGTCAAGAATTGCGGTATCAGTGTTCGCAATTATGTAAGAACATATTACAAATATAACACACAAAGCCTTGATAATCAATGATGATTTTTCATTGCTCAGATCTTTTTTGAAATGCTTGATAAAGTCTATTGTAAGAGTTGAGCTTGCGGTGAGAGTAACCGAGCAAAGAGTTGAAACAGAAGCCGCGATAAGCAGCACAAGAACAACGCCGAGAAGAACTGAAGGAAGATTTGATTTTGCGAGCATGTTGGGAACTATGTAGTCCTGAGCAATAAAGCCTTCCGCATCGGGGTTGTTGAGCTGTTCAAATGAGAAATATCTGTAGCAAAGCGAGCCGATAAAATATCCGCCGCCGGCAACAAGAAATGCGAAGAAGGTTGAAATTGTTATACCCTTCTTTGCCTGCTTATCATCCTTGATTCCGAAATATTTCTGAACCATCTGAGGAAGTCCCCATGTACCGAAGCTTGTCATAAGAACGGTTGCCCAGAGTGAAATCCATTGAGAAGCATTGAGCTTGGGAAGACCGTTTGATGCCGAGGGCTGAACGCCTGCAGCCTTTGCATATTCCGCAAGACCTTCAAAGCCGCCGACTGCATCGCAGCGAATAACGCAAACTATGAGAAGCGCAACGCCGAACATCATAACAATTCCCTGCATAAAGTCCGCTCTTGCCTGAACAAGATATCCGCCGAAAACAAGAAGAAACGCCGCAACAACGGCAATGATAATCATGCAGATATCAACATTGATTCCGAGAAGAACCTCGGCGACCGAGGCAAGACCTTTATAAACTGATGCCGAATAAGGAATAAGAAAAACAAAAATTACAAGACACGCAAAAAGCCGCATGGTTTCGCTTGAATAACGCTTTTCGAGATATTGAGGCATTGTCTTGAGCTTAAGTCGGTAAGAAACATCTCTTGTTCTTCTTGCAAGAACCTTCCACGCAAGCCATGAGCCGAAAACCGCATTTCCCAAACCTGCAAGAATACCCCAAAGTGCATATGATTTACCCGTACCGCCCGCATAACCGACAAACATAACCGCCGAAAAATACGCCGTACCGTAAGAAAGAGCAGAAAGCCACGCACCAGCATTTCTGCCGCCGACCGTTAAATCAGCAATGCTCTTGGCTTTTTTGCCCTGTGTTATTCCGATAACTGCCATAAGGACTATGTAAACACCTATCGTTATCCATATCGCAAGCTTATCCACTTTCACTTCATCCCTTTCAATTTTTAAAGCTTTAAAGCTTTTATGCGTTAAAGTGCATTGCTATAATACACCTTCTTTTATGATTTGTCAATAGGTATCTTAAAAAATTATCAATTCTGTTTTATATGAAATCGGAGCTTCTGCGGTAATATTGTAGCTTGCGCTGATTTTAACGGGACGGCACTTCAGGCCGTCCCCTACGGTGTATCATTTGATTTGTGCGAAATTTGACGGGACGAGGAAATGTCAGTCCGCCCTTTTCATTTAATTGATGAATTCAGTTTTTTGCTTGTTGACCTTACTATTAAATAAACGATAATCCAAATCGCAAAAAACAGCGCCGCAAAAATTGCCGTGAAGATTGCTATAACTCCCCATTTAAACGGAATCCACGAATTCACGAGATAAGATAATGTATATATTAAATATAAAGATGTGAAATGAAAAAACAGCGATTTCGGCACAGACCAATGCTCAATCTGATTGAACACAGTTGCGCCTGCCTGAACAAAAGCGAGAATATAAGTCGATACTATTCCGAGCAAAATCTGAACGCCGCTGACATAAAAATCATTAAGTGTTTTTGAAAGAATAAAAAATATTATTCCCAGTACGATCGGTCCGAATCCGCCGAAAATGAGTCCTCTGTGCAAAAATTCCTTTAAATACTTATTCATTATTTAACACCCAACCTTTCTTTGATTGCTTTTATGTTACGCCTTGAAACATAGTCTCCGTAACCGTTTTTGAAAACAACTTTAAGAGTTCCCGATATTGAAGAATCAAACCTTTTTATTTCATTTATATTTGCAATGCATGACTGGTTGATTTTCACAAAACTGTCGCTCAACATTTCTTCAAGCTGATAAAGACGCATTTTAATCTGCAGCTTTTCTTTATCGGTTATTGCATATACTTTATTGTTCTCAACGATAAAGCAAGTAATATTTGAAAAATGCAATATATAAGTCTGAGTTTCCGTGTAGCCGATAATCTCCCTTGAGAAATTTTTGACAAGACTTTCTATGTTGTCAACCAGCTTTGTCCGTTCGTGCGCAAACAAGAGAATTTCTTCCTCATGGTTACGGTCAATTGTTATTTTTAGTTTCATTGTCGTTTCTCCTTTGTAAGCTTACATCTGAATGATATATACAAAAGCATTATTTTTCAAGGGTTTTAATGTATTTGGCAGTTTTCAAAAAGTATTCGGCGAAAAACAAAAAAATTTTTTAAAAAAAGTATTGACAAAATGCATATCCGTCGATATAATAATGATAACGATTATCGTTAGCGAAAGGAGTGAGAAAGATACACGCTCAAAGACACAGCAAACAAAGAGATGCTATTCTCGACAATCTCTGTTCACGCTATGACCATCCCACGGCAGAGGATATATATTTTTCCTTAAAGCCAAAGATACCGGCACTCAGTCTTGCAACAGTTTACAGAAATCTTTCTCAGCTTGAAGATGACGGAAAGATTATCAGAATCGAATCGGCAGGTACGGCAAGATACGACGGCAACGTCAATCTCCACTATCATCTCTCCTGCATAAACTGCGGCGGTGTTTTTGACATCTTCATGGATAACGACTGCGGTCTTTGCCAAAAAGCATCCGAGGTTTTTGACGGAAAGATAACAGGTCATTCGGTTTTATTCACAGGCTACTGTTCCGCTTGCAACAAACAAGCAGGATAAGTAAATAAATATTTCAAAAATTTTATTAAACTATATATTGGAGGAAAAATTATTATGAAAAAGTTTGTATGTTCAGTTTGCGGTTATGTTCACGAAGGCGACTCGGCACCTGAGTTCTGCCCCCAGTGCAAGGTTCCCGCTGAAAAATTCAACGAGCAGAAGAGCGGCGAAATGTCATGGGCTGCAGAACACGTTGTCGGCGTTGCAAAGGGCGTAAGCCAGGAAATCATCGACGGTCTCAGAGCTAACTTTGAAGGCGAATGCTCGGAAGTAGGCATGTACCTTGCAATGGCAAGAGTTGCTCACCGTGAAGGCTATCCCGAAATCGGTCTTTACTGGGAAAAGGCAGCATACGAAGAAGCAGAGCATGCAGCAAAATTTGCAGAGCTTCTCGGCGAAGTTATCACCGACAGCACAAAGAAAAATCTTGAAATGAGAGTTGATGCCGAAAACGGCGCAACCGCAGGTAAGTTTGAGCTTGCAAAGATGGCTAAGGAACAGGGTCTTGACGCTATCCACGATACAGTTCACGAAATGGCTCGTGACGAAGCAAGACACGGCAAGGCATTTCAGGGTCTTCTTGAGAGATATTTCGGTTAAAGCTTTAAGAGAGGGTACTGCGCCCTCTCTTTTGTTTTAGATGTGTAATAAGGAGGTAAAAAAATGAAAAAGTTTTTCGCGCTGGCAACATCGGCAGTTCTTGTTCTTGCATTATTTGCAGGATGCACCTCAAACGATTCCGTTGAATCCGCTGAAACAACGGCAGCTGCAGTCAATCAGACCGAAGCTGCAATCCACACTGAAGTTCATACAACCGAAGCAATAACCGAAGCTTCTACCGTAACGGTTGAAGCAACCGAAGAAGTCACAGTAAAACCAACCGAAGCAAAAAACAGCTTGCCCGACACAAAACCCGTTCCGGAAAAGCCTCAGACAACTCCGGGTAAGTCCCCCTCCCACACCGATGTGAAAATTTCGAAAGACGAGGCAAAAATCAAAGCTCTCGCTCACGCAGGGCTTTCCGAGTCAGATATCAGCCGATACAAATCGGAGCTTGACAGAGAAAGAGGCACTCTTGTTTATGAAATTGAATTTGATTCAGGCAAATACGAATATGAATATGAAGTTGATGCAAACAACGGAAAAATAATCAAATCCGAAAAAGAATTCAGAGATTGACTCATAAAATAAATTAAGTTTTTTCCGAGAGGGAACGGCGTTAAGCTGTTCCCTCTCTTTGTTTTCCCGGCACTGTTTTTATTCATCTGAATTTGAAAGCCAAAAAATCTATCCGGAAAAAGCCAAATTTCCCAACCTTTTTTTCAAAAGACATCACCATATATTCGAAAACTTTCAGAGAAAGCAAAGAATTTCCCGTGCGAAAAACCACACACGATTAAAACTTTCAACGTTTTTATCTGATTTCAAATTTGATTTATCCGATTTTAAGTTTATCCGAAAAACCGTTGAAATGCACAAAACCGTGTGATACCATGTGGCTGCGGGTAAGAAAAATCAATATTTATCGAAAAAAATAAATTTTTTCAAAAAACACAAACCAAATTGATTTTTCGTTCGTCTTATGTTATGAAAGGCCAAAACATGCATGTTAAATCAGGTGGCGTTAAACAGCTGATATACGTCACCACCCAAAAAATCGAAAAGAGTGATAATAATGAAAAAAAACATTAAAAGAAGCCTCAGTTATGTTTTGGCAAGCCTTGTTTTTATGAATTCCGCCGCAGCGTTTGCTGCTTCTGCAGAAGAAATCCCCGAAATACCTCAGTTCGGTTTTATCGAAACAGAAAAATCCGACAATACAGGCTATATTTCAGATCGTTACGTTGACGAATCAGGAAGTGAAATTGTATTCGAAGAACCTGAAGAACTGCCTCTTTACTGCTGTTCCGCTGACAGCCTATCCGTTCCGACATCATTTGACTCAAGAGAAGAAGGGCTTGTCACCGTTGCAAAGGACCAGGGTTCCACAAACAACTGCTGGATTTTCTCAACGATAAGTGTTCTTGAATCGGACAGCATCGCAAAAAACATCACCAACATAGAAAACACCGATTTTTCCGAAGCTCACCTTTCATGGTTTGCAAGCAGGGTTGCAACCAATAATGAAAGTGATACAACCTACGGCGACGGTCAAAACATCGAATCCCCTTACCTTAAGGGCGGAAACTGGAGAATTGTAACCGCAGCACTCGCTCGCCGCTCAGGTCTTGCAAACGAAAACGATTTTCCGTTTTTTTCTGACAATATTTCGGCGATGGGTAACTACTCCGAAGCCGAACGATACAACCATGACAGCGGTGCTATTCTCGAATCTGCTCAGGAATTAACCGACGTTAACGAAATAAAGGAATGGATTACGGAACACGGCAGCATTTCTGCGGCATATTATCATTCATCCAAAATGTATAACTCCGAGAACTATTCTTATTACGGCAATCTTGACAACGCATCAAATCATCAGATTACCGTTATCGGCTGGAACGACGAATATCCTGCAGAAAACTTCAGCAAATCAGGCAGTATCCCCGCAGGAGATGGCGCATGGCTTTGCCAAAACAGCTGGGGTACAGACTGGGGAGATAACGGCTGCTTTTGGATTTCTTATTACGACTGTACACTTTCGGACTTTTACGGGTTTACCGCCCGTTCAACCAAAGAATACTACAAAAACTACTCCTACAACGGTGCGGAATACAACACCTTTCTTATAGATGAAAATTTATCGGGTGCCGCAAATGTGTTTAAATCCGGTGGAAATGAAAATCTTTCTTCTGTCTCATTTTATACCCTCAGTTCCGATGTTTTTATAAGAATCAACATCTATAAAAATCTTCCCGAGGGATATACAAACCCGAGTCAGGGTGAGCTTGCTGCAACCCTTGAACAAACATTTGACCATAAAGGATTCCATACCCTTTATCTCGACTCTCCTCTCAGCCTTGAGCCGGGCGAAATATTCTCAGTTACCGTTAATTACTCACATCCGAGCGGTGAGGTTTATATACCTATCGAAAGAAATTCATCAAGCAGGACCTATCACGGAAATAAATATGAAACATTTATACTTAACATTCCCGGCACAAACTCATGGTATCCGTCAAGCCTTCACGGTTTTCAGAATGCATATATCCAGGTAACAACCGAGTGCGAACATTGCTGTGAATCACATGTTTCAAGCGAATCAACCTGCATAAAAAACGGAACAGCCGCAGAAATATGTACCATATGCGGAAAAACCGTAAACGAAAGCTTCCTGCCTCTTGAAGCACACGAATACGGCGAATGGTCGGAATACCACCACGACAACAAAAGCGGAAAAGAAGTCAGCACGAGAAAATGCATTGTCTGCGGAACAGTTCAGACACAGAGCTATTTTTCGGGCAACACAATAACCCTTTATGATTTAATAATGAAAATTTTCGGTTCAATGTTCGAAATTTTTAAAAATTTCAGATAAATTTAAAAAATTTACAGACCAAAATTACATTTCAATCGTCTTATATACAGAAGCCCCGATAATTGCACCTGTCGGGCGGATTGACTGAAGATTGATTGCACTTTGTATTTTCCTCTTTATTTGCGAAAAAGGACGGCATCTTACAACGCCGTCCTTTTTTCATTCAAAAGTATAAGTTTTTTATCACGAACATTAAATTCAAATGTTTTATGTATATCCTCGCATGATGTGCCGACCGAAACCGTGTAGTCGCCGTCATGCATGCCAAAGACCATTCTGCGGTCATAATAACAAAACGCTTCATTGGGAACTGATATGCTCAATTCTTTTTTCTCGCCTTTTTTCAACTCAACACGTTTATATGCTTTCAGTTCCTTCAGCGGCATAACAGCATCGCAATTTATGCCCGTTAAATATATTTGTATAACTTCTGCACCGTCATATTCTCCGATATTCTCAACCGAAAGCTTTATATTCAGGCTGTCACCGTTATTATCACACTCAAAATTATCAAGAGCAAATGAGGTATAGCTCAAGCCGTAACCGAACGGATAAAGCGGCGAACCGTCATTTTCAACATATCCGTAGCCTCTGCCCGAAGGCTTCATTGAATAGAAAAGTGGAAGCTGACCGACGGTTTTCGGGAAGGTTATCGGAAGCTTGCCGCTCGGACTGATTTCGCCGAAAAGAAGCTCACAAATCGCCTGCGCACCCTGCTCACCGGGATACCAAGCCTCAAGCACGGCTCCGCAGTCATCAAGCCAATTGCTCATATCTATCGGCGAACCGTTGAGAAGAACAACTGCAGAATTAGGGTTTGCGACGGTCATTCTCCTTATGCTTTCTTCCTGGTCTGTTTTGACCTCCATCTCAATTTTGCCGACAATCGTTGCATTTTCATCCTTCTGCACAGTACGGGTCACGCCCGGCAGACGGATATCGGATCTGTCAAGACCTTCGCCTTCGACAAGAGCTGTCATATACACAGCAGCATCACATTCGGCAGCAATCTTTTCGATATCCTCATCCTCAGCAAAAATCACGTCTGCAACGCCTTCAAGGTAGTCACGCAGATATTGAAGAGGTGTTTTTGCGTCCTCTGCGGTCCATTCCACTTCATAGGGACCCGAATAGTTCTTGCCTACCGGAAAAACATCCGCTCCCATACCGAACACTGCCAACTTTTTGATTTCTTTTTTATTGAACGGCAAAACGCCTTCGTTTTTCAAAAGAACCATGGATCTTCTTGCTGTTTCAAGCGCCAGTTGCTTATGCTCGTCACAGCGAACAAGACTTTGTGCTTCATCTCTGTCTGCAAAAGGCTTATCCATAAGACCAATACTGAATTTTGCAGTCAACACGCGCAAAAGCGCACGGTCAACATCAGATTCGTCAATCCAACCCTCATTATATGCAATCATCAAATCATCATAAGAATTCTGCGGCAAATCAACATCCATACCTGCCCTAAGACTCGCTGCCTGGGCTTTCCACTCCGCATCATAAAGTCTGTGCGCCTCCCAGACACCTTCCACAGAGTTATAGTCTGAAACAACAAAGCCTTCAAACCCCCACTCGCTGCGCAATATATCCGTAAGCAGCCTTTCGTTGCAGGTGCAGGGAACACCGTCCCAGCTGTTATATGCCGCCATAATGGACATAGCTCCGCCGTCTTTAACGCACTTTTCAAAAGGCTTAAGGTAAACCTCACGCATGGTGCGTTCACAGGTATCGGAAACATTGGAATCTCTACCGCCGTAGGAATAGTTGTCGGCATAGTGCTTGGGTGTTGCAATAACTCCGTTTTTCTGCAGACCTTTACATATTGCAACGCCCATATCGGAGCTAAGCAGAACATCCTCACCGAAGCTTTCAATCGTTCTTCCCCATCGGCAATCACGGACAATATTGACTACGGGAGTAAGGGCTTGCCTGACACCGACCACGGCGCATTCCTTGCCGATAACATCACCTATTTGTTCAACCAGTTCGGCATCAAACATAGATGCCATGCCTATCGGCTGCGGAAAGCAAGTTGCCATGCCCCACTGCGCGCCGTGAAGCGCTTCAGCGTGTTCAATAGGAGGAATCGATTGCGAGTTGCACTCCATGCTCATTCGTATATCGCGGTTTATTTCATCCGTAACCTCAGCAGGAGATACAGGTTCTCCCCTGCTTTCATGCAAAAAATGACCGGGATTACGAAAATTACCGAATTTATATAAACGACGCTGTTCATAGTCCTCGCGTATCGGATAAAGCATCTGGCATGAAAGCTGACAAAGTTTTTCATCGAGCGAGAGCTTTGAAAGCAGTTCCTCTGCCCGCTGCACCGGTGTTTTGTTCATAGAACCATCTCCTTTTCTTTATAAACCGCAACCGATTGTAAAGCAAGCAATCTTCTCATAATATTAAACACGCTCATGCGTGTCAAAGAATAAAAGCACCTCCGAAACGGAGATGCCTTGCATACAAAGAAAGATATTACATCAATCGCAAACAGACAAAACGGCTCTCCATTCATTGCAACAATAATCACCATCATCTTGTCCAACTGCATTTCGGTTTTTTTACATTGTAACAATATGAGAATAATTTGTCAACCGTTTTTCCTCAATCATCTGTTCCGCCGTCTGCCGTTATCTTCGCATTTTGCTTTACAAACAAGAATTGTATCATTCCCGATAACCTCAATATCCTCCCAGCAGATGCGAATTCTTTCACGTCTTCCGCAGATTCCCCAATATTTAGGTCTGCCGTAAATAATAAGTGCTGTTATTCTCCCGCAACAAGAATCTACCTCAACGTCGCTTACAAGCCCCAACCTGCAACCGTTGGATTTGTTGATTACCTCTTTACATCTGAGTTCAGTTATGCAGCAATTCATTGCTTTTCTCCCCCTTTTCAAAAAATAACAAATCTGCTGTACATATTATAATCAATCCTCAGCCTCGCTTTGCTTGACAGCTCCTTTTCAAAGGAGCCGAGATAACACATACGCTTTTTACCTTTCTTTGATAAATTATATGAACACAAATAAAAAAACAGACCGGGGAAGGATTCAACCTTTTCCGGTCTGTGCAGTTTTTCAAAAGCTCTGAGCAGGCTTGGCTCCTGCGTCAGAATATATGAAATCATCCGTTTGGAGATGATAATTCAAGGGTGAGGAATCGACCCTCAAAGCCATTAGTTGTGGCTTGTGAGAAGTGCGTTCAACTCAAAGATTTTGCAGAGCTTTTTGAATGTAAGGAACTTCTTCTCTTTGCCGATTTCCTCGATGAGCTTTCTTTCAGCTGCGTAAGTTACGTTTTCGAATTTCATTAACATTCATTCCTTTCTTTTCGTTGTGGCTTTATTATACACCATTCCGCGAAAAAGTCAAGTGATTTTGCACAAATAACACTATCTTATTTTGTGCAAAATCAACAAATAAATGCTTTTGCAAAATTATTCAGCCTTAACAGTTAAACTTAAACTCCAAATATTATTTTGGTTATTTTGCACACATATGCAATTGACAATTTGTCGAATTCAAACAAACAAAGTGTTTTGTTTGAAATATACCCCGAAAAAGTTTGTTGATATTTTTTCAAAAAAATACGGCGAACTCATGGTCCGCCGTAAGAATTATTATATCAATCGGGCAAAGCATTCAGCATTTCGCAAAGCCCAAGATAGAAGCTTTGTGTCTTTTCAGTATCCGCAAAAAGACCGATTGCCGTGCCGTGGTCACCCTCCTGAACGGGCATAACATTCCAGATACCTTTTTCAATGTTCTCCGCATCATAATCCTTATGGGGTTCATCAAGCGGATACTTGGCGCTTTCGGTGTTGACAAGCGCATCACTTGCAAGCCAGTCACCGTCATAAACAACGCCGGTTACAGGGTCTTCCATTTTCAAAACTCCCATTGCAATTGCCGTCAGCATAATAACCGGATTTGTTTTTATATCAGGAATCTGAACGCCGAGAAATTCATGCGTTGTTGAAAAAGCATATGAAAAATAATAGATATCATCATTGACTTCAAGTTCATTGTTGAGAGCAACCGTTCCTTCGGGAGTAAGGTCATAAATGCATGTATCGTCAAGATTTTGCTGAACCCTTACCAAAGATTCGATAAGCCCGTCGGCTTTTTCACCGTTAAAAACATCCGTCAAACCGAACTGTTCAAGATGAAAGTCAACAAGTCGACCGTTAAAAAACGACCTGCCCATTATCGCCGCATAAAGAAAGCTGAAATTCTGAACTATCTCATAAAGACCGAGCGCCTTGAGCGGATAATAAACGGATGCGCTGTTATGCGGAGTGCAGATGGTTGTTGCACTCTTCACCCAATCACCCTTTCCGCCGGTGAAGAGACCCGAAAGGTCATCGGCATCTGTTGCCGCCTTTTCTTCGGGTGAACCGTAGGTCAGAAGCTGAATGAGCATTCTGACGGTTGTACCGCCGAAGCTGTGACCGATGAGATGAATCTGCTTAATTCTGCCTGCATTATCAAGATCGCCCCAATCGGGAACGAGAGCATGATAATATGTTCTTCCGAATCTGTCGTGATTATGTTCTTCGGAATGGGCAACACCGTAATCAACGGTTGAACCGATAAGCTGCGCATAAAGCTCACACGCTCTGTCCCATGCGCTGCTGAGGGGACCCACGGAGGCTGAATAGCATTCGTAGCCTTCGCTTTGAAGATAACTCATAAGATCGCCGGTTGTTGCACCCCAGTAAGGAATAACACCGTTGATTCCTTCGGCACCTCCCCAACCGTTAAGACCATGAACAAAAACAAAAGGCTCGTCATTCTTCGGCTTCCAGCTGTCCTTTGCGGCAAACGATGCCGTTGCGCAGGTGCAGACAAGAATTGCAACAGTCAATATAAAGCTTATAATTCGTTTAATCTTCATTATATTCACCCCTTCAAATTCAGCCGTAATTTTAGCATGTAAATATTAATGAACTGTTAAATAAAGGTTTATTTAAGATTACCGACTTTTCTGATGATATCAGAAAGCTCTTCAATATCCATAATCTTGGGAACGGGATAGAGAGGATTGCCTTCCTTATTCGCTCTCTGTGCGATAGTCGCAACGTCCTTTTCCTGAAGCACATCAAGATGCTCCGGGATATTGAGAAGCTTGTTAAGCTCCTTGACCTTTGCTATAAAGAAGTTCGCCTTCTGAGCTTCGTTCATGCCTGCGGTTTCAAGACCTGCGATATCCGCAAGCTTTGCGAGAGGCTTGTGTGCAGTTTCGCCGAATGCTTCGAGAACATAGGGAAGAATAACTGCATTTGCAAGGCCGTGAGGAGTTCCGTACATACCGCCGAAGTTATGGGCAATTGCATGAACATAACCTACATATGCTCTTGTAAAAGCAATTCCTGCAAGGTAAGATGCTTCAAGCATGTTTTCTCTTGCAACAATATCCTTACCGTTTTCGTAAACCTTGAGAATATTCTCAAAAATCATTTTTGTTGCCTTTTCGGCTGCTGCTGCGGTTTCTTTGGTATTACTGTGACCGATATAAGCTTCAACGGCATGAGTAAGTGCATCCATACCGGTTGTTGAAGTGATATGAGGAGGCAGACCGACGGTAAGCTCGGGGTCAAGCACGGCATATTTAGGACGGAGAACGGGATCCTGGAGAGCATATTTTTCATGTGTTGTCGGGTCTGAAACAACGGCTGCAATTGTTGTTTCGGAGCCTGTACCCGCAGTTGTGGGAACGGCATAGATAGTCGGAAGCTTCTTGAGAATTTTGAGAGTTCCTCTCATCTTCTGAACGCTTGTCTTGGGACGTGCAATTCTCGCTGCACAAACCTTTGCGCAGTCCATGGGTGAACCGCCGCCGAATGCGATAACAGCAGAGCAATTATTATCAACATAAAGCTGTCTTGCTTCTTCAATGTTGTTGATAGTGGGGTTAGGCTGAGTGCCGTCATAAACAGCGTATTTAACATTTGATTTTTCAAGTCCTTCAAAAAGACCGTCAAGAAGATGCAGACCCATAAGACCTTTATCGGTTACGACAAGAACGCTGTTGTGACCGTTTGCCTTAACAACCTCGGGGAGCTTTTTGACGCTGCCTGCGCCCTTTACAAGCTCGGGTTCTTTCCAGTTGAGAAAATTAACCGCAACTCTGAAAATACCCTGATATGTTCTGCAATACATTTTGAAAAGTTTTGATGCTGCCAAAATAATTACCTCAATTCTTAAAAATATTATCATAAATAAAATATACCATAATATTCTCCGTAAAGCAATAGTTTTGTAAGACGATTTTGTAACACTGCACAAATTGATATTGCAATAAAACAAAACGAATGATATAATTAAAATGGAATAATTTGAAAGGAAAGAGCTATAATGCTGAAAATTTCAACATCCGAAACAAAATTCATCGACTCCGAAGGCAGACAAAGAATATTCAACGGCATGAATCTTTGCGACAAGGGTTATAACAAATCCGAAAACGAAAGAAGAACCTATGACGTTCCCTATGACGAAAAGCTGATTTCAACTCTGAGCGAAAACGGCTTTAATATCATCCGTCTCGGAATGACATGGGATGCAATTGAGCCTCAGCCCGGTCAGTACAACGAAGAATACCTTGACAAAATCGAAAAAGTTGCTGACCTTTGCGCAAAATACGGTATTTATTTCTATCTTGACATGCATCAGGACCTCTACGCCGGATTCTATAATATGGCAGGCGACGGTGCGCCCGAATGGGCATGCCTGACCGACGGTGCAAAATTCAAGCCCACAAGAATAGTCTGGGCAGAAGGTTATTTCTGGGGCAGAGCGACTCACAACTGCTTTGATAATTTCTGGGCAAACAAAGAGTATAACGGAGTTCCCATACAGACATATTTCTGCAATATGTGGAAGCATGTTGCAGAGCGTTTCAAGGATCATCCTGCACTTTTCGGCTTTGACCTTCTCAATGAGCCATTCCCCGGCAGCGATGGCGGCAAAGTTTTCAGAGGTCTTATTATGAACGTTGCCAAAACCGTTCTGACCGATAAAAGATGCAAAAAGCTGCAGATGCTCAAGGACCTTCTGAGCGGCAATGTCATCAAATGTCTTAACCCGTTTGATGACCCTTCGCTTTTCCGTAAGGTCACAAGTGCAGGCGATGCCCTTATTAAAAAGTTTGATACCGGCGCATATTCAAAATTCATCAATAAAGCCGCAAAAGCAATCAGAGAGGTTACGGATAACGGCATAATCATCATGGAAAACAGCTATTATTCAAACCTCGGCATCCCCTATTCAACCCCTGCTGTAAACTATGACGGAAAGCGTGAAGAAAAGCTCTGCTTTGCGCCTCATGCCTACGATCTCATGGTTGATACTCCTGCATATAAATACGCAAGCAACAACCGTGTCGGCTCTATTTTTGACGAGCATCGCCGTTCTCAGGAAAGACTCGAAGTTCCCCTGCTTGTCGGCGAATGGGGCGGTCAATCCGAAGGCACGGACTGGCTTTATCATATTGAATATCTGCTCGACAAATTCGACGGATATCATTGGGGTCAGACATATTGGGCATACTATGACGGTCTTCTCGAAAATCCCATTATGACTTGTCTTATCCGAACATCTCCCGTTGCTGTCTGCGGTACAATCGAAAACTATTCGTATGACAGAAAAAATGATGTTTTCACGCTTGCATACAACCAAGAGAAAGAATATTCCGCACCGACCGAATTATATGTTCACAAGGCATTCAGGAATATAGAATGCGACGGAGAATACACTCTCGAAAAGAAAAATGAAAACGGCGCCGCCATGCTTAAAATCACGGCAGCACCGGGCAAACATACTGTAAAAATCATCTTCTAAATGAAGAATGTTTTAAACTTTTCAACCGAGGCGAGAGAAAGATAGTCATCGCCCGCAAAGATAAGATGATCCGCAAGCCGGATTCCGACGGCTGAAAGAACGGTTGAAAACTCATAGGTCATTTCAAGGTCATCCCTTGACGGAACGGCAATACCGTTTGGGTGATTATGCGCAAAGATAATTTTATCCGCATTATTTCTCAGAGCGGTTTCAAGCATTATGCGCTTATCAACAACCACCGTTCCCGTTGTGCCTTCGCTGAGCTTGCAGCAATTGATAAGATTACCTACGGCATCAAGGCAGAGCATATAAAATACCTCTGTTTTGCAGCCGTAGTATTTCTTGGCAAGATAGTCGCTGACCGATTCTGGGGTGCTGAGATTAACCTTCTTTTTATCGGTCATACCTTCAATATAACGCCTGCAGATTCCGGGTACGAGCGACAGAAGAAGTGCGGAGCTTTCGCCCATGCCTTCAACCTCGGCAAGACGTTCATACGGTGCATCAAAAACTCCGTTAAGCGAACCAAATGTTTCAATCAGTCTGTGCGCCAGTTCATTCGTATCCTTTCTCGGAATAGAATAAAACAGCAGAAGCTCCAGAAGGTTATGGTCGGGCATTCCGTCCACACCCGCTTTTCTGAAGGTTTCGCGGACTCTCATTCTGTGGTTCTGATGCGGATTATTGACTTTTTTGTTTTTCTCGGTCACCGTCATATCTCCTAAAACATACTTTTTTAATTATATACTCATTTCTGCAATTTGAAAAGACTTTTTTCAAAATTCTTTCAAACAAAATAAACAAGAGGTAAAAATTGAAAACTTTTATTATTTCAAAAAACGATTCGGGGCAGCGGCTTGATAAATTCATTTCAAAAGCGGTTCCTGCCCTGCCGAAATCTCTTATGTATAAATACATAAGGACAAAAAGAATAAAGGTTAACTCAAAACGAAGCGATATTTCAACAAAGCTCAGCGAAAACGACGTTGTTGATATGTATATCAACGACGAGTTTTTTGCACCTGCCGATGAACGATATGATTTCCTTTCGGCATCAAAAAATCTCGATATCGTCTATGAGGATGAAAACATTATTCTCCTCAACAAAAAGGTTGGACTTCTTTCGCATCCCGATGAAACGGAATACAATGACACTCTGATAACAAGGGTAAAACGTTATCTCTATGAAAAGGGTGAATATAATCCCAAAGATGAAAATTCGTTTGCACCTGCGCTTGTCAACAGAATCGACCGCAACACGGGAGGAATAGTCATCGCCGCAAAGAATGCCGAATCTTTGAGAATTCTCAACCAGAAGCTCAAGGACAGAGAAATGGAAAAGTACTACCTCTGCGTTGTTCACGGCATTTTGAAAAGAAAAAGCGGCACCCTCACCGGCTGGCTTTCAAAGGATGAAAAGAAAAACCGTGTTGATGTTTACAAATCAGAAAAGCCCGGGACCAAGGAAATTCGCACAAAATACGATGTCATAAGCGAAAAAGACGGATTAAGCCTTGTTGAAGTTGAACTTCTGACCGGAAGAACTCATCAGATAAGGGCTCATTTTGCAAGCATAGGCCATCCTCTCCTCGGCGACGGAAAATACGGCACAAACGCCCTCAACAAAAGCTTCGGCTATAAAAAACAGTTTCTTTATTCTTACCGTCTTAAATTCACTTTCACTTCCGATGCGGGCTGTCTTAATTATCTCAATCAAAAAAGCTTTGAGGTTGAAGATGTTTGGTTCCGCACGGAATTCCTCAGCGGAAATCTGAAATAAATGTAAATATATAATAAATTTTTTCAAAAAAGCTTGTAAAATCTTTTAAAATAGTATAATATATATGCATTATGCTGATTTTGTTCGCTCAGCATTAAAACATAACAGAAAAGGAATGAACAGTAATGGCAAAAAATGAAAGCTCAAAGAGCAAAGCTGAAGTTTACCGCGAGGAGCGAAAAGCAAGAATCGCCAAGGCTGCAAAAAAGAATGCCAAGAGCATCGAAAAAAGAGGTACAGCCGCTAAAATCGCCAAAAAGGCAATTGCAATCGTTCTTGCAGTAGCTATCGTCGGCGGTATTGCATGGAAAACCATCGACACTCTCGGTGTTGTTGAAAAATTCGCAACAGCAGTAACAATCGGCGATGAAAAAATCTCAGCCGCTCAGTTTAACTATTACTACTCAAGCCAGTATAACCAGATGGTTTCACAGGCAAACTACTACTCACAGTCTTTCGGCTATGACATCGGTTTTGATACTTCCGTCGCTCCCGACGAGCAGACAACAACCGATGCAGACGGCAACGAAACAACATGGAACGAAATCATCAAAAACAACGCTGTTGATTACGCTCAGTTCGTTACCGCTTATCATAACGAAGCTGTAAAGAACGATTATAAGCTTGACGAAGAAGCTCAGGCTGAAATCGATGAACTCATCGAAAACTACAGAACTCAGGCTGCATCCAACAATTATTCACTCAACGCATTCCTCAGACAGACCTTCGGTCCCGGCTTCAACGAGAAGGCATTCACCGAGCAGATCACCAAGGAATACCTTGCAGAGAATTACTATACCGATAAGCAGAGCGAAATCACCGACAGCATCACAGACGAAGTGATCAAGGCTGAATACGAAGCAAACAGAAACGATTACGATTATACCGATATCCGTTATTATTCATTTGCCTTCACAACTCTCAGCGCAAAAGACGGTGAAACCGAAGATCAGCTCAAGGCAAGACAGAAGGCTGAAAATGATAAGGTTGCTGCAGAGGCAAAGGCTGTTTTCGATAAGGTAACAAATGAATCATCACTTATTGCTGCCGTTAAGGAATATAAGAATAAGGATGCCGAAAAGCCCTCGGATACAGATTACACAACACTCTCAAAGAACGCACAGTATGAGTCCCTTGTTACTGCTATCTCTGAAGACGGTGCAAAGTGGGCATTCGATGCAGCACGCAAAACAGGCGAAAAAACAATGATCACCGGCGAAAAGGCTGTTTACATCATCGTTTCTCTCAAGCCCGTTTATGCAATGAACAGCGTTGACGTTCGTCACTGCCTTGTTAAGTTCGATGCAGAAGACGAAAACAACGTTACCGAAGAAGAAAAGATTGCTGCTCACAAGGAAGCAAAGGCTCTTTACGATGCTTGGCTTGCAGGCGAAAAGACAGAAGCTTCATTCGAAAAGATGGTTACCGAAAACTCAGAAGATGAAGGCTCAGCCGCAACAGGCGGTCTTTATGAAGGCATCAGAATCAGCGACAACTATGTTGAAGCTTTTGAAGACTGGAGCTTTGACGATGCAAGAAAAGCAGGCGACAGCGGAATTGTTGAAACAGAATACGGTTATCACATTATGTATTTTGTAAGCGACAATACTGATGACCTCGATTGGAAAAACGCCATTAAGGAATCAAAGGGTTCAGAGGCTTTCACCGAATATCAGGAAACTCTCCTTTCCGACGAAGGTGAATATAAGATTACCGCAAATGATACCTGGACAAATCACGCTGCAAACGATTACTGCGACAAAATCAGAAAGAGCAACGCTTATTCATCAGCATACGGTGCATAATTAAATTAACACAAAAAAAATATCTCTCCGAAACTTGATTGCTTCGGAGAGATATTTTTTAATCAAAAAGATAAACTCTTGTTTCATAGGGCTTTGTCATAAATGTATTGAGAGTGTTATCAACAACATCATAGTTTGAAAGAACGAGCCTTCCCTTGCTGAGATTGAATCCCGATGGCGCAGAAAAATTGACGGGTTCTTCAACAAAAGAGTTGATAACAAGCATTCTCTTACCCTCATAGTTACGTTCATAAACAAAGAGCTTTCTGCTGTTTTTATAGTGTAGCTTGAAATCGCCGTAAATGCAGACCTCATTCTCCTTTCGGAATTTAAGAAGCTTACGGTAATAATTAAGGATTGAATTTTCATCCTTTTCCGCAGCTTCAACATTGATTTCGGTATAGTTGGGATTAACCCTGAACCATGCTTCGTCAGCCGTTGTAAATCCTGCATTCTTTTCCGAAGTCCATTGAACGGGAGTTCTTGCATTATCACGCGATGCACGGTTTGCAACCTTCAGGAACATCTTATCGGTAAAGCCGAGCTTCTTGAAAAGCTGATATGTACTCTTAACCTGAGTATCGGTGTAATCGTCAACACTGTTCATCTTAATGTTGAGCATACCGATTTCCTGACCTTGATAAATGAACGGTGTTCCGCTCTGACAGATATACATTGTTGCAAGCATCTTGCCGCTTTCAACTCTGTACTTTTCGCTGCCGTAACGGCTTATGATTCTGGGCTGATCATGATTTTCAATATAGTTTGCGTTCCATGCAATTCCGTAAAGCTTATTCTGCCATCTGTTGTAAGCGTTCTTAAGCTTTTTAAGGCTGAACGGCATCGGAATCCAGCTTACCATAAATGAGTCAGCTTCCATATGCTGGAAGTTAAACATCATGTTAAGAGTCTGTCCCGCGCCCTCTTTTATAAATCGAAGAGCAAGCTTCGGTGTCATCATCGGCGCTTCGCCGACGGTCATGCAGTCATATTCATCGGTAACCTTGCGGAACTCGCTTAGATACTCGTCAAGATGAGGTCCGCATTTATAATGCTCCATGCCGCAGGCAACGGGAATCGGGAATCCGTTGGGAAGCCCTTCTCTCTTTGAGATAAAGGTAATAACATCCTCTCTGAAGCCGTCAACGCCCATATCAAGCCAGAATCGGATAATATCCTTGATTTCTTCGCGGACTTTGGGATTATCCATGTTGAGGTCGGGCTGCTCCTTGGCAAAAAGAGTAAGATACCACTCGTCGAGGTTTTCGTTATAGTGCCAGCCGGGACCGGCAAAGGTTGAAAGCCAGTTATTGGGAGGCTTCTTTCCGCCGCTTTTCTTACCCTTGCGCCAGAAATAATAATCGTGATAAGGATTATCGTGACCTTTCTGACTTTCCTTAAACCACTCATGCTCATTTGATGTATGGTTAATAACGAGGTCCATGATTATTCTGAGACCTTTTTCGTGCGCCGCGTCAAGAAGTTCTTTGAACTCCTCAATTGTTCCGTATTCGGGAGCAATTGATTTATAATCTGCAATATCATAGCCGTAGTCATGCTGAGGTGATTTGTAAAGAGGAGAAAACCAGATTGCATCAACGCCGATGCTTTTGATATAATCGAGCTTTTCCATGACACCTTTGATATCGCCTATTCCGTCACCGTTGCCGTCCTTAAAGCTTCTGGGCCACACCTGGTAGACGGACATTTCTTTATACCAATGCTTTTTTATTTCTGCCATGTGTTTTTCATTCCTTTCAGTTAATTACATCCGAGGGAGTAGCAGGGATATTATGACTGACGGTATACTCACCTGCATCCGTTACCTTTCCTGCTTCTACAGTCAAATCAAAGCCGCCGAGTTTATTTCCTTCAATATCAAAAACTTCTGCTTTACCGTTGCCGGACTGAGCAACAAACGAATATGTACCGTCTGAGAATACCGTGTGCGATACGCCGTCAAAAACCATTTCCGCAGCATCTCCGTTAATCTTTCCGCTGACAGTTCCCGTTTTTGAATCGGTTCTTCTTATCGCTTCTTCAACGGCAAGCTTTGCATTCACCATGGGATAATCCATTAGCTCAAGGTCGTCATAGATATAAGGTACGCTTGTGTTGATTTTTGCAACGGAATCGGTTGAAGTACAAACTATTTCTTTAACCTCTGTACCCGTGAAATCGGGATTTACCGACCAGACAAGCGATGCGACAGCTGTTGCCACGGGAGCAGCCATTGATGTTCCCGACATATATTCATATCCGCCGTCAACAGAGCAACTGAAAATATTTTCTCCGGGAGCGGAAACATCGACGGCACTGCCGACATTCGAATAAAATGACTGAACATAGTTGCCGTTGCCCTTATTTTCTGCAGAGGCGACAACGATAATTCTTCCGAGAATTTCATCTGCAGAAACTCCGTATGAACCGGTAAAAATGTTGTTTTCGTTTATGTTTGTAAAACATCCGTTATGCCTTGCATCAATCGGATTTCCGCTTTCATCACCGTTGCCTGCCGACTGAACGGCAATAAAATCATAGCCCTTTGAAAGCAAAGAACTCATCATATATGAATACGCACGGGGAGTTATCAGCTTTTCGAAAAGGGATGAATCGTTTTCATATTTTGAGGCTGACGAACCGAGCGAGAAATTGACAACCTTTGCACCTGCTTCAACCACGCTTGAGAATCCGAAGTAAATTGCAAGGTCGGAAATCCAAAGCTGAAGCAGATCAGGAAGCCAGTCAACGCAAATTAGATTGGAATTATCGCAAATGCCGGTAATTCCGAGTCCGTTATGATGAGCGGCGATGATGCCTGCAACATGACAGCCATGCGAATCGGGATAGTTTCTTTTTGCAAGCTTGCTGCTCGGGAAACTGATTTTACCTTCAAGTTCGGGATGCTCAAGATCAAAGCCTGCATCAACGATGCCGATATTGATTTTACTGAAATAATCTGAGTAATCCCATGCCTGTCTTGCATCTATTGCTTCAAGCCACCAGTTGCGACCGTCGGGCTTTATTTCGTCCCACTCCCTGATGATGTCGCTGTAGTCAAAATCATCCGAAGGTGTTCTGTCAGGAGCATATTTAAAAACAGTTACGGGAATCGCAAGCTCAACGGCTTCGCTGCGTAAAAGTCTGTCACATTTTGCTTCTATCGCTTCATATGACATTTCATAGTACTCAATAACATATAAATCTGCGGGAGTACTCCAGCCGACAAGTCTGCCGCCCGAGGAATTGAAAAAAGCAAGCTTATCTCCGAATGAGATTTCGGGGTTAATGAACACTGCAATTTTATTATTAATATAGCCGGTTTCTCCGTCTGCCGATTCAATATCATTCTCGGCAATGTTGTTGAAAAAATCTGCTTTAATCGCCTCTGCAGAATAAGGAATACCGAAAATAAGCTCGCTGAGGGAATCAATCGTTGCGTTAAAAGAGCTGTAAACCAGCCCCGTTAGCGAAATAACAAAAGACATTATTACCGAAATAATCTGATTGAGCATTCAACCCACTTCCCTTTATAAAATTATTTTCTCTTTAATGTAAACTTTTCTGAGGGAATCTGCGTAAGAAGTATTGCAGCAAACATCACGATGCAGCCGATTGTTTCTCGGCTGTTGAGCTTGTCGTTGAGGAAGATAAGACCGAAAATAACGGCGAAAACAGATTCGAGACAAAGAAGAATGGACGCCACCGTAGGGTCTGAATACTTCTGACCGAAAATCTGTGCCGTGAATGCAACACCGCAGCTCATAACACCTGCGTAAAGAATAGGTACTGCCGCATTAAGTATGTCATCTATTCTCGGTTCTTCAAAGATAAACATACAAATAATTGAAAGCGTTCCGGCAACAAAAAACTGAGCGCAGGAGAGCGCAATATTATCAATTTTTTGGCAGAAATAGTCAATGACAAGTATGTGTGCAGCAAAAGCAACAGCACCGCAAATTGCAATGATTTCTCCTTTTCCGATTGAGAAATCTCCTGCAGGCACGCTTAAAAGATAAAGTCCGACAACGCCGAATGCAACTCCGAGCCAGATATTGAATTTCAGCTTTCTTTTCATAAAAATTCCGGCAACGGGAACAAGAACCATGTAAAGAGCCGTTATGAATCCGACCTTGCCCGGTCCTAAATCAAGATAAAACGCATGCTGTTGAAGGTTACCGCCTGCAAAAAGCGCCAGTCCGCAGCAAGCACCGCCAATCAGCACATCCTTGAACGGAAATTTCTTTCTTTCTTCAGGTACAAGATTTTTATTTTCTTTTATTCTGCCTAAAGCAACAAGCGGAATAAGCACAATTCCTCCGATAAGAGTTCTTATACCGTTAAATGTAAATGTACCGATGCTTGCACCCTCACTCTGGGCAACAAACGAGAGTCCCCAGACAACGGCAGCAAGAATACAGTAAAAAGGGCCGAGAAATTTTTCCTTTTTGATAAGATATCACTCCAAAAAATGCCGATTTAGAAAAACCGCCCACAGAAAACCTGCGGGCGGCAAAAATCAAATTATTCTGCTGCTTCTTCTGCCGCAGCTTCCTCTGCTGCAGGTGCTTCCTCAGCAGCTTCCTCAGCAGCTTCTTCAACAGCTTCCTCAGCAGGCTCGATAAGAGCTCTGATTGAAAGGCTTACACGCTTCTTATCGAAGTCGATTGCAGTAATCTTTGCGGTTACTGTTTCACCAACCTTAAGTACATCCTGAGGCTTGCTGATATGTCTGTCAGCAATCTGTGAAATATGGATAAGACCGTCAATACCGGGGATAACTCTTGCGAATGCGCCGAAGGTTGTCATGCCGACGATTTCAGCTTCAACAACTGTTCCTTCGGGATAGCTCTTCTTGAGGATTTCCCAAGGATTGTCTTCGTCTTTTCTGTAGCCGAGAGAAATCTTCTTGTTTTCAGCATCAAGTGACTTGATGTAAACATCAACTTCCTGACCGATTTCGAAAACTTCTGAGGGGTTCTTGATGCGCTTCCATGACATTTCGGAGATATGAACCATACCGTCAACGCCGCCGATATCAACGAATGCACCGTAGTTTGTCATAGACTTAACAACACCGCTGTACTTCTGGCCTTCAGCTGCCTGTGCCCAGAAAGCTTCTGCAGCAGCCTTCTTCTGCTCCTTGAGGATGGCACGGATTGAGCCGACTGCTCTTCTGCGGTTCTTATCTACTTCAATAACGCGGAACTGAACGGTCTTCTTGAGAAGATCTTCAAGATTCTCGTCACGACGTTCAGTTGCAAGTGATGCGGGAATGAAAACGCGTGCGCCGTTGGCAACAACACGGATACCGCCCTTGATTACTTCTGCAACAGTGCCTTCAAGGATTCTGCCGTCTTCGGCTGCATCAAAGATGTCAACCCATGACTTCTGAGCATCGAAGCGTCTCTTTGAGAGCATAACAGTTCCTTCAGCATCGTTTGTCTTCATTATGATAAGGTCGATTTCATCGCCGATTTTAAGTTCCTTTGCTGCATTTGCATTGGGATCAGCGCTGTACTCGTCCATAGGAACAAAGCCTGCATGCTTTCTGCCGATGTCAACCTGAATTTCTGTGGGTGTGATACCCATAACAACGCCCTTAACTTTTTGATCTGTGCTCATTGCGCTAAGGGAAGCTTCAAGTGCTTCGGAGAAATTCATCTCATCTGTGATCGCTGCTTCAGAAGGCACCTCCTCTACCTGCATATTTGTGGTTTCCTTTACGATTTCGGACATTTCTAAAAGTACCTCCTTAATTATTGCGGAAGGGGTTGATGCCCCTGCCGTGACGCCGATTTCGGCGTGATTGGAAAAATTTATGGTCCTGAGCTCTTCGGCTCCTTCCACCAGATATGTTTCACAGTTTTTTTCGCACACGGATTTAAGCTTGACCGTATTTGAAC
>JAFQRF010000073.1 GCA_017410195.1 Clostridia bacterium | reverse complement strand
TGTTATTTCTGCTCCCGCAGGCAACGACCTTCCCACAGTTGTTTACAGCGTAAACGAAGGCACTCTCACAGCTGATGACACAATCATCTCAGCTGCATCATGCACAACAAACTGCCTTGCTCCCATGGCTAAGGCTCTCAACGATTATGCTCCCATCCAGAGCGGTATCATGACAACAGTTCACGCTTACACAGGCGATCAGATGGTTCTCGACGGTCCTCACAGAAAGGGCGACCTTCGCAGAGCAAGAGCTGCTGCAGCTAACATCGTTCCCAACTCAACAGGCGCTGCAAAGGCTATCGGTCTTGTTATCCCCGAGCTCAACGGCAAGCTTATCGGCTCAGCTCAGAGAGTTCCCGTTCCCACCGGTTCAACAACAATTCTTGTTGCTGTTGTTAAGGGTGACAACATCACTAAGGAAGGCATCAACGCTGCTATGAAGGCTGCTTCATCAGCTTCATTCGGCTATACAGAAGAAGAACTCGTTTCAAGCGATATCATCGGTATCACTTACGGCTCACTCTTCGATGCTACTCAGACAATGGTTACAAAGATTGAAGACGGCCTTTATCAGGTTCAGGTTGTTTCATGGTATGACAATGAAAACAGCTACACAAGCCAGATGGTTCGTACAATCAAGTACTTCGCAGAGCTTGCATAATTTAAGCTAAGAATTTTTTAAGGGACCGGTTATTTCAGCCGGTCCTTTTTCTTAAACGGTGGTATTTATGGGATTAAAACGTCTTGATAAGTTAATAGCGCTCAACTGCAATGTTTCAAGAAAAGAAGCACGCAAGCTCATAAAGGATGCGGCGGTAACGGTCAATTCAAGGGTTGTTCTGCGTGCGGAGGAGCTTGTTGATGCCGATGTTGACGATATAAATGTAAAGGGTTATAACTTTACGGCTAAAGAGCATGTTTACATCATGCTCAACAAGCCTAAGGGAGTCATCAGCGCAACAACAGATCCTGCCAAAAAAACGGTAATCGATATCATTCCCGACGGGATGAAAAGGCGCAGTCTTTTCCCTGCCGGAAGGCTCGACAGAGATACCACGGGTCTTTTGATCATAACAGATGACGGCGCTTTTTCCCACAGAATAATGAGTCCCGCGCACCATGTTTTCAAAACCTATCAGGCGGTTTTATCCTTCCCGATTGACGAGAACGACATCCGTAAATTAGAGGACGGTATAACACTCGGTGACGGCACGGAATGTCTGCCCGCAAAGGTAAAAGCCTTTACAACAATTGACGGGCTGCCTGCTGCGGAAATCAAAATCAGAGAAGGAAAATACCACCAGGTCAAGCGGATGTTTCATGCACTCGGCAACAATGTTGAGCAGCTTCGCAGAATTCAGATAGGCTCTCTGAAGCTCGACACCTCTCTTGAAGAAGGCGAATGCCGTGAACTGACGGAAACCGAGCTTGATTTAATATTCAAAGATGAATAAAAATAACACATTATCCTGCCTTTGACAGCATAGTTTGTCTGTATAAGACTATGCGATGAAAGGTGAGATAATGTGTTTGTTATTTTAAGGACAATTGAACCCGCAAGCGGTTATTTCAATAAGAAAAAGCAAAGGAAAATACTCGGAAAGTGCAGACCGGTTTCATGTTCATCGGAAAACGGAATGCCCTTTTTCATGCTTGATGTGCTGAACGGCAAAAACGGTCTTGATTTTCAGCTCATTGAAGAAAAATGCGGCTGCTATGTTTCGAGAATCGTTGCACCGAGAAGCATTTCTCTGCCCGACAACAGCAGACTCAAACGGTTTATACCGGGAATATCCAACGGATTATTCATTTTAAACACCGCTCTGGAAACAATAAAAAAAATTAACCCCGCACCGAACGAAACAGGAATAACCGTTATTGACAGAAACGCCTTTATGTGCAGCGAAATTCAAAACCTTCTGCCCTATGGCTCACCTTTGAGGGTTGTCACCTCACGACCCGAAAGATATGCCTCAGCATGCCGGAAAATATATGATGAATTCGGCGCTTCGGTAGTTCTTCGTCCTGTTTATGAGCCGTCTTCAAAAAAAGATATAGTCATCTGCTGCGACGGTGCTACAGCGGAATCAATGAATAATGCTGCAGTTTTTTCGTTCAAACGGGGTATTTACGGCAAAATCCGTTTTTTCGGCAGTCACATCATTCTTTCGGAGAAGCACAGAGAAATAATCCCCGAAAACATTGAGGCTTCGGATTTTGCTGCCGCCCTCACGGAGCTTTGCGGAAGCACTGCATATAAATCCGCTGTTTTTTCGGATATCGAAACAAACGGTTTCGTATACTCCAAACTTTCTCCGTCAGAATGCTTGGAATGTTACATTCATGATATATAATAATACTTGACATTATTATTAATATTATATATAATAATACGGAAAATGGAAATTTATAACCAAACATCATTTAAAAGGAGATATACCGAAATGGAAAAACAGACTGTCTTTACCCGTGAGGATTATAACAAACTCAGCGAACGACTTAACAAACTCAAAACAGAGGGAAGAGACGACATTGCCGAAAAAATCAAGGAAGCCCGTTCACACGGCGACCTTTCCGAAAATGCCGAATACGATGAGGCGATGAACGAACAGGCTAAAATGGAAGCCGAAATCGCTAAACTCGAAGCTGACCTGCGTTATGCAAAAATTCTTGACGAAGAGGAACTCACCACCGAGGCAATCCATATCGGTTCAAAAGTGACTCTTTATGACATGGATTTTGAAGAAGAGGTTGAATACAAAATCCTCGGTAAGAGCGATGTAGAAAACGGAATCATTTCAGACCTCTCACCCGTCGGTTCGGCAATCATGGGCAAAAAGGTCGGCGATATCGCCGAGGTTCACACTCCCGGCGGAAAAATCATCAAGATGAAGGTTCTCTCAATTTCAAAATAAATAATGCATTCCAAAGAAAGGGAATAAAATCATGGCAGAAGAAAAGATTGTAAATGCCGCTCCCGAAGAGGAGCAGGTGCAGGACGTTAACGAACTCAGACAAATAAGGGTTGAAAAGCTTGAAGCTCTCCAGGCAGCAGGCAAGGACCCGTTTCAGATAACAACCGCAGAGCAGTCAATCCATAATGCAGAAATCGTTGAGCGCTTCGAAGAACTCGAAAACTCCGACGTTTGCATCAGCGGACGTATGATGAGCCGCCGCGATATGGGTAAGGCAAACTTCATCGACATCAGAGACCGCAGCGGAAGAATGCAGGTTTACGTCAAGATTGACGAAATCGGTGAAGATAATTTTGCAGAATTCAAAAAATGGGATATCGGTGATATCGTTGAAGTCAAGGGCTTTGTTTTCAGAACAAGAAGAGGCGAGGTTTCCGTTCACGCAAAGGAAATCAGACTTCTCACAAAGTCACTCCTTCCCCTCCCCGAGAAGTTCCACGGTCTTACAAATACCGACACACGCTACAGAAGACGTTACCTTGACCTCATCATGAATCCCGATGTCAAGGATACCTTCATCAAGCGATCACTTATCATCAGAGAAATCAGAAATTATCTTGATTCCCAGGGCTTCATTGAAGTTGAAACACCTATTCTCGTTTCAAACGCAGGCGGTGCCGCTGCAAGACCCTTTGAAACACATCACAATGCACTCAACGAGGATTTCAAGCTCCGCATCTCACTTGAGCTTTATCTTAAGAGACTTATCGTCGGCGGTATGGAAAAGGTTTATGAAATCGGCAGAGTTTTCAGAAACGAAGGCGTTGACACACGTCACAACCCCGAATTCACTCTTATGGAGCTTTATCAGGCATTCACAGACTACAACGGCATGATGGACCTCACCGAAAACCTCTACCGTCACGTTGCTCAGGCTGTTCTCGGAACAACAACAATCTCCTTCAACGGCGTTGAAATGGACCTCGGCAAACCCTTTGAAAGAATCACAATGGTTGATGCTGTCAAGAAATATGCAAACGTTGACTGGAACGAAGTAAAAACTCTTGAGGATGCAAGAACACTTGCTGACAAGCACCACATCGAATACGAAAAGAGACACGGCAAGGGCGATATCCTTGCACTGTTCTTTGAAGAATATGCAGAGGAGCATCTCATTCAGCCCACATTTGTTACAGACCATCCCATTGAGATTTCTCCCCTCACAAAGAAAAAGCCCGAAAACCCCGACTATGTTGAGCGTTTCGAGTTCTTTATGAACGGCTGGGAAATGGCAAACGCTTACTCCGAGCTTAACGACCCCATTGACCAGAGAGAGCGTTTCAAGGCTCAGGAGGCTCAGCTTGCTCAGGGTGATGACGAGGCAAACACAACAGACGAAGACTTCCTTATGGCTCTTGAATACGGCATGCCTCCCACAGGCGGTATCGGCTTCGGTATCGACAGAATGTGCATGCTCCTTACCGATTCTCAGGCTATCAGAGATGTTCTTCTCTTCCCCACAATGAAGAGCATCGACTGATATGAAAATATCCGTTGCGCTTGCCGCTTATAAAGGCGAGCAATATATAGCCGAACAGCTTGAATCCATCCTTAAGCAGCTCGGCGAAAATGATGAAATTATTGTTTCCGACGATTATCCCGCTGGTAAAACGCGGGATATCGTTTTGAACATGGCTTCATCCGATAAAAGAATACGCTATATTGAGGGAAAAGGCAAAGGCGTTGTCAGCAATTTTGAAAACGCCATGAAAAACTGCACGGGCGATGTCATATTCCTGAGTGACCAGGACGATATATGGCTCCCGGGCAAGGTTGAAAGCGTTATAACCGAAATTATCGGCGGTGCGCAGCTTGTACTCCATGATGCATCGGTAACGGATGCCTGTCTCAATATCACGGACGAATCATATTTTTCTTCACACGGCTCCAACGCATCATTCTTCGGAAATCTTTTAAGGAATTCCTTTGTGGGATGCTGCATGGCGTTCACCCGTGAAATGATGCTCGAAGCGCTTCCTTTCCCCGAGGGCCTTCCGATGCACGACTGGTGGATTGCACTCATTGCGCTGAAGAAAAAAAGAAAAACCGTTCTGCTGCAAAAACCGCTTATTTTATGGCGCAGACACGGCAGCAATGTTACAGGCGGCAAAACCTCTTTCGCTCAGAAAATAACATGGCGGTTAAAAATGATTTCGTCTTTGGCAAGGATAAAATAATTTCCAATATGTGCCTTGGAAAGGAAAAACATAATGAATAAAAAAATAACCGGCTGCATTGTGACCTACAATAACATTGCCACAATCGACAATGCTCTGGGTTCACTTCTTAAATGCACCGAGGTTCCGTTTGAATTATATGTTGTTGACAACGGCTCAACCGACGGAACGATTGAACATATAGAAAAGAATTACCCCGAGGTAACTCTTGTTAAAAGCGGAGGAAATATCGGCTTCGGCGCAGGTCATAATTTCATTCTTGACAGACTTGATTCCGATTATCATGCAATTATCAATCCCGACATCATCGTCAGAGATGATGTGCTTGCAAAGCTTGCGGAATTTCTTGATAAAAACAGCGATATCGGCATGGTATCGCCCGAAATCAGATTTCCCGACGGAAGACTTCAGGTTCTCGGAAAAAAGAATCCCTGTCCCGCATACCTTATTGCAAGCAGACTCAGAAGCGGCGGAAAACCCGGCAAGCTGCTGAGCGAATATGCAATGCTCGACCGTGATCTTTCCGTTCCAACGGATATCGAAAACGCAACGGGCTGCTTTATGTTCATCAGAACAAAGCTTTTCAAAGAAATCGGCGGATTTGACAGCCGTTATTTCATGTATTTTGAGGATTGCGACCTTACCCGTGAGGTTAACAGAAGAAGCCGTGCGGTATATTATCCGGGTGCAACGGTGTATCACGAGTGGGGACGTGAATCAAAAAAGAATTTTAAGCTCAAGCTCATTCAAATCAATTCCATGATAAGCTATTTCAGAAAATGGGGTCTGAAATAACTGCGAGAAAGGTAAATATGAAGTATTTCAAGAATTTTTACAAATACAGATATCTTCTTGCCGAAATAGTAAGAAAAAACATCAAGCTTCAATACAGAAACTCCGTTCTCGGTATTTTCTGGACATTTCTTCAGCCTTTGTTGACAACAATTGTTCTCGTACTTATTTTCGGCGGAGTTTTCGGCAGGAAGGACGCATCTCTGGTAAACTATCCGATTTACCTGCTTTGCGGACGACTGATTTACGAGTTTTATACTCAGTCAACCAAAAGAGCAATGCGCTCAATCCGCAACAGCGCATCGGTAATAAAAAAGGTTTATGTTCCCAAATACATCTACCCTCTTTCGAATGTTATCGCAAATTTCATAACATTCCTTATTTCGCTTCTGGTTTTGGTCTGCTTTATTGTTTTTTTCTATTTTTTCAGCGACCAGCCGCCCCACATAACACCCTATGTATTCCTTTCTCCCGTTCCTGTTATTATTTTGCTCATTCTCAGCATCGGAGTCGGACTCATTCTCTGCACACTTGAAGTTTTCTTTAAGGACATTGAGTATCTTTATGAAGTTTTCTGCATGCTTCTGTTTTATATGACTCCCATTATTTACACACTTGATACACTCAACATTCAGATGAAATGGGTGAAAATGGCTCTTATGGCAAATCCGCTTTATTCGATAATCGAAATGTTCAGAGATTGCGTGCTTTTCGGTGAGATGATTAACATTAATCATCTTCTCTACTCTCTCGGCTTCAGCATTCTGACCGTTATCATCGGACTCTGGGCATTTTATAAAAAGCAGGATAAATTCATCCTCCACATCTAAAGGAGAATAACAGTATGGCAAAACCCGCAATTGTTGTTGATAACATGAGCATGATGTTCAACCTTAACAAAGAAAAGGTTGATAATTTAAAAGAATATTTTATCAAGCTTGTCACACGCAAGCTCCATTTCACCGAATTCTGGGCGCTCAACGATATTTCATTTACTGTTGAAAAGGGTGACAGAGTCGGTGTACTCGGCTTTAACGGTGCCGGCAAATCAACGCTTCTCAAGGTTATTGCAGGCGTACTCAAGCCAACCAAAGGCAGCGTTAAGGTCAGCGGAGTTATCGCTCCGATGCTCGAACTCGGTGCAGGCTTTGATATGAACTACTCCGGAAAAGAAAACATCTACCTTTACGGCGCAACGATGGGCTATTCCAGAAAATTCATTGAAGAAAAATACGACGAAATCGTTGAATTCTCCGAGCTTGGTGATTTTATTGATGTTCCCGTCAAAAACTATTCTTCAGGTATGAGAGCCAGACTCGGATTTGCAATTGCAACTGCGGTTGAACCCGAAATTCTTATTCTCGACGAGGTTTTATCCGTAGGCGATGCAAAATTCAGGCAAAAAAGCGAAGCAAAAATTCGTTCCATGTTTGACAAGGGAATAACCGTTCTCTTTGTTTCGCACAGCACACAGCAGGTACTCAACATCTGTAACAAGGCGATTATCCTCGAAAAAGGCAAACTCATCGCTCAGGGCGATGCAAAAGAAATTTGCGATAAATATAACCAAATGGTTAAAGGCGGTAAATAAAAACAGCTGAAAGGATTGATAAATATGGTTTTTGCAGCAGTATTTGCAGGCGGCATCGGCAGCCGTATGGGCAATTCCGACACTCCCAAGCAGTATCTTGAACTCGGTAACAAGCCCGTTATTATCCACACAATCGAAAAATTCTTTATAAATGATAAAATTGATGAAATCCTTGTTCTCTGCCCCAAAGCTTGGGTTGCACACACCCAGGATTTAATCAAAAAACACCTTCCCGAAGGAAAAAAAGTGACTGTTATCCCCGGTGGTGCAACAAGAAACGGCACCCTTGAAAACGCAATCGCTTATATCGAAGAAAACTTTGAAACAGACGATGATACCGTTATTGTTACACATGACGCGGTAAGACCCTTCCTCACCCACAGAATCATTGAGGAAAACGTTGACGCAGCTCTTAAATACGGTGCATGCGATACGGTTATTCCCGCAACGGACACTATCGTTGAAAGCACAGACGGAAAGATAATCACATCAATCCCCGACCGAACAAAAATGTTCCAGGGTCAGACCCCCCAGTCATTCAGACTCAAGGAGCTTGAAAGAGTTCTTGCAAGCCTCACCGAGGACGAGAAAGCAATTCTTACCGACGCATGCAAAATTTTCTCAATCAAGAACAAAGATGTTTACATGGTTGAAGGTGAAGTTTTCAACATTAAAATCACCTATCCCTATGATATGAAAGTAGCCAATACGCTTTTGAAAGGCAAGGATTAAGATGATTAATACTGTTTACAGGCTCATTGCACCTGGCATGATTGACGTTGCGTGTACAGAGCCGGACATTAAAAACAAGGTTATTCTCCGTCCGCTTTATCTTTCAATCTGCAAAGCGGACCAGCGTTATTACCTCGGCAACAGAAGCCGTGAGGTTCTCAAAGCGAAGCTTCCCATGGCACTCATCCACGAATGCTGCGCAAAGGTTATTTTCGACCCGACAGGTACATTCAAAACAGGTGAAATCGTTGTTCCCGTACCCAATACGCCCATGGAAGAGGATAATGTTATTGCCGAGAATTACCGTCTGACAAGCCGTTTCTGCTCAAGCGGATATGACGGCTTCCTCAGGGACTACATTGACATTGCGCCTGACAGACTAGTCAGAGTCCCCGAAAACGTTGACCCGAGAATCGCATCATTTGCTGAGCTTATCAGCGTCGCTGTTCATGCGGTAAGCAGATTTGAAAGATTCTCGCATTCAAGAAAGAATTCAATCGGCATCTGGGGCGACGGAAACGTCGGCTTCATCACAGCTCTCATTCTCAAAGCTCTTTACCCCGACACCAAGCTCTATATTTTCGGTACCGTCTATGAAAAGCTCGGATATTTTGCTTTTGCAGACGGTGCATATCACGTTGACCATGTTCCCGAAGGACTCAAGGTTGACCATGCATTCGAATGTGTCGGCGGCGAAGGCTCACGTTTTGCACTTGCTCAGATTATTGACCTCATTAACCCCGAAGGAACTGTAGGTCTTATGGGTGTCAGCGAAAGATTTGTTGATATCAACACAAGAATGGTGCTTGAAAGAGGTCTTTGCCTTTTCGGTTCAAGCCGAAGCGGTGTTGATGACTTTCAAAAGACAATGGATATTCTTGCAGAAAACCCCAAAATATCTTCTTACCTTGAAAATCTTATCGGTCACGTTGCCGAAATCAAAACAATTTCCGATATTCATGCGGCATTTGCGCAGGATATCAGCCGCAATTTCGGCAAAACCGTTCTGAAATGGAATAAATAATTATGGATTATAAAATTTCTGTTATCGTTCCCTGCTATAACAGCGAAAAATTTCTTAAAGAAACTCTTGATAATCTCCTTGGGCAAACACTCAAGGAGATTCAGATTATTACGGTCAATGACGGTTCAACCGACTCAACTGCCGATATGCTTGCAGAATACGCATCAAAAGACAGCAGGATTCTTACCGTTAATCAAAAGAACTCCGGCGTTGCTGCCGCAAGAAACAACGGTCTGAATTACATTGAAGGCAAGTACACAATATTCGCCGACAGCGACGATTTGATGAGCATTGATGCCTTGGAGATTCTGTATAACCGACTTGAAGAAAAGAATGCCGATGTTGCAATATGCAGGGTTGAATATTTCGGCTACGGAGGTAACCGTCCGCATCCCGAATCAATTGCACTTGCCGAGCTTGACACGATTGATATTTATGACAAGAGGATTCTTTGGAATTTCCTTGTCAGCAACAAATGCTACAGGTCATCATTCCTTAAAGCATCGGGTGTCACCTTCCCTCTCAAGCGTTATGCCGAAGACGGCGCATTCTGCATGCAGATATTCTATAAGGGTGCAAAAATAATCGGCGTTCCCGATGCAACGATGTACTATCGAAAAAGAGAGCCTGCAGACGGTTTTTCGGTTACCCAGAGCGTAAACTACCATCTTGTTGAGGATTTGTTTGACTGCATTGAAATCATAGCTGATGCGGCAAAAGAATCGTTCAAAAATCCCGATTGCGCCTGCAGCGACAAAGAGGAATACATCCAGGAGCTTTACCGCAGAGCGTACTCAACCTTCGTCAACTCTCTCTACAGACTTGTCTGGAGTGCCGATTCAGAAACTCTCTCCCTGATGAAGGTGAAATATGCAGAGCTTGTTTCAAAACTTACGCCCGAATCAACGAAGAAGATTTCTTATGTTGACAAAGACCTCGGGAAGCTTATGTTTTCCAAGCAAAAAATTGCAGAAAATCCTTTTATCAGCGTTATTTGTAAATCACCCTGCGAAAGTTTTATAAATTCACTCTATGCCCAGTCAATGCCTTTCTTTGAGCTGATAACCGCAGATTCCGCTAAGAGAGAAAACATCGTCAATCTTCCTAAGAAGAACTTTATTGCAAGCGCAAAAAAAGCGGCAAAAGGTAAAATTACCGTCAAGTTCAACGGTAAAAAACCGATTACGGACACCCGCATTTTCAAGGTTATTTCCTTGCTCAAGCGCGGCAGAAAATTCGGCATTCTGCCTGACTTTGTGATAAAACTCGGGGCAATAATGTTCCTGAAAATAAAAAAATAACGGAGTTTTGTTTTGAAAAAGCTTTTCTATTCGCTATATGCAATCTTCTTTAATCTGAGCAGACTGCTGTTTCCGCTCAAGGAAAACAGGATAGCCTTTGTCGCTCCGCATCATGGCGGCAATGCCGATTCACTCGGAATACTGCGTGATTATATGCAGAAAAAGGGCAAGTTTGATATCGTTACTGTTTCGACATCCGACCTGCACATTGATTTTTCATCAATCGGCAGACTGATTAAATCGACAATCAGAACAATCGGATTCTTCACGGTAAAAGCAAAGGCTCTTGCAACTTCGAAATATATTTTTCTTAACGATAACTTCATGCCAATGGCATCGCTGAAATTCAGCAAGGATGCCGTCATCACACAGCTCTGGCACGCTGAAGGTGCATTCAAAAAATTCGGACTCTCCGCACCGCTGACTGATGACGTCAGAGAGCGCGAAAAGAAATGCTCCGAAAAGCTTACATATATTGTCTGCTCCTCAAAAAATGTTGTCCACGTTTATGCCGAGGCATTCGGCGTTGACGAAAGCAAAATTCTCCCGCTCGGCACTCCGAGAATTGATATGCTTCTCTGCGGACGCGATATAAACCGAATCAGAGCCGATTTTGATAAAAAACATCCCGAATGCAAAGGGAAAAAGCTTGTTCTTTATGCTCCGACCTTCCGGGATGACCCCGAAACCGATAAAAAAACTGTCAGCCATATTGATTCCGAAGCCTTTGAGAGAGAACTCGGTTCGGAATATAAGCTGATAATAAAGCTGCATCCGCAGATTCACTCAGGCAAAGCTGTTGAAGGTACAGTTGATGTTACGGAAGGTCACGACATAAATGACCTTACTCTTATCTGCGACACGCTGATAACCGACTATTCCTCGGTTTGCATGGATTTTGCCCTGCTTTCAAAACCGTGTATTTTCTTTGCGTTCGACCTTGATGCCTATGAAAAAGAGCGTTCTTTCTATTTTAATTATGAAAGCTATGTGCCGGGTCCCGTTGTAAAAGATTTCGGCTCGGTTATCGAAGAAATAAAAAATCCCCGAAAGAACGAAGAAAAGCTTCGCGCTTTCAGAGATTTCAACTTTGATTATATTGATTGTAACAACACCGAAAGAATTTTCAAGAATATTATTTCATCCAATCCTTGATAATCTTAACCACTCTTTCGGTTGCGTGACCGTCACAAGCATTAAGCTGTCTGTTTCTGAATTCATTGATTCGGTCAACAGGCGGCTTTTCTTTTGTCTGTCTGACTGCCGGAAGCAAATCGCCGCTCTCGGCAACAAGTTTTCCGGGCAAATCCTCGGGGAATTTCAGATAGAACCCTCTTTCATAATTCTTATAATCGGGACAATAGAAAACCATCGGAACATCAAGCAGGCATGCATCATAAATAACGGAAGAATAATCCGTTATGATAACGTCACTTGCTGCCGTAAGCTCAAGGGTTGGCTCTGCCGAAAGGTCATATATATTATTGTATGTATTATTTATAAGAGAATAATCCATCAGCGGATGACGGCGGATAATGAAAATTTCATCATCGTTGAGAGAATCGCTCAGCATATTCCAATCAATTTTCGGGTCGTATTCAACCCTCACTCCGTCTTGCTCGCGGAAGGTCGGACAATAGAGATAAATTTTCTTGCCCCTGAATTCGGGATGTCTTTCAAAAACAGAACTTCGCATTTTTTCAGCATTGGTAAAAAGTCTGTCAGTTCTCGGAAGCCCGACGGGTAAGCAGATATCTTCGCTCACACCGAATGCACCTGCATAAAATTTTCGGCAATCCTCTCCCGTAACGGCAACCGCCGAATATTGTGCATGGGTTGCCCTCTCCTGCTCCTTTGTGAGCATTGACGGTGCATCAAGCCCAAACATTTTGAACGCACCGCAGGCATGCCAAATCTGAAATATTTTCTGCTCTTTTCTGAATTTGAACTCTCTCGAGTACCGCATATAGTCATCGGTCACTATTACCCTGCTTGTCAGAAGCATATAATATGCCTTAATGCTGTCTTTGATTCCGTGAGGTACACGCACTGCAAAAACGGCTTTCGGGCAATCCAGAGCTTTGTAAACCGCGTTTGCATTGTCAAGCAGTTTTCCGTTCGCCCTGACGGTAAAAAACAGTGCTCTGTTCTTCAACGGAAGCATCTTGCAAAGCATATACCATATTTTGAAAAAAACAATTATAATTCTCTGTCTGTTTTTGGGACTTATTATTTTCTTTAAAAAATTTTTCATAAAAACTCCGTATATATTGATTTATATATGATATTCTAATACAAACAGAGCAATTTTACAATACAAAAAAATTTTAAAAAAATCTGAAAATTTTTCTTGAAAAAGTGTTGACTTTTTCTTTCAAGTGTGTATAATATATATCCGTAGCCCAGATGCGAGTTACATTGGGGAATAGTGTAACGGTAGCACGACAGACTCTGACTCTGTTTGTTGGGGTTCGAATCCCTATTCCCCAGCCAATAAAAAATCGACAAGTTTCGACTTGTCGATTTTTTTATTTTCTTCACCTATTGAAAAACCGTTATATCTGTTATATAATCAAATAAAGAGAAAATAAAATTGAATATGGGAGAAAAAATTATGGCAAAAATCATTTCCGTACCAATGGCAATCATCATGGCAATCGTTTCGCTGTTTTTCCCTTGCAAGGGAGAAGAAGTCAATCCTGAGGAATGGAACACTAACTACCCTTACGTTTTTGTTCACGGTCTTATGGGCTGGGGAAGTTATGACCCACAGTATAAAATCATGCCTTACTGGGGTATGTTTGGCGGTGAGCTTCTCGGAAAACTTGAGAAAAAAGGTTACGACTGCTATGCGGCATCGGTTGCTCCGAGCAGCAGTGCATGGGACAGAGCCTGCGAACTCTACGCTCAGCTTACGGGTACGGTTGTTGACTACGGTAAGGCTCACAGCGAATTCTGCGGTCACGAGAGATTCGGTGAGGATTTCACGGGCAGAGCGCTCATTGATGAGTGGGATTCCGAAAACAAAATCAATCTTCTCGGTCACTCCTTCGGCGGCGCAACAATCCGTGTTTTCGCTTCTCTTATGTCAGTCGGCAGTGAAGCGGAAATTGCTGCAACCGACCCTGACGACATCTCGCCGTTTTTCACGGGCGGTAAGGCAGACTTCATTTATTCGATGACCTCTCTCGCCGCTCCCCACAACGGTACATCCGCCTACGGTCTTTCGAACGATGCGCCCGAAAATACGGACACGGCAGCATATGACATGTTCATTGACCATGCGCTGGAGCTTAACAAAACAATCGTTACAAGCAAAGAAACATTTTATTTCTCTATTCCCTGCACCGCAACAATCAAAAATGCCGACGGCACTTACAGCGCCGACAGCAGCAGAATGGAATCCATTTACCGCAGCAGCGCAGATGAAATCGGCAGGCTGACCGGGACTACAGACGGCGGATATGTTGTTGATGAAAGCTGGCTCGAAAATGACGGGCTTGTTAATACTGTTTCGGCATCTGCGCCTTCAAGCGCACCGTCAAAAAACTTTGATTCATCCGCAATTGAAAAAGGCATCTGGCAGATAATGCCCGTTTATCAGGGCGACCACATGTCGCTCCAGGGCGGTATGATGAGGGTTAATACCGATGTTGCGGATTACTACACAATCCACTTTGACATGATTAACAAACTTTCATAATTATTTTCGGGACAGGTGCGCCTGTCCCGTTTTTTCAACGAGGTGCAACATGAACAACACATCAGCAAAATGGATAGGTGCGGAAATGACGGTCAATGACCGCTTTGCTCCCCTGTTCAAAAGAGAATTTACCGTAAAAAAAGATATTTTGAAGGCAGAAATAAAAATCTGCGGTCTTGGTCTTTTTGAACTGAAAATCAACGGAAAGCTGCCTGACGATACACTTCTCAATCCTGCACATACACAATACAGCAAAACGGTTTTCTACAGAATTTTTGATATTACGGATTTGCTGAGTGAGGAAAACGTTATTACCGTTGAACTCGGCAACAGCTTTTTCAATGAAACAACCGATGTCTGGGACTGGCATACCGCATCCTGGCGAAGCGCACCGAAAATGATTGCACAGCTTGACATTGAATATACCGATAGTTCAAAGGAACAAATCATAACCGATGAATCCTGGCTTGTGACCCTTGACGGTCCGACGGTTGCCAACAGCATATATCTCGGCGAAACCTTTGATGCAAGACGCAAGGAGTTCGAATGGCGCAATGCGGTTGCGGTTACTCCGCCCGCAGGTGAACTGAAACTGCAGGATATTCCGCCCATAAGGCGAATTTCCGAATGCAAGCCTTCTAAGTTTGTCCGTCACGAATGCGGAAGCTATATTTTAACCGCGCCTGAAATGATGACAGGATGGGCAAAAATCCGTATTGATGCACCGAAAGGCACGGAAGTTTTCATCACCTACGGAGAAAAGCTGACCGATGAAGGCAGAGTTCAGAAAATCGGCAAGGGAGAAGGTCACGGTCACGAATGGTGGCCCGAAAGCTACATTCAGCATGACTGCTTCATAAGTAACGGCGAACCGTTTGAATTTGAGCCGAAATTCAGCTATAAGGGTTACAAATATATCGAAATTGAAAACCTCGATAAGCTGACAAGCGATGATGTTATCCTTTATAAAATTGCGAACGATGTTGATACAATCGGCGAATTTGAATGCTCCGATGAAATGCTCAACAAGCTTCATCACATTATGGTAAGCACCCTTCTCAACAACTTCCAAAGCAAACCGACCGATACTCCCGTATGGGAGAAAAACGGCTGGCTCGGCGATGCTAACTGCGCTCTGCCGATAATGATGTATAATTTCGACATGAGCAAATACATGGCAAATTTCATAGATATTATGAACGACTGCTTCGAAGAATACGGCAGCGTTCCCGTTATTGTACCGTCGGCGAATTGGAGCATTGCAAATTCACCCGTCTGGAACACTATCTACGTTTTCGGTGCAGAAGCAATGCTTGATTATTGCGGCAAATCCGATTATGTAAAGCAGCTTTATCCTAATCTCAAATCGTTTGCCCGAAAGGATATTGAGCAGCTCAGCGAGCTTGGCTGGGTTTGGGGTACAAGAGGGCTTTCAGATTGGGTTGCGCCTTCGGGCGGAGAGGATATGGAGGTTCTTCCCGACCCGTCGGAGGGTGCTGAGATCTGCTGCACGGCATTCATATATGCCATGCTCAAATCAATGGTCCGCATCTGTAAAAAACTCGGTATAAGCGAAGATGTTGAAGAATACGAATGCGCCGCAGAACACATTTTTAAAGCCTTCAATGATAAATTTTATAATGCTGAAAAGGGAATTTATGAAACAACCATATGGAAGAAAATGGGTGTAAGAACAAAATACCGACAAACCTCAAACCTTCTTCCGCTTCATTTCGGAATGATACCCGAAGAAAACAGAGAAAAGGTTTTGAAAAATCTCGTTGACGATTTTATAAACCGTGATTATCACCTTGACACGGGCTGCACGGGTACAAGATTTGTTCTTCCCGTTCTTTTCGACAACAGCTGCACCGATATTGCAATGAAAGTGCTTATGCAGAAAACATATCCGAGCTGGGGTCACTGGCTCGAAAACGGCACGGATTCCGCATGGGAAAGCTGGGAAAGAACAACACGTTCGAAAAACCACTATTTCCTTGCAACCTATGATGAGATTTTCTTCACTCACCTTGCCGGTTTTAAAGATGTTGAAAACGGTTGGGAAAGCTTTACCGTTGCCCCCGTACTTAACTGCGGACTTGAACATGTCAGGGCATCGGTAAAAACTCCGCTCGGCAAGGCTGAATGCTCATGGAAAAAGACAGATGACGGATATACTGTTGAGGTAACCGTACCCGAAGGATCGGAAGCAAAAATCCGCCTTTCGGATAAGGTTGATGTTATCCAGAACGGCGGAAAGAAAATTTATAATATTTAATTTTGCATATCCGGACGGTTTTTCGGCTGAAAACTGCCCGGATATATTACATTCCCATAACAAAATCAAGCACCAGCGTGCCTATAACCCCGGGCAAACCCAGAACTATGTAAGAGATAACCGTATACCAATTGACGGCTATCGTGACACCCGTTATCATTCCCGTCAGATTAACGGCAAAAAGGGCAGCGATTCCCTGCAGGGCGGAAAGAAAAAAGCTCGTTGCACCCTTCTCGCTTTTCACTACCCACCACGCAACGCAGGCAGAGCAGATAACCGCCGCAGCAACGAAGAACGCATTCATCAGATTACCTCCTTGCCGAATACAGATACTTCGGCGCATTCAATCCCCTTTTCCTTTGCCTGCTTGATAAGATAGCGGTAAAGAGCCTTGAGCGACTGGATTTCATAGATTATCGAATCCAGCAAATCCTCATTGCTCTCGTTTTCAAATCGGCTGTAGGCACTCTGAAGGCGCTGAGAGGTATCCCGAATCTGCAGCAAAATGCTGTCATAAACGGGCGGAACGGGTTTTCTTATCTTTTCATAGTAAAAAATTTTTGCATTATTAAAATATTTTTCCATATTTTTCGTCCTCCGTTAAATATTCTATGGAAATTGTTGGACAAATATGATAGAATAATACAGACAATTCCTTTTTGGAGGTATTATTATGAATTTATATCCCATTAAACTGCTCCCCTACGTTTCGGAAACAATCTGGGGCGGCAGAAAGCTGATTGAAGAATACGGCGTTAAAACCGAAAAAAATAATGCTGCCGAGGGCTGGATGCTCTCCTGCCATGAAGCCGGCTCAAGCACTGTTGCGAACGGCGAATTTGCAGGAAGATCATTTGCCGATGTTGTAAAGGAAAATCCTGCTCTTTGCGGCAAAAATTCAGGCAATTTTGAAGATTTCCCCATCCTCATCAAATTCATTGACGCGATGGATAACCTTTCCGTGCAGGTACATCCCACCAAGGAATACTGCGAGCTGACGGGCAAGGGTCAGAGCAAGACGGAATGCTGGTACATCATCGACTGTGAAGAAAATGCAGGACTTATTCTCGGATTCAAGGATAAACTTTCTCCGGAAGAATTCAAAGCGGCAATCGCCAACAACACTCTCACAGACTACGTTGAAACCGTTAAGGTCAAGAAAGGCGATTTCTTCTTTATCGATTCGGGCACTCTTCACGCTATCTGCAAGGGTATTCTTCTTGCCGAAGTGCAGGAAAGCTCCAATACTACTTATAGGATTTATGACTATAACCGAGTAGGCGCAGACGGAAAGCCCCGCGAGCTTCACGTTGAGGACGGTGCGGCAGTTACAAAACTCGAAAAATATTCACAGCCCGATTTCTCAAATCCCGAACTCGACACCGATGAGCGCAGACTGCTTGCGGACTGCCCCCTTTTCAAGGTGTGGAAGCTCGATATTGACGGCGAAATCAGCGGCAATGCAGGCGCAGATT
>JAFQRF010000072.1 GCA_017410195.1 Clostridia bacterium | reverse complement strand
TCGCCGAGTGCGTTGCGTTTGCAAAAACAATACTCACTTCGGGTGAGAACAATGAAGAGTTCATAAAACAGATACTTGAGTCGATGACCGTATCAAAAGACAATATAATAACAGTAAAATTAAACCTGCTACCGTTCAAATGGAAATTCGCATTATCTTCTGTTGTAACGGCGGCAGGTTCTTCTTTTTATCCCAAAGCCGAACAATGTGTGAAAGAAGTGTCCGAGAGTGAGGGCGAAAATACTCAAAGAGACCATAGTACAACTGATGTACCTATATCCGTCAGAAGTCCTTTAAGCTCATCATAAGGCATCGCAAATCGCTGGCTGAGATAACGCAAAGATGCTGCTAACTCGCCGTCAGGACCGCCGTATTGCGACATGATAATCTGAGCGTATTTGGGATTGGGGTTTTTTATCTTAACGGGAAACTGTAATCTCTTTTCATAATTAAACATCAGCAGTCACACTCCTCAAACTCCCATGGCCAAGGTCCTTTAAGCCACTGAACACCCTGCGCCTTTGCGGCAGTAAGGGGACAGAAATTCTCCTCAAATTCATTTCTGAGCGCCTTATATTTCAATTCGGCTTTGTTGTGCGCTTCAACCATGTGCAAATCCCACGGATGCGTATCAAGATAGAGGTGAATTTCCCAAAGTTTGAACTGGGCTGCGCTCAGCTTTCTGAGCATTGCTTCTCTTTTACTCATTTGCAGCACTTCCCTGCAAAAGGCTTGTTGAGTACGCAGAAAAGAGTTCCGCACTCAAAAGCCTTCATCTCGTCAAACATTGCCGTATCGGTCTGTACGGGAACGTACAGCATCGCAACGGTATAGTTATCGGGCAGAGGAGTGATTGAGGCACGGCAGGTTTCGAATTTCTGACCCTGCCGCTGCGGATATCTGTATCCGCTGTATTCGTTCATTGCAATCATTCCTTTCGGTTTTGAGGTATAACCTCTGCTATATTATATGCTCGCTTTTTTATTTTGACAGTTTGACAATATACGTATGCCGCATTATAATATAAGAGGAAAGGAGAATGCCTAATGAGCAAGAAAAAATTTACGCCTTGTTCCGTTTACAACACAGAAATGACAGAATACTGGCTTAACCTAACTGCATCCGAAGGTTTTCTTCTCGAAAAAGACGGATACAAAAATACATATGCCAATTTTACGGAATCAGAAAAGCAAAAGGTATTTCATCGCATATGGCCAAAGCAGAGTTTGAAAAAACACAAATGGATTCTTGAATTACGTGAAGAATACGGCTGGGAAAAAGTTTCAACCTCTTTTGATTTTGAAATATACCGCGCTTTTGACGATTCTTCACTCAGAATTGACAGCGATGAAAGCCATGAGAAATTCATTAAGAAATCTGCCTGCCGAAGAATCCTTTTGCAGATAATTCAACTGTTATTTTCAATTATCATTTTTTGTTTAACTCTTTTCATAGCACCGGTTTTGGCAATTGCAGAGAACGGCGGTTTGTTTTTTGCGATACTTGTATTGATTCTTCTTTTAATTGACTGTATAAAATGTATTAAAAATATTATAATGCTTAAACGGATAAGCAAGCGAAAAGAAAACAGATTTATCGATAACAGCATCAATTTTAAAAGAAAAACAACTGTTCATCAGTTTTTCAATATGCTGTCACTCGTGCTTCTTGTTATATCCGGTCTGATTTTAAGTTTCGCAAAATTTGATACCGCAGTTTCGGAATCTCCGCCGGAAAACAAGCATGACTTACCATTTGCAACAGTCATCGATTTTACCGAAGAAAAAGACTCCTATGCGCTCCGAAATTCAATATTAAATTCCAATGAGAACTGGGAAACACTTGTTTCACCGGTCAATTACGAATGGAACGAATCCGCAACCATAAAAACTGACGCCGGAACAGAGACCGACTGCACAGTTATAATCGATTATCACGAAACCTTACATCCTCTGCTTGCAAAATATATTGCAAAAATGTATATTCTCGGTGCAAAAACTTCGGATTTCGAATTCAAAGGATACGGTGACTGCCCCGAATTCGGTTTTGATTATGAAACAATGTATTATTCTTCTTTGGAATTTACTGCGTATGTTTTTCAGGATGAAGGAAGAATAATTCATTATCAAATCCGCACAGATGAAAAGGTAAGCGAAGATTTCAATGAAAAATGCGCTGAGATAATTGCCGACAAGTTCAGAAAATAAAAAGTAACCCCGTATGTGATTTGTAAATTAGCAAAACACATACGGGGTTAAAATCATTAGATTATTTTGTACCGAAAATTCTGTCGCCTGCATCACCGAGACCGGGAACGATATATCCATGCTCATTGAGGCAGTCATCAAGCGCACCGACAAAGACATCAACATCGGGATGAGCTGCTTTGAGTGCTTCAAGTCCTTCGGGAGCAGCAATAATACACATAAACTTGATTTTCTGAGGATTGCGTGTCTTAATCTGAGTTATCGCATCAATTGCAGAACCGCCCGTTGCAAGCATCGGGTCAAGAACAATAACCTCTCTCTCCTCGATATCTGCTGGGAGCTTGCAGTAATATTCAACGGGCATAAGAGTTTCGTGGTCTCTGTAAAGACCGATATGTCCGACTCTTGCCGAGGGTACAAGAGCAAGAACGCCGTCAACCATTCCGAGACCTGCTCTGAGAATGGGAACAAATGCGAGCTTTTTGCCTGCGATTGACTTTGTTTTTGCGAGAGCAAGAGGAGTTTGGGTTTCAACCTCTTCAAGAGGGAGATCTCTTGTTGCCTCATAGCACATAAGCATTGCAATTTCGCTGACAAGCGCTCTGAACTGAGTTGATGCCGTATGAACATCTCTGAGAATTGTAAGCTTATGCTGAATAAGAGGGTGATCCATTATCATTACTTTTGCCATGACTTATTTCTCCTTATTAAAATCTGTTTTCAAGGTCTGTTATCTGGTCAATTCTTCTCTGATGGCGTTCTTCACCGCTGAAAGGAGTATCAAGGAAGATATCAACAATTTCAATTGCCTTTTCGGGAGTCAGAACTCTTCCGCCGAGGCAAAGCATATTAGCGTTGTTATGCATTCTTGTCATTTCAGCCGAAAAAAGGTCGGAACAGCAGCAGGCACGGATTCCTCTCACCTTATTTGCTGCAATTGAAATACCGACACCGGTACCGCAGAAAAGGAGTCCGAGTTCACATTCTCCGTCTGCAACGGCTCTTGCAGTCTTTTCGGCATATACGGCGTAGTCGCACGAATCAGCGGAATATGTTCCGCAATCCTTGAATTCAATGCTTCTTTCTTCAAGATGTTTCATAATGACCTGCTTGAGTTCAAAACCAGCGTGGTCGCATCCTACTGCTATCATTTCAATAATTCTCCTTTTTTTAACTTTAATTCACGTTCAGCCTGCGGAAGTCTTAAATAGACAGGTGCAAGCAGAGCCGAATCCGTAAACGATTCTTTATTGTTTTCAGCGGCAAGAGCCGCACCGAATGCTCTTTGATATCTGCGGTTTTCGCCCGAAAGATATACATTCGGAAGCTTGTTCCCGAATGCTTTCATGCATATTTCAGCACCGTCACCCGCAAGATAAACCTTTTCATCATAAGCCGAAAGCACTTCGCAAAGCTCATCGATTGAAATTGCTTTGTCTTCGCCGATACGCTCAACATTTTCTCCGTCACAGCGGAAAAGAGCGGTATAAACCTGATTGCATCTTGCATCCATTGCGGCGCAGACAATGCAGCTGTCGTCCGCAAAATTATATGCCATGGATTCGAGTGTTGAAACACCTGCACACGGCTTATTTTCCGCAAGTGCAAGACCTTTGACTGCCGCAACGCCGATTCTTATTCCCGTGAATGAACCCGGACCGACATTGACACAAAAAGCATCAACATCTTTTATATTCAAATCTGCCTGAGTAAGGGCATTATCAACCATCGGCATAAGAGTTCTGCTGTGGGTAAGCGATGCGTTAACAAAGCATTCACTAATCAGCCTGCCGTCCTCACAGACCGCAACGCTTGCAGACTTTGCCGATGAATCAACCGCCAATATTTTCAAATGAGTCAGCTCCAATAATTTCGATATTTCTTTCGTTAAAATCATCCGTTTTGGTGATGGTAACTCTGATACAGTCTTCAGGAAGAATGGCTTCAATATTTTCACTCCATTCGATAATCAGGCATCCGCCGGCATCGAGATAATCGAAATATCCCGTTGAATAGAGGTCATCCCAGCCTGAAATTCGATACATATCAAAGTGATAGAGAGTTCTTTTATCTCCTCTGTATTCATTGACAAGCGCAAAAGTCGGACTGCTGACATCGCCGTCAAATCCCATACCCTTTGCAAAGCCTCTTGTAAAAGCTGTTTTGCCTGCACCAAGATCGCCGAACATTGCAATAACCGCTCCGTCCTTGACCGAACTTCCGAGAAGATAACCGATTTTTTCCGTTTCGGTTACATTTTGTGTTTTATAAATCGCCATAATTCACCACCACACGGAATTATATCACATTAAAAGACTCTTTTCAACATCATAAAAAAATAAAATGATACATTATGTTTCCGAGAGCGGTTCAAGCGTAACGCAAATGCGTGATGCTGTTACTCCTTCGAGATGTACGGTAAGTTTTTTTATGTCGGAATATTCTGCATCATATTCATATTTTCCTTTCAGCGCTTCGGCAGGCATAACAGAAAATTCACCATCATTATGAAGGGTCGCCTTCATCCTTTTACCGTTAATCTCGAGAATTGCGGTTTTTCCGTCGTCGGAAATATCAATATCCGCCTTTGTATGCATAAACCAATATATTTCACTCGGAATGATACATCTGATTTCATCGGTAATTCTCAGAGATGTTCGGTTATCATAAAGCTCAAAGATTCTTGAAACATTTTTTGCACCGTTCATGCGATATGCATCGGTCATATTGATTCTGCATTCACCGCCGTTTAATGTTTCATTAAAATAATCAAATCCGCACTCAGCAAGAGTATACTGGTCATCAAGAGTAAAATCGGGATTTATAACGAGTGTATTCTGTCCCTCCGCACGCTTGCAGTAGTTTTTCCATCTGCCGCCGGCAGGAAGATTAACGAAATAATCAGGAGCATCGTAGCTGCCCGGTCCAAGCTCCTCTGCCCATCTCTCGCCCATCGAATCGAAAACAAAAGTACCGATATCAAGATCGCCGTGATTTGTGTAATTATAGCCGCCCTTGATGCCTGCAAAGGTTGCGTTTTTATCAAGATAAGCGCTTCTCATAAGCACAAGAGTCTGCCCGACATCGGACTCAAGATGCATCCCGAGCGGTTCGTTGTCAAAACCGACACCTTCGGCAGTATAATTTCTGTCATACCACAGAAGAGAAAGAGCATCCTCTTTTCCGCTGCCGTTGCGTTCGACATTTCCGGAAGTATCGGGTATAAATTCATCTGCGGTATCCCACATCTGATATAATGCAAGCAAGGGAGCATCGTATTCCGAAGCATACCAATGCAATGCGGGAGTAAAACACATTCTCGCCTTGTTATCTCCGAAATTAAATACACCCGTCGGTGTCGTAATGTAAACAGGATAGTAACCGAGCTCCTTGAAGCCGTCAATATCAGACATGCCGAAATCCGTCCCGAAATAATTCTTAGAGGTTGCAACAAAGAAAACAATTGCATTCATGCCTGACTGGCAGTAGCCGGGTCCCTCGGCATATACACCGTCGGGAGTGAAATTTTCAAACGCTATCGGCATGTTCGCATAGCACATTGAAAGGAACTCAGCCGATTCATCGGCAAAATAATCCGAAAAAACCATGCAAGCAATGCCTATACCGCTGTAACAAATACTGTTCCAGTTATTCTTTGACCAGGTAAACCAGTTTTTAAAATAATTTTTTGACAGTGCAGGTTCAACAGCATGCTCATAGGTCTTTTCAGCAAGATAATCTTTTTGTTCCTGAGTAAGATAATCAAAAAACCAGTCATAACCGATTGAAACAGCAAGCGCCATTTCTGCCGTTGCAAGGAAATGACCCGTACACCAGTCATCATATCCGCAAACCTTCTCAAGCTCAAGCATGGCACGCTCGGCATATCTGCTCTCCCCCGTTATCTGCCACGCATAGCCGAGAATAATCATTCTGTTTATGACCTCTCTCGAAATCGGCAGAATACTGTCCTCCTCATCAAGAACATAATCCATAGGAGGGTAAACATCCAAATCAAGAAGAGCCTGCGCATTATCAAGAACAGACTTGCTCAGCCCTTCAGTGTAATCGGAAAAAATTTTGTTTCGGTATTCTGCTCTGACAGCATCAAATTTATCTCCATTTGCCAGAACAAACGGATGACTAACATTTCCTCCGAGCTTTTCAAATTGCGCCTGAAGTTCTTTTTCAGAAACGGAATTAACGTTTCTGTTCAAAGAAATGTAGTCCGCTCCAACCTTAATCATCCCAGGAATAACCGCAAGATAAGGAACAACCTGCGTTACACCCGACGCATTAAAAATAAAAATAATCGCCGTTAAAAGTGCAACAAGTCCTTTAAGTATAATCATATCCGCACCTCATTTCTCAATCCCATTCGCTGCCGTTAGCTTGTCCATATCTATTCTTATACAAGCAAAGCAAACAAAACAATCCACGTCACGCCGTTTCCGACAATTGTTATAATCGGAAGACTGATTATGTATTGTATAATCCGATTATATAACATTTCCGAGGTGTTTACAACAGTAAAAAATCCAAATCGGAAATAATACTGAAAATAATTGGGACAAAGTGCAACAAACGTTACATTTTATGTTAAATTTTTGTTGATAAATTATAAAACATATGTTAATATATTTTTATCAAATAAAGGAGACTGCGTAAAATGAAAAAAATTATTTCCGCTGTACTTTGTATCACCATGCTTCTCTCAGCTTTCAGTCTGAGTGTTTTTGCATCGTCTGAAAGAAAAACCGACTGCGGTACGGACTGCGAATTCTATCCCACAATCATCATTCCCGGTCTCGGTCAGTCGGGCGTATTTGTTGCCGACGAAAACGGTGAATTCGTTCTTGACGACGAAGGAAAACGTATTTCCGCATTTCCCGCCTATATTCAGATTGGCGAAATCATCAAAGAAGCTCTCTTCCCTGCCCTTCTTTCGCTTGTAACTCAGAGTGATTTCGGTCTTTCGAACGCTCTTGCAAACGTTATTGAATCCTGCTTCGGAATCAATGCAAGCGACCTTAACGCACAGAATACGGGTAACGTTATTCTTGAAAGATACTACAAGCCCTATTCGGAATGCACCGAAGAAGAACAGACTTTGATTAATTCACATATTCCCTTCCATTTATATCCCACAGACCTTCCCAAAGACCATCTCTATTATTTCACATATAACTCATTCGGCAATCACATCGATGTTACCAAAGAGCTTCTTGACTACATTCACATGGTCATGGAACAGACAGGTCACAGCAAGATTAACCTCGTTCCCATCAGCCAGGGCGGAACCTTTGCAAACGCACTTTTTGAATATTATCCCGAGGTTATGGACGTCCTTCACAAGGTTCTCTACATCGTACCTGCTCTTGACGGCTCAACAATCATCGGTGATGTTTTCAACGACAGAATAAACTTCCTCAACCCCGATTATCTTTATAACGGATTCCTTGAAAACAGCGGTCTGCTTGATAAGGGTACCGCAAAGATGATTGAAGTTATCGCAAGAATTCTTCCCGATGATGTTCTTATGAAGAGCCTTAACAAGGCTGTTGACGTACTCGTTGAAAAGATAATGATAAGAAGCACAAGCATGTGGGCGCTCTGCCCCTCAGGCGACTATCCGACCGCAGCTCAGATGTATCTTTCAGACCCAGAGATGGCTAATATTAAGGCTCAGACCGATAAATACTATCAGGCTCAGCTTAATTCGGATGCCAACATTCAGAAGCTTCTTGAAAAAGGCGTTCAGGTTTTCAACGTTGCTCAGTATGACTACAAAATGATAAATGTCGGCGAAACATGGAACACTCAGAATGCTGACTACATTATCCACCTTGATTCAACATCAATGGGTGCATATGCGGCGAATGTCGGAGAAACACTTCCCACGGATTATGTTCAGAAGAACACACATTGCAGCAACCCCGACCATAATCACATCTCCCCCGACAGAGTTGTTGATGCTTCCGCAGGTCTTTTGCCCGACACAACATTCTATTTTGACGGTCAGCGCCATGACCTCACCCAGCACAACGATGTTATTCTCAAAATTGCAATGGAGCTTATCGCTCACGACGATATCAAGGACGTTTATTCCTCACCCGATTTCCCGCAGTTCAATATCGGCAGAGATGTCAGAAAGCTTTCTGCACTTCTTGAAACCGCAGAAACAGTTGACGTATCAGCGCTTTCAGCCGACGAAAAAGCTGAATTCGATGCTGCAGTTGCTCAGGCTGAAAACATTCTCAATACAACGGTTTGCGCTGCAGGCGATTTCGAAAAAGCCGAAAACAGACTTTCGGATATACTCATAAGCATCGGCGCAATGGAAGAGGAAGAAGTTAAGGATTACTCTTTCTTTGAGAAGCTTGCTCCGTGGCTTTACGAAAACTTCGGTTCAAACGGTTTCTCCGAAATGCCGAGACTTTCGCTCAACATAATTTTTGAAGCAATAGTCAGATTTATAAATAATATCTTTGCATAAAATCAAACAGAGTTATCCTCCTTTTAGCGTATTTGAGCGTTAAGAGGAGGACTTTTTATTTCACATAATACAGTTTTCTTTCTGTTTGGGAACTATTTTTTGACATTACGCTGATTGACTGATAATAAAAAGAGTAATATAATATTTATAATATTATTAGATAATTATTAAGGAGGATATATGAATGGAAAAACTGCTTACGATTCTGACCTTTGTCGGGGCTGCTTTGGCTCTCGTCTTTGCTGCAGTAAAAGCAAGAAAAGTTATAAAATTCAGCCCCGGTACAGAAAAGATGAGAAAGATCTCTTACGCAATCCGAGAAGGTGCAAACGCTTATCTCAAACGACAGTATAAAATCGTTGTAATCTTCTTTGGTATTATGTTTGCAGTTCTCGGTGCAATGGCAATTGCTGGACTTCTGACTCCGTATGTTCCGTTTGCATTTCTTACCGGCGGTTTCTTCTCAGCACTTTCCGGCTTTGTCGGAATGAAAATCGCAACAATTTCAAACACCAGAACTGCAAATGCATGCCGTGAAGGACTTAACAACGGGTTGAAGGTTGCTTTTTCAGCCGGTAGTGTTATGGGATTCACAGTCGTCGGTCTCGGTCTTCTTGACATTTCTCTTTGGTTCTTTATTCTTAAGTTCATCTTCAAGCTTGAACCGCACGAAATAACAAGTGCGATGCTTACTTTCGGAATGGGCGCATCATCAATGGCACTTTTCGCACGTGTCGGCGGCGGTATTTTCACAAAAGCAGCCGATGTCGGCGCAGACCTTGTAGGCAAGGTTGAGGCAGGTATTCCCGAGGATGACCCCAGAAATCCCGCAGTTATTGCCGACAACGTTGGTGACAATGTCGGTGACGTTGCAGGCATGGGCGCAGACCTTTATGAATCATATGTCGGTTCAATTATCTCCGCATGCGCACTCGGAGTTGCCGCATTCAATAATTTTAATGCAATGGCTCTCCCGATGCTTATTGCCGCAATCGGCGTTGTCTGCTCAATTTTCGGCACTTTCCTTGTTAAAACAAAGGAAGGCGCAACCCAGAAAGAGCTTCTCAAATCGCTTTCAAGAGGCACTAATTTCTCCGCAATCGTTATTGCAATTGTTTCCCTTCCCCTTGTTTATTTCATCCTCGGCAAAGAAAACTGGACAGTATATTTTGCAATTTTTGCCGGGCTTATTTCAGGTGTTCTCATCGGTCAGTCAACCGAATATTTCACATCAGACAGCTATAAACCTACAAAGAATCTCGCCGCTACCTCTGAAACGGGAACGGCAACAATAATCATCGGCGGTCTTTCCGTCGGAATGCTTTCAACGCTTCTTCCCATAATCATCGTTGCAGTATGCGTTCTTGTTTCATATTTCGTTTCGGGCGGTGCACACAGCAGTTCAATGGGTCTTTACGGAATAGCACTCGCTGCAGTCGGAATGCTTTCAACCCTCGGCATCACTCTTGCGACGGATGCTTACGGTCCTGTTGCGGATAACGCAGGCGGTATTGCAGAAATGGCAGGACTTGACAAAAGTGTTCGTGAAAGAACAGATGCACTTGATTCCCTCGGCAACACAACCGCTGCAACAGGCAAGGGCTTTGCGATCGGTTCGGCGGCACTTACCGCACTTGCACTCATGGCATCATACATTGATAAAGTCAATTCAATTGAGGGCGGCGCAGAAAAAATTGCAAACCTCAACATAACAAATCCGACTGTTCTTATCGGTCTGTTTATCGGCGCATGCCTTCCCTTTGTTTTTGCGGCGCTTACCATGAATTCCGTCGGACGAGCCGCACAGAGCGTCGTTAAAGAGGTACGCCGTCAGTTCAAGGAAATCAAAGGTCTTATGGAAGGAAAAGCCGAAGCAGACTACGCAAGCTGCGTTGACCTCTGCACAAAGGCAAGTCTTCGTGAAATGATACTCCCCACGGTTGTTGCAATTGCAGTCCCCGTTGCAGTCGGCATTGTTCTGGGCTGTTCAGGCGTTGTAGGCATGCTTGCAGGCGCAACGGCATCGGGCTTCCTTATGGCAGTTTTCATGTCAAATGCAGGCGGTGCATGGGATAATGCAAAGAAATATATTGAGAGCGGCGTTCATGGCGGAAAAGGTTCATCATGCCATAAGTCTGCAGTCGTTGGTGACACCGTTGGCGACCCGTTCAAAGACACCTCGGGACCGGCAATCAATATTCTGATAAAGCTTCTTTCAATGGTTTCAATCGTTTTTGCGGGACTTGTTGTTAACTTCTCAATACTTTAAAAATTAAAACGGTACGAAGATTTTACTCCTCGTACCGTTATTTTTATGCGAATAAATTTTTCAAAATCATAAAAAACGAACCCTCGGTATAATTTTTATGGTTTCTATCGGAAACATCATTGCTGTACACAAGCAAATTATCAAAAACTCCGCTGCCACCATTTTCATCTGCAACAAGAACGGAATTTACCGTATCACCCCTGAATCCGCCGCGGAAATTTGTTACAACCGAATTAAATTTCCCGTCTGCTTTAAATGCAATTTCTCTTCCGCCTGCCTCAGAATACCAGAAACAAAAACAATTATCAAAAATGCTTGAAGCGCCGTTTAAAGTTCTGAATCCTATGCAAAACTGGTCGCTGTAGCAGAAGTCATAAATATTGTTTCCGCCCTCGTCAAGGAAGCCGCAGCTGTTTTCATAATCGGTGTAATCCGAATAATAGAGCGGATGAATGTTTCTCAGCGAGTTTGCGGATGATTTAAGATGAACGCCCGTAAAAACATTTCCTATTCTTATATTTGTAAAGGTGTTATCATATCCTTCAACATAAATTCCGACCGAATCGGTTGCACCCGTACCAATGATATTGACATTACTTATATCGGCATCGGAAGAACCGCTGTTGGCTCCGTAATTAACCTTTATTCCAACCGGTGTATTCTTTACAGAAACATTACGGATTGCAGTTTCCCTTCCGCTGTCTATGCTTACACCGTTTGCAAGACCGCTTCCGTCAAGCACGCCGCCAGTCAATGAATAATTGCTGCCTGCGGTGTGAGTGTCGTTTGCAGCATCCTTTCCGCCGAGATGAATAAGAGAATCACCGCTCCAGTTTTCCGCCGCACGTATAACAGCATAATTTGAAAGCTGAAGATCAACGCTTTTCGACGGATTCGCAGGAGTCCGCAAAGGCTTTGACAGAAGATATATTCCGTCAGGAAAATAAATTGTTCTGTTGGGATTGCTGTCGATTATTTCTTGTAATTCATCCGAAACATCGTTTCTACCGTTTGCAGAAATCCGGTCAGTCACAATAACATAACCAAAAGCAGAAGATATCTTTCCCGCATCCGTGTTTGTTGCCGCCGTACCTGCTATTTCAATTGCCGCATCAATATCACTTTCCATTGAACGGATAATTTCACGGCTGTTTCCGTTTTCATAAACTGGCATTTCAAATTTGGAAATACTTTTGTCCGTTATTAAAACCGAAGCTGCAAAAACAACCGATGCCGTCAATAAAAGAGAAATTATTTTTTTCATTTATAAATCCCCTTTTTAATGTGATTAAACCAAAGGAATTGTTACGCAGTAATCAGTATACCAAACGCCTGCAGTAAAGCTTCTGGGTCTGATTTCAACCTTTTCATCATAAACCTCAATAACGTATCCCGTACCGTTTGCAACTCTGCCTCTGATAGTCGGATACATAAACTGAGAAAGATTTACGCTGTGGAATGAGCCGTCGGATTCAATGCTCTTATATCCGTAAACATTCTCCTGGCCTTCTTTGACAAAACCGTTGTGGATATGTCCGCTGAGCATTATTACATTGTCATATTTTTTTAGGATAGCTTCAACCTGTGCGGACTGATCACCGATTCCGCCGTCATCAGGTTCAGGTTCATCATCGCCCCATGTTTCGGGAAGTCCATGCGACTGATTGAGAGGCCAATGGCTGATAACAAAAATCGGAAGTCCGTCCTTTGACGCCTTTTCCATTTCAACTTCAAGCCATGCAAGCTGTTCTTCACTCATAAGCATTGACGTTCTGTCATCCTCACTTGCAAGAACAATAAATGAATAGCCGTTAATCTTCTCTGTGTAATATTCATGCTCAATTTTTCTGCCGGTTATCTCTTCGCTGTACTTGATAAAATAATCCTTCGCAAGTGCATATCCGTCGTCTTCCGTCCATGTGTCGTGATTGCCCTGAGCAAGAATAATATTCTTTGCAGGACTGTGCTTTGCAAAGGTTTCGGCAAGATTTCTCCATTCCTGTTCTTCACCGCCATCGGTAAGATCGCCCGTTGCGATAAGAGCATCATAGGGATAGTGAGTGTTTTCCATATCATCAAGACCGAATTCAAGAGTTAAGGCACGGTATTTTTCTTCCGTCATATGAATATCGGAAATAACCGCAAGGTTAAGTCTGCACGACGAAGTATCAAGAGGCTTCTTTTCAGCGGTAAAATCTCCGAAAAACGGTGATGCAAAAATGCTGATAAATGACATCAATACAGCAACAAAATTTTTAACAACTGTTATCATATTATTTTCTCCTTTTAAGCGGTTGCGGGAATTTCATCATCAAAAATTCCATGCCGCTTCATTTTCCTTTTTATTATAAAATACATTGCGAACTGAACAAAGAACGTAACAGCCCATGATACGGGATATGCCCAGTAAAGCATAGTAAGCGTTTTGTTAAGAGGAAGAATAAAATATATCCAGAAAATTCTGATTCCGCATGCACCGAGAAGCGAAACAATCATCGGTTCAAAGGATTTGCCGATACCTCTTATCTGACTTGCCGCAACATCCATAAGCGAACAGAAGAAATAAAACGGCATAACAAGAAGAAGTCTGTCCGCACCGATCGCGATAACCTCGGGATCGTCCGAAAACAGACCGACAATCTGATTACCGAACGCACATCCCAACAAACCCATCGCAACGCCGATAACCGTTGTCAAAATCAGACAATGACGGTAAACCCTTCCGATATTGGAATATTTTTTTGCACCCATATTTTGAGAGGAAAATGTCATTGTTGTCTGCGCTATTGCGTTTGTGCAGGTGTAAACATAAGAATCGTAATTCGAACCCGCGGCGATTCCCGCCATTGCAACAGAGCCAAAAGAATTGACGGTTGACTGAATAACAACATTTGAAACAGAAAACAGGGAATTCTGAATCCCTGCGGGCAAACCCAGCCGAAGAATACTTTTGAGTTCGGTTTTGTTAATTTTCAGCTTTTTTAAAATAAGCTTGCATGAGTTCGGCATTCTTGAAAGATAAAGAACTATAAGTGTTGCCGAAACATACTGAGAAACAATTGTTGCTATCGCAACACCGCTTACTCCAAGTTTGAAAACAATTATAAGAACAAGATTAAGAACAACATTGATAAGACCGGAAAAAGTCAGAATATAGAGAGGACGTTTTGTGTCTCCCGTTGAGCGGACAATAGCGGCTCCGAAGTTATAAGCAAGAAGTCCGGGCGATCCGAGAAAATAAATTTTAAGATAAAGAGAAGCAAGATCGATAACATCTTCGGGTGCATTCATAAGTTTCAGCATCCCCGATGAGCCGAAAAACCCGAGAATTCCGACAATTACTCCGCAGATAACGCTGAGAAACATCGCTGTATGAACGCATTCATGCACTTTTTTTTCATCTCTTTCGCCAATGTGGCGTGCCACCATTACGCCCGAACCCATTGAAAGTCCGAGAAAAACATTCAGAAATAAATTGACAAGTGAGCCTGTTGAACCGACAGCCGCAAGAGCCTCTTTGCCGACAAATCTGCCGACAACGATAACATCCGCCGTATTATAAGCAAGCTGAAGCAGACCCGTCAGCATAAGCGGAACGGAAAATATCAGTATCTTTTTTAAAAACGGTCCGTTTGTCATATCAAGAGAATATCTTTTTCCCATTTAAACCCTCCTTTTCCATACTGATTATTATATCACTATTTGCTTGGCTGTCAATTGAAAAATCCCCGAAAAACTCGGGGATTTTTTCAACATTATAAGTCTTTGATTGTCTGAACTATAACCTTATTCAATCCAAAGAGTTTCTTAAAGAAGGCAATAATTTTTTGAATAATTCCTGCCTTTGCGGTTATATTCTGCGTATCCGTTATTTTTTCGCCCGACTCCCCTCTTAAAGGTTCACCGTCAGCATCAACGGCTGTTGCAGTAAGCATTACAGTACCGCCCGAAACAATCTGAATTTCACACATTTCACCATCTGAATTTGTGATAACAGCGCCTTCACCCGATATGCTCCATTCAATATATCCGCCTTGAGGCATATCCTTGGTATCGGCAAATACACGGATAGTTTCTCCGTATTTGAAGGTCGCATTTTCGGGTTTGTTTCTGATTTCAATAACCGCCTTGCTGTAATCGGTAACGGGCTGAGAAGGCTTGATAAGCTTATCGATTTTCGCTTCTTCGAGTATCATTCCGCAAGTAAGACACTTTTTAATCTTCTTTCCTTCGGAATCATAGGTAGGCTCAGTAACAACTGTCCACTCTCCGTTTTTATGTCCGGTTGCGGGAATGACGGTTTCTTCGCCAAGCGGTTCTCCGCAAATTTCGCAAATCTTATAAATCCTTCCCGTTTCAGCACAACTTGGCTCAACCTTTACTATCTTTTCTGAATGAGCATGGTCGGGAGAGTCGGTTTTCTTCCATGTAGCAGTTACCGTATAATCTGAATCCGGCATTGTTTCGGGAATTGAAGGAACCCAACCGAGGAAAACATAACCTTCCTTCTCAGGGGTTGCCGGTACGGGCAGAGGCTCACCGTAAAGATATGTTTCTCCCGTTTTTACTCCGTCAATATTAAGGTAAAAATCATAAAGTCCTCTGTCAAGATAAATTTTAAGAACGAGAGAACAATCGGTGGTTACAACTCCCGAAAGAACACTTTTGTTTTTATTTAATTCAAATCCCGAATCAACAGAATAGGAAGCCGTAACCGTTTCACCAACCGTACCGGAATACTTTTTTTCCGTTGAGGTATACTTGCCATCCATACCCATAACATATGTTCTTACTGTATAAAAAACATCGTCCGTATGAATCCAATTTGCCCTGAAATTTATTCCGTTAATGTTGTTCATGCTGTCGGGTTCGGGAGTCCATCCGTTAAAAGCAAAAAAATCTCTGGAAGGAATTTCGTTGAACTCAATCTGAGTGTCATATTTTACGGAAATCACTTTTTTGGTTGAACCGTCTGCAAAAAATCCACCGTTTGCATCGAACGATGCGAGATATTCATTCGGCGACCATATTGCGTAAATGATGACATCCTCGTCGCCCATATTTCCGAGATCACCGACAACAGTTTCACCGTCAAGCGACCAGCCCTCAAATGTATATCCGGTTTTTGAGGGATCTTTCTCGGGAGCGAAAATAGGATCGTCATAAAGAAGCTGAACTGATTCGAAGGGTTCTGCATCATCGGGATTGATATAAAAATGTGCTTCAAGATTTATATCTCTCCAACGCGCCGCCACAGTTATATTATTGGAGGGCATTGTAACGGGAAGGGCAGACCACTCTATAAATTCATACCCATTTCTCTTCGGCATTTCTTCGGGAATCGGCATTTCGTCCGCAGGCGTACCGAAAGCAACGTCATATTCTCCTATAACCTCTCCGTAACCTCTGTAAGTAAGCTTATAAGTATTAATAGTCCATTCACCGTAGTATTCGGCATCCTTTCCCGGTGCGATAATAATGTTACCGTTTGTGAGCGATATTTTTTCTCCGTTTTCAGAATCAACCCACGAAACGAATGTATGTCCTTCTTTTGCTTCTTCAAAATCAAAGGTCAGGTATATAGGTTCTCCCTCACCGACATTTGACCTTTTATAGAGAATATTCTCTTTTGTAATATCCTCATAAAAGGTGATGGTATAACCTTCCGAAGTTTCCGCAAGCACTGAAATACCGGTTGCTGCAACAACAGAAAGACACAAAATAACCGACATAATGAAAGCAATTAATCTTTTCATTTTTATTTACCTCCTTCGGCTTATATTTTATATTATACATTAAAAAATATAAGCCGTCAAGATTTCATAGTCCTGCAAAAAATCCCGGAGCATGCAAGCATGCCCCGGGAAAAACTATTCAGTTATCAGCAAATAAGACCGAAAATGTACTTGAAAATGCTGAAATTAAAGATGCTCTTGATGAAGTGAACGAGCTTCCAGAAGAAGCATGCGTCTGACTTAACATTGATTTCAGCTGAATTTTCACAACCAAATTCGTCAAGGATGGGTTCGCCGTCAGCGTTTACTACAACAGCCTTAACCTTGATATCGCCGCTTTCAACTGAGGTAAGTGTGATTGAAAGTCCGTCTTCGGAAACGGTATATTCAACACCTTCACCTTCAACAACCCACTCTACATAAGCGCCTTCGGGAAGAAGGTCATCGGAAACTGTAAGAGTTACGCTTTCGCCATATCTGATTTCGAAATCAGCAGCAAGCTTGTTGCCGTCTTCATCAGTAATTTCGATTGAGGGAAGGAGAAGCTTGGAAATAACTGCAGTATCAATAACTTCGTCACATACGGTACATCTCTTTTCAGCCTTACCGTCTGCTTCATATGTAGCTTCGGTAACAATTACCCACTCGCCTTCAACATGACCCTTAGCAGGGATAACAGTAACCTTGGTCTTTTCGCCGCAAAGTTCACATACATCATATGTCTGACCTGCTTCGGTACAATCAGCATCAACCGTTACGGTCTTCCACTGATGCTCACACTCGGAATCCTCAATCCATGTAGCAACAAATGTGAGGTCTTCTGCAGGCATTGTTGCGGGAACTTCAGGAGTCCAACCGTCAAATACAAATCCGTCCTTATCAGGATCCGCAGGAATAACAATTTCTGCACCGTACTCATAGGTTTCTGTTGTGATTTCACCGTCAACATCCCATGTTACTGTGTAGGAATTGATTTCCCAGCTTGCGTTGAAAGTAAGGTCTTCTGCAGGCATTGTTGCAGGGATTTCGCCATCCCAGCCTGTGAAGGTATAGCCTTCTCTTACGGGATCAGCAGGAGTTGCAATTGCTGAACCGAAGTCCTGAGTGATAGGAGCGATTTCCGAACCGCCGTTTGTATTGAATGTGATTGTGTACTTATTAACAAGCCACTGTGCAATGTACTTAACGTCTGCCTTTGCAATTGCTTCAAAGATGGGATCCCAACCGTTGAAGGTATGACCAACCTTTACGGGTTCGGAGGGAGTTGCAACTGCATTGCCATGATAGTATGTAGCATCAGTCTGAGTTGCAACGCCGTCAATAAGACCGCCGTTTGCATCAAATACGATTGAATACTGATTTCTTGCGTAATAAATCTTAAGGACTGCGACCTTGTCTTCTGCTGCATCAGCTGAAAGAACACTGAGTTCTTCGTCAACATAGAAGCCTTCTTCTGCTTTAGGTTCAGCATTTACTGTCTGAGCTGTTTCAACAACATAACCTGCTGCATCCGTAAGCTCATAGTTGCCGTTTTCGTCCATTGTATAAGTTTCAACGAGGTAAGGAATACCTTCGCCTTCTGCCCATACTGCAGTATAGGTTACATCCTCAGCGGGCATGGTTTCTGCAACAGCAGGAGTCCATGCAACGAATGTTGAGCCGTCCTTAACGGGAGCATCGGGAGTTGCAACAGCTGCTTCAAATTCTGTTCTGAGTGTTACGCTGTCTGTACCGTCTGCAAACTTACCGCCGTTAGCATCAAAAATTGCGTTGTAAATGTTCTTAACCCATGTTGCAACAAAGCTGAGGTCTTCAGCGGGCATTGCATCGGGAACTTCGGGTGACCAACCGTTGAAGCTGTGACCAACCTTAACGGGGTCTGCGGGAGTTGCGATTGCATCGCCGTAAACAACCTTATCAACCTGAGCATCTTCGCCGTTATCGAAATCCCAAGTTACATCGTAGCTGTTGATTTCGAAGATAGCAACAAATGTTAAATCCTCTGCAGGCATTGTTGCGGGAACCTCGGGAGTCCAGCCCTTAAATGTATAGCCTTCCTTAACGGGATCTGCAGGAGCTTCGATCTTATCATTATAATGATATTCATCCTTTGTCTGTACGCCGTCAACATCCCATGTTACATCGTACCAGATATAGTTCCACTCAGCAACGAATGTTACATCCGATGCAGGCATTGTGAACGGGAATTCAACATAATCAGTTGCACCGTCCATCTTCCAGCCGAGGAATTCGCGGCCGACAGCTGTAAGCTCTTCGCCGTTTACTTCTGCGCGGTACTTAACGGTTTCTGTTGTTTCAACGCCGTCATTAATCCATGTTACTGTATAATCATTAACAGTCCATGTTGCTGTAAATTCAAGATCCTTTGCGGGCATATTAGCGGGAATATCTGCATCCCAGCCTGCGAATGTATGACCTTCCTTGGTGGGTGTTTCGGGAGCTATAACAGGATTATTGTAAAGAACAGGAAGAACCAGTGCATCTTCACCGTTGTCAAAGTTCCATGTTACATTGTACTCCTGTATCTCGAATACAGCAGTAAAGGTAAAGTCTGCATCACCCATTGTGCCGACTTCATAGTCCCAACCAGCGAACTTATAACCTTCTTTTACGGGATCAGCGGGAGCAATAATCTGTTCGCCATATAATGTGGGAACCGTAACGGTCTTTTCGCCGTTTGCAAATGCACCTGCATCTGCGTCAAAGATTGCATTATATGTGTTCTTTTCGAATACTGCTGTAAGCTTAACGCCGCCAACGGGAACTGTTGATTCGTCTGTGAATTCATTACCTTCTTCATCAAACCAGCCCTTGAAGGTGTGACCCTTTCTTGCGGCGGGTGTGGGAAGAGTGACGGTTGTACCGAAATCAAATTCGCCGCCGGTTACGTTGCCGTCATCATCGAATGAAACTTCATACTTGATTGCTGTCCAATCAGCATAGATATAAATTGCATCCTCGGTAAGGGTTACGGGGAATGTAACAGCTGCGCCGTCTGCATCTACCCAGCCGTTAAATGTGTAACCTTCCTTTGAAGGATCTTCGGGCTGAGCAACGGTTTCACCTGCTTCGCCCTTTTTAACGTCAATCTGCTTTTCGCCGTCCATGAAGTATACTGACGACTTTTCTTTCCACTTAGCTGTGAACACGATATCTTCTGCTCCCATTACGCCAACTTCGGGATCCCAACCGTCAAAGATGAAGCCTTCTCTTGTGGGATCAGTAGCGGGAGCAACGATTGCTTCGCCTTCTAAGTATGAGTTAACGTCACCGTAAACTTCGCCTTCAACCATAAAGGTTGCTGTGTACTTAACAATTTCCTTGAAAATTGCAACAAATGTTACATCTTCATCACCCATTGTATAGGTTGCGAAATCAACTGCATCTGTTGTACCTTCAACTGCCCAGCCCTTGAATTCAAAGCCTTCCTTTGAAGGTTCTTTTTCGGGAGCAGTAATCTTTGCACCTGAAAGATATGATGCGGGATCAGCAAAATCAACACCGTCAACCTTGAATGATACTGTATGAGGCTCACCGATGATAAACTCATGATACATATCATCATAGAGGAATGTATCAAGGTTGCCGGCATCCATCTGTGATGCCATTGTCTTACAGTCTGCGATATCGGGATGTGTAGCAGGTGCTACACCGGGATATACGGGAACATATGCACGCTTTCTTGCATCGTGCTTGCCTGTTGCTGA
>JAFQRF010000071.1 GCA_017410195.1 Clostridia bacterium | reverse complement strand
GCATTCTTTTGCAATAAAATAAGGTCTCAGAAAAATTTCTTTTTGTTCATCGCTCATATTAATTGTTTTAACATTCAATTCAATGCCGACACCCTTGCGTGAGCATTCGCCGAAAATCGAATACAAAGTTGCATCGGAAATCAAAGACAATGTTTCTGCGGTCTGATTTTTGAGTATGTGACCTGTAGTAAGATGTGCAATTCCGATTTTATGAAAAGGCAAATCCTTAACAAGCAGATTTTCAATTTTATCGGTCCAATGAAAAGCTGCTTCTTCGGGAGTTGTGATTTTTGTTCTGACGGTATTGCCGTCAAGATGAAGATGCGTTGTTGCTACAATAATAAAATCAAATTCGTCAAATCTTTCTTTGCTGATGCCGAGCACATTGTTGAAATCCATATCGGTTTCACAGCCGAAGAGAAATTCAATTTTATCATCCTTGGGCAACGGCAAAACAGACGAAACGTGAGCAAAATCATGTTCGTCAATCCACTCTGCTTCACTTCTGACATTTTCATCCCAGAAATGATTAGTAAGACATATTTTATTGAAACCGTTATCTTTTGCGTAGCTCAGTATCGCATCGGGAGTCTGATTTTCATCGTGACAGCAACGGGAAACGGTTGAATGAATATGAAAATCGTGGTCTGCGATATATCTCATAGATGCACCGCCTTTAAACTTGATATTATAATTATAATCCTTAGTATCGTTAATGTCAAACAGGATGCATAAATAATACCCCACCAAAATTGTGGGGTTAAGTTAGTTTTGTTGGTTATACACTCTTTCCCATTTCGTATGCTTCAAGCATTGCTTTGGTGTTTTTAACTTCGCCTTTTTCATAAACACCCATACCGTAAACAATGCCCATTTCTTTTGCTCCGTTTACGCAGTCGGCATAACCTCTGAAGCAGTTAATTGTTGTTTCGGCGGCTTCTTCTTCGCCGTCGGCTGCAGTTACTATGTAGTAAAATTCTTTGTCCTTGACTTCAAGCCAGCGTGCAACCGTTCTGTCGATGAGAGCCTTGAGCTGTGCATCAATCGAATAGAAATAAACAGGACTTGCAAGAACAATTACGTCTGCATCAATCATTTTCTGCAGAACCTCTGTCATATCGTCTTTGATTGCACAAGGTCCGTTTTTGCAAGCGTAGCAGGCACGGCAATAGCCTATGTTCTTTTCTGCAACACGGATTTTTTCAACCTCATTACCCGCTTCAACTGCGCCTTTCACAAATTCATCGCAGAGAATATCCGAGTTTCCGTTCTTTCGGGGACTGCCCGATAAAATCAATACTTTTTTGCTCATTTTTGTTCTCCTTTACTGATTGTTGGCTTTGATTATTTCTTCAAGGGTTAGGCTTTATGCGTGCAAAAGAAGCGATATCAATCATTCTGTCAACATAGAAATTGGAAATACCTATTGCGCTGATTTTGCCCTCGTCATACAAATCCTCAAGGGCTCTGTATGCACCGTAAACATCATTAAAATGCTGATGTAAAAGACAAAGGTCAAGATAATCCACCTTCAATTTTCTCATTGATTCAAGCATGGATGCTCTGCATTCATCGTAGCCGTAATGCTCAAGCCATACCTTTGTTGTAAGGAAAATTTCTTCACGGGGAACACCGCTTTTGGCAATGGCGTTGCCGACTTCTTCCTCGTTGAAATATGACTGTGCAGTATCGATTGAACGGTAGCCGACTTTAAGCGCATCAAGCACACATCTTTCGCATTCCTCACGGCTCACCTGATAAACGCCGTAGCCGAGAATGGGCATTTCAACTCCGTTATTAAGTGTAACGTATTTCATAAATTATTTCCTTCCGATTGACTGATTCAGAATAATCTGTTATCATTCAAGTATATTCTAAAACTTAAAGTTAACTTTAAGTCAAGAACTTTTTAAGGTGATTTTATGATTTACACAGTCGGAGAAATGGCAAAGAAAATCGGCGTTGCACCGTCAACGCTTCGATATTATGACAAAGAGGGACTTTTGCCCTTTGTTGAGCGTTCAAGCGGCGGAATAAGAGTTTTCAAAGAAGCCGATTATGAATGGCTCAAGGTTATTGAATGCCTCAAAAAGACGGGTATGCCGTTTAAAGACATCAAAACCTTTATTGAAATGGCTATGCAGGGCGATGAAACCATTGATGAACGTCTGGAACTAATCAGGAAACAGCGCGATGAGGTCGGCAGACAAATTGCCGAATTGAAGGAAACAATGAATACTCTCAACTTTAAATGCTGGTATTACGAAACTGCGAAATCAGCAGGCACAACCGCTGTTCCGAGAGGAATGAACCTTGAAGAACTGCCCGAAGAATTCAGAGAAATCCGTAAAAAGCTTCGCGGAGAGTAGTTATTAAGACACAAAAATTTATTGAAGGAGAAAAACGATGAACAACATAAAGCAAAAACCTTTATGGCAAAAAATTCTGATTATTCTTGTCGGCGGACTTCTGCTTGGATTTTTATGGCGTCTTCGCGGTTCACGCGGCTGGGGTTCGGAGGCAGGCGTATTTAATGTTGGTTTTGTTTACCTGCTCTTTATCACAACCGTTATGGGTGAACGAAAAAAACTTGATTTAGGCTGGCTTTCATTAACCGCTATGTCCTTTATTCTGACCGTTCCGAGTTGGGGAACAATATTAACCCAGATAACGGGCGTT
>JAFQRF010000070.1 GCA_017410195.1 Clostridia bacterium | reverse complement strand
TACACTTTTACAACAATGAAAGAATCCAATTAAAAACAAAACTGACTCCGCTTGAAAAACGAAGTCAGTATGTCGCTTAAAAGTTAATATTTTCTGCCATAGGGGTGTTTTTGTACTGTCCGCACAATTTGGGGCTGTTCAAAAATGAGATTTTTCGCAGGGGGTTGTTGTTTTTATTTTTTGCTGTATTCACAGCCGCCTTTGCATCCGCTGCAGCCGCCTGAGCAAGAGCATGAACTCTTGCCGTTTTTACGGTTTTTGACGGAAACAAATATTATTGCGAAGAAGATAACAGCGATTACCGCCGCCACTGCAAAGGTTGCAAAATCCATGCCTTCCACTCCTTTTTATTTTGTCTTAACGTATTTGTTCTTTCTGAAAATGAGATAAATGAACACAGCGAGAACTGCAATTGCCGCAGCCGTACCGAGAGTAAAGCCCGCACCGCTGAAGAACATGCCGAACTGATAAACCATAAGTGAAACAGCATATGCGAAAACAGTCATGTAGCCGATAGCGGCAAAGGTCCATTTTCCGCTGTTCATCTCTCTCTTGATTGCACCCATAGCCGCAAAGCAGGGCGCGCAAAGAAGGTTAAATACCATAAATGAGAATGCGCTGAATGCATTTCCGTTAAAGAATTCCTGACCGATGATTGCAAGCGAGCCTTCACCCGATTCAACCATTTCAAATGCAAGGTCAGCATTCGCCATGGATGAAAGTGAGCCGAACACACCGACAACCTCTTCCTTCGCAACGAGTCCGAGAACGGTTGCAACTGCCGCCTGCCAGCTGTCAAATCCGAGAGGAATAAAGAGATTTGCGATAATCTCGCCGAGCGCATTGAGGATTGATTTTGTTTCACCGTCGCCGATATAATGGAATCCTCCCTCAAACGAAAGACTGTTGAAAATCCAGATAATAACGCTTGCAGCGAAGATAACCGTACCTGCACGCTTGATAAAGCTCCAGCCTCTTTCCCATGTTGTTCTGAAAACGTTTCTTGCAAGGGGTGCATGATATGCGGGAAGCTCCATAACAAACGGTGAGGGTTCGCTTGCAAGCGACTTGAATTTCTTAAGAATTATTCCCGAGATGATAACCGCCGCAATACCGATAAAGTACGCCGCAACGGCAACCCAGGCTTTTCTGCCGAAAAGGGCAGCCGAAATAAGACCGACAATAGGCATCTTTGCACCGCAAGGAACAAAGCCTGTTGTCATAATTGTAATCTTACGGTCACGCTCGTTTTCAATGGTTCTTGATGCCATAATTCCGGGAACACCGCAGCCCGATGCAACAAGCATGGGAATAAAGCTCTTGCCGGAAAGACCGAAACGGCGGAATATTCTGTCCATAATGAATGCAACACGGCTCATATAACCGCAGTCCTCAAGAATTGAGAGAAGGAAGAAGAGAACAAGCATCTGCGGAACAAAGCCAAGAACTGCGCCGACACCGCCGACGATACCGTCCATGATAAGGCTGTAAAGCCATTCGGCGATAACAGGTGTTCCATCCGCATTGAGAAGCACTCTGTCGAGAAGTTCGGGAATGCTTGGAATATGCTGAAGAACGGAATAACCGAAAAACTCAGGGTCAAGATCTTTGAATGAACCGAAAAGCCCGTCATTCATAAATCCGACCGTCCAGTCACCGACCGTTCCGATTGAAAGAGTATAAACAAGCCACATAATAAGCGCAAAAATCGGAAGAGCAAGTATTCTGTTGGTAACAATCTTATCAATCTTATCCGTAACCGTGAGCTTGCCTGCACGCTTCTTTTTGCAATGCATCATCGCTCTATCCGTTATGTAGTTATATCTCTCATTGATAATGATACTTTCTGCATCGTCGTCCATTTCAAGCTCAACATCCTTGATATCCTCTTCGATGTGAGCAAGGAGCTTTTCGTCAAGCTTTAGCTGTTCAAGAACTCTGGGGTCACGCTCAAAAATCTTAACAGCATACCATCTCTGCTGTTCAAGCGGCATATCGTGGACTGCAGCTTCCTCAATATGAGCAAGCGCATGCTCAACGGGACCCGAGAAAATGTGACGGTGCTCTCTCTTGTCGGATTTTGCTGCCTCAATTGCCGCATCAATCGCTTCGTCGATACCCGTTCCCTTGAGTGCGGAAATCTCAACCATTTTGCAGCCGAGAACCTTTCCTATCTCCTGAGTATCAATCTTATCGCCGTTCTTCCTGACAATATCCATCATGTTAACAGCACCGACAACAGGAATGCCAAGTTCGATAAGCTGGGTTGTGAGATAAAGGTTTCTTTCAAGGTTTGTGCCGTCAATAATGTTGAGAATAGCATCGGGTCTTTCGCCGATAAGATAATTTCTTGCTACAACCTCTTCAAGAGTGTAGGGCGAAAGCGAATAAATGCCGGGAAGGTCAGTCACGATAACGCCTTCCTGCTTTTTGAGCTTACCCTCTTTTTTTTCAACCGTAACGCCCGGCCAGTTGCCCACATACTGGTTTGAACCGGTCAATGCATTAAAAAGAGTTGTTTTTCCGCTGTTGGGATTACCCGCAAGCGCAATTTTGATTTCCATGCAAATCCCTGCCTTCCACGGTTAGCTGATACTAACCTTAGCTTTGAAAAATCCGGGGATTTTACCCCGAAAAAATTTTTATTCAACCTCAATCATTTCGGCATCGCCTTTTCTGATTGAAAGCTCATAGCCTCTAACGGAAATTTCAAGAGGGTCTCCGAGAGGCGCAACCTTGCGGACAAAAACCTCAACACCCTTGGTTATTCCCATATCCATGATTCTGCGCTTGAGCGCACCTTCACCGTGAAGCTTAACAACCTTCGCGGTTTTACCTATTTTAACATCTCTTAAGGTTCTCATAACCATAACCTCCGTAACGGCATGAGCCGCAAATGAGTATCTATATCGGTTAGGTAACACTAACCATAAATATATTACTTAAAATTTCCTGGTTTGTCAACGGTTTTAATCTATATTTTCGTGTTTTTTTGAATTTCGGCATTTTATACAATTAGTTAGTTATGACTAACTATGTTTTTTGTTTATTTTCCGCACCTTTGAACGTACCCCGCAAAAACTTATATAATATGTGCCATTACAACAAAAACACCAAAGGCAGCACCTGAAAAGATGCTGCCTTTGGTAATGGAGGAATTTGAACGGCAAAGTCAAATCTCTGCCGAGGAGTAAACATAATTATTTTTTATTGATGATTTTTGCTCTGATGCCTCTGGTTGATTTTGCAAGCTTCTGGGCAGCATTTACCGCAACAAAGCCTACCTTATCGATAACAAGGTCTGCCTCACCCATAAGCTCCATATAATCGTTGCAGAAGCCCTTTTTGAATTTGAATATACCGTGAAGAGGATTGCTTTCATCGGGATATCCGCCTCTGAAATCGTAATATTTGCAGCCTCTTTCAATTGCCCACCTTATCATTTCCCATTGAACAAGATAGTTTGGCATAACGTTGCGGTATTCGTTTGAGCTTGCGCCGTAGACATACCATTCTTTATCGCCGCAGACAACATTGAGCGCACCCGCAATGGTCTTACCCTCATACTTTGCAAGATATATTCTTGCATCGTCGCCGAATGCATCCATAATTCTCTTGAAATATGATGTGTCACGGGTTGCAAAGTTGTCTCTCTCACCCGTAACAAGCATAAGGTCGTGGAATTCTTCGCAGGCTTCAGCACCCTTGATTTCGATTGTTACGCCTTTTCTTGCGGAAAGACGGGTATTGTAGCGTGTTTTGGGATGGAATGATGCCATAACCTCTTCTTCGGTTTTTCCGCCGACGTCAAGACGGAAAATATACCTCGCCTGGATAGTGTCGAAGCCCGCACCGTGTTCTTTGAATGTAAAGCCGATTTCCTTGAGAAGAGAAATATATTCCGAGTTTGATGCGAGTGCATCTGTATCTATTTTAAATGTATATGCTTTATTCTTTATTCCGTATTCCTTGACGGCGGTGAGAAGCTCTTTAACGGTTTCTTTATCCGCAAGGTCACAGACGGGACCTCTGGGAGCGTACATCATTTTGAACGGAGTCATAGGTATCTGGCGGAGAAGAACACCGCACGCACCCTTGATATTTCCATTATCATCACGGCTGATAAAACCTCTCCATTCCCATTCTTTTTTAACCTTTCCCCACGCTGAGGTCTGCATCATATGTCCCTTCGGATGCGAACGCACAAAGCTGTCAAATTCAAGGGCGTTTTCAATTTTTACAGTTTCCATTGTCTCTCCTTTCCTGCAGCTTTATCAGCTGCATTGCTCTTTCATTAAGAGCATCGTGTGTATTTTCAATCTTTTCTTCCATTACTTCGTCAAGAAGCGTTTCAAGAATTTTTCCTATTTCGGGTGACGGAGCAACACCGAGCAATATGATATCGTTACCGTCTATTTCAAGATTAGTTATTTTAAAGCAGTTGCTTTCTTCTTCTATTTCTGCAAGCATTTTCAATCCTTTTTCATTACCTTTTAATCCTTCTTCAAGAAATTTCGGATTCTGGGCGGAGATATCTGCTTTACGAATTTCGAAAAGCTCTTTTATAATATCAATTCCAAGCTTTGCGATATATTTTTTGTAAGTTTTTTTGCTGATTTTTTCAGGGACAAAATCATGGTGTTCGACAAGTGCGGCAACATGCTCCCGGAATGCATTCGAGGTTTTATGCCTGCGCATGACATCATCCGCGATTTTTCTGCTTATGTCTGCATGAGAATAAAAATGGTCAATGCTGTTTTCATCGGTCGATTTGCAATGCGGCTTCCCTGAATCATGCAGAAGCATTGCAAATCGCAGCTCGGGTATCGCTTCAACACTTTCAACAGCTTTTATCGTATGCTCCCATACATCAAAAACATGTCTTTCGTGAGTCTGAGCGCAGTTTTTCATCAGCTCAAGCTCGGGCATGATAAAGAAGATTACATCTTCATATTCACGAAGAATTCTGCCTGAGTCCTTTCCGCAAAGCAGCTTTGACAGCTCAACAAATATGCGTTCAACCGAGATGTTTTTTAAAAGAGAATAATTTTTACGAATGCTTGTCGCTGTTTCGGGAGCGATTTCGAAGCCAAGCACAGCTGAAAACCTCAGCGCTCGCAAGATTCTGAGCGCATCCTCACCGAAGCGCCTGTCCGCATCGCCTACACATCGGATGATTTTTCTTTCAATATCCGTTCTGCCGTCAAAAGGGTCTGCAAATCCCCGTGAGGGAGAATACGCAATCGCATTCACCGTAAAATCACGTCTTGAAAGGTCATCTTCAACACGGTCGGTGAAATCCACGCGGTCAGGATGACGGTTATCGGAATAACCGTGTTCAATTCTGTAGGTCGTTATCTCAAGGGGCATTCCGTCGGTTAAAACGGTAACCGTGCCGTGCTTCAGACCCGTTTCAATTATTCTGAAGCCGCTGAATGCTTCTTTTGTTTCGCTCGGAAGCGCACTTGTAGTTATATCCCAGTCGTGTGCATCTTTTCCCATAATTGCATCACGCACCGCGCCGCCGACAACATACGCGGAATGGCCGTTTTTTTCGAGAATTTCAATTGCTCTATTGACTTGCGGCGGAATATTTATTACCATAATATCATTACCATTTATCGGAGGATTTTTTATGAATATACAGATTTTCGGAACAAATAAATGCTTTGAAACAAAGAAAGCGCAGAGATATTTCAAGGAGAGAGGAATCAAATTCCAGTTTATCGACCTCACTCAGAAAAATCTCAGTAAGGGTGAGTATCAGAGTATTAAAGCTGCCGTCGGTTCAATGGAAGCACTCATAAACGAGAATTCCAAAGCATATGAAAAACATTTCATTAAATATCTCGCAAGCAAAGAGGCTGTCGAAGAAAAGCTGCTTGAATTCGGCGAGCTTTACAAAACTCCGATAGTCCGCAACGGCAAAAAAGCAACCGTCGGATACTGCCCCGAAATCTGGAAGGAATGGGATTAATACGCTTCAAACTTTGAGATTGTTGCAAAGCATCTTGCTTTTTCGATAACCAGTTTAAAATAACGTACACGGATTTCCTTGAATCTGCAAATACGCTTGTAGCCGATTGTTGTTTCGGTTGCAAGCTTTTTCCATTTTCCGTTAACCTGCGCATAAAGCGAGAATTTTTCAACCTGCTGACCCGTTCTTATATGCTCTCCGAGAACGATTTTGTCAATGTCATATTCGTCACCGAGGTCAAGAACAAGCTCCGCACCCTCGGGATTCTCGCCCGAATGCCAATAATCCTCGGGGTCTTGACTGAGCGCCATCTGACCCGTGTGCTTCTCATCGAGGTGTCTGTTATCGGTCATTACGGAATCATCCGCAAGGTTTTCGTTGAAATCAATTTCAAGCTGCGCACCCATTGAAAGAAGAGTTTCAATATCCTTTTCATGGAGCTTTCCTTCGGGTGTCGGCGGGATATTCAGAAGGAAGTTTGCGTTTGCACCGACAGAGTTATAATAAATCTCCATAAGCTTTGACAGAGGCTTCACGGAATAATCTTCTTCCGAATGATAAAACCAGCCTTTTCTTATCGAAACATCAACCTCTGCCGGATACCATATAAGCTTATTGCATTTTTTAATTGCTTTCCTGCTGCCCAAATCAAGGGCGGTGGGATTGATTTTTTTTGGCGGTTTTGAAACATCATGCTGACTTGCAGCGGCAATAAGTTCGCTGTTTGAGTGCCAATACGGCACAACGCTCCACTCACTCTTTCTGCAGACTCCCGCCTCGTTTCCGCACCAACGCACATCGGGTCCGCTTATACTGATGACGGCATTCGGCTGAAGCTCACGGATAAGCTTGTAATAGCTTTCCCAGTCGTATTCCTGAACCTTTCCGTTCGGTCCTTCTCCGCATGCACCGTCAAACCATACGCAAAAAAGCTCGCCGTAAGCAGTAAGAAGCTCTCGAAGCTGATTCTTAAAAAATTTGTTATATGCTTCACCCGAACCGTAGGTAGGCTCGTGTCTGTCCCACGGTGAAACGTAAATTCCGAATTTCATTCCGAATTCGGCACACGCCTTTGCACACTCGGCAACGACATCACCCTTGCCTTCCTTCCATTTGCTCGAGCGTACGCTATGCTCGGTATACGCACTCGGCCACAGACAAAAGCCGTCGTGGTGCTTTGCGGTAAGAATAACGCCTTTCATGCCTGCAAGCTGGCAGACCTTTACCCACTGGCGGCAATCCAGTTTTTCAGGGTTGAAAAGCTCGGGGTCTTCATTGCCGTTGCCCCATTCGGAATTGGTAAAGGTATTAATTCCAAAATGAAAGAATGCATAGAATTCCGTTTCCTGCCATTTAATCTGGCGTTCGCTCGGAACAATTGATGAAGCGTATTTTATATAATCGGGGATTTTACTCATGCTTATTCTCCTTTATTTAAATTTTGCAGCATAAAGCCCCAATAATCCTCTGAAATATTGTTGCTCATTGCGTAATTAATCAATCCTATAAGAGCGGGCGACTCCAGTACATAACGAAACATTTCGGGCGGAAGCATCCCTCTGTCCGCATAAGCAAGGAGTCTGAACTTCATCGCATCATCGCCGTCAAGGCAAAGCTTTTTTATCAGCTTTTGCAAATCCGAATCATCGGGCGGAGAATTATTTTTGCCCTTTTCGATGTTGCTGATGTACTGCGCAGTCTTACCAAGCTCTGCCGAAAGCTCACCCTGCGACAGCTTTGCGGTTTCCCGTGATTCCTTCAGCATGATGCCAAAGGGCGTGGGAATAAACATCGGACTCCTCCTTCCCGTAAAAATTCGTATCTCCCGTATTTATTTTATAAATAAACAAATTTGTTTATTTATAAATATAATAGTAGGATAACACATATTCCTTGCGGTGTCAAGGCTGAATTCATTTTTAATGCAGAACTAAAAGTTTGTAACGTATTTATATAGGACAAATCACGAATCTCTTGCGAAATCCGTGCAAATTAATTTTTACCCGCTCAAAAATTCTGTTCTAAAACCAAATCGGCTTGGACAGTTTTCTTTTCTATCCAAGCCGATTTGTTTTATCTTGTTTCTTTTTACGTTTGTCAGTGGCGGGAGCATGCCCCCGCCCTATGCTTAAAACATACCTCTAAGTGCTTCGGGAATTGTTTTTGTCAGACCGAACAGCTTTTTGAAGAATGCAACTATCTTCTGCCAGATGCCTGCTTTTGCACTCATCATCTGTGAATCGCTGCATATTTCCTTACCTTCTGCATCATAAACGGTTGCGGTGATTACCGTATCACCCGTGTTGTTGGGCGTTATTGTGCAGGATTCTCTGTCTACCGAATAAGATACAATCGCAAAATTGCCGTTGCTTACTGACCACTTGATTGTTGAACCTTCGGGAAGATTGTAAGTATCAACATGAAGAATTATGGAATCTCCGTAGTTGATAAGGGTTGTTGAAGGATTTCTGAAAACGACCGCAATATTTCTTGAAATAATTTCTTCTTCAACGTGATCCTCGTATTTATCCTCTGCGCCAAATTTTTCACCGCAGTAGGGACATACAAACTTGGCGGGTTCTGTTGCGGCAACCTGCCATACGGCATAAAGAACCGTGTTCTTTGTGAGAGTAATTGTCTTTCCTGCTGTATAGGCTGCGCTTGTTGCGGAAGCACTTGTTGCCCAACCGAGGAATTTATATCCGCTTCTCACGGGAACGGTTGTGCTGATTGTGTAGGTTGTTGAACCCGTCTGAGCTGCAGGTGCGCCCGAACCGCCGTTCGCGTTGTAGGAAAGAGTATATGCAGTAACAACGGGAGGAGTTTCAACCTTTTGCCATACAGCATAGAGAACGGTATCTGACGAAATTGTGATATTTGCGCCGCCCGTGCATGAAGCGGATGCTGCATTCTTATCGAATGCCCAGCCGAGGAACTTATAGCCGCTTCTTACGGGAACGGTTGTGCTGATTGTGTAGGTTGATGCGCCCGTCTGTGCTGCAGGTGCGCCCGAACCGCCGTTCGCATTATAGGAAAGAGTGTAAGTTGTCACAACGGGTGTGTCGGGGTTTGGCGCAGGAGTTGCAGTTTGACTTTCTTCACAAATACTGAAGCTGTAATTTCCATTTCCGTCATTTCTTGCAACATAATAATAATAGGTTCCTGCGCTTAAACTAACCGTTGAACTGTTTACAATTTCTTTAGAAGTTTTATTCCACTCAAGAGCCCAATAGTCATCACCAGCAGTCCAGATATGAACTCCGTTTTCATCAAATAACTGAGCCCAAACTCTTGTTATTCCACTAGCATAGAAATTAACCGTTATTTCTTGTGTATTCACAATTGTAAATTTATAGAAATCTTTATCATCATTAAAAGCAATTTGACCATTATAGGTAATACCGGTTGATATTTCATTTGCTTCACTCATAGAATTATTTGTTCCGAATCCTGTTTCATTAAAACTTTCATTTGCACTTGTGTAATTCAGTGTGAAATTATAGTTTCCGTTTCCATCTCTACGAGCAATATACAAATAATATGTTCCTGAGGTAAGATTAACATTTACATTATATGATATTTTTTTCGTAGTACTATTCCATTCGATACCCCAGTAATCATCACCGACCGTCCAAACGTGAACACCGTTTTCGTCAAAAACTTTAGCCCATATTCTTTGAATTCCGTCTGCCTTTATATCAAAATTCATTTTTCCTGAAGAAGGTAAGACAAATTTATAATAATCTTCTCCATCATTAATTGCAAGTTGACCTTTATATGTATCACCAATTTTGATATCATTCGCTTTTGATATGATGTTATCTGAACCTCCATTTGTTTCTAAAAAAGTTTCATCTGCACTTGTAAATTCAATCTTCACATTATAATTTCCCGTACCATCCCTTTTAGCTAAATAGAGATAGTATGTTCCTGATGTTAAATTTGCATTTACATTATAAGAGATTTTTTCGGTTGTGCTGTTCCATTCAATCCCCCAATAATCATCACCAATTGCCCAAATCAAAGCGCCATTTTCATCATAGACTTTTGCATACATTCTATGAATACCGTCGGCTTTCAAATCAAAATTAATTTTTCCTGATGTAGGTAAGGTAAACTGATAATAATCTACCGTGTCAGACTCTGTTATCGCTCCACTATAAGTAGTCCCAAAAATAAGATCCCTTGCCGTTGCCATTGTGTCGTTTGCTGCCGATGCAACAATAGCCGTCATCGGTACAATTGCTGCCGAAAGCACCATAATCATTGCAATTACAAGACTAAGCGCTTTCTTTGAGATTTTTTTACCCATTTTGTCCTCCTTGATTTTTGATGCATTAAGCAAGATTTTGCATATCAATCCTCTGTCATGTCACACATCGTAACAGTTTCGCTCCAAAACCGTTAGCCTGACGGCTTACCCGGCGGGCAGAAAGTAAAAAATCGAAGCCAATCTCAACCGCCAAGCCTTGTAGGGCGGCTTGACCCAAGCCGCCGAATCGGCGTACAGCCGATAATATGCTGTTGACATAATCGGGACGGCACAAAGATTATCCTTCGCTTTAACCTGACATCGGGCGAGGCGGATAATATCCGCCTCTACCGTAAATTTCCGATTGAAACAAGGCGCGAAGTGCAACAACCTACTTTTTTGCATCATTATATTTGTGCCTTCATTATAAACTGATATCAAATTGATGTCAAGATGAATTCATAAAAATTACAAGCATAATGATATGATTTTGATATCAAAATATATGGAGGTATCATTATGTCAGGCAACTATTACCCGCCCTTTTCGCTCAGAATTTCGGAGAATCTTCTGGAGAAAATAAAATATCTTGCGGCGCAGAACAAGCGCTCTGCCAACAAAGAAATTGAGTTTATTCTTGAACAGCATATCCGTAAATACGAAGAAGCCAACGGAGCAATTCCGTCGGCTTCAAATCAATAATTTTATTCAAAATTACAGGTGACTTTATCCCCGTCCGCAGTGAGGTTTACCGTTTTTATCGGTTTATCGGCGCTGTGGACGATTTTTTCTGTTATAACATCCTCAACATTGCGGCGGATTGTGTTGCGCAAATCTCTTGCGCCCCTCGGTCCGTCAACAGAAAGGCGGGCGATTGTGCTGACAGCCGCATCATCCCATTTGAAGCTGATTCCCTTGTCCTTCAAGGGATCAACAAGCTCTGTGAGCATAAGAACGGCAATTCTTTCGTAGTCCTCCTGAGTGAGGTCGTTGAAGACGACAACCTCGTCAACTCTACCGATGAATTCGGGTCGGAGGAATTCGTTGAGAGCCTTCATTGCTCTTTCCTTGGATGCTTCGTTTTTTGTTTTTGCAAAACCGAGAGCGCCCGAGCCTCTGTTGCTGCCTGCGTTGGAGGTCATAACGATAACGGTATTTTCAAAGCTTACGTTTCTGCCCTGAGCATCGGTAATTCTGCCTTCGTCAAGAATCTGAAGAAGAATGTTCATAACGTCGGGGTGCGCTTTTTCAATTTCATCAAAAAGCACTACAGAATAGGGCTTGCGGCGTACCTTTTCGGTAAGCTGTCCTGCTTCATCATAACCGACATAACCCGGAGGTGAGCCGATGATTCTCGAGACGGAATGCTTCTCCATAAACTCGCTCATATCAAGTCTGATAAGAGTTTCAGGCGTTTCAAAAAGCTCTTTTGCAAGGAGCTTTACAAGTTCGGTTTTACCGACGCCCGTGGGACCTACAAATATAAACGATGCAGGTCGTCTTCTGGGGCTTATCTGAACCCTGCCTCTTCTGACGGCGGCGCTGACAAGTGAAATTGCTTCGTCCTGACCGATGATACCCGCTTTGAGGTTATCTTCAAGGCTCGCAAGGCGGCGAAGATCGCTTTCGATAACTTTGCTTGCAGGAATGCCCGTCCAGAGCTGAATAACTCTTGCAAGGTCGTCCTCGGTCACATTGTTATCCGAAGCAAGAACTTCAAGCTCCTTCACTTCGATTTCTTTTTGGATAATCTCCGCCTTGATTTTACCGATAGCCTCATAGTCAACATCCTTCGCTTCGGTAAGCTCAGCTTCTCTTGCTCTGAGTTCGTCAAGCTCAAGGGATGCAACTTCATAATTGCTGATATTGACATTGCGGAGGTTTGCGCAGGTGCAAGCCTCGTCAAGAAGGTCTATCGCCTTGTCGGGCAGAAATCTGTCGTTGATATATCTTTCGGAAAGATTGACCGCCTTTTCGATTAAAGTATCGGTAACCTTTACTCTGTGGAAATCCTCGTAGTAATCCTTAACACCCTGAAGCATTTCAACAGTCTGAGCAATTGAAGGTTCTTCAACTCTGATGGGCTGGAGTCTGCGCTCGAGAGCTGCATCCTTTTCGATATATTTTCTGTATTCGGTGAAAGTTGTTGCGCCGATAATCTGAATTTCGCCTCTTGAAAGAGAAGGTTTGAGAATATTGGCGGCGTTCATTGAACCCTCCGCATCGCCCGTACCGACAAGAGAATGAACTTCGTCGATAAAGAGGATGATATTGCCCTCACTTCTGACTTCTTCAACAAGGCCCTTGATTCTGCTTTCGAACTGACCTCTGAACTGAGTGCCTGCAACAAGTGCCGCAAGGTCGAGCATATGAATCTCTTTATCTTTGAGCTTTGCGGGAACATCGCCGTTGGCAATTCTGAGCGCAAGTCCTTCTGCGATTGCAGTTTTACCGACACCGGGTTCACCGATAAAGCAGGGGTTATTTTTTGTTCGTCTGCAAAGAATCTGAATCGCTCTGTAGATTTCGTTATCCCTGCCGATAATTCTGTCAACCTTGCCCGACTGAGCCTTTGCAGTAAGGTCTGTGCAGAACTGGCTGAGATACTTGCGTTTCTTTTCGTCTTTATCCTTGGACTTTCTGTTGTCCCATTTTCTCTTTTTTTCTTCGTTTTCCTGCGAATTATCAGAGGATGTGCGTTCCTCTTTTTCGGCAGGATTGCTCATTGCACCGAGATTCTGCAAAAACGGCATTGTTCCTGCACCGCCGGGTTCAAATCCGCCGTCCTCGCCGAACATTGCTTCAAACTGCTCGCCAACCTCTTCGAGTTCATCCTCGGAGATACCCATGCTCTGCATTATCTGCTTGACGGGACCGATATTCATTTCCATGGCGCATTTGATGCAAAGACCTTCCTGCGTTGTTTTATCGCCCTCAACCTTTGTTATAAAAAACATGGCAGGGCGTTTTTTGCATTTTGCACATAAAACCTGTTTCATCTGTTAAATATCCTTTTGAAAAATTATTTGCTTGCTTTTTTCTCTTTAATTTGATTAATGACTCCGGGAACATAGCTGAAGAATGCAACAAGAGTAAGGATAAGGCTGATTGCAATGAGAATAAGCATAGGTACTGCGGGGAGTGTGAACACATTGCCGAGAATGCCGACATCGGGTCCGAATGCAAGAATAACACACATAATAACGTAGAATGCGAAGGTTGCAACCTTGCCCGGCATCTCAGCAGCCACGGGCTTGAGTCCGAACATAATCATAATCGCACCGCCGACAACCATAACAGCTTCCTTGATAAGGAACACAAGGAAAATCCAGCTGAAGGTTTTAACCGTTTCGTCGCTGCTGTTGCTGAAAGTCATATAGAAAACGATTGCAATTGTTATCTGAGTGAGTTTATCGGCAATGGGGTCAAGGAGCTTGCCGAGTGCGCTTATCTGGTTGAATTTTCTTGCGATTTTGCCGTCAAAGAAGTCTGTTGAACCCGAAAGAGCGAGTACAAGAACCGCCCAGCCGTAGTCGCCGTTGTTGAAAAGAACTGCAAAAACGGGGATAAGTGCGATTCTGATTACCGAGAGAAGATTGGGGATTGTAAGACAACCTGTAAAATATTCTTTTAAAATAGCTTTCATAATATCCTCCTGTTATGTAAATAAATTAATTGCCGAAAATAACGCGGACCGCATCCGAGATTATTCCGTGGATAACAGAGCCTTCAAGTGCCTGAGCAAATGCGGTTTCGGGAATAACCATTGCAACAAGTCCGAAAATAATGCTGACTATCGCAACAATAAAAACGCCTTTGAGTGCGCCGACAGCCGAGCCAAGAAGCTTGTTGAATCCCTTGAGAACCGGGAGCTTGAATACTTTGCCTATGATACCGATAACAATTGATGTTACCCAGTTCATAACTGCATAAAGAACAAAGAAAGAAATGATTCTCAAGACGGAGAGAACAAGATTGTTTTCGATTGCGCCGTAAATCTTTTCTGCCGCTGCGGCGGGGTCAACTGTACCGCTGAGCTGAGAAGCAAGATTCTCGAGCGAAATTTCCGCAATCTGTGCTGCGTTGGCTATGTAGTCGGGAATTGATTCAAGGAAAGCCTCCGAGCCGTTTGCAACCGAGTCTGTGATTGCACCTTCGATTGCGTTTGTAATCCATCCGCCCACAAAGGCTTCATTTGCCCATTCTGCAACGGGCTGTGAAAGCTCGCTTGCAACAAACCAGGTGACAAGCATAGCTGCGAAGGAAAGAATAATTTTGACAAATCCCTTTCTGCGTCCGTCAAGAATGTTGATTGCAACAAGTGCGACAAACGCAAGGTCAAACATAAGTGCCGTAATATCCATTCACACGCCTCCTTTATTTTCATTATATTAATACTTACAAACCGCACCGTTTTCAACGGTATATATTTCACCCGAACAGCAGAAAATATCCGAAACCGTATTCTTCGTTTCTATTGTACGGGTAACCTTTCCAGCAGATGAATAAACGGTTATTTCATTTGCATCCGCAACGGCAATTTTTCCTCCGTAAGCGGTCACGCAATCAGGAATTCCTTCAAGCGTTGCAACGCAGGTCTTTTTTCCCGATGACGAAAATCTGACCATTCCCGTTTTTGAACCGCCAAATTCCTCATAAAAAACAACCGTATTTCCGTTATCGTCGCTGCAAACTGCATTAATGCTGTCCTCGGGATAAACAAGTTCGTCAACAGCCTCACCCTTGCTTGTAACTACAACCGTGCGGTTATCGCCTGCAGCAATAACCTTGTTTGAGGTTGTGAATGCAACTCTGAGGAACAGAGTTCCCGCATACTTAACATCCGCAAGCAGCTCGGTTGAGTTTACATCAAACACAATGAGCCTTGTGTAAATTTCGGCATTCTCTGCACCGACAGCCGCAACCGCAACTTTTCTGCCGTTTGATGAAAGCGAAATATCGGCTATTCTTTCTTGAGAACAGTTCCATCTGAACACCGCATCAAAACGGTTGTTATAGACCGTCAGAACACTCTGATTTTCTTCGGATGCATAAGATGTTGCAAAATATCCGTTCTTTGCAAGCGCAGCCGCAACAACCGCACCGTCTTCCTTTACTGTGCCGAGTTCTTCGGTTTTGCTTTGAAGAACAACGTCGTTTGAAGAATTGCTGTAAATAAGTGCTCTGCCGTTTTTTGTTATGACCTTCGAATCTGCCGAATCAAGCTTCAGATTGAAAATCTCCTTTGCCGACGAGCCGAGAACAACGCTCGAATCATCATAAATCAGCAGCGGACTGCTTCCGACGGGAACCGCCTTTCTGAACCTCGAAACATCGGTTGAATAAGGATATCCGCCGCCTTTTTTAAATAGCTCGCCTGTCAGTCTGAGTGTGTCCGTCATATTCGATACCGCAACATTGCCGAGAAGCCTTGCACTGAGAAAAAGCGCTGCAATAACAGCAAGAATCACTATCGGAATTCTCAGAAAAACAAATATTTTTTTTACAAGCTTTTTGTTACGGAATTTATTTAAATCAACAATTTTTTTATCTGCCATACCTTCCTCCGTTCTCAGTAATGTATTTTATTGAGGTAAAGACCGTGTGCAGGAGCGGTATAGCCCGCTGCAGAACGGTTTTCTGCCTGAATAATCTTATCAATTGAATCAGCCGGAATTTTACCTCTTGAAATATCAATAAGAGTTCCGACCATTATGCGAACCATGTTATAGAGAAAACCGTCTGCTTCAACACGGAATATAACCGTATCGCCATCACGCTCAACGGCTGCGTTCATAACCGTTCTTTCTGTATCCTCAACGCTGCTTCCTGCTGCACAGAACGAATCAAAACAATGCGTTCCGATAAAAGCCTTTGCCTGACGGTCGAGAAATTCCGCATCAAGCGGATACTTGTAATGGAGTGAATAATTGTAGAGGAACGGGTTTTTATTCGGAGAGTTCCATATTCTATAAATGTATTCCTTGGATTTGCAGTCATACCTTGCATGAAAGTCATAATCAACCTCAACACAGTCAAGAGCGGCAATATCCTTGGGGAGAACGGCATTGAGTGCGCCGACAAGCTTTCTGCACTCAATTGAACTTTCGGTTCTTACGTTGCAGCAATACATATTTGCATGAACACCCGCATCCGTTCTTGAACAGCCGACAATATTATCGCGCTTAGAGCAGATATGCTCGAGCGCATCCTGCAAGGTCTGCTGAACGGTAACTGCATTTTCCTGAACCTGCCAGCCGTGATATGCCGTGCCGTCAAATGAAATTGTCAAAAGCAAATTACGCATCAGATAACCGCCTCAAAAAAATGATTTAAAACTATAACGCCCGCCGTAACTGCCGCACAAAAAAGAAACGCAGCAAAATCTCTGAATCCGAGCTTCATCTGCTTCATTCGCGTTCTGCCCTCGCCGCCCGTATAGCATCGGCAGGTCATCGCAAAAGCAAGCTCATAAGCTCTTCTGAACGATGAAACCATCAGCGGAATAAAAATCGGAACAAGTGCCTTTGCTCTCTGAACTATTCCGCCCGTTTCAAGGTCGGCACCTCTCGCCTTCTGCGCATTCATTATCCTGTCGATTTCCTCAATAAGTGTCGGAATGAATCTGAGAGCAAGAGTCATCATCATTGCAAGGGTATGAACCTTGATTTTGAAAACCTTGAGAGGTGAAAGAATTCTTTCTAGTCCGTCGGTCAACATGGTCGGGGTTGTTGTGTAGGTTAAAAGTGAGCTGATAATAACAAGGCTCACTATTCTTATCATCGTGAATATCGCCGTATTGACACCCTTTTCGGTGATTGCAATTTCCCATATTTTAAAATAAGTCTTTCCGCCCTCGGTGTATATAACATTCAGCAGAGCGGTGAAAACAAGGATAATAACTATCGGCTTAAGGCTTTTGAGAATCATCTTCGGCGGTACTCTTGAAAGCGCTGCCGAAGCAACCGCCGTCAATGCAACAAGCCCGAGAGAAAAAAAGCTTTTGCAAAGAAAAATAACAACAATCAGCCAAAATGTTATTATCAATTTCGCTCTCGGGTCAAGATTATGAAGCACGGATTTACCCGGATAATACTGTCCTATGGTAATATCTCTTATCATTTTGCGCCCCTCCTCTCAACGAGATTGCGGAGTATCGCAGTACCCTGCTCAACGGTATAGACATTGGCAGGGACATCAATTCCCTTTGCACGGAGCTTCGAGAAAATCTCGGTTATTTCGGGAACATTGAGTCCCATCGCACGAAGCTCATCACCTCTTGAATAAACCTCGTCAACACTTCCCTGCATTGCAACCGTTGAATTATTCATAACGATTATACGGTCAGCCATTCCTGCGATATCTTCCATGCTGTGAGAAACGATAATCACCGTGCTTCCCGTCTGCTTTCTGTATTCTTTTATGAGTTCAACCAGGTCTTTTCTGCCCCTGGGGTCAAGACCTGCGGCAGGTTCATCGAAAATAAGAACTTCAGGCTCCATCGACATAACACCTGCAATTGCAGCTCTTCTTTTTTCGCCGCCCGAAAGGTCGAACGGGGATTTATTGAGATGCTCGGGCTTTACGCCGACAAATGCAGCCGCGCGAAGAACTCTTTCTTTTATTTCCGCTTCGGAAAGCTTCATGTTTTTCGGTCCGAACGCAATATCCTTATATACAGTTTCCTCAAAAAGCTGATACTCGGGATACTGAAAGCAAAGACCGACCTTGAAGCGTGACTGCCTTAAAGTTTCTTTGTCCTTCCAGATATCAACGCCGTCAACAAGTATTTTTCCGCTGTCGGGCTTTAAAAGTCCGTTGAAATGTGAGATAAGTGTACTCTTACCCGAACCCGTGTGTCCGATGATTCCGATAAGCTCGCCTTTCTCTATCTGAAGGTTGACGTCGTTTATTGCCGCAACCTGCTGAACCGTTCCCTTTGAATAGTAGTGGGTAAGTCCTATTGTTTCAATTGCAAAACTCATACGGCACCTCCCGCAAGGCGGCATATTTCGTCAACGCATCCGTCAACATCAAGCACGCATTCCTTTATGCCGAGATTACGGCAAAGCTCGGTTGACTGCGGCACATCGAGTCCGCACATGCGCAGCTTTTCAACCTGAGAGAAAACCTCCTTGGGCTTGCCGTCCATAAGAACCTTTCCGCCGTCCATAACAACAACTCTGTCTGCCTGAACAGCTTCGTCCATAAAATGAGTGACAAGCACAACGGTTATGCCCATTTCTTTGTTAAGACGTTTTACTGTCTGCATAACTTCTTCTCTTCCCATCGGGTCGAGCATTGCAGTCGGCTCATCAAGCACGATGCACTCCGTCTGCATTGCGATTACGCCCGCAATGGCAACTCTCTGCTTCTGACCGCCCGAAAGCTTATGAGGCTCACGGTGGCGGAATTCGTACATATTGACCGATTTGAGAGCATCGTCAACTCTTCTGCGGATTTCCGAAGGCTCGATTCCAAGATTTTCGGGGCCGAAAGCAACGTCATCCTCAACAATCGTCGCAACAATCTGATTATCGGGATTCTGGAAAACCATGCCAACGATTCTGCGGACTTCATCCGCTTTTTCTTCGGTATCGGCAACAATTCCCTTGACCGAGACCTCACCCTTTGTCGGCTCATAGATTGCGTTGCAGAGCTTTGCAAGGGTACTCTTACCCGAGCCGTTGTGACCCAACACCGCAACGAATTCGCCCTTGTTGATTGCAAGGCTGACATCCGTAAGCGCAGGCAAGTCCTTCACTTCGGCTGTTTCGTCATCCGCATCATATATAAATGTAACGTTTTTAAATTCGATTATTTTTTCGTTCATAATAAAAGTCCTGAATTAAGGTAGTTTCTTTCCGCATTTGCTGCAGAATTCATAGTCGGCTTCAGCTTTTGCTCCGCAATAGGGACAAAATCTGTTTATCCCTGAATCGCTGACCTCTGTCTGCCTTTTTTCTCCGAATTTCTCATCCCAGGGGTCAAGCTCTTCGTTTGCGTCGGTTATATCATACTGTGAATAACGGTTTTTGCCCGTTGCATTTTTGAAGTTGTAAATTGCCTGAACAACAGCGACGCCGATAAAGATTAATCCGAACGGAGCCATAAACCACGCACCGCCGGCAATTGCCATGACAAGCCAGAACACTCCGAAAAGCGCTCCTGCAATTCCCATAACTCCGCCCATAAAAGACGGACCTCTGCCGGGTTTTATGCTTTTCATTATTTTGCACCCTTTCCGAGCCATATTGCGCTTGCACCGCAGGGAAGCACTCTGCCCGGCTTTGACGAAACGGGAATTCCGATTTCATCGCTCTGAGTTGAGCCGCCGAACTGCTTCTGCACGGTTTCACCGAGAATATATTCCATAACGCTGGGTGAAAGACCCGTTGTGTAAGAATTAATCAGCACCATCAGCGAATCCTCATAAAGAAGCTGTGAGCAAAGCTCGACGAAATCATAAACTTCATTTTCGAGCTTCCAGACCTCGCCGCCCGGACCTCTGCCGTATGACGGGGGGTCCATGATGATGATATCATATTTATTGCCTCTGCGGATTTCACGCTGAACAAACTTGATGCAGTCGTCAACAAGCCATCTGACGGGAGCATCGGAGAGCTTGCTTGCCGCCGCATTCTCCTTTGCCCAGAGGGTCATGCCCTTTGAAGCGTCAACATGAGTCACGCTCGCACCCGCATTGAGTGCGGCAACGGTTGCTCCGCCCGTATATGCGAAAAGATTAAGCACCTTGACGGGTCTGCCCGCATTCTTTATTATATCCGCAGTCATCTTCCAGTTAACAGCCTGCTCGGGGAAAAGACCGGTATGCTTGAAGCCCATTGTTTTTATGTTGAATCTGAGGTCATCAAGACCTATCTGCCAGACGTCGGGCATCTTTTTGCACACTCTCCAGCTGCCGCCGCCCGTGTTGGAGCGGTTATAAATCGCATGGGGATTGTACCAGAGCGGATTTTCCTTCGGAGTTTTCCAGATTACCTGTGGGTCGGGGCGCACAAGGATAATATCGCCCCAGCGCTCGAGCCTTTCGCCGTCGGAGCAGTCGATAAGCTCGTAATCAATCCAGTTGTCTGCTTTTCTCATATCACACATCCATTCTCTGCTGACCGGGCATCGTCATTCCGAGATGCGCATAGCCTGCGGGAGTAACCATTCTGCCTCTCGGTGTACGGCTCAGAAAGCCCACCTGCATCAGATACGGTTCATAAACATCTTCTATGGTAACGGCTTCCTCTCCGATAGCCGCCGCTATTGTTTCTAGTCCGACGGGACCGCCGTTATAATTCTTTATCATCGTTTTGAGTATCAGTCTGTCAATCGAGTCAAGACCGAGTGCATCGATTTCCATTCTGTCGAGCGCAAGCGATGAAGCTTCTTTGGTGATTTCGCCGTCACACATAACCTGGGCGAAATCCCTTGCTCTCTTGAGGAGTCTGTTTGCGATTCGCGGAGTGCCTCTTGAACGGGATGCGATTTCGAGCGCACCCATCGGGTCGATATCGATATCAAGAATGCCTGCACTTCGGTTGACAATCTGCGAAAGCTGCTCGGGACTATAAAGCTCCAAGCGGAGAATAACTCCGAAACGGTCGCGCAGAGGTGCGCTGAGCTGACCTGCTCTTGTTGTTGCGCCGACAAGGGTGAACTTGTGCAAATCAAGTCTTATCGAGCGTGCGGAAGGGCCTTTGCCGATGATGATATCAAGCACGTTATCCTCCATTGCAGGGTAAAGCACTTCTTCAACCGCTCTGGAAAGGCGGTGGATTTCATCAATAAAAAGTACATCGCCCTCGTTGAGATTGGTCAGAAGTGCGGCAAGGTCGCCCGGTTTCTCGATGGCTGGGCCGCTTGTGACACGGAAATTGACTCCCATTTCGTTGGCAATGATTCCTGCGAGAGTTGTTTTGCCCAGACCCGGAGGTCCGTAGAGCAAAACGTGGTCAAGCGGCTCGTTTCTGCGGCGCGCCGCTTCAATATATATCGAAAGATTCTCCTTAACCTTGTCCTGACCGATATATTCACCGAGTTCTTTGGGTCGGAGTGAAATTTCTATATCATTATCCTCTGCGGATGAAAATTCGGGAGCAACAATTCTGTTTTCAAAATCAAAATCCATAATGTTCCTCCTTTATATGTTCTTTGCAAGCACCTTGAGAGCCTGCTTTATCATTTCTTCGGTTGAAAGATTTCCGTCGAGTCTGCCGACCGCAATGCTTGCCTCGGATTTGCTGTAACCGAGCATGACGAGAGCATTGACCGCATCCTCGCCCGCATAGCTGACAGTTGCCTTCTGAGCGGCGGCAATATTGCCGAGAGCTTCGGAGCTTGTCGCAAAGACATCGAGCTTGCCCTTGAGCTCAAGCACGATTCTCTGCGCAATTTTGGGACCTACTCCCTGTGCGGCGGTAATCGCCTTCACGTCTCCGCCCGCAACACTGACGGCGAGCATATCGGGAGTAAGCTGCGAAAGAATCGCAAGCCCTGCCTTGGGACCTACACCCGAAACACCAGTGAGCATCTTGAAGCAGTCGAGTTCATTCTTATCGGCAAAGCCGAAAAGATCGAGCGCATCCTCACGCACATTGAGGTGGGTATAGAGAGTCTGTGTCTGACCGATATCGGCGCACTTTCTGAGCGTGTTCAAGGTTGTGTAAAGTCTGAAAGCAACGCCGCCGCATTCAAGCGCAACGCTGTTTTCATCGATAAAAACAATTTTTCCTGTTAAGCTGTAGAACATTTTTTGCTCCTTGTTTTTGATTAAGAGTAAAACGGATAATTCGGAGTAGGGCGGGATGCCCACATCCCGCCGTTGCAATTATTTGTAATCCGCGGCGGCTTGAGGGCAAGCCGCCCTACGTTTATTCATTTACGCAATCGGGTAAGGGCGAAGCCCTTCCGAGATTATTCATTATTCGTTTTAATTTTTTATTGCGAATTATCACCGCGACCGCAGCGAACCGATCAGCGAGCCTGCGCTGTGGCAGTGGCAGATAGCCATCGCAAGAGCATCGGCGGCATCGTCGGGTTTGGGGATTTTTTCGAGATTGAGCATGACTCTCGTCATCTCCTGAACCTGCTTCTTCTCCGCCCTGCCGTAACCGACAACGCTCTGCTTTACCTGAAGCGGTGTATATTCAAAAATCGGCATCCTTGCCTGCTGAGCCGCAAGCGCAAGCACTCCCCTCGCCTGTGCAACGTCAATCGCCGTTTTCTGATTGGTGTTGAAAAAAAGCTTTTCGATTGCCAGTGCATCGGGATGGTATCTGTCAATCAGCATACACATGCAATTATATATTCTTTCGAGTCTTTCGTTAAACGGAGTATGCGCCTCGGTTGTTATTGCGCCGAAATCCAGCATTCTGAAATGATTGTTGTGATATTCAACCACTCCGTAACCGACTATCGCATATCCCGGGTCAATTCCGAGAACTATCATTTTTTGTTCGACTCTCTTTCACGGATTACCATTCTTGTGGGCGTGCCTTCAAGGCCGAAAACCTCTCTTATCTGATTGTCAAGATAACGCTGATAGCTGTAGTGGAAAAGCTCGGCATTATTGACAAAGCACACGAATGTCGGCGGTCTTGTTGAAGCCTGGGTCATATAGTAAATCTTGAGGCGCTTACCTTTGTCCGACGGCGGCTGAACTCTCGCCGTTGCGTCCGCAAGCACGTCGTTGAGTTTGCCCGTTGAGATACGCATTGCGTTCTGTGTATCAACAAACTTGATAAGCTCAAACAGACGGTCAAGTCTGATTTTTTCCTTTGCGGAGATGAAGATTATCGGAGCATAACTCATGAATGAGAAATCCTTCATAAGCTGTTTTCTCATGCTGTCCATGGTCTTGCCGTCTTTTTCAACGGCATCCCATTTATTGACGGCGATAATGCATGCCTTGCCCATTTCGTGAGCAATGCCCGCAACCTTTGAGTCCTGCTCGGTAAAGCCTTCGGTTGCATCAATCATAATAACACATACCTGCGCTCTTTCAACCGCCATCCTTGCACGGATAACCGAATATTTCTCTATCTGGTCATAAACGCGGCTCTTTCTGCGAAGCCCCGCAGTATCGATAAAAACAAACTTTCCGTGTTCGTTTTCAACAATCGAATCCGTTGCATCTCGGGTTGTGCCTGCGATGTCGGAAACAATCATTCTGTCTTCGCCGAGTACGGCGTTGACAAGCGATGATTTGCCCGCATTGGGCTTACCGATAACGGCAACCTTAATTGCGTCGTCTTCGTCTTCCTCTGTTTCCTCTTCGGGGAGATACTTGAGTACCTCATCAAGAAGGTCGCCCGTACCCATACCGTGCACCGACGAAACGGGCATCGGATCACCGAGACCGAGATTATAAAATTCATAGTAATCGGGAGGAAGCTCACCCGGAGTATCGCACTTGTTGACGCAGAGAATAACGGGCTTACCGCTCTTCTGGAGCATCGCCGCAACCTCACTGTCGGTTGCAACAACACCCGTACGGATATCCGTGACGAGAATAATTACGTCTGCGCTGTCGATTGCAAGCTGAGCCTGTCTTCTCATCTGTTTGAGGATGATATCATCCGAATATGGTTCAATACCACCGGTATCGATAAGCATAAAATGCCTGCCAAGCCACTCGCAGTCGCCGTAAATGCGGTCTCTTGTTACTCCCGGGGTGTCATCGACTATCGAGAGCCTTGCACCCACAAGCTTATTGAAAAGCGTCGATTTGCCGACATTCGGTCTGCCGACAATCGCAACAACATTACCTGCCATATTATAAAATCCCTCCTGTAAAAGCGGAAAGCAAATCCTCTCCGCCGGGTCCGTTCTGTGTAATTCTTATTTTCAATTTATCCGAAAGCTCTTCAACCGTCATATCGTCGAGAAACATATCACCCTCACTTCTCAGACAGTTGGGCGGGATGATAAGCTCCTCACCGAGATCAGTCCCGTCAACCGCTGCCGCAATATCAGCTCCGCACAGCAGACCCGAAACAGTTATCATTGATCCGAGAAGTCTGTTTTCAGCCGCAACAACGTTGACCTTAAGACCTTTTATTTTTTCTTCCGCCTTCCTTGCGAGAGCCGATATCAGCGGATACGCCGCCCTGCCCGTAACCGCAGTCACACGGCGGTCAAGTTCGGTTATTTCACAGTTTTCAAGAGCATCCTCGAATTCCGATTTGAGGAGCGCCCACATTCCGACTCCGTTTTCAAGCTGCGGAAAGTCATTATAATATTCCGCATCGGGCATTTTTCTTTTTGCTTTGAGATAAAATTCATCCGCAGCATATGCAATGATTTCGCCGTGTTCTTCTTTGAATTTTTCGTTGAAGCGGTCAATCAGGTCAATTGTGCCCCCTGCCGTTTTTTCGGTATACGGCTCAATGGGATAAAGCCCATCTCTGTGGTCGGAAAGTCCGACGGGTACCGCCGCAATGCTCTGCACTGCGGGATAAAGCTTTGAAAGCTCATTGAGGCTGAATTCCAGTTCCTTACCGTCATTTATTCCCGGGCAAAGCACAAGCTGAGTATTGATTGCTATTCCCGCTTCCGCGAAACGATAAAGATATTTAAGTGATTCGCCTGCCTTTGGGTTTGCCATCATCTTCACACGAAGCTCGGGGTTCATCGTCTGAATCGAAATGTTGACGGGGCTGATGTGCATTTTGATTATGCGCTCAGCTTCGCTGTCGGTCAGATTTGTGAGCGTTATATAGTTTCCGAAAAGGAACGAAAGCCTTGAATCGTCATCCTTGAAATAAAGGCTCTTGCGCAGTCCCTTCGGAAGCTGGTCAATAAAGCAGAAAATGCATTTGTTTTTGCAGCTCCTCTGCTTGTCCATAAGGTATGTTTCAAACTCCAGACCTATATCCTCAAACTCGCCTTTTTTTATCATTGCAAGCTTTGATTTGCCGTCTGCCGTTTCAAGCGAAAGAATAAGCTTTGTTTCGTTTATATAAAAACGGTAATCCAGAACATCGTTTATCTCGTTGCCGTTGATGCTTATTAATCTGTCGCCTTTACTGATTTTTTTCTTTTGAGCAATGCTGCCCGTTTGCACTCCGCTGATTAAAACAGCCATTCTTTCACCTGCCGATACTCACCCATTTTGATATTCAAAATATTATAGCACATATTTTATAAAAATAATAGTAAAAATTTTGTAAACAATTAAAGTTTTTTGAAAGAGGCTCAAAAAGCTATTGTAAATCTTTGAATTATGGGGTATAATGCATAATGTAAACATATATCTAAAAGAAGGAAAATGAAAAATGTTTGTTGATATTGCGAAAATAAAAATAAAAGCAGGCAGCGGCGGCAACGGTGCTGTCAGCTTCCGGAGAGAAAAATACGTTGCTGCAGGCGGACCCGATGGCGGCGACGGCGGCAGAGGCGGCAATATTGTTTTTCAGGTTGACGACAACCTCGCAACCCTTGCCGATTTCCGCTATAAAAGAAAATACACCGCTTCAAACGGCGAAAACGGTTCGGGCGGGCGCAAAAATGGCAGAGGCGGCGAAGACCTTGTGATTAAAGTTCCCAGAGGAACAATAATCCGTGAGGTTGAAAGCGGCGCTGTTATGGCAGATATGTCGGGCGATGAGCCTTTCATTGCTGCAAAGGGCGGCAGAGGAGGATGGGGAAATCCCCACTTTGCAACACCCACAAGGCAGGTGCCGAGATTCGCAAAAAACGGTACTCCCGGCGAAGAATGGGAGGTCAGTCTTGAACTGAAGCTTCTTGCGGATGTCGGTCTGCTCGGCTTCCCGAACGTAGGCAAGTCAACACTTGTTTCGGTTGTCAGTCAGGCAAAGCCCATAATTGCAAATTACCATTTTACAACTCTTACCCCCGTTCTCGGCGTTGTATCGCTCGGCGAGGGCAGCTCGTTTGTTATGGCGGATATTCCCGGTCTTATCGAAGGTGCAGGTGACGGAGTGGGACTCGGTCACGAATTTCTCCGTCATGTTGACCGCTGCAGACTGCTTGTTCACATTGTTGATGCCGCAGGCAGCGAGGGCAGAGATCCGATTGAAGATTTTGAAATCATCAACAAGGAGCTTGAAAAGTTCGACCCCGAGCTTGCAAAACGTCCTCAGATTGTTGCAGCAAACAAAATTGACCTTGCAACCGATGAACAGCTCGAAAGACTCGAGAAATATTTCACCGAAAAGGGCTACGAATACCATACAATGTGCGCACCCATTCTTGAGGGTACGCAAGAACTTATCAACACCGTGTGGAACAAGCTTCAGACTCTTCCTCCCATCAAAAAATATGAAGCCGAAAACATTCCTCTTGAAATGTTTGAAAAGCAGAACGACAAAGGCTTCTCAATCCGTGTTGAGGAAGATATTTATTTTGTTGAAGCTCCCTGGCTTCTCAAAATTCTTCAGAGAACAGACCTTGACGATTATGAATCGCTCCAGTATTTTCAGAGAATTCTCATCTCAAGCGGCATCATAGATGCCCTGCGCGAAAGAGGAATCAACGAGGGCGATACCGTTTCGATTTACGACCTTGAATTTGATTTTGTCAACTGATTTCGGGGGTATAAATATTTGAACTCATTACTTGAAAAAACGGCGGACGTTTCATCTCTCAGTCCGCTGACCCTTGCGTTTATGGGCGACACGGTTTTTGATCTGCTCGTGAGAAGCGAACTCATCTGCGAGGCAAACAGACCCGTCAAAGACCTCCATTCAACTGCAAGCAAAAGAGTCTGTGCAAAGGCTCAGGCAGACGGAATAAGAAGCATTATGCCAATGCTGACCGACGATGAACTTGCGGTTTTCAAAAGAGGCAGAAACGCCCACACGGGAGCAATTCCCAAGCATGCATCAAGTGCCGATTACCACTATGCAACAGGACTCGAAAGTCTTTTCGGCTGGCTTTATCTCAAAGGCGAAACAGAAAGAATCAGAGAAATTTTCAACGCAATCAAAGAAACAGATGAAGGGGTAAAATATGAATAAAACGAAGGCAGTTGAGCTGCTGAAAAATAACGGTCTGTGGATTGTCGGCTGTGTTCTTTACTCAATCGGCGTTAACTGCTTCTCCGTTCCCAACGATATTGCTCAGAGCGGCGTTACGGGTGTTGCGGTCATTCTGAACTATCTTTTTGATGTTCCCGTCGGTACGGTCAATTTTGCCCTCAACATCCCCCTGCTGATATTGATGATGATTTTTCTCGGTAAACAGCTTGTCGCAAGAACGCTGTGGGTAACAATCCTGCTTTCAACGGCGCTTGACGTTGTTGCGCTTTTCGCACCCGAGTATACGGGCAATAAGATTCTTGCCGCTCTTTTCTGCGGAATTTTCCAAGGCGCCGGACTCGGTCTTATAATGATTACGGGCGCAACCAGCGGAGGTACGGATATCGTTGCAAGGCTCGCTCACAAACGATGGCCTCATATAACGGTCGGCAACGTTGTTCTTATTGCGGATGCGATTGTTGTTGCTGCAGGAATGTTCGTTTTCGGCAGCATTGAGAGCGGTCTTTATGCAATCATCCTCATCTACGTCAGCACAAAGGTCATCGACTCGATGATTTACGGCACGGGCAACGGAAAGATGCTTATGATTGTTTCCGAAAAAGCAGACGAGGTTTCAAAGGCAATTGTCAGCTCGTCGCCGAGAGGAGTTTCGATTATTCCTGCAGTCGGCGCATACACGGGTGACAGCAAAAATATTCTTCTCTGCGTTGCAAGAAAGCATGAAATTTCAGGGATAATCAAAACAGTCAAATCCGTTGACGACAAAACATTCATTATCGTTAGCGAAGCCAACGAGATACTCGGAAAAGGCTTTAAAAAGACAATATAAAGGAGCAAAAAAAATGAAACATTTCAAGAAAATCTTTGCAGTCTTAATACTTGCGTTCGTTGTTATGCTCAACGGATGTGCGCCCGCTATGGTCAGAGGCGGAAATCTTACTGACTCTGTATACTGCATAGAAGAAGATGACTACCCCAGAATATATCTCATGGATAATGAAACATTCATTATAACCTTCGACGTTATGGACGATATGCTCATTGAAGGTACTTACAGCATGCCCGACAAAACCACGGCAAAATTCGCAGCAAATGATGGAGCTGAATATTATTTCACCGTTGATACAGAAAACGAATGCCTGATTTTTGATGGTGAAAAATCAGACGATTTCGCAGAAGTATTCGGAGAGGCATCAACCATTGATGACGGAACAATATTTAATGTTTGGGATTTAGGATAATCATTATTCTCTTGACAATACATGAGATAGTATTATATAATATTTAGGTTAAAATTATCCAAAGAGAGGTTTTATAAATGTCAGGCCATTCAAAATGGAGTACCATTAAACGTAAAAAAGAAAAAACCGACAATCAGCGTGCAAAAATCTTCACCAAAATCGGCAGAGAAATCGCTGTTGTTGTCCGCGAAGGCGGTCCCGACCCCGCATCAAACTCAAAGCTCAAGGATGTTATTGCAAAAGCTAAAGCCAATAATGTTCCCAACGATAACATCGAAAGAATAATTAAGAAGGCTGCAGGCGAAACAGGCGGCGCAGACTACGAAGAAATCGTCTACGAAGGCTACGGTCCCTCAGGCGTTGCGGTTATCGTTGAAGCTCTCACCGATAACAGAAACAGAACTGCAGGCGATGTGCGTCATTATTTTGATAAATACGGCGGAAACATGGGTCAGTCAGGCTGCGTTTCATTTATGTTCTCAAAGCAGGGTGTTCTTGTTGTTGAAGCAGAGGGCGTTGACGAAGACAAGCTTATGGAGGACGCTCTTGAAGCAGGCGCAACCGATTTCATCACAGACGACGAAGGCGTTTTTGAAATCAGAACCGAGCCCAACGACTGCGGCGCAGTCAGAGAAGACCTTGAAGCAAAAGGCTATGCTTTTGTTTCGGCAGAGGTTGAATATGTTCCCTCAACATACACAGCTCTCACCAATCCCGACGACATAAAGAATATGGCAAAGATGCTTGAAATGTTTGAAGATAATGACGACGTTCAGGCTGTATGGCACAACTGGGAAAACGCTGACGACGCTGAATAATCAAACAAACAAATCCCCACGGAAATCAGAAGCAGATTATCCGTGGGGTGTTTTTTAGTATGGACTTTTTATAAATGATATGTTATCCTATATCTGTCACAATATTTTATATTCGGAGTGATGAAAAATGTATTTTGATTTTATTGAAAAAGTTAAATTTGAGGGTGCTTCGAGCAAAAATCCGTTTGCCTTCAAATACTACGATGCAGACAGAGTTATTATGGGCAAAACAATGAAAGAACACCTCAACTTTGCTATGGCCTGGTGGCACAACCTCGGTGCGGCAGGAACGGATATGTTCGGCAGAGATACAGCCGACAAGTCCTTCGGCACCGAAAAAGGCACTATGGCTCACGCAAAAGCAAAGGTTGATGCAGGCTTCGAATTTATGCAGAAGCTCGGCGTTGAGAATTTCTGCTTCCACGATGTTGACCTTGTTCCCGAAGCAGAGGATATCAACGAAACAAACGCAAGACTTGACGAAATCAGCGATTACATTCTCGAAAAGATGAACGAAACAGGCATCAAGTGCCTCTGGGGTACCGCAAATATGTTTTCAAATCCCCGCTTTATGAACGGCGCAGGCAGCACCAACAGCGCTGATGTTTACTGCTTCGCAGCAGCTCAAATAAAAAAGGCTCTTGATATCACCGTAAAACTCGGCGGTAAGGGTTACGTTTTCTGGGGCGGCAGAGAGGGCTACGAAACCCTTCTCAACACCGATGTTAAGTTTGAGCAGGAAAACATTGCACGCCTTATGAAGATGGCTGTTGACTACGGCAGAAGCATCGGCTTTGAGGGCGATTTCTACATTGAACCCAAGCCGAAGGAGCCTATGAAGCATCAGTACGATTTCGATGCTGCAACCGCTATCGGATTCCTGCGTCAGTACGGTCTTGACAAAGATTTCAAGATGAACATAGAAGCAAACCACGCTCTCCTCGCAGGTCACACCTTTGAACACGAACTCCGCATTTCCGCAATCAACGGCATGCTCGGTTCAATTGATGCCAACCAGGGCGACCCCGTACTCGGCTGGGATACAGACGAATTCCCGTTTGACGTTTACTCGGCAACAATGTGTATGTACGAGGTTCTCAAAGCAGGCGGTATGAAAAACGGCGGTCTTAACTTTGACGCAAAGAACCGCAGACCCAGCAACACCCGTGAGGATATGGTTCTCGGCTTCATTCTCGGCATGGATACATTTGCACTCGGTCTTATCAAAGCCGCAAAAATCATTGAAGACGGCACAATCGACAGCTTCAAGGCTGAAAGATATTCAAGCTTCAACTCGGGTATCGGCAAGAAGATTGCTGACGGTGAAGCAACTCTCGAGGAGCTTTCGGCTTATGCCTGCTCACTCGGCAAGTGCGCCGACCCCGGCTCGGGCAAGCAGGAATACCTTCAGTCCGCAATAAACGGCATTATGTTTGGTGAATAATATGAAATATTTTATCGGTATAGACCTCGGTACCTCGGCAACAAAAACCGTTCTCTTTGATGAAAAGGGAACGGCCGTTGCTTCGGCAAGCCGCGAATACGAACTGCTCCAGCCTCATAACGGCTGGGCGGAGCAAAATCCCCACGATTGGTACGATGCCGCAATTGAAACGCTTTCAAAGGTTGTTTCAGACAGCGGTGTTGACAAAAACGATATCATCTCAATCGGCATTTCGGGTCAGATGCACGGACTTGTTATGCTCGATGAGGAATGCAATGTTCTGCGTCCGTCAATCCTCTGGTGCGACCAGAGAACAGGCAAGGAATGCGACGAGCTGACCGAAATGCTCGGCAGAGATAAGCTCATCGAAATCACCGCAAATCCCGCACTAACGGGTTTCACCGCATCAAAAATCCTCTGGGTAAAGAACAATGAACCCGAGATTTTTGAGAAGTGCCGCCACATTCTGCTTCCCAAGGATTATCTCCGTTTCAGACTGACGGGCGACTTTGCAACCGAGGTTTCGGATGCATCGGGAATGCAGATTCTCGATGTGCCGCAGAGAAAGTGGTCAGAGGTTATGATTGACGCACTTTCCATAAAAGAAGAATATCTTGCAAAGGTTTATGAATCCCCCGAAATCACGGGATATATCAACAGCGATACCGCTGAAATGACGGGTCTTTCAACTGCAACTTCGGTTGTCGGCGGAGCAGGCGACAATGCCGCCGCAGCAGTCGGAATGGGCGTTGTTGAGGAAGGCAAAGCTTTCACGACTATCGGCACATCGGGCGTTGTTTTCGCTCATACAGACAGTCCCGTCATCGACCCCAAAGGCAGAGTTCACACATTTTGCTGTGCCGTACCCGGTGCATGGCACGTTATGGGTGTAACTCAGGGTGCAGGACTTTCGCTTCAATGGTTCAAGAATAATTTTTGCGGCGAAGAATCCGCTCAGGCTGCAAGCGAGGGTAAGGATGTTTACGTCATCACCGACAAAAAAGCATCGGAAATCACAATCGGCTGCGATAAGCTTCTCTATCTCCCCTATCTTATGGGCGAAAGAACCCCGCATCTTGACCCCGACTGCAGAGGAGTTTTCTTCGGACTTTCCGCAATCCACACTCGCCCGCATTTCATCAGAGCAATAATGGAGGGCGTCACCTATTCTCTCTATGACTGTCTGCTTGTGCTGAAAGAAATGGGCATCACTCCGCAGTCGATGCTTCTTTGCGGAGGCGGCGGAAAGAGCAAGCTCTGGAAAGGTATGATTTGCGACACCTTCGATATGCCCGTGCTGACATCAAAATCCTCTGAAGGTCCGGCACTCGGCGTTGCAATCCTTGCTGCGGTAGGCTCGGGAATCTATCCCGATGTTGCAACGGCTTGCAAGGCAATGATACCCGACGAAGCAATAATCTCGAATCCCGACGGCGCAAACACTGCAAAATACCGTGCTTGCCACGCTGTCTATTCATCACTTTACAATTCGCTTAAAGATAATTATAAAGAGCTTGCAAAGCTCGGATAAAAATTAAAGGCTCAATCCTCAAACGGATTGAGCTTTTTTGGAGAAAACTATGATATTTTATTTTTCAGCAACGGGTAACAGCTGCCACGTCGCAAAAAGAATAGCCGATGCAACAGGTGACAGAATAATTTCAGTCACCGAATGCCTGAAAAAAGGCGCTTTCGATTTCAATGCAAAAGACGGCGAAACCATTGGTTTTATTACCCCTGTTTATAATTTCGGTCTGCCCGTGACGGTTATTGATTTCATAAACCGTCTGAATTTAAATCATAGAGGCTATGTTTTCACTCTCGTCACCTTCGGCGGTTTTTCGGGCGGTGCGAGCAAGATGATTAAAGCTTTACTCAAAGAAAAAGGAATCAAAACCGATGCGCAGTATTCCGTCAGAATGCCTGACACCTGGACTCCCGTCTACGATTTATCCGACAAGGAGAAGATTTGCGAAACCAACAGAAAAGCGGATATAAAAATCGACGGAATAATTAAGAAAATAAGCAAAAAAGTGAATGGAAATTTTGATTCAAGAAGAATCCCCTTCGGCGATAAATTCTACGGTGGATACGAGGAAATGCGTAAAACTTCTACGCTTTCCGTCAGTAGCAACTGTATCGGCTGCGGTCTTTGCGCAGAGCAATGCCCCGTTAATGCCATAGAAATCCGAAACGGCAAGCCCGTTTGGGTAAAGGATAAGTGCGCAATGTGCCTCGGCTGCCTGCATCATTGTCCTTCGTTCGCAATTCAAAGGGGAGAAAAAACGAGAATTCACGGGCAATACACACACGAATAAAAAATAACCGCTTCGGCTGACCGAGGCGGTTAAACTTTTAATCAATTCCTGCAAGCTCAAGATTTTCAAGATGCTCCTCATAGGTTTCCGCATAATAGTAGTTTGCGTTTTCATCGTGGCAGAAGTAGAGATAATCAACATCTGCGGGGTTAAGCGCGGCGTTGATTGTTTTGAGACCCGGGTTACAGATAGGTCCTGCGGGCAGTGCAGAGCATTTATAAGTGTTGTAATAGCTGTTGTAGCGGTTGATATCACCCGTAAGATAAGGCTTGACATGGCGTTCGATATAATAAATCGAAGAATCCATCTGAAGCTTCATTCCTGCTTCAAGCCGATTATAAATAACGGCTGCAATCTTTGCAACCTCGCTTGACTTTCCGCCTTCTTTTTCAACGATTGATGCAACTGTCAGCACCTCATCCATCGTGTAGCCGAGTGCCGAAGCCTGAGCCGCCATCTGATCGGTGATATTCGCCTTGCCGCCTCTGAGGAATTTTCCTATGGCATCCTGAGGTTTTGAATTGGTGTAAAATTCATACGTACTGGGATAAAGATAACCCTCAAGCTTGAAGCAGCGGTTTGTATCGGAAGGAATTTTTGCAACAAGGGGATAATAGCTGTAATCATAGGTTGCGGCGGTTTCCATAAGCTCGTCAAAATCCGCAACCTCGTATTCATCAAGAATTTTGAAAATCTCAGTGAGACTTCTGCCCTCTGCAAAGCTGAGAGTTACGGTTCTTTTGCCTGTTGCTTCTTCCGACCGGGCTTTTGTTGTTTCTTCAATGATTTTGTCCGTGAATATCTCCGTCAGCGGACTTGTGTGCGACACGGGAATATACATAGTCGGTTCATCTGTTTCTTCGGGTTCATCCTCACCGTAGCTGAAATCATGCTCCGTTTCGTCTTCGTTTATAAAAAAGGTTTCGGTTAAATTTATAAATGCATCAATCGCACCCGAAAGATTTTCCGACGATGTAGGTTCAACAGTCGGCACGGTTGTTGTGAAATCGTTTTCATTATCCTTTACAGAACACGATGACGCAAGCAAAACGCAAATCAAAAGCGCAATTACGGCAAATATTTTTATATGTTTCATTATTTCTCTTCCTTTTTTCTTTTTTGCTACAAAATCATAGCACAAGACAAGGCAAAAATCAACCGCCGTGCAAAAAATTTACACAGCGGTAATAATTATATATTCTCTCTGTATTTCTTGCGTGCATATCTGAAAACAACATATGCAAGACAGACTGCAGCGAAAATTCCGATATAAAGCGCATATCTCTTTGCCTCGGGAGTCATCGCTTCTCCGTCATCGGTGACGACGGATGAATCCGTATCTCCGCCGAAGAAAAATGCATGGTTGCTTGAACCGGTTGAAGGAACATAGTTCTTGACATCATCCCAGAGAGTACTCATAAGAGCAAGAATTTCAGGGTCAAGATTAAGGAAAAGCTGAGTTTTGAACTTTCCGTCCTCGGGATAAAGAATTTCATCCTCATAGAAGGAATATTCAGGATTTGTATAAACCTCGGTATGCGGGCTTGCATAGCAGATATATTCCGCATTTGCAAGAGCCACCTCAGGTTCAAGAAGGAAATTGATGTAAAGCTCTGCAGCAAGCTTATTCTTTGCGCCCTTGAGAATACATGCACCGTCAACAAAGAAGTTGACACCCTCCTCGGGATAAACAAAGCTCAAGTCGGGATTATTCTCCTGCATTGTGAGGAAGTCACCTGCGTAATAAGGAGCCATCGCAGCTTCGCCCGATTCCATTTTAAGGAAAACCTCATCGTTTACATATGCGGGAGAAACATTCTTCTGCTCCTTGAGAAGCTCTGCGGCAACTCTCCACGAAGCGGGAGATTCATTGTTATAATCCATTCCGAGAATACTCTGCGCAATTGCAAAGGCATCACGGGGATTATTGAACATCAAAATGCTGTTGGAATAATTTTCATCCCAAAGAGCAGTCCAGCTTTCGGGAGCTTCTTCAACCATTGCCGTGTTATATATAAGCCCTACCATGCCGACCGTATAAGGAACCGAAAACCTGTTCTCGGGATCGTGTGCAAGATTTCTGTATTTTTCGGGAATATATTTGTAATTGGGAACATTTGAAAAATCAATGGGCTGAAGCATATCTTCAGCTATCATTCTTTCAATCATGTAGTCCGACGGAATAACAACATCATAAGAAACTCCGCCGCCCTTGAGCTTTGAATACATAACCTCGTTGTTATCGTAGGTTTCATAAACAACGTCAATTCCGTATTTTTCTTCAAATGCCTCATTGACATCGAGAGTATCATCGGCACCGTCGGAAATATATTCGCCCCAGTTATAAACATAGAGCGTTGTGCCTCTGAGCGCATCAATCTCGCTCTGCTCCGCAGCGACTGCAGTTACGCAGGGCAGAATCGCAAGAATGAGTGCGAAAAGCACGGAAATAATTCTTATTTTCAATAAAAACACCCCACTTGAAAGTGTTATTTTTTCTTGGTTTTCTCCTCACTCTTTGACTGAGCGATGTTGTAAAGTATGAGAAGAACAAGTATGCTCACGAAAATCAGAGCCGAAAGAGCATACATATCCGGCTTGACTCGCTTCTTCGTCATTGAGAAAATTGCAATCGGAAGAGTCTGGAAGCCGGGTCCGCTTGTGAAATAACTGATAATAAAATCATCAAGCGAAAGAGTAAACGCCATAATCATACCCGTGATGATACCGGGCATAATTGACGGAAGAACAACCTTAAAAAACGCCGTAACAGGCTTACAACCCAAGTCCTGCGCCGCTTCGGAAAGATTTCTGTCAGTCTGGCGAAGCTTGGGAAGCACGTTGAGAATAACGTAGGGCAGGTTGAACGTTACATGGGCAATAAGCATTGTTCCAAAACCGAGAACGGCATCCTTGCTTACGAGTCTGCCCACAAAAACGAACAGAAGCATCATCGATATACCCGTTACGATTTCAGGATTCGTCATGGGAATATTCGTTACAGCCATAACGCTTGCACGCACCGGGCCTTTTTTGAATTTATCGATGCCGACTGCCGCCGCAGTGCCGAGAACGGTTGCTATTACCGATGAACACACGGCAAGAATTATTGTGTTATAAAGCGATCTGAGAGTCGCATCGTCCTCTAAAAGTGCCTTATACCAATCAAGCGAGAAACCCGAAAATACGCTCGTGCTGCTTGACGAGTTGAACGAAAAAAGAATCATTACAAAAATCGGTGCATAGAGGAAAAGGAAAACAAGGAAAGTATAAATCTTTGAAACTGCTTTCATATAACCATGCCCTCCTCATCGTCACCCGTGAAACGGTTCATAACCGCCATGCTGATAAGAATAAGCACCATCAGCACAAGCGAAAGTGATGCGCCGAGGTTATAATTATAAGACTGCTGAAACTGTCTTTCAATAACGTCGCCGATAAGGTCAAACGAACCGCCGCCGAGCTTCTGAGAAATATAGAAGGTACTGACTGACGGAACGAAAACCATTGTGATACCCGAAACGATACCGGGCATGCTCATCGGGATAATGCATCGTCTGACAACTGTAAGACGGCTGCCTCCCAAATCCTGGCAGGCTTCAATCATGCTGTAATCAAGCTTTGCCATAACCGAATAAATCGGCATTATCATATAAGGCAGGAAATTATAGACCATGCCGAGAATAACCGCACCCTCGGTATTAATCATATGAATCGGGTCAATTCCGATTTTACCGAGAAGATTGTTGATTATGCCCGTATCCTGGAGAAGTGCCATCCATGAATAAGTTCTGATAAGAAAACTCATCCACATCGGCAGCATAACGAGCATTACCATTGTTCTCTGAACCTTTTCCGTCTTTTGCGAAATTATGTAAGCAAGCGGAAAAGCGATTATAAGGCAGATGATTGTCGCTACGATTCCGAACCAGATTGAACGCAGAAAAGTCGGCGCATACTTGCTCAGAGCGGTTATGTTTTCAAAAGTGAATGCACCCGAAGCATCGGTAAAGGAATAATAAACAACAAAAATCAGCGGAGCGATTATAAAAAGCACAGACCAGACAATATAAGGTGAAGCAACAAGCTTTGATTTAAGAGATGAACGGCTGCTCATTCCTCCACCTCCTCCTCTGCGTTTGAAAGCTCATCGAATTCTTCGCTGAAGGAGCTGTAGTCGCCATAGATACCCGAATATTCGGACTTTTTCATAATATGAATTGCATCGGGTTCGATGAAAAGACCGATTTTTGCGCCCTCGGGCTGATAATCGGTTGTCTGAATCATCCACTTGAAGCCGCCGATGTCAACGATGATTTCAAAATGAACGCCCTTGAAGGTTACGGATGTTACGGTGCCTCTGAGCATACCCTTTTCAGGTTCAACAACGTCAACGTCTTCGGGACGGACAACAACGTCAACTGCCTCGTTCTTGCCGAAGCCCTTGTCGAGACACTCAAATCTGTGACCCGAAAAATCAACAAGGCAGTCGTCAATCATAACGCCGTCAAGAATATTACTCTCACCGATGAAATCAGCAACGAAAGCATTCTTGGGTTCATTATATATATCAAGAGGTGTGCCTATCTGCTGGATAACGCCGCCGTCCATAACAACAACGGTATCCGACATTGAAAGCGCCTCTTCCTGGTCGTGGGTAACATAAATAAATGTGATGCCGAGTCTCTGCTGAATCTTCTTAAGCTCAACCTGCATATCCTTTCTGAGCTTCAAGTCAAGCGCACCGAGAGGTTCATCAAGAAGAAGGACTCTGGGCTTGACTGCAAGCGCACGGGCAATTGCAACTCTCTGCTGCTGACCGCCCGAAAGTGAATTTATGTTTCGTTTATTAAAGCCCGTGAGATTGACAAGTGCGAGCATCTCTTCGACTGTTTCTTTAATCTGCTTTTCGGGAACTTTTCTGATTCTCAGACCGAAAGCAACATTTTCATAAACATTCAGGTGAGGAAAAAGGGCATAACGCTGAAAAACAGTGTTAACCTGCCTTTTGTGAGGAGGAACACCATTAATCTTTTTATCCTCAAAAATGACCTCGCCTTCATCGGGTTCGATGAATCCGGCAATAATCCTGAGAGTTGTTGTTTTACCGCAGCCCGAAGGACCGAGAAGCGTTATGAACTCCTTATCACGGATATATAAATTGAGGTCTTTGAGTACCTGATTATTTCCGAACGTGACGGAAATATTTTTCAAATCAATGATCGCATTTTTTTTCAATTATGCAGCCCCTCTCTGCCTTTGCCGTGTATGCGGCGAAGCGGCTTATTTTAACTTTATATAGTATAATAAAATATAGAGCAAAATCTTGCAAATGTCAACAATTTTTTTAACAAATCCGTGAAAAATCCGTTTCGGTCAAGAATTTTCAAATATTTTGCTTTGATTTGCTCCTCAATTCTCTTTTTTACTCTGTTTTACTCGCTTTTTATTGTTTTGAATTTTTTTGTTGACATTGCATACATGCACTGGTATAATTTTCTTATAAGCAAATAAGGAGGATTAATCATGCTCAATTTCTTTTTAATGATTATGGCATTTTTCTTTTCGATGACCTCGTTTTTTACCGTGCTGAGCGGCGACAATCTCGGTAAAATTGTTATGGACTACGATCCATCAAGCGGTGAAGTATGGGAATGCAAGGTTGAAAACGAAAATGTTGCGGTTCTCACCGATGAAATAATTCTCGGTTCACACCAGACCTTCACTCTCAAAGGCATCAGCAGCGGAAGAACTGCAGTTACCTTGACAAACGAAAACGGCAAATCGGTTGAAGGTATTTTTGAGTCAAATGCGGTTGTCAACCCCTACAACGGTAAAACCGAATATTATCATATGGTTGTTGCATATAACCTCGAAAAATACATTCCTTATGACGAAGGCATAACGCTCACGGCAGAAAATCCCGTAGAAGGCGGTTACTGGGTTACGGATACGTCCGCACCCGAACTCAGAACATGGCCTCCCGAATCCGAAAACGGAGTATGCACCTTTGATGTTATCAACACATCTCTCAAGGATGAAAACTACGCTGTTTTTTATACATATATGTCGCCTGACGGCACTCCTCTTGAAACTCAGTTCAAGGCATACACACTCACCGCAGACGGCGAAATCGTTTATACCGATGAAAACAGACTTGCAAAAATCGAGCTTCCCTCGGATCGCTCAAAGCTTATCGGTTGGGAACTCTCACCTGCATCCATCGACAGCGAAACAGCGGAAATTATCAACATCTATCCCGTTTCAGACACCTACGGCAGCATCTATATGCCCGAAGACTATCCTTCGGCTGAAACCGTAAAAGAACTGTTTGAAGAACTTTACGGAAAAATGCCTGTAGGCGGCAACGACATTGTTGTTATCGAAGCACTCAAAGAAGGCACGGCAACATTCACCCTTGAAAAGGTTGACAGATATCCCATTGTCGAAACCGAAGACGGATATGAAATAAACGCTGAAAGATATGAAATCCTTGAAACGATAACGGTTGAGGTTACGGTTGATGCAGACCTCAACATTTCATACGAAATCAGATAAAAAAATAAATAACCCCGGTACATTCCGGCAATACTTTAATTGCCATTAAATGTATCGGGGTGATTTTTTGCAATTCAACAAGGTTGAAATCTGCGGAGTGAACACCGCAAAGCTGAAAGTTCTTAAGGAAAGTGAAAAAATGGAGCTGCTGAAAAAGGCAAGAGCCGGCGACAAAAAAGCAAGAGAGGATCTTGTGACGGGAAATCTCAGGCTCGTGCTGAGCGTTATTCAGCGATTTGCCAACAGAGGTGAAAATCCCGATGACCTTTTTCAAGTAGGATGTATCGGTCTTATCAAAGCGATTGATAATTTTGATATGTCACTCGACGTCAGATTCAGTACCTACGCATGCCCGATGATTATCGGTGAAGTACGCAGACATCTGAGAGACAACAACCCCGTGAGGGTCAGCCGATCGGTCAGAGACACGGCATATCACGCCATGCAGGTGCGTGAAAGACTGATAAACGAGCTTGAACGTGACCCGACACCCGAAGAAATCGCAAAGGAACTCGGCATATCAAAGGAAAGCGTTGTTCTTGCACTCGATGCGATAGTTGAACCCGTTTCGCTTAATGAACCGGTTTACTCCGACGGCGGTGATACGATTTACGTCATGGACCAAATCGGCGACAGCGAGAACGATGAAAGCTGGCTTGATGAAATTCTGCTGAAGCAGGCGATAAAAGATCTGAATGAGCGTGAAAAGAAAATACTCCATCTGCGTTTTATGCAGGGCAAAACGCAAATGGAGGTTGCAGACGAAATCGGCATATCCCAGGCTCAGGTTTCACGCCTTGAAAAAGGAGCGATAAAGAAAATCAAGGATAATAACAGAGCGTAAGTTTATACAGAGCATCCCCCCTTACGGAACAATTTGCTTCGTAAGGGGGGATGACCTATGTCTTATTCTTATTTTTCAACTACATAAGTCGCATAGGAAAGAAGCTCGCCTTTAAGGAATTCGCAGGCGGTGATCACGATGCAATCCTCATAAACCGCCGCGACCATGCCCTCGGATGAACGCATGTAATGCTCGGTTGTATCATCAAGATTTGCCTCGGTTCTTCTGGGCGAGGATACGCTTGAAACGTGAATCATTGTTGCATATTCGCCGTCATAATCCGCAATGTTGAGATTGGGATTAATCTCCTGCATATCATATGCCCAATGCGAATGACCGTTGAAATAGACAACGTTTTCATACTTATCCATCATATCTTCAAAACGCACCTCATCGGGACATCCTTCGGTGAAGGGAAGGTCATAATGATGACCCTTGTTATTCAGAAGATTGCCCTCACCCATTTTGGGTTCTTCGCCTTCAACGGGGTTGTTAAGGAATGTGTGAAAGAAAAGATAAACCGTTGTGTCCTTATATGCTTCAAGCTGAGCTTCAAGCCAGTTAAGCTGTTCGTCGGTAAGAATACGGCTTTCATCTCTGTTGTAATCCCACTTATACTGTGAAAGGAATATGAAAACATCTCCGCTTGCTTCTTCCGGCGCATAAACAAAATCAAGTCCGTTTTCAGCAACATTCTTTACCCCTTCAGCCTTGGTTTCGCCGTAAACACCCGTATTCATAAGCTCCTGCCAGTTTTCAAGAGCAAAATAATCGCTCACATCGTGGTTACCCGTGCAGGTATAAACGGGGAAATCATAATTTGATGCAATTCCGTTATACTTTTCAAAAGCATCTCTCTCGCCGTCAGCGGAGATGTCGCCCGAAATGCCAACCAAGGAAACATCGAATTTATCAAGGAAATTGAGGGCATTGGGGAAGGTCAGACATGCATCGTCACCGGTAAGGGACATATTGTATCTGTTAAAGTGAACGTCGCTGAGAATACCGAAGGAATAAAGCTTTTCTCCGTTATCGGGAAGCTTGCTTTCGGGTATCTCATATGTGCCGACCTTAACGCCTGCTTTATAGGCAAGAACGGTTTCGGCTCCGTCGGGAATAGCTGTAAATTCATGAATATCCTTGCTGCCGCTGCCGTTTTTAACGGTGACTTCCGCAAGCTCGCTGTAATAAACCGTATAACCGTCAAGGTCAACGGAGAGCTTTTCACTTTCCTGAGTACCCCAGTAAATCTCATATCCGCCGCCCAAGGAAGCTTCGAGAGTTACCGTTCCTGCTGCAGAGCCTGCCTTTTCGTTTGCAAAGTCATAAATGATTTCAACCGAATTTTCAGCACCGGGAATATTGATAGAAATGCTGTTGAACGCAATTACAAGCGGCATAAGCATCGTGAGGAACCATGCGGAAATTTTAATAAGCATTTTTCATTTCTCCTTTATTTTCACTTCATAAGAGCAACCGACATTGCGAGCAAAATCTGCGCGGGATAATAGGTTGAAAGCTCAGCGGTTACCCATATATTTTTTCTCTTGACGGGGGTAAAATAGAGCAGACCGAGGCAGGTGTCGCTGATAAGAAACAAAACCGTTCCGATGAATGCAACGATAAATGCTGTTTCACGCGTATTAAACGCAAGCACGGCAGCAGATGCCATCTTATAAACAAGTGCCGCATAATACACCGTCATTACGGGCTTCAGCTTTGAATCTATCTTCATTTTGAAAGCCTTCATCATAATCAGAGCAAACACTCCGCCAGAAAATCCCGCAACAAGAGCGGGAAGGCTGAACCCGTTTGCCGAAATGAATGCGCAAAGAGCAAAAACGTGACCTGCCAGAAAATAGAGCGTGCCGAGCGCAACCAGCCTGCTTTTGAAGGTAGGTGCAACCTCTTTGATGCCCAGAAGGACATCGCCGAAAAATCCGAAAAGCACGGAAAAGCACATCATGCAGAAATAATATGTATCAACGGGATTCAGAGAATATCCGACCACGGCAACCGAAATAAAGCCGAAGCTTGCCATGAATTTACACATCATGCCTTCGAATGCTTTACCCTTTCTTCTGAAAGCAATGCACCCGACGGCAAAAACAATTGTGACAGCCGCCAAAACAATACAGATTGGTGACATTCCCGATCCCTCCTCAATTACTTTTCAAAAACAGCCCAACAGCCGACTTTCTCAAACCCGATTTTTGCGTAAAACTCAGCCAGCGAATCATTCCTGCAGAAGAGAAAAACCTTTTTATCGGATTTTTCTTCGGCAAGAGTACCGACAAGCTCCGAAGCATATCCCCTGCCCCTTGCCGACGGATTCGTTGCAACCGCACCGAGAAGAACACTTTTTGTACCCTCAAAAAGTGCAAACGCACAAGCTCTCAATTCATTATTATTCACAACGGCTGAAAGGGATGCCGTGCCTTTGTTGAGCCTTGCACAGACATCGGCAAGAAATGCGTTGTAATCTCCGAGTTCAAAGCCGCAAAGACTGAGCAAATCATAGATTTTTCTTTTATCGCAGTCACGTACCTTTTCGGTCTTACCGATAACCGCTCCGCCTTTATATTCAACGGTAAATGACGTTTTTGACGGCTTGAAGCCAAGCTTTTTCATCACTTCGGCATCACTTGTCAGACTCAAAAAGCCAACCGCATTCACGAATGCGGAAAGCTCCGAAAAATCTGCGTTTTCAATGCAGCAGACGGTCATACTGCCGTCAACACGGCAAACCGCTGCAACGGGAACTCCGTCAACTGCCTGCACCCAGAACATCGCAAAAGAACGCTCCGTGCCGTAGGTATCGGCAAGGGCAGCTATCCTTGCAGCGTAAGGGTCTGCAGGCAAAAAATCAAGTTCTGTTTTATCTTCAATAAGCCTTACCATTTTGCAAATTCCTCTGCCATTGCACCAATAAGTTTCAGGCTTTGGGCGGCATCGCTGTATTTTATAACACATCCGGGCGAATGCAGATATCTGCACGGCACGGAAACAGTTAACGTCTTTACGCCGCCTCTGCTTTTATGGATTGCACCGGCATCATTGCCGCCTGCGACAAGAGTTTTGGGCTGACAGAGAATATCCTGCTCTTTCGCAACTTCAAATGCTTTATCAAAAAGCTCTCTGTTATATATCGTGCTTCTGTCCATGAACGAAACAGCGCCGCCGTCGCCGCAAATGCAGACCCTTTTTTCATCTTTAACGCCCGAAATATCGGCAGCAGTCGTTGTTTCAACAACTATTGCATAGTCGGGAGCAATTGTAAACGCCGAAGCCATTGCACCCCTTGTTCCGATTTCCTCCTGAACGCTGAACGAAAACCAGGTGTCATATTCAAGCTCGCTTCTGATAAGTTCAATCAGAATCGCACAGCCTGCACGGTCATCAAGCGCTTTTGCTTTTATGAATCCGTCACCGAATTCAACAAAATCACTGTCGAACCACGCTGCATCTCCGAGGCGTACATATTCTGCCGCTTCTTCTTTTGATTTCGCACCGATATCGATATAAAGCTCATCGGGCTTCGGAATATCAGCCTCCTGACCTTTTTCAACAAGGTGAACAGGCTTTATTCCGATAACACCGCTTACACCCTTTTCTCCGACTTTAACGGTACGTCCGAGCATAACACGGCTGTCGATTCCGCCGACCTTTGCAAAGCGCAGAAATCCGTCAGATGTAATTGCAGTTATTATCATGCCGACCTCATCCATATGAGCATCGAGCATAACCTTGTTTTTTGCGGGATTTTTGCCTTTTTTGAATACAATAAGGTTGCCGAGTGGGTCGATACTGTACTCGGCATAACCCTCAATTTTTTTAATTATATAGTCACGAACGGAGTTTTCTCTGCCTGAAATTCCCGAAATGGCGCAGAGTTCCTTAATCGTTTCAAGCATTTGCAGCGCTCCTTTCGAGAATATATTCAGCCATGAGTCTTGCCGTATTTTCAATATCTTCAAGATCACAAACCTCAACGGCAGTATGCATATTCCGAAGCGGAATTGAAAGCAGAGCGGTCTTCACACCCTTGCCCGAAACCTGAATCTCGTCACAGTTCGTACCCGTTTTGCCGCCCATAACCTCGGGCTGATTGGGAATATTTTCTTTTTCCGCAATTTCAGAAAGACATCTGCTCATTTCATAGTCGAGCGACGGTGCATAGCCTATCATCGTTCCGCCGCCGAGCGATGCATATTTTTCGCTGCTTATACCGGGTGCCGCTGCAAAGCTCACATCAACCGCAATTGCTTCATCAGCGCATGCCGAGAATGCACCCGTCTGCGCACCGCTGCCGCCCGTTTCTTCCTGAACGGAAAACAACACGCTGAGTTTACAGTTAAGTTTTTTGTTTTTAAGAAATTCAAGGCATCTGAGTATCGCCGCAACACCTGCTCTGTCATCAATTGAGGGCGATGCAGCTCTGTTACCGAGCAGCCTTGAAAAGCTGCCGTTAAAGGTGATTCTGTCACCGGGCGAAACTATCTTCAGCGCATCCTCACGCTTCATGCCGATGTCAACGGCAATTTCGTCAAAATCTTTCGCCTTTGATGAATCCTCAGGCTTTGAAAGGTGGGGAGGAGTTGAGGTTATGACACCGAAAATATCCTCTTTACCGTGTACGGTGACCTCTGCTGCTGCAAGCACACGGATATCCGCGCCTCCGCACTTCGCAACCTTGAGAAAACCGTCCTCATCAACGGCGGTAACGACCAGACCGATCTGGTCAAGGTGGGCATCGAGAAGAATATGAATATTCCCCTCACCCATTGTACCCGTAACGCTGCCGAGAGGGTCAATTTTTACGGGCATATATTTTTCGAGAAGTTCTGCGGCAACCTCTGCCGCTCTGTTTTCCGCACCCGAAACTCCCTTTGCCGAGCAAAGCCTTTCGAGCAAAGCAGAAACTTCGTTATATTTATTCATTCCAATTACTTCCTCAGATAACTTTTACGCCGCCTTCGGGACGGATATTGAGAACATAGCAGGATTTTTCACCGAAAACGGCGCAGATTTTTGCCTTGAATTCATCGAGCAAATCCATGGGAACAAAAGCCTGAATTGTTCCTGCGAAGCCGCCGCCGTGAACTCTCCACGCACCTTTGCCGCTGAGAATATCCTGGCAGATAGCAAGCGCAACACTGACTGGCTGATCCGCAGGCGCCTTGCAGGTGTAAACATTCTGATTATACATATATGATGAGAAGCCGCTTTCAATAATGAGTGACTTGAAGGCTTCGAAGTCACCGTTTCCGAGTGCGGATGCGAGAAGCTCAACTCTTCTGTTTTCGTTAAAGAAATGCATTGCACGGAGAACCGCTCTGTCACCGACAGAATCACGGATAAGAGGAATATTCTTTTCGAATTCGGCGATATCAACATCTCTGAGAACAGACTTGCCGAATTTGGCTGCTGCCGCTTCCATTTCTCCTCTGACCGCCGCATATTCATCGGTAAGATCAGCGTGATTTCCGCCTGTATCAACGATGCAGAGAGCGTGGTTGCAGGATGCAAAATCAAAATCAACTTTATTGATAACGGGAACTGCAGGGTCTTTGAAATCAATCTTGACAAAACCGCCGACCGAGCAAGCCATCTGGTCCATAAGTCCGCAGGGCTTGCCGAAATATTCGTTTTCGGCGAACTGAGCAATCTGCGCAATTTCAACTGCACTCACCTTGCCGTCATTGAAAAGATGGTTGAGAATTGTTCCGATAAGAACCTCAAATGCTGCAGACGATGAAAGACCCGAGCCTGAAAGAACGTCGGAAACCGTTGCAGCATCAAATCCGCCGATGTTATAGCCCCTGTTTTTGAAAGCGGCACATACGCCTCTTATGAGCGATTCGGATCTGCCTCTTTCCGCAGGCATAACACCGAGGTTATCAAGGTCAACCGCATCGATTTTATATCCCTCGGATTTAACTCTGACAATGTTTTCATTGTTCAGCGAAACAACCGCAACCGCATCAAGATTAACACCTGCTGCCATAACCTTACCGTGATTATGGTCGGTATGGTTGCCGCCAACCTCGGTTCTTCCGGGAGCGGAATAAATTTCAACCTCTCTCTCCGCACCGAAAAGGGCTTCAAATCTTGAAACCGTTGCCGAATATCTTTCTTTCTGAGCCGTAATGTCATCTTTTTTGTAAATTCTTTCCAAAGCACCGTCAAATTCTGCGGTGCAGAGCTTTTCTTTGAGAACCGAAGTTTTAATCATTTTTTTCGTTTCCTTTCTTTTGTTTTCTGTTTTTTATATATTCAACTGTTTTTTCAACCGTAATCCAGATACCGTTAAGAGAGAGTGCCGAAACACCCGTAAAAAACATAATAATCATAATCGGAACAAGGAATCCCGGTGAAAGCGGGTCAAAGACATTACGACCCACAAATGTATAAGAAATCAGCCTCGGCATAAAGCCGACAACCGAAAACAAAACAAACCTGACATAGCCGAAATCAAACGAGCCGTAGATACCCGAAATGCTGTTGACGGGAATCCCCGGAACAAGCCTAAGCGCAACAAGCAAGGCGGAATTTCCTTTTCCGTCCTGCTGAATAAGCTTTCTCAGCGTGTCTGTTTTTGAAATGATTTTCCATGCATTGCCAGCACCGAAACGCCTGCCCCAGAAGTATCTCACCGTCAGCAGAATCGTAAATCCGATAATGTTGACGGGTATCGCAAAATACATCGGAAGAACCGCACCTGTCAGAAAACAGACGGTTGAAGTCGGGTAAATCGGGATAACGCTTTTTACCGCAAAAAGCAGAAAAATCGCCAATGCGAACAGCCATGCAATGTCAATTGTAAGGATAAGCCGTTCAAGCTCCGCAAGGGTACTCTTGATTTGTGCATACCACCGCCAAAGCTCTTCAAACTGAAGCGAAACTATCAAAACAAACACAGCGAGAGAAAGCAGAATCAATATTAATCCGCCGAAAAGCAGAAGTTTTTTTTGCTTTTTTCTTTTTTTCAAAAAGCTCACCGCTGTTCTTTCGTTAATTTATTCATCAATATTCAAATTATACTTTTTAATCACCGACGGGCAGAAATGCGCATAGCAGAAGATATCGAGAAATTCATATGCCGATATCAGAATCAGCTGAATTGCAAAGCGCAAATCATGACCCTTGAACTGCTTGAGAACATCAACAATATCTTTTTTTGCGATATCGTAGGTTCTTGCCGTCTGAGAAAAATACTTTCTTGAAAACCCCTTCCAGAGAAAATAAGCTCTGACTGCTTTAAGCTCCTTTGACGGAATTTTTGAGAAATTGGGTTTGGGTGAATAGTAAAACTGCACGTTTGTATATTCCCTGAAGGTCTTGGGAGGAACATATTTTCCGCTTGCAACAAGCTTTTCGTAAAGCTCACTTCCCGGTCCGGGCATGAAAAAGAAAAACGTTCTCTGAGTTGCGGGAATATCCGTTGCCATTTTTATCGTATCTTTCAGCTGCTCCTCTGTTTCGTCGGGGAACCCGATTATAAAGTTTGCAAGGGTTATGATCTCCGCTTCCCTGCAAAGCTCAAAGGTCTGCTTTATTTTGTCGTACGGGATGTTCTTTTTGATTGCTTTAAGCATCGAAGGCGAACCTGTTTCAATGCCGAAATCAACAGCGATACACCCTGCCTTCCTCATAAGCTTATAGTCTTCAAGATCAAAATAACCTGCTCTCGTCTGAGCAACCCATTTAAAGCCAAGCCCCGATTCGATAAACGCTTCGCAAAGATATCTGAGATGTGCCTTGTTTTTCCCGAAAAGCTCATCAGCAAAATAAATGCAGTCCACCCCATGATTATCCATAAGATATTTTACTTCTTCGAAGAACACTTCAAGCGGTCTTTCTCTGTGGCAGCTGCGGTGGAATTTCGAGTTGAAACAGAAGGTACACTGCCCGTAGCAGCCCTTTGAAATGTAAAGCAGCGCCGTTTTTTTGCAGCCGTACATCGGGCCGAGATATTTATCGACATCGATAAGACTGAAATCCATTCGGGGAAGGATTGAAAGGTCGGTAAACTCTCTTTCCGGAGTATAAACAACCTTGCCGTTTTCCTTATATGCAAGACCTGCGATTTTTTTCGGGTCGCCGCCCGACTCAAGGCTATTTGCAAGTTCAAGCCAGGTTTCTTCACCCTCGCCGATTGAAACGAAGTCAATATCTATATTCTTAAATATAAACTCGGGGTCAAGTGATGCGAATATTCCTCCCCAGACAACCTTTGCACCGTATTTTTTTGCTGTCAGCGAAATTTTTTCCGAATCACCAAAGGATTTTGTTGAGATAACGGAAATGCCGACGATATCGGGCGCAAAGCTCTCAATTTCCTTGCGGATATTTGTTGTTTTTATTGTTCTGTCAATTATTTTCACCGTATGTCCGTTGGCTTTCAGATAGGTTGCAATTGAAACAAGACCTATAGGCGCACTTATCTGACGGGTATAACGCTCCATTGACGGATTGACAAACAGAATCCTCATTGTTATTTCCTGCCTATGTTATATTTTTTGCGTATTTTCGGGAAGAAATTCGCATAGAAGAAGATATCAAGGAATTCATATCCGCTCATCACAAACTGCTCAACGCCCGCCTTAAAGCCGTGACCCTTAAGGCTTCTGAGAACATCCATGATATCCTTTCTTGCGGTTGCATAATTAATCTTTCCGTTTTCATCAAATTTCTTTTCCGTAAAGCTCTTCCAAAGCATATATGAACGCACAACTTTGAGGTCAAGAGTGCTGACCTTTGAAAGATTGGGCTTGGGAGAATAGAAAATCTTTGTTTTCATGCACTCTTTCATTGATTTAGGCGGAGTTAACCTGCCTTCGGCAACAAGGGTATCATAAATCTCCGAGCCGGGCAGAGGGCTGAAATAGGAGCTTACAAATCTTGAATATCCGATTTTTTCAACAAGCTCACAGGTTTCTCTCAGTTCTTCTTCCGTTTCGTCGGGATAACCGACAATAAAATAGCAAAGGGTTATAATTCCGATTTCCTTGCAGATTTTCAAATCCTCTTCAACACGGCTGAGCTTCAGACCCTTTTTCATGCGTGCAAGAGTCGTCTGCGAACCGCTTTCAACGCCGAATTCGAGCCATCTGCAGCCCGAATCATACATACGCTGAAAATCCTCTCTGTCGAAAAGACCGATTTTTGTCATTCCGCCCCAGTTCATGCCGAGATTCGCTTCATCAAGCGCATCGCAGAATTCATGAAGGGTCTGTTTGTTATATCCGAAAAGTTCATCTGCAAGTGCAAACGCCTTTGCACCGTACTTTTCTTTGACAAACTTTGCTTCATAAATGAAATGCTCAAGCGGGCGTGAGCGGCGGCAGCTCTTATGAAAAGCATGGTTATAGCAGAAGGTGCATCTTCCGTTGCAGCCCTTTGAAACATACATGCCCATTATGCCGTCGTAATCGTAGTTTTTATAAAGCGTTTTCTTCGCATCAACCAAATCAAAATTGAGCGTCGGCAGAGTTGAAAGGTCGGTAAACTCTCTTTCGGGAGTCATGACGAATTTGCCGTCCTTCATATATGCAAGGCCCTTGATTGAATATATATCTCCGCCTTTTGCCTTGGTTTCACAAAGCTCAAGCCAGGTCTCTTCACCCTCGCCCATTGATATCATGTCAATGCAGCCGAGTTCAAGAGTCATCTCGGGAATAGCGGAAACATAGGGACCGCCCCATACAACGCAGATTCCGCGTTTTTTCGCCGCTTCGGAAACAACAACGCAGTCTTTAACCGACATAACCGTGAGAAGCGAACAGCCCACAAAATCGGGCTTGAACTCATCAAGCTCCTCGTTGATATCGGTTGATTTTATGGCTCTGTTGAGGACCTTAACATCGTGACCCTTGACTTCGAGGTAGCTTGCTATTGATAAAACGCCGAGCGGTGCGCATCGGGCTCTCGTATAATGTTCGGGGGCTGGGTTTATAAGCAAAACTTTCATTATTTTTCTCCTGTTGCCGTATGAATTTTCCGATACTTTTCCAACTTTAAATTTTATACCAAAATTAAAATAAAGTCAATAAAAATAATTTATAAACAGTAGTACCTTTTTATAAAAAACGTGTTATAATATATCCCATGAAAATGACGGAGGAAAATCATATGAAAATTACCGTTCTTGACGGATACACGGAAAATCCCGGAGATCTTTCCTGGGAATGGCTTGAAAAGCTTGGAGAATGCACAATTTATGACCGCACTCCCGCAGAGCTGATTGCCGAAAGAACAAAGGGCTGTGACATCGTTATAACCAACAAAACTCCGCTGAGAAAAGAGCTTCTCGAAACACTCACAAACCTCAGATATATCGGCCTTCTCAGCACGGGATATAACATAGTTGACTGGGAATTCTGTAAAGAAAAAGGCATTCCCGTCTGCAACATTCCGTCTTACAGCACATCGGCGGTGGCTCAGCTTGTTTTTGCGTTGATACTTGAAATGACCAACGCCGTCGGCATTCACAGCGAATCCGTACACTCGGGAGAATGGTCATCCTGCAAGGATTTCTGCTATTGGAAAACACCCCTCACGGAGCTTTGCGGAAAGACTCTCGGAATCATCGGATTCGGAAAAATCGGCAAGGCTGTTGCGAAAATTGCCCTTGCATTCGGCATGAAGGTAGTCGCATCGACCAACCATCCAGCACCGTTTGAAGGCGTTGAATTCTGCGAAAAAGATGAGCTTCTTTCGAGGAGCGATTTTGTTTCCGTTCACTGTCCTCTGACTCCTCTTACAGAAGGAATGGTTAATGCGGATTTTCTTTCAAAAATGAAGCCGAACGCTATATTTATCAATACTTCCAGAGGTCAGGTTGTTGATGAAGCCGCCCTATCGGATGCACTGAAAAACGGCAAAATTGCAGGTGCGGGTCTTGACGTTCTTTCGGTTGAACCGCCCAAATCCGACAACCCTCTTTTCGGACTTGAAAATTGCTTCATAACTCCCCATATTGCATGGGCAGGTTTCGAAACAAGGGAGCGCCTTATGAAAATCTGCAGAGAAAACGTTGAAGCATTTCTCAACGGAAAACCCATTAATATTGTTTATTAATAAAACAGTTGATTTAATATATTATATATGTTATAATGTTCGGTAGTCTGATTTGAAGGAGTGTTTGAATGATTATTTCGCAGACGCCTGTCAGAATGTCATTTTTCGGCGGCGGAACGGATTTCCCCGAATTTTACCGCGAGCATTCGGGCGCAGTCATCTCAACAACCTTTGATAAATACTGTCACGTCAATGTGCGTGAGCTTCCGCCTCTTTTCGATTACAAAACCTATCTTGCATACGCACAAATCGAAAAAGTCAATTCCGTTGAAGAAATAAAGCACCCTGCAATCCGCAACGCAATGGAATGGCTCGGTCTGGAAAGAATTGCGCTGAACTACGATGCTGATATTCCCTCAAAAACAGGACTCGGCACAAGCAGTTCATTCTCGGTCGGTCTGCTCAACGCTTTTTACACAATGCAGGGCGTAACCAAAACCAAGCGTGAGCTTGCAGACGATGCGATTTATCTCGAACGTACGCTTTGCAAAGAAGACGGTGGGATTCAGGACCAGATAGCGGCGGCATTCGGCGGCTTCAACCGTATTGATTTTAACGCAGACAGCTATACGGTCACCCCTCTCGGTATTTCCGAAGAGAGAAAACAAAAACTGAACGGCAACCTGCTGATGTTTTTTACAGGACTTTCACGTTTTTCATTTGAGATTCAAAAATCCACAAAGGTTGCCATGAACCAAAAGACAGCCGAACTTCTCGAAATGCTGAAAATGGTCGATGTTGCGGAAGATATTCTCATCAACCCGTCTGCATCGCTCGACGATTTCGGCAGACTGCTCAATGAAACATGGCTTCTCAAAAGAAGCATCAGCAACAAAATATCTACAGATTACATAGACGAAATATATCGGAAAGCCATGACCGCAGGCGCACTCGGAGGCAAGCTTCTCGGTGCGGGCGGCGGCGGATGCCTTCTTTTCTATGTTCCCGAAGAAAAGCACGAAAGCGTCAGAAGCTCTCTTTCAGGAATGCTTGAAATCAAGTTCAGGTTTGAAAACGAAGGCACAAAAATAATTGTTAACAACTGACGGAGCGAGAAATGATAACGATAATAAAACCCGATTTTGTTTTTGAAGACGAGCGAGGAAGCCTGATTCAGCTTGTGCATGAGGGGTATAAGCAGATTAATGTCTGCACTTCAAAAGCAGGCGTTGAAAGAGGCAGACATTTTCACAAGCTTAACCGTGAAGGCTTCTACGTTGTTGAAGGCTCCTTCACCGTTGAAGCAAAGCTCGGCGATAAAATAGAATTCTTCGACTTCAAAAAAGGTGATATGTTTGTTATAGAGCCGAATGTCATCCACACTTTTGACTATCATGAAGATTCCGTTCTTGTTGCGTTTTATGATAACGGCGTTGAACTGCCCGACGGCACAAAAGATATCATTGCGGAGGAAGATGCCTGATGGAAGCAATTGTTCTCGCAGGCGGCTTCGGCACACGTCTTAAAACATGCATTGATAATCTTCCGAAGCCTCTTGCTCCGATAGGCGGCAAACCGTTCCTGCACTATCTTCTTGATTATCTCTATACAAACGGTATTCACAGAGTAATCATTTCAACGGGATATCTTGCCGAATGCATCGAAAACACAATCGGAAGAACCTATCGGGGAATGGTTATCGACTACTGCAGGGAGGATTCCCCTCTCGGCACGGGCGGTGCAATAAAAAAAGCTCTCGGTATGTGCTGTGGCGATTATGCCGTTGCGCTCAACGGAGATTCTTTTTTTGATGTTGACCTTTTCGAAATGCAGAAGCTTCACGAAAAAGCGGGATGCCCGATTACACTCGCTGCAAGAGAAGTTCCGTGGGCAGAGCATTCGGGATTTCTTACGACAGACAACGGCAGACTCGTCGGCTTCCGTGAAAAAGGCGTTAAATCCTCAGGCCTCATCAACGGCGGAATTTATTTTATCAACAAAAACGTTCTTGACGGCGTGACGGAAGAAAAGTTCTCATTTGAAAAGCTTGTTCTTGAAGGCGGATACTGCTCCGTTGGCGTACTTGAGAGCAACGGATATTTTATCGATATCGGCATTCCCGAAAATTATCACAAGGCCGAAGCGGAGAAAGAATTTCTTGTTTCAAAAAGAACACGCAAAGCAGTTTTTCTTGACCGCGACGGAACAATTAACCACGATTCGGGTCATCTTTACCGCACCGAGGACTTTAAATTTCTCCCCGATGCCGATAAAGCGATCGCCGGGCTTAAAAAAAAGGGATATCTTGTCATAATCGTCACAAACCAAGCAGGTATCGCAAAAAGTCTTTATAAGACAGAAGATGTTGATATTCTTCACGGATATATCGATTCTCTCCTTTGCGAAAAGCATTCCGTCATTGCAGACGGATATTATTATTGTCCTCACCACCCCGAAGCTGCGATTGAGGAATACAGAACGGAATGCTCATGCAGAAAGCCCAAGCCGGGTCTTATTTTGAAAGCTGTTTCCGATTTTTCTCAAATCGGAATTGAAATTGATACAGAAAATTCGCTCACCGTCGGCAACCGCCGTTCGGATTTGCTCGCAGGAATTAATGCAGGCACGAGCAAAAACATACTTATCGGCTCTGACGAGTCGGATGCCGCCGATATTGCATCGGCACATTACCAAACCCTTTTTGATTTGGAGCAGGTGTTATAAATCTTGAAAAACATTTATTTTGTTCAGGTCGGTTTTGCATTTGACAAATCAGTTTATCTCCCCTATGCAACAGGAACAATCGTTGCGTACTGCAAAAGCCAATCCGATATCGCATCCGAATACAATTTCAAGGAGATTATCTTCCGCCGTGATGATACCGATAAAATCGTCAGCGGAATGGAATCGCCTTATATTGTTGCATTTTCAACCTATGTCTGGAATGTTGAATTCAACAAGGCTCTTGCAAAAGCAGTCAAAGAAAAATATCCCGGATGCATAACCGTTTTCGGCGGTCACAGCGTTTCGGACAGAATGGAATTCCTGAAGCATGATTATATTGATATTCTCACTCTCGGCGAGGGTGAAGAGGTTACGGCAAATCTTCTCAGAGCGCTTAAAAATGACGATGACCTGAGCGAATGCAACGGCATTGCATTCAGAGATGTGGACGGATGCAATATTCTTACCGCTCCCCATTGCCCTGAATCGGTTGAAGATTATCCTTCACCGTACCTCACGGGGGTTTTTGATTCGATTATCGAAAAGAACCCCGACACAATGTTTGACACAATCATCGAAACAAACCGCGGCTGCCCCTACAACTGCGCATACTGCGACTGGAGCAACCATAAAAAGCTCCGTCTTTTCCCGATTGAAAAAGTCAAGGGCGAAATCAAATGGCTCTCGGAGCATAAAATTGAATACTGCTTCTGTGCCGATTCAAACTTCGGTATGTTTGAGCGTGACGAAGAAATTGCGGAATACATTGTTGAACTCAACAAAAAAACGGGATTCCCGAAGGTTTTCAGACCTTGTTACGAAAAGAACAGCGCTGAAAGAGTTTTCAAAATCTCAAAAAATCTTAACTCCAGAGGTCTTGACAAGGGCGCAACCATGGCATACCAGACCCTCTGTGATGATGCGCTTAAAAATATTAACCGAAAAAATCTCACCATGGAGCATTTTTCGGGTCTTATGGCAAACTACACAAAAGCAAATATCCCCACCTATTCCGAGCTTATTCTCGGTCTGCCGGGCGAAACGGCAGAAAGCTTCTGTCAGGGAATGTGCAAGCTTCTCAGAGCAGGTCAGCACAATTCAATCAGCGTTTATTACTGCGAGCTGCTGCCGAACGCACCCATGTGCAATCCCGAATACATGAAAAAATTTGAAATTGAGCCGATGAAGGTACGGTTCAACCATATCCACTCCGCAACGGGCAAAAAAGACACCGTTCCCGAATATTCATATCTTGTCCGTTCAACAAGCACTCTTCCGAGAGATGCGTGGGTTTATGCAAATCTGTTCTCAATCTGTCTGCAGTGCTTCCACAGCCTGGGACTTTTCCGATATATCGCAATTTACGCATATTATGAACTCGGCGTTGACTATTATGATTTCTACACCTCTCTGCTTAATTTCTGCCTCAATGACATCGGAACGGCAGGCAGACTTTTCAGAGAAATAAAGAAAAAGCTTGACGGCTCACTCGAAGGCGAATGGAATCACAGCAATCCTGTTTTCGGAAATGTAACATGGTTCTTCGAGGAAGGGCTTTTCCTTGAATTCCTTTATGATTTTGATGAACTGAAAAGGCTTGCCGATGAATTTGTGAAGCCTTTGTTCAAAGACGAAAAAATTTATTCTCAGCTTCTGGAATTCCAGTTTGCCGCAGTCAAACGTCCTTTTGAAAGCAAAAAGGATTTTGAAGCCGACTATGATTTTCTTTCATATTTCCGCAGCATAGGTGCCGAAGAAAAGCCCATGCTTGCCGAAAAGAAAACACAAATCACCTTCACCGCCGCAAAGAATTATTCGGACTGGCCGACCTTTGCAAGGGAAACCGTCTGGTACGGCAGGCGCAAAGGCGCAACACTCCATAATATTTTTAATGAAGAATGAAAAATTAAAAATGAAGAATTAAGGGTGGGCGTTGCCCACACCCGATTATATTGTGTTGCTCCCTTTATTTTGCACTTTAACGAAAGGCTCGTGATTATTTGAAAAAGAAGCTCTATTTTTTTCAAGTGAATTATTCTTACGGCAAGACTGCCCATATTCCTTACACCGCAGGTCAGCTTTGCGCTTATGCCTTTGCGGATAAGGATGTTGCGGAGAATTTCTGCCTTGAGGATATCTTTTTCCTGCGTGAGCCTGCTGACTCGGTTCTTGAAAAAATCAGTGACCCTGCGGTAGCTGCTTTTTCGACCTATATATGGAACTGCAATTTCAATAAAGAAGTTGCAAGACGAATAAAAGAAAAATATCCCGACTGCGTGGTTATCTTCGGCGGTCACCACGTTGCACCCGGCGGCGGTATGCTCGAAGAATGCCCTCAGATTGACTATCTTCTCCATGGAGAAGGCGAGGTTATTTTCCGCAGGCTTCTGCGTTCATTAATCGGTCTTGATGCAGCCAAAGATATTCCCGGAATCTCAATGAGAACGGCTGACGGAATACTCACAAATCCCGAAATGATATCCACCGAATGCGATTTTCCGTCGCCCTATCTGAACGGATATTTTGATAAAATTCTCAAAGAAAACCCCGATAAGGAATTCATGGCACTGATTGAAACTTCGAGAGGCTGCCCCAACTCCTGCGCATACTGCGACTGGAGCTGCATGAAATCCAAAATCCGTAAATTCCCGATTGAAAGAATCTACGGCGAAATCGAGTGGATGAAAGATAACCGCATTCACGGTCTCGGCGCTGCGGACTCAAACTTCGGAATGTTTAAACGTGACGAAGAAATAACCGACAAAATTGTTGAAATAAAACAGCAGACAGGGCTACCTGTAGGCTTTCAGACATCATACGCAAAAAACAGCACTCAGACCGTGTTCAACATCGGGCTTAAACTCGAAAAAAGCCGTCTTAACAAGGGCATCACCCTTTCGTTCCAGTCAATGGATAAGGATGTTCTGAAAAACATCGGCAGAGAAAACATCAGCATTGAATATTACTCGGAGCTTATGGAGCTTTATAACAACGCAGGTGTCGCAACCTATACGGAGCTGATTCTCGGTCTGCCGGGCGAAACGGTTGAAAGCTTTGTTAACGGCATAGACAAGCTTCTGACCCTCGGTCAGCATAACTCTTTATATATTCACAACTGCGAATGGCTTCCCTGCTCGGTTATGGGTACGGAAGAATATGTTAAGCGCCACAAAATCGGTCTTTCGCATATTCCTCTCAACCAGCCTCACAGAGAGCCTGAGGAAAACGACAACGTTCCCGAATGGTCAAGCATTGTCACGTCCACATATTCAATGACAAACGATGACTGGAAAAAAATGAACCTCATTTCATTTGCGGTGCAATGCTATCATCACATGGGGCTGCTTCAGTTTTTTTCAATCTATCTTTTTCAGGAAGGTTTGTGTTCCTATAAGAATTTCTATTCATCCTTTCTTAACCACATTATGTCAAATCCCGAAACGGTTGCAGGCAGAGCTTTTGCCATTATTGAAAAACACCTTGATGAGGTGCTTGCCGAAACGGGTACTTTAAGCTGTGCAGACGAAAGATTCGGCAAGGTACTCTGGACCTTTGAAGAATACGCATATCTCTGCACCGTCTATGAACTCGACAGATTCTACGACGAAATTGCAGATTTTCTTTCGGGATTCGGCATCGAAAAGGATATCTTTGACGAGCTTCTCAAATTCCAGAGAGAAATGCCGAAGCGCCCCTTCGACAGTCACAAAGAGCTTGAATTGAATTATGATTTCACAAGCTATTTTCTTAATGCCCTTGACGGAAAACACATTCCGCTTGAAAAGACCGTGAATACTGTTTCCGTCGATGCAAAACCCTTTGAGTCATGGTCGGATTTTGCAAGAATAGTTGCCTGGTACGGCAAAAAAGACAGCAACAGCACATACATCAAAGTTTCGAAACGGAGTAATTCATAAAATGAACACCAAGAAGGTTTACCTAGCTCAGGTCAATGTTACCTACAATGATTATATCGCATATCTGCCATATGCGGCGGGCTGCCTTGCCGCATATGCCTGGAGCGACAAAGAAATCAGCGAGAATTTTGAGCTTGCGGATATTCTTTATATGCGACTGAAACTCGAGGAGTCTTTTGAGAAAATAAAAGACCCTGCGGTTGTCGGTTTCTCATGTTATATCTGGAACATGGAATATAATCTTAAGCTCGCAGAGATGATAAAAGAGAAATATCCCGAATGCCTCATCGTCTTCGGCGGTCACAATGTACCCGACGACACAAGCCTTCTCGAAAAATACCCGTTCATTGACGTACTCATGCATTCCGAAGGCGAAGAGCCTTTTGCTCTTATGCTCAAAGCAATCAGAAACGGTGATGATTTTTCACAGATTCCCGATATATCTTACAGAAACGGTGACGGCTTTGTCACAACTGAAAAAAAGAGAATTTACGATATAACCAACTATCCCTCACCCTATGCGGCAGGTCTTTTTGACCGTATGCTTGAGGAATACCCCAAGGTCAATTTTCACGCAACCCTTGAAACCAACAGAGGATGCCCGTATTCGTGCGCATTCTGTGACTGGTGCTTCACAAAGAAAATCAGGCTTTTCCCAATGGAAAGAATTTTTGCCGATATCGACTGGATGTCGGAGCATAAAATCACCTACTGCTACTGTGCCGATGCGAACTTCGGCATCGTTGAGCGTGATATTGAAATTGCAAATCACGTACTCGAAGCAAAAAATAAAAACGGCTATCCTCAGGTTTTCAAGCCCTGCTACGCAAAGAACAGCGATGATACCGTTTTTGAAATCGGAAAAATTCTCAATCACAGCGGTATCGACAAGGGCGTAACCCTCGCCTATCAGTCGCTTGACCCGCAAACTCTCGAAAATATCGGCAGAAAGAATCTCACTCTTGAGCATTATTCCGACCTTACGGCAAAATACGCCGAAGAAAAAATCCCGACCTATACCGAACTCATTCTCGGCTTGCCGGGTGAATCATACGAAACCTTCTGCGAAGGTCTTTGCCGTCTGCTTGAAAACGGTCAGCACAACTCAATGACGGTTTACACCTGCCAGGTCTACTGCAACGCACCGATTGCAAGCAAGGAATTCAAAGAGAAATACGGCATCCGCTGGGAGCGTCAGCCACTCCACGGCATCCACTATCCCGCAAACTTCAACGGCGTTCAGGAATACTACAACGTTGTTGTTGAAACCAACGAAATGAGCAAGGATATGTGGGTCAAGGCAAATATGTTCTCAGTCTGCCTTCAGAGCTTCCACCATCTCGGTCTGCTCAGATGTTTTGCAATCTATGCAAGGCACGAGCTTGGCATGAGCTATTTCGATTTCTATAACCGATTGCTCGATTATATTTTCAGCGACAGCTCAAAATACATCTATAAGCTTTTTGAGGAAATCCGCTGGAAAACCGAACATACCGAGGTTTCCGACTGGTGCTATCAGAAGGATATCTTCAGCAAGGTCGGCTGGTACTTTGAAGAAGGAATTTTCCTTGACCTTATCTATAACCGTGATTCACTCTGGAATGATATCGACGGTTTTATAAATTCGCTCGGCATTGACGAAAGAATCTGCAAGGAGCTTCTTGCTTATCAGAAAAATATTCTCCGACTGCCGAACACGGAAACTCTCGCCGTTGAGTCAGACTACGATTTCTATTCGTATTTTGAAAATATTTATGATGACAGATACGCCCCTCTCGAAAAGAAGAAGACCCGTCTTGACATAACTCTTGAAAAGAAAATCGACACATGGGCAGACTATGCCCGTGAAATAATCTGGTTCGGCAAGCGCAGAAGCGCAACCCTCTGCACCAATTCAAGAGAAAAAGTTGAAGTCAAATATTTATAATTGCTTAGGACTGATAAAATGAAAGCATTGTTACTCTTTCCGCCTCAGTGGACACCCAACGCTCCCTATCTCGCTCTGCCGCTTCTTTCGGCTCAGCTGAAAAAACACGGCTATGAAACCGAGATAAAGGATTTAAATATTGAATTTTTCAATCGTATTCTTACCAAAGAAAACCTTGCACGCAGACTCGGCGAAGCAAAAGAGCTTTTCCGGACTCTGGGTGAAGTTGTCGCGCGCGATTATCCCGATGCGGTCAGAAATTTCGGTTCGTATACGGTCGAAGAGCAGACAATGCTGATGAAATACAAGCGCATCGCCGATATTCTCGGCGGAGAATATATTCCTGAAGAAACAGTTGGAAAATGCGAGGATGCCGTTCGTGTTCTTAAAAGCAAGGACGATTTCTATAATCCTGAAATCCTCTTTGAGGCAAAAAAGATTGTTCAGGAAGCGCTGAAAATCGCTTCCCTGCCGTTTGCACCGAATGAAATGATCTCCGATAATTATTTCGGAAATCCTCTTTTGAAATATGACTGGGTCAATATCGATTCTCAGTGCAAGGACCCGTCTCTCAATATGTTCATTGAATTTTTTGAAGAAAAGGCAAGTGAAATCAAAGAAAAACAAAATGAATATGACCTCATCTGCATTTCCGTGCCGGATTTAAGTCAGCTTATTCCTGCATTCACGCTTTCAAGACTTCTCAAATCAGCAACGGATATTCCGGTTTCAATCGGCGGTAACTACATTACGCAGAACAAAGCGGACTTTATGAAACATCCCGAAATTTTCGGCGAATACTGCGATTATCTTTCCGTCGGCGACGGTGAGCTTTCAATCATTCATCTTGCGGAATTCATCGAAAGCAAAAGAGAAAAGGCAGACGTTGCAAATCTTGTTTATCTCAGCGAAGGCAAGGCAGTCTGCAACGCTCCTGCGCGTGAGCTTGATTTCAGAGAAGTTGCATATGCAGACTTTGATTCCTATGATTTTTCACGCTACTTTTCACCCGAACCTGTTCTTCCCATCCAGCTTTCAAAGGGCTGCTACTGGGGTAAATGCACCTTCTGCGACTATTATTACGGTCAACAGTGCTACGATACAAAGAAAATCCCCGACGTTATCGATGAAATAAAGTATTTTATAAACAGATACGGCGTAAACCACTTCATTTTCATTGATGAAGCGATACCGCCGAAATATTATAATGAGCTTGCAAATGCAATTATCGATAATAATCTTGAAATATATTTCTATTCATTCGTACGCCTTGAAAAAGGCTTCACCAAAGAAATCTTCAGAAATCTTTACCGTGCCGGAATGAGGGCAGGTCTTTGGGGGTATGAGGCGAAATCCGAAAGAGTCATGAAAATGATGAACAAAGGAATCGATCTTTCGGAACGCATAAGAATTCTCACCGACGCAAGAGAAGCGGGAATCTGGAACAACATTCTTTTTATTATGGGCTATCCCACCGAAACCCGTGAGGAAATCAACGAAACGATAGCTGTTATGTATGATCACAGAGATATTGTCAACAGCTGCACTCCATCAAACTTCTCGCTCAAAAAGAACGCTATTCTTATGAACTTCATCGGCAAAAACGGTCTTTTAGGCTTTGAAACCACCGGCGAATTCTATACTGTTCTTAAAGATAAAATCGATGGCGTTCCGCAGTCCGAAAGGCGTACTATAAGGCGCGATTTCCACACAAACTACATTGAAACCTACAAGCATTGCCTCTGGCCGGTCAACTATTCGGATTTTGACCACCTTCTGCTTTACCTTTCAAAATATACCTGCGACTATGTCACGGGATACCGTTCAAAAAACAACATCTGTCTGCAATTCAGATAATTTAAGGTGAAAATAAAATGAAAAACATCTACATGGTTCAGGCATCCAACGTGTATTCAGGCAACTCCTTCAAGGCTGCGTATCTTCCGTATGCGGTCGGGCTTCTTGTTGCCTATGCGTTTACTGACGAAACCATAAAAGAAAATTACGATTTCAAACGCTTTGTCTTTACCCGTGAAAACACGGAAAAAGCCGTTGAAAGCATGGAAACCCCTGCATTCGTGGGGTTCTCAAACTATATCTGGAATACGCAGTATAACCTTGCACTTGCAAAGAAAATCAAGGCAAAACATCCCGAATGCGTGATTCTTTTCGGCGGTCACAACGTACCGCCCGATAACTCATTTCTTGAAAAGTATCCGTTTATCGATTTTCTCATTCACGCAGAGGGCGAAGAAGCCTTCCGTTCGCTTCTTCTTGAGCTTCTCAAAGATAACCCCGATTTTGCTTCAATCAACAATCTTTCATTCAGAAATTACGACGGCACTTTCACTAAAACACCCGTTGAAATTCTTGATAAAACAGATTATCCTTCGCCCTACCTCACGGGACTTTTCGACAGCATTTTTGAAGAAAATCCTGATATGCAGCTTGATGCGATTCTCGAAACATCGAGAGGCTGCCCGAATTCCTGCACCTATTGCGACTGGGGCTGCAACGGTTCAAAAATCAGGCTTTTTCCGATTGAAAGAGTATATGCGGAAATTGACTGGCTGGCAGCGCATAATGTTAAATTCATCTGGGGTGCGGATTCAAACTTCGGTCAGTTCAAGAGGGATATTGAGATAGTCGATTATCTTATTAATGTGAAAGAAAAAACGGGCTGCCCCGAAAGGCTTCGCATCAACTATGCAAAGCATAATCCGCAGGTTGTTTTTGAAATCAGCAGAAAGCTCGACAAATACGGTCTGAGCAAAGAAGGTGCAACAATTTCATTCCAGAGCCTCGATCCGACCGTGCTTGAAAACATCGGCAGGAAAAACATCAGCATGGAAAAATTCAGTCAGCTTCTCTCGATGTATAAAAAAGAAGGAGTCATCACCTATTCCGAGCTTCTTGCGGGTCTTCCCGGAGAAACATACGAAAGCTTCTGCAAAGGAATCGGAACTCTTCTTGCCGCAGGTCAGCACAGGCTGATAACCGTCTATAACTGCGAAATTCTCCCGAACTCCCCCATGGCTGAACCCGAATATATGAAGAAGCACGGTATCAAAACCGTTGAAATAGATGCTCTCACGGCGCACAGCGAATTCGATGAAGAAATCCGCGAAAAAACTCATTATATAATCGGCACAAACACCCTGCCGACCGAGGACTGGATTGCCTGCAACATCTTCACATGCTTTGAAGAATCCTACCACCATTGCGGAATTCTCAAATTCATCGCAATTTATCTTTACTATGAGTTTGGCATTCCATATGAAGATTTTTATAATGCAATAATCAGTCACGCCAAAGCAAACAAGGACTCCATCGGTTACTCGGTTTATGAAAAGCTTTATTCATTTTTTAAGGCAATTGCCGACGCAAAGCCGATAAAGCTCTACGCCAACGAAATTTACGGCAACATCACATGGGTTCCGAAAAAGGTTCCTCACCTCGATACAATCTACAGACTCGATGCTTATTATGAAGAAATAAGACCTCTCCTTGTTTCGTACGGTGTAAGCGAAAACGATGCCGACGAACTCATCGAATATCAGAAAACGGCATTAAAGCTGCCTAACCGCAACAATTTCAGCGTTGAATTCAGCAAGAACTGGCACGAATATTTCACTGCTGTTCTTGCCGATGAAAACATTTCGCTTACGGAAAAGAAAAACCGTGTTTCTGTCAATAACGCTTCAACCCCGACCAACTGGAAGGACTATGCACTTGAAGCTACCTGGTTCGGTCAGAACGGAATCACCTTCAATCCCGAAATATCAAGCGAGGATATTTAAATGTCAGAATTCAGAAATGTTTCAATAATGGCAGGTGCCGTCACGGAAACTTACACTCTCAGGCAGACCGTTGATACCCTTCTCGAAATCTGCAACCATGATGATTTAGCGGAAATTATTCTCTGCTATTCCGAGGAGAGAACAACGCCCGACTGCTATAAGGTGCTTGACGAAATCCGCAAAATCGAAACCGATGTTCCGATTGTCATTATGAAACAAACCCGGCCGGGAATGGCAAGCGTTAACGATACGATTGATGCCGCACGTGGTTCGCACAGCCTGCTGATTGCATCGGATATGGCGCTCGACCTGAGCATCATCCCCGAAATGATAGAAAATGCAAAAAAAGAGCCTGATATCATTCATTCTGCTTCCCGTTGGATGAAGGGCTGCAAGTTCTACGACTACGGCAGGCTCAAGAAATTCATCAATTTTTTTGCGCAGAAATTTCTGGCTGTTCTCTATATGCGCAACCTCACGGATTTCACAATTCCCGTTCAGATTGCCCCCTCAGCGCTTTACAAATCAATCCGTTTTGAGCGCACGGACTTTGCGTTCCTGCTTGAAATGGTCCTAAAACCCATCCGTCTCGGCTATAAGTTCAAGGAATATCCGACCAACTGTTACCCGAGAAAGGACGGCAAATCCAGCAACTCCGCAAAACAAATCGCATCTTACCTCGGCGTGGCGCTTCACATAAGATTCATGCCGAAAAAGGACATTATCCTTCCGGAGGAAAATAAATGAAAACACTTTTTATTCTGCCGCCGCAATGGTACCCGATGAACCCCTATCTTTCAGCGGCGCAGCTTATAGGTCAATTCAAAAAGAACGGCATGCATGCCGCCGCAAGGGATCTGAATATCGAATTTTTCAACGATATTCTCAAAAAGAAGAACGTTCTCTCCGCTGTAAAAGAAGCAAAAGAATTCTTCGAAAGCTTTGCGCCCGAAGTGAAGGCAAACGGCTATTGCGAGGAAAAATTCAATGAATATCCCCGTGAGCTTCAGACAAAGCTTCTTCGTTTCATTGCATGCTCCGAATTCTTTTCACAAAATGAAATTAATGCGGAAGATATTGCCGAGAGAATAGAAGATGCGGTTTCGGTTATGAAGGATAAAGAGCGCTTCTATGACCCCGAGCAGCTTTTCGAAGCAAAGGACACTCTCATGGATGCTCTCAGAATCATCTCTCTCCCCTTTATGCCGAGCAGGATAATGCTCGATAATTTCATTGCAAATCCCGTTTACGGCTACGACTACGAGGACATAAAGCTTCAATGCAGCGATTCAAACCTCAACATGTTTGTTGATTATTTCAATGAAAAGATAAAAACCGAGGATTTTGCGGAATATTCGCTCATCGGTATCAGCATCTTTGATTTGAGTCAGGTAATACCCGGTCTTACTCTTGCAAAATACCTTAAAGAAAGAACAAATGCCCACATTACCCTCGGCGGTAACTATATCTATAAAATCCGTGAATCACTCAAAAAATTTCCCGAATTCTTTGAAATATTCTGCGACTCCGTTCAGATCGGTGACGGCGAAATCGCAGCCGTAACCCTTGCAAAAGCAATCAACGGAGAAATCCCCATCGATAAAGTATATTCGCTTATCTACAAAGACAAAAACGGCGAAATCAGAGAAACCGAAACCGCTCCGCTTCTTGATATGGATGCTCTCGCACCGCCCTGCTTTGACGGCTACGATTTCGGCAAATATTTCTCGGCAGATATTGTTTTACCCGTTCAGCTTTCAAAAAGCTGCTACTGGGCAAAATGCACCTTCTGCGATTTCTACACAGGTCAGCAATGCTTTGACATAAAGAGCGTAAATCACGCCGTTGACGAAATCCAGTCACTCGTTGAAAAATACGGTTTCCGTCATTTCATCATCGCCGATGAAGCCGTTCCTCCCAAATATTACAATCAATTTGCTCTTGAAGTTATTCGCAGAGGACTTAAAATCAACTTCTATTCCTTCGCCCGAATGGAAAAGGGCTTTACTAAAGAAGTTCTCCAAAATCTCTATAATGCAGGCGCACGCTTCTTTGCGTGGGGATATGAGGCTGAATCGGAAAGAATTATGAAGCTCATCAACAAAGGTATCGACTGCAGCTATCGCAAAACTCTGCTTGAGGATGCGAAATCAGTCGGTCTGTGGAATATGTGTACCTTTATGTTAGGCTATCCGAGCGAAACCCCAGAAGAAGCGGAAGCGACAAAAAACACCATTCGCAACCGTGACCTTGTCAACAGCTGCACACCATCAAATTTTGCATTAAAGAAGAATGCACTTCTTATAAAGGAAACGGATGATGCGGGTATCAAGGACATCGTTGACAACGGCGATTTCCACATTTCCTGCAACTATGTCATAAACGGCAATCCGACAAAAAATATAAAGAAAGACAGAATGACCTTCCAGGCAGAATTCCTCCGTCAGACTGCCGATGCTCTTTGGTCACTCAGCTTCACAGATACCGACCACATTCTTCTTTACCTTTCCAAATACGGTGCGGAATGGGTATACAATTATAAATTGAAGTATAAAAAACATAATTTTAACGGAACATAATGTAAACGCAGAGTTCAGAACGCAGAATGCAGAACTAAAAAGTAAGCGGACAGTTTCATCTTATTGATTGAAACTGTCCGTTATTATTATTTATCATACTTTTTACCTATTCCGTATTTTTTCTTTACGGACGGATAGAAATGGGAATAATAAACAATCGAAAGGAATTCCGTACCCGAAAGGAACATTGAAATTATAAAATCCTTGAGCTTGCTCCTTTTTAACTGTTTTATCGCATCGGTAGCAACTTTTTTCGCAAATGAAAAATCTTTTGTGTCCTCAGAAAGGCTTTTTGCCGAAAAGCTTCGCCACATATACCACGAGCGTATGACCTTGAGGTCAATTTCCGGCACATCGGTAAAGCGATATTCATTTCTTTCGATGGGTCTGATATCAGCAACCTCGCTCAAATCTGTTATTTCATGGTATCTTCCTTCTTCTATCAGCTTGTAATAGATATCCGAGCCGGGAACGAGTGCAAAATAATTGAGATTAACAAGCGGAGTTTCAATTTTTTCAATCAGATTAACTGTCTTTGCAACATCGTCAACCGTTTCGCCGGGAAATCCTACTATGAATGAGCCGATTGCAATTATCCCTGCCTTACGGCAATTGCTGAAAGTTTCTTCAATTTTATCATAGGGTATGCGCTTGTTCATTTTTTGAAGCATATTTTCGGAGCCGCTTTCAACCCCGAAGAATACCCAGCGGCAACCCGAATCATACATATATTTAAAATCCTCTTCGGTGAAAACACCGATTCTCGTCTGGCAGCCCCAGACAAATTCAAGGTCAAGACTTCGCAGACTGTCACAAATCATTCTCATTTCGCTGCGGTTTCTGCCCCACATCTCATCGGCAAAATAAACGCCGTCCATACCGTGGTTTTTAACAAGATATCCGATTTCATCAAGTACATGTTCAAGCGGACGCTTACGGTAAGTGCAGCGATGGAAATCCTTGTTATAGCAGAATGTGCAGCTGTGAGGACATCCCTTTGCACAGTAGAGATAGAGCATCTTTTCGCATTCATACGATGACTGAAAATATTTCGGCACGTCAACAAGTGACCAGTCAATCGGCGGAAGCTCACCCAAATCGACAAAATTCCTAGCTTCGGTTATAACCGTTTTTCCTTCTTCGTTTCTGAACGCAATGCCGGCAACAGATTCAAAATTTCTCTCGCCGTTTAAAAATTTCTCTGCAAGCTCAATCCAGGTTGCTTCGCCTTCGCCGATTGAAACAAGATCAATGCAACCCTTTTTTAGAACGGTTTCAGGGATTTCGGATGCAAGCGGCCCTCCCCAGACAACAGGAAGCGAAAGCTTCTTTGCATATTCTGACATCTCGAGCGCATCGTAAACCGACTTGAACGAAACAAGAGAAACGCCGACAAGCTCCGGTCTGAATTCGTCAAAAACTTTCTCCGCCTTCACCTTTTCAACCGTTCTGTCGTAAAGCCTGACTTTATGACCTTTTGACTGAAGACTGCTTGCAATCGACAAAAGTCCGAGAGGCGTCGTGACAGACCTCGAGTATCCGACGGTTGCGGGATTTATAAGAAGTATCCTCATTTTTTCAACTCACTTCAATGGTATCTTTATAGGACTTACTGCCCATTTTACCGTACCAGACAACAAACTTTCCGAAATCCTCCCAATTTCCGACGGGGTTTGAATCGGTAAACACGGTTTTGAATTTTCCCTTTTTCAAAGCGGTATATTTGTTGACATAAATGTTTCTGAAATAATCATAGAAATCATATTCCGTTTCGCATTCACATGTTTCTTCATCAGGTCTTCTCAGGACCGCTTTCTGATATTTGAGAAGCTGCGAAAGAATATTTTCGTCGTCAATTACGCTGCGAAGATAGGGCATCATTTCCGAATAGAATTTTTCGTAATCTCTGCTGATGCTGATAAACATATATTCATAATGGTCCCAAACGAGATTGCCGGCAAACGGCACAAAAAATCTGGGATTCACACCCTCGGCAAGCTTTGTAAAGGAATCCTTTACCGTCTGATAAAGCTCATTTGTAAACGGAGCGTTGCCCGATTCAATATACTCCATAAGACCTTCGTAAAAGCTTCTGTAGCCCTTGCCGAGTTCATGGAAAGCATAAACCGCAAAGCAACGAAGAAGTCCGCAGGCATGCATTGCCTGCGTGAAGCCTGCAAAAAGCGAGCTACTTTGCCAATCTGCACACGGCATGGCTGCCGTTTCGGTAATTATATCAATCTTTTCAGGGATATAATAAGCATCTGTAGCGCAGTGGAAACGAACTATCTCACTCCTCGATGTTTTGATGCCGTGCTTTTTTATGTATTCCTTCTGACCGAGTTCGGAATTCGGAAGAACAATGCAGTGGTAGACCTCAAAAATGAAGTGCTGACCTATTTCAAAAAGCTTGCATATTCCGTCGACAAAGCTGTCATAGGTTTCACCCGGCAAGCCGAGAATAAGCTCGGAATAAACCTGAAGCCCTTCCTCGTGATACACGCTGAAATGCTCACGGAATTTCTCAAGCGACATATTCTTCCTGCCGATATTTTCGAGAACAACGGGCGAAAGACTCTGAAGCGATATCGTCGCACCCTCACGGTCAATTCCTTTTCTGTTAAATCGGCGCACTATCTCACGCACACGCTCCGAATTGCCCTTTGAATAATTTATTCTTACTCTCTCGGGATAGCCGTATTTCTCTTTTGCGGCAACAAGTGCGTCGGCAATCGTCAAATCGTTTTTACCAATGCCGAAATTTGCATCGGCGCCCCAGACAAATCTTATCTTGTTTCTGCCAATCCATTCAATCTCCGCAAGCACCTTCTCAAGTGAGAAGAATCTGATTTTTTCCATCAGCGGACCCCAGTCGCAATATGCGCAATGGTTCGGGCATCCTCTGCTTGTTTCAAGGATGGTATTAAATTCGATATGCGGATATTTTTCAAGAATCGGGTCAAACCATCCGTCAAGATAAGGCGATGCATAATCGGGCATGCAGATTGACTTCGTTTCACTCATAAAAACTTCGCCGTTTTTTCTGTATGCAATATTCGGAACGTTCTCTGCGTTTCCGCTGTCAAACGCTTCAAGCAATGCGCCGAAGGTAACCTCACCCTCACCGAAGCAGAGATAATCAATCTGCGGATATTTTTCAAGGAAATCCGTATTCTGAGGAATATTGTGACCTCCGAAAACGGTTATACAGTCGGGGTATCGTTTCTTTATTTCGCTTGCAAGCGCAAGGTTATATTCGGTATTCCAGCAATAGTTTGAAAAACCGACAACCGAAGGATTTTCCATTTCTTCCGCAACGTCTTCAACCGTTTTTCTTATAAAAATAAAATCCTTGAATTCATAAGTTGCGGCAACCTTTTCTCTTTTCCATGCGTTTGCGATGATAACACCGGCAGTATAGGGCAGATAAACAACCCTCGAATCCTTGCCAGACGAAACGTCAACCTGAATGAAATATACGTTTCTTTTCATCAGCAAACACATCCTTTCAAACAGTTATTCTGCTTTTGATTCATCCGAAATTTTATCAACAAAACCTCCTGCCGCCTTTGCAACCTTATCGGAAACAAGCTGAACCTGAGTTTCGTTTCTGCAAACCATAAACAAAGACAGAAGAAGCGCAACAATACTGCACATTGCATATTTTCCTTCAAGCATTGCCGTTGCAAAGCAATAAACGGCAGCAGCCGCATAAGTAAATGCAGCAAGATACTCGGGCTTTTTTACCTTCGATTCGTAATCGCTCTTTTTCGTTTTCTTCTTATGCTTTGAAGGTTTATCCGCTTTAACCGACATCACAGCACAGACAATACAGAACGCCGCAATAAGCATAAGAGGTATCGTTTTTGTGGGAGAAGCAATAAATGTTGACATGCTGAAATTAAAGCGCAGCTCATAAACGACATTGCCAAAAGCAATAACATAGCTGATTATTGCCGCTGCAAAAACAAGCTTTTCCCATATCTTTGCCTCTTTTAATTTAGGTGCAACAAGAATTAATGTAACAAAAATTGCAGCGGGAATAACCGTAAAAGCAAACGGATCATATCTTAAGAAAATCGAAAGACAGGCAACAACACTTATCGGAATAAATTTTGTATCTGACGAGCAGAATACAGCAATCGGTATAATTGTCATAATCATATTGAATGCAAGGTTGACATAAAATACCGAAAACGCTCCGATAAAGATAACAAGTGCAGCAATAATGCGGAATATATTTTTTCCTTCAAAAAGAGCTTCCTTTGTCATCGGAAAATCGAAAAATAACAGTGCAACGGATAAAAGGCACATCAAAACGCCGAAAATCAGCGCCCCGACACTCGGGCGTCCCTTTGAAAACATCGCAACCACGCTTTTTCCCAAAACAACCAATGCAAGGAAAACAAGCATTATTATTTTATTTTTTGATTCTGACAGAGTTTTTGACATATTAACACTCTCCTGTAGTTATTTTTCTCGGTGAACGGCAATCCGATGAATATAGTGCCGCCGCCTGATTCCTGCCGTACCACACAATACGGCAGGCGTAATCATAAAGCGAATCACATTTTTCTTTATCTTCAACGGTAATTACCGTCTTTCCTTTTTCAGCGGCTCATATCTGCCTTCATAGATATTTTCCATGTAACCGTAAAAATCGTAATCGGAGCTTATTTTTATTTCTCCGCCGCTGCCGACTCTTTTAAGAATCCTGCGCTGATATTCAACCGCCGCCTTTGTCTTATCATCCTTGCCGAATTTTTCGTAAACAAGCTTTTCAAGCTCATCATATATTTCATCCGCTTTCTCAAGGCTCTTGAGAAAACATATTTCATCAAATTGCCAGCGGATGTCACCCAATGAATCGCAGGCAGCCGCCCAAGCATTTTTACCCTCCGACATTCCTCTTGCAAGCCCCTCAATAACGGAATATACTTCGTTGCACGCAGAGTTTTCTTTATTTTGAGAAAATTCAGTTATCGCGGAATAAAGCTCATGGTAGCTAATTCCTTTTTCGTGCCTGAGAAACATCGCAACCGCTCTGAAAAATCCTATATTATGAAACGCCTGAACGATGCATGCAAAAACAACACAGTAAATCCAATCTTCAACACTCATGGAATTCGTTTTTATGACCGTTGAATTGTATTCCTGAATCTCATGCTTTTCATGCACGCTGCAATGCGCCTGAAAAAACGGAGTTTTAACCGTTTCAATGCCGAAACGTTTAACATAATCGGGCGAACCCATATCCGAATTCGGCAGAAGGTCACAGGTATAAACCTGAATTGCCTTATGCTGACCGTATTCGAGCAAATCGCATATACCCTGCGTAAAGCTCTCTTTTGTTTCACCCGGCAAGCCCAGAATAAGCTCCGATGAAGTTGATATTCCGCATCGGCTGTATTCATTCATAAGCTCTCTGAAATGGTCAAGGGAGATATTTTTTCTGCCGATATTTTCAAGAACAACAGGCGAAAGACTCTGGAAAGAAAGTGTCTGCGCCTTGTCAAGACCGTACTCATTGAATCTCATGCAGATTTTTTTGACGAAATCCGTTCGGTTTTTGGTGAAGCACACACGGAAATTTTTCGGATATCCCGTTGCTTTTTTGGAAGAAATTATGTATTCCGCAATCTCCTCATCACGGTCAAAAAGTCCGAAATTTCCGTCGGCGCAATATACATACTCTATCCCGTGAGCGGCAATCCAGTCAATCTCAGCCTTTATTCTTTCCATAGGAAAAAGTCTTACCCTGCTGCCGAGAGTTCCCCAATCGCAGAAGGAGCATTTGAACGGGCAGCCCCGGTTTGTTTCGAGGATAGCGGAAAAATTGGTGTTCCCGTCTGCTATTCCGTCAAATATTCCGTTAAGATAGGGCGACGGATATTCACTCATGCAAAAGCTTTTTTCAGGAGTTTTAAAATACTTGCCGTCTTTTTTGTATGCAATATTCTCAACGTTTTCAAAGGTCTCTCCTCTGAGAAGGCAAAGAACGAGCTTTCTGAACGCTTCCTCACCTTCACGGTAAATCAGCACATCTGCCTCGGGGCATTCGTCAAAAGTTCCGAAATCACGCAGAACATTGTGTCCTCCGAAAATAACAACAACCGACGGATAAGCCTTTTTCAGCTCCCTTGCAAGAGCCTTGTTATATTCATAGTTCCATACTGAACACGAAAACGCAACAATAAACGGGTCTTTCAGCCTATCAACGGCTTGTGCAATCGGCTCGTGCGTATAAACAAATCCGCCGAAGCTGCACTCGGATTTTACCGTTTCATCTTCAAAGGCATAAGCAGCGATGCATCCCGAAGCGTAGGGTATATAAACGGACCTTCGGTCGTTACCGTAAACATTATTTGCCTGAACAAAATATATGTTTTTCACCGCTGTTCTCCTTATTATAATAATATTTTATAATTATAGCACTTCAAAAAAATAATGTCAACAAAAGCAGACCATATGAAGGATTTACCGAGAAAAATCATTACCGTCATTGACTAAAGGAAAGCAAAGTGATAGAATGTAACATATATCAAAATAACGGAAGTGACAAAAATGCTCAATATTCTCGTTACCGGCGGCGCAGGCTACATAGGCTCGGTGCTTGTTCCTCTTCTTCTTTCAAAGGGATGCCGCGTTACGGTGCTTGATAATTTTTTCTATAATCAGAATTCATTGCTTGAATGCTGTGCAGACCCGAATTTCGAGATAATAAATGCCGACGCGCGCAACGAAAACGCAGTCAGAGAAGCCATGAAAGGCAAGGATTACATCATTCCCCTTGCAGCGCTTGCAGGCTTCCCCATCTGCGACAAAGAGGCATGCTCCGCATATTCAATCAACCTCGATGCAATAAAGATGATTCTTCGACTGAGAGAAAAAGGTCAGCGAATTATTTTTCCCTGCACAAACAGCGGCTACGGTCTCGGTGAGGGTGAAAGCTACTGCACCGAAAAATCACCTATAAAACCCATATCCATTTACGGCAAAAGCAAGGTTGAAGCAGAAGCGGCAGTTCTGAGCGAAAGCGGAACAACCGCATTCAGATTTGCAACTCTTTTCGGCGCATCCCCGAGAATGAGAACCGATCTGCTCGTCAATGATTTTGTTTACAGAGCTGTATTCGACAGAACTCTTGTTGTTTTCGAAGGCAGCTTTAAGAGGAATTATCTCCATGTCAGAGATGCTGCGAATGCATTCTGGTTTGCGATTGAGAACTTTGAAAAAATGGAAGGCGGCACTCATAACTGCGGACTTTCCGACTCCAATCTTTCAAAAATTGAGCTTTGCGAAAAAATCAAGCTCATTCTGCCGAGGTTCGTCTATATCGAAGCCCCCGTCGGTGAAGACCCCGACAAAAGAAACTATATTGTATCAAACGAAAAGCTCGAATCGCTCGGCTGGAAACCTATTTATTCGCTTGATGACGGCATAAGAGAACTCGCAAAAACATATCAGATTGTCAAAAACAATCAATATTCAAACATATAAAAAACGGCTGTCCTGCACAATCGCAGAACAGCCTTATTTTTATCCTGTAATACCGTATAAAGTTATTGATGATTCATAAATAAAATAAATTATTCCGACAATAAAAGCTTTGCCCTTGAGCAATTTCTTAACCTCAAGCATGGTTTTTTCAAAAGGCTTATCCTTAACGGCAAACATGAAAATCCCCAGACCGAACTGAACAATAATTCCCGCTGCCGCCCATCTCGTCATATCGGTTGAAAGAATGCAGCAAGCCGCTGTAAACATCGGAACAAGCATAAAACAAAGATAAACAAATTTTCTCGGCTTTGTTTCAGAATTTTTGATGCACCTGAACCAGATTATCCAGAAAACGGCAAAAACAGGCATAACCCCTGCCGCAACGGATATAATTCCTCTGAAGTTATACCCCTCTACAGAAAGATACCACAAAAGGGCTGCAATAAATTCCGCAGGCGACATATCCCCCATCTCAACACCGAAACGTGCTTCATTCTGATGGTTGCCGTACAGATAATAGTCATAATAATGAATCTGGTCATAACTGAGCGGCTCGCCGAGTTTTTTCTCCATCATAGTCTGCATTTCTTCGAACGGATAGACCGCCGTTTCCTTGCCGATAAAAGCACAGTAAAACATCAGCAGAACCGTTATAATACATGTTAAGGAAAACAAAACAATATTTCCAGCTTTCTTTTCCTGCGTAAAAATAAGATAAAGCAGGACAGCGGCAATAAGTGGGAAATATGCTATTGTGTAAACATAGTTTATCAGCACTCCGCCGGCACACAAAAGCGGTATCAACCATTTAAAAAGTCCGTTTCTTGCTATAACGACTGCCGTAACCGTAAAAAGGAACATGTAAATATCAAGCAGTCCGAAAAATTCCGAAAAAGTGTAAAGACCGAATACTCCCGAAACGGAAAACAAAGAAAAAACGATTGCACACGGTCTCAGCTCCGCATCCGTTGACTTTATGACCTTGCCGATTAAAGCAGCAATGAACAAATGCATCAGCACCAAAACAACGGTGGCAAAGCAGTTTATCCACTCAACAGTCGGATGGTCCGTAAGAAGGTTTACAAAGGAACCGATAAGAAGTCTTGAGGTTTTACCCATAGAAAAATCGGCAAGGTAATAGCCGTAGTAACCCGGATTCATCCCCCTGAAAATATTCGTATCCAGACACGCCTGAATGCTCAGAAGAATAAATACCGCAAGCTCATATTTGAATTTTGAAATAAAGTTAATTGCCTTTGTTTTCAATCGGTTCACCGCCTTTCAATTTTTAATATTAGCATTAAAAAAACGCCTTGTCAAGACAAGGCGTTTTCAGAGTCATATAAGTACTTTTGAAAGGAAATCCTTGAGTCTGGGGTCCTGAGGATTGTTGAAGAATTCCTTGGGATTGTTTTCTTCCTTGATAACGCCCTCATCGATAAACACGATTCTTGAACCGACTTCCTTTGCAAAGCCCATTTCGTGGGTAACGATAACCATTGTCATACCCGACTTTGCAAGCTCTTTCATAACCTCAAGAACTTCTCCGACCATTTCGGGGTCAAGCGCTGAGGTAGGCTCGTCAAAAAGAATAACATCGGGGTTCATCGCAAGCGAACGGACAATTGCAACTCTCTGCTTCTGACCGCCCGAAAGCGTTGACGGATAAACATCCGCCTTATCTTCAAGACCGATTCTCGCAAGAAGCTTCATTGCATTTTCCTTTTCGGTCTTTTTGATTTCATCCTTTGACCTTACGGGTTCCTTCTTCTTTGAAAAAACATTATGAATTATCGCCTTTCTCCTGTCGGAAAGAGCGCAATGCACGGGCGAAAGCATGATGTTCTGAATAACCGTTTTGTTATTAAAAAGGTTGAAATGCTGAAAAACCATGCCTATGCGGCGGCGGTGGATGTTGATGTTTACCTTGGGGTCTGCGATGTCAACACCGTTGAAAATAATCTGACCGCCCGTCGGGTCTTCCATACAGTTAAGGCATCGGAGAAAAGTCGATTTTCCGGAACCCGAAGGGCCGATGACAACAACAACGTCTCCCTTGTTGATTTTGATATCAATACCTTTGAGAACTTCGTTTTTGCCAAAGCTTTTTTTAAGGTCAATTACGTCTATCACTCTTCTTCAGGCTCCTTTCCATAAATTTGATAAGCAGGGTAATGAGGCAGACAATTACTATATAAATGACTGCCATTGCAAGGTAAGGCACCATGAATTCATAGCTGTTTGAACCGATATAGTTGAACGCAACATAAAGGTCTGCCGCACCGATAAACGAAACGATTGATGTTTCCTTGATAAGAACGATGAACTCGTTTCCGAGGGTGGGAAGAATATTCTTGACCGCCTGAGGGATAACAATCTTCATCATCGTTGTTGAAAAGCTCAGACCGACGGAACGGCCGCCTTCGGTCTGACCGTAATCAACAGACTGAATACCGCTTCGCATGATTTCGGATATGTAAGCACCGCTGTTGAGTCCGAAAACCGCAATTGCAACACTGACCGAGGGTAGATTTATTCCCATAAGAGGAAGCGCAACGTAATAAAACAGCAAAAGCTGAACAACCATCGGTGTTCCTCTGAAAAAGCCTACATAAAATGTGCAGATTGAGTTGAGAACTTTCGGAAGAGTTTTATATTTCGGGATAACCCTTATCGTTGCAATCAGGGTACCGATAACAATGCCGATAACAAGACCGAGAATTGCTATCTTCAACGTATTCTCAAGGCCTTCGATAACCTTGACATACCCCTTATAGTCGATAAGAATTTCCAGAAATTTATTTATTTTTGCTTCAAAATTCATAAGCAGAATTCCTTTTTTGATACGTTAACCCCACCCGAAGGTGGGGTTAAACATAGTATTTTAATGATTACTGAACTGCGTTAATTGCTTCTGTGATGCATGCAGCGGGAGCGGAGTCGATGATAACATAGTTAACACCGCCGTTGATAAGATCCTGAACTGCAAGTGAGCCGTTCTTATAGCCTACGCAGGTTGCTGCGAAGCCTGTGAAGCCCCAATCTTCGTCGCCTTCAACGTAGAACTGACCTGTTGTGCCGTTCTGAACGCCGATTTTTGTTGATGCATCGTATGTATTGAGGATTGCTTCAACTGCAGCTGCATCTGTGCAAGCATCGAATGTTGTGTCATCACCCTTAACGATGAGCTTCTGTGATGCTTCATAGTATGAATCTGTGAAGTTAACATATTCTTCTCTGTCGGGCTTGATTGTAAGACCTGCCATTGCAATGTCGCACTTCTGCTGACCTACTGAAAGGCAAACCGAGTCAAAGTCCATATTGCTGATTACAAGCTCCTTGCCGAGCTTTTCTGCAAGAAGAGCGGCAATTTCCATATCGATGCCGTAGTAATCTTCACCGATTGTGTACTCAAAAGGCTCAAAAGCTGCGTTTGTTGCAACAACAAGCTGATCCTTTGAGGGGTCAAGAGCAGCAGACTTAACAGCTGTGGGAGTACCGTCGCCGAAATACTTGTTGCAGATTTCGTCGAATGTACCGTTTGCTTTGATTTCCGCAATAAAGCTGTTTACCGATGCAAGAAGCTCGGGCTGAGTTTTGTCAACACCGAATGCATATTCTTCCTGAGTGAGGTCAATGTCAATAACCTTGACTGCCTTTGTGTCTGCTGTGCCTTCGTTACCGCCGCAGCCGAAGAACATGGTTGCGGTAAGAACGATAACCATAACAACCGCAAAAATCTTAACAAATTTTTTCATTGGAATTACCTCCGTAATTTATGATAGAGCTATTATATCATTATAAATGGAAAAAGTAAAGTAAAAATGTATATTTATTCAAAAGTTCCCAATACATGGCTGAAATCCTCATAAAAATCCGCTTCAAATTCCATGTTTTCACCCGTTACGGGATGCTCAAGCCAACATTTTCTGCAATGAAGAAGCTGATGTCCGATTTCGGTCATGAAATCACCGTACATATCATCACCCGCAAGCGGATGACCCGAATAAGCCATGTGAACCCTTATCTGATGCGTTCTGCCCGTTTCAAGACGCAGGCTCAGAAGCGTTGCACCGTCAAAATTCTTTTCTGCTCTCCAGTTTGTGACTGCCGGTTCAACGCCGTTTTCATAAGAACAGGCACGCAGAGTTTTCATAGGGTCGGGTCTGTAAATCGGAACATCAACCCTTCCCTCACCTCTGAGTTCACCCTTGACAAGTGCATAATATTCCTTTTGAACACCACCCGCAAGCTTGCTTGCGGAAAGCTTGTTAAGCGCACAGACAACAAGCCCCGAAGTGCCTTTATCAAGCCTTCCGACGGCTCTGAATGCGGCGTTTTTTCCCTTTTCGGAAAGATAAGCAGTGACCGCATTCGCAAGCGTATCGCCCTGGTGGTTGTGAGTCGGATGCATCGCCATAAACGGCGATTTGTTGACAACAAGAATATCGTCATCTTCATAAACAATATTTATTTCTGCGTGAAGCGCTTCGGGCAAAGCATCGTCATCGGGAAGAGTAACTGTGATAACATCACCTGCCCTGACAATATCTATTGTGCGAAGCGGTTTACCGTTGCAGATAAGGCTGTATTTCACCCTTTTCATCACTCTTGCGGAAAATCCGCAGCCGCCTCTGAGAAAATGCACGGTTTTTCTGCCGTCATACTCGGGAGTTACGGTATAGTCAATAATTCTCGGCATGTTTTTTCTCCTGTAGTTCATTGAATTAAAGTATAACATATATCCGCTATAAGATGCAATAAATTTATATTGTTTTCATAACAGTTGAAATTTTCAACAATTTATGTTAAGGTGAATGAGTAAACCTTGTTTTTGGGAGGATGTAAAATGAAAAAGCTATCTGCTTTAATTCTTGTTTTGATTTTGATGTTTCTTTCTGCCTGCTCCGGCAATACATCATCAGGTACAGCTTCCGATGCGGAAAACAATGAGAATATTTCGGTTCAGACAACAAGATACAACACAATTACCGAATGGAAAACCGACCTTTTGCCTGAAAAATTTCCTTCTCCGCCAAAAGGAACACACGATTTTTCAATTGTACGAGGTGAAGGAACAAAATCCGCTTTTGCCTATACTTCAGATTTTGTAAGACTTACTTTCGTCTGTCCCGAGCCTGAGTTCTATACATTCACTAATGAATTATCTGCACTTGGCTACAAAGGCGACGTAAAAAAAATCGAAAACGGAAACTATTATTCCGACGGTTTTCACGGTTATTGGCAGAACGGCGAAAAATTCATCGCAATCAGTGACTCAACGGAAACTGATGAGGGTGAATACATTTTTCAGATTGATGTAGCGGACTGCGTTGATAATTTTCCTCAGGCTCTCGAAAAAGTTTTTCCGAAATTCAACGGATACTGCAAAAGCATCGGTTCTTTCTGCGGACACGACGGGAACGGAGACCAGATAACGGCCGAATACGAAGGCAGCCTTGCGCTTCCCGCCTGGCATTGGGAATTCAGATTTTCAAACGGATTTGTCGGTGTTGAGCAGGTTGAATTTGAAAAATATTTCTATGATATTGAAGGAAGCGGATATAAAGGTGTTCTTGCAACAAACACGCTTGACGGTCTTACCGTCATGACAGGCGACCTCATAAAAGAAACCGCAGAAGGCACTTACGGCGTATTTATGATTTATAACATCAATCTCAAAACACTCGATATTACATATACAAACGATGCATCCATTTATATGGAGCAGAATCATTAACAGTTCAAATCAATACCACCCGTGTCGGATTATCCTGACACGGGCGGTATCTTTTATTTAAGAATAATTGTCGTTATACTTCTTGCAGGGAGAACATTTTTCTTTGCAAATCTTCCCGAATAAATTTCTTCGCAATTATGCTCCATATCGGTCAGATATATATTCATTTTCGAAAAAAGCCCTGCAAGTCTGAATTCAATCTCAGTTTCCTCGTTGTTGATAAGCACAATTACCGTTTCATCTTCGCTTCCGAATGCGGTTGAAACGATTTTACTTTCTTCTTCAAGGCTGTCAAGAACATCAATTCTTTTCATGCCCGCCTTTATGAAATTCGAAAACTGCTTGTATGCGTAATATCTGTTGTAAATCACAAGCTCTCCGTCTTTGATTTCCATAAGACCATCGCCGTTAACAGCGGTCCAGCTCTGCCATGAAACGGCATTCATACAGTTCAAATCCTGAGCAATAATGTTAGCCATGTAAAGACCGCTGTCGATTGTTGTTGAATCAATTTTAAGCGGCAGCTCACACCATTCACTCATCTCAAATTTTTTATCGGGATATTCCCTCGCCATCTTCTCGCCGAACTGATTTTTAACAGAAATATTGTTATCGAGCCAATAGCTGTGACCGCTCAGCGAATCACAGAATTCATTGAGAACCGGACTTGCAAAAAATTTATCGACATATTCGTAATATCCGGGCGAAAGCTCACCTGTTTCCGTTCCGCTGAGCTTATAAGGCGAATTGCGTTTCTGCATCTCAACTGCAAACATCTCATAAAGCTCTATCGCCTCGTCTGCCGAATAGTGGCAGCATTCCTGACGGGTCCACGGACCACCCCAATCCCATTGAGGCTCGTTTATAGGCGAAATTGCCGTGACGGGATACCCCTGCTCAACAAACCAATCGGCAATCGTGAGAACATAATCAACAAATTCGGCATATTTCTCTTTGGGATGGTTTGAAACATAGGTTTCGTATCCGCCGGAAGCATGCCCGTTTGCAGTCATTGAAAAATGTGGACTGTTGCAGAACAGAATAACCTGCGATGCACCGTATTCAACTGCATAATCAAGCATTCTTCTTGCATTCGCATCACGGGTAAAATCGTATTCATATTCTCCGGTTTCTTCGTTAAGAATATAAAAGCTTTCCGTTCTTCTGCTCGGGTCACCGATTCTTGAATTCGGATTATCCTTTTCGCCCGCACCGATATTATAGCGGTAAACATCAAGCCCCAGACCCGTTTCATCGTCATAAAGCAGGCGTGCGATTTCTCTTGCTCTTTCTTCGGTATCAATGGTCTGCGACCACCATGCCGAGCTTGTTCCGAATGATTCAAAAACCTGATGCTCCACGAATCTGTTCACTCCGATCGTTTGCGTTTTTCCTATGGATTCCATTGAAAAAATAAATGTCTGCAAAGCAGCAAGAATAATGCAAAGGTATGTTTTAAACATGAAATCCTCTCCCCGATTATTATAATTTCAGTTTATCATATCTGAAAAAGCGTGTCAATGTTTGTATGATTTTCAAAAGAATACATCTTGACAAACCGGAATTCATGTGCTATAATTCATTTAACAATTAAGTTAAACGTTAAATGAGGGGTGATTTTTTGAGTATACAAAATACGCTCAAGGCTCTTTCCGACCCGACGAGGCGTGAAATTCTCAATCTTCTTAAAGAAGGAACGCTTTCTGCAGGCGAAATCTCCGACAAATTCGATATCAGCTTCGCCGCAATATCCCGCCATCTTTCCGTGCTGAAAGAAGCCGACCTTATCCGTGACGAGCGTGACGGAAAATTCATCAACTACACCCTCAACGCATCCGTGCTTGAGGAAATTATGCTCTGGATTTCAGATTTGAAAGGAGATGCTTTAAATGATTAAAAAGAATCTGAAAACTCTGATTATCACAACAATTGTGACTCTTCTGCCGATATTGGCAGGGCTTATTCTCTGGGATAAGCTGCCCGACCAAATCGCAACCCATTTTAATGCTGACGGCGCTGCAGACGGCTTCAGCAGCAAGGCTTTCGGCGTTTTCGGGCTGCCCGTTATCCTTGCAGTTTTGCATTGGATTTGCACTATCGGAACGAATGCAGACCCCAAGCAGAAAAATCACAGCGATAAAATGCTGACACTTGTTCTTTGGGTTTGCCCCGTGATTTCACTGATTGTTTCAAGCGTAATCTACACTCACGCTATGGGAATATCTCTTGATGTTTCTCTTGTGATGCTGCTTCTTTGCGGTGCAATGTTTATTGTTATCGGAAACTATCTTCCGAAATGCAAGCAGAATTATACTATCGGAATCAAGATTCCCTGGACACTGAACGACGAAGAAAACTGGAATTACACTCACAGAGTTTCAGGCAAAATCTGGGTTGCGGGCGGAATTGTCATTCTTCTTACTGCTGTTTTCAAACAAATGTGGATTTTCTTTGTTATAACGGCAATTATGGTCATTGTTCCTTTCGTTCTCTCATATCTGTTCCACAGAAAAAAGAATAAAAACTCATAAAACGCAAAAAATAGTCGGGAAGAAAATCTTTCCGACTATTTTATTTTGGTGATACGATGAATGCACGAATAAAGCTTTCCGCAAAAGCTGCCCTTACGGGTTCACAATTGAAAATAATTCCCGCAATTACTGCCATCATGCTGCTGCTGATTTTTTTCTCGGTCTGCAATTCGGCAGTCAATCTTTTGCCGGTAAGGTTCAACAGATATTTTTCGGTTATATTCCCTGCGTTATCATTGGTTTCGGCAATTGCGCTGATTGCTCCGCTTCGGCTTCTGCTGCAAATAAAACATCTTTTACTTGCAAGGGGAATAAATCCGTCCCGAAGGATTGACATGGGGATTTCAGGTGTACTCAAGGCGTGCGAAATGAGTGTATGTCTGTTTTTTTTAAAGCTTTTTTGGCTTGCAGTTTTTGAAGTAATTCCCGTTACTGCATCCGCAATTTTTATTTATCACAATATCCGAAAAGCGGTCAGTCTGCGTGCGGCTTTTATTTTTCTTTCGGGAATGCTTATTCTTGCTCTCGCAGGCTTCGGATTTTATCTTCTGTTCACACAAAGATATTCAAAATCCATGTTTTATCTCGCCTGCTACAAAGATTTCACCGTTTCAGAAGCAATAACAGAGAGCATTAAACGAACCAAAGGGAAATGCGCCGATATACTGTTTTTTAAGCTCGGATTTGCGCCATGGTTCTTGCTGTGCATGCTTGTTTTTCCGTCATTTTACGTCATCCCCTACTATAAGCAAAGCATCACCTGCTTGTTTCTGAGCAGGTGATGCAGGAAATTATATTTTCACAAAATGAAAAGTGGCTGTTGAGAAATGATGGCAGATGGCGTTTTTCTTGCCTGCAGGCGTATCGGGTATACGTCAAAGGCAAAAAAACGTCAAATAAACATCATATTATTGCGGGCGATTCGTGAATCGCCACTACAAAAAATGTTTATGCTCCGTCACGTTTATCTCAGTCAATTTTTATTTTGAAAACGGCCTTTTTAATTTTATCCGTTCCCGATTTAATGCCGGGCTTGTGTGCATCCTGCGGCGCAAGGAATGCAAATGTGCCTTCGGTGAGAGCAACTTTGGTTGCTGCCGCAGTCTGTGAAGTAAAGAATTCGATATCAGGCTTATAACCCGTTGAATCCTTTACAAATTCAAGAGGAAGTACTTCAATTGTTTCTTCGCCGCAGATTGCATACTGCAGGTCGTTATACTCTCTGTGTGCCTCAAAATCACCGCCTGCACCGGGTTCGTATTCGTCAATACCGACCTTGATTCCCTCAGCAACCTCATAGCTGCCGCATTCCATGGATTTCATATCGTTTTCTTCGATGAACTTTGCGATTACCTCAAACGCAGAATTAAATCCGGCATAAAGTCTGAGGTTTTTATCGGTATCAAATATCATATTGTTTTACCTCCTGCTAAATTAAAGTCCTATAAAATCTCTGCACTTGTCAAGGAATGAGAACATTCCGTCCGTGACAGGCATAACATATTTTTCAAACTTGTTGTAGAAAGCATCACCCTCCTCATACTCGGGAGCTTTATCGCCTTCGGCAAAGTTGCCCATTGCAATTACTCTGAGGTTGGGCTTATCATTCTGAAGGAACTGTGTGTATGCAGGGTTTGACCATACGTCATAGTATTCATCGGTATATGCAAACCAGTTATACATTTCCATTATGCCGTCATGGCAGTTTGAATGAAGCATATCCTTGATGAACCAGGTATGCTCGGGAAGAATGCAGGTTGATGCATCGATAACGTTGTCGGGCGAAACATGGTTATGACCGCACTTCTTGTTGCACTGAACATAGTTTTCACCGAGTGTGCCGTCAAGAGGTGCAACGGTTGCGCCTGCGGATGCATATTTTGTATCAACAGTTGCATCGCTGTTGTTTTCCATGGCTTCAACAAGAGGAGTTCTCTGAATGTTATAGCCCGCGACAATCATAATACGAACACCGTTCTTCTGCGCGCCCTTAAGGATTTCATCAGCTCTCTGCTGGATATTATAGTGGTAATAATCAGCTTTTTTGATAAGCCCTGCCTGGGTTTCGGGGTCAAGATTAATCTTCTTTGCATTCTCATAGCTTTCATGAGGAACAAAGGACCAAAGACCGAGGAAGGTTCCGAAAACGGGAGTCAGACATTCGTCAAAAACTCTCGTTTCAAGATTTTCGAGAACTATATCGCCGAGGAAAAGAACGGCATCAACAAGTCCGCTGTAATAAAGTCCGTTGAAAAGGCACCAGAGAAGAGTGCTTTCCGCATCAAAGGGAGGATAGCCGTCGGTTGCATAGGCAAGGAGTCTGTCTGCATCAAGAGCAACCTTCCTGCTCAGAAGATCGCCTGCAACGTCTGTACCGAGAAGAGGACAGCACTGGAAAATGCATGCATCAACATCATCATAGCCATACTCGTTGAAATAAGCAAGAGTAACAACGCCGCCCATTGACGATGCACGGAAATTAACGACATCGTGACCGGTAAGCTCTTTTACCTGCTGAACATATTCGTTAAGAATGCCTGCATTATAAACGGGGTCAAGACGCCAGTCATAGCTGAAATAATAGCTCATGTTAACGCCGTGTTCGGGGTCTGTGGGGTATTCGGGCTTAACCGCAACGTTGGGTGCGGAATTGCCGTCGCCGTCAAGAGCCATCGCACCGAAAGCATCGTTAACACCCTCGATAAGAGCATCGCCGAGATAGTTGAGGTTAAATGTTACGCTCGAAACCGCAATTGCGGGAAGAAGCTTCACGACAAGCTTGATAATTGCTTCGGTTGTGGGTCTGAAAAGAGTTCTTTCGTCCTCCGCATCGGGATTTTCATAGATATCCGTGCTGCCGAGAGGACCGACATAGATTGTCGGATTAACACCGCAGTTGCATTTGCCGCTTGCAGCCGTTGCCGCAGGAGCAAGAACACAGATAATCATTGCGACCGAAAGAATAACGGAAATAATTTTTTTCAATGAAATCATTCCTTTCAAATTACTTATAACATATTCTACCACAACTTTTTCCAATACTCAATACAAATTCTTGTAATTTTATTCATTATTTTTATATCTATAATATTGCAAATACATATTGATATGTGTTACAATAGCCGCAGTTAGGATGTGATAGTATTGTCTAATACCGAAACAAAACAATCGGGCATATCAATCAACAAAAAGACGGTTGTTCTGATATGCATTCTCCTTGCGGCGATAATGGCTTTTGCCGGAGTGCTGACTCAGGTTTTGCCGAGAGGTGTTTATGAAACCAATCCCGACGGAACGATTATTAACGGCACCTACACTCAGATTGACGACAAGCTGCCGATATGGAAAATTATCCTTGCTCCGATTCTTGTTTTTTCAACGGATACAGCACTTACGGGCGTCGGAATAATATTGATGATAACCCTCATCGGCGGAACATTTCTGATTCTTGATAAATGCAGCGTTCTCAAATACATAATGGCAACCATAATTCAGAAATTCGGCAGCAAAAAATATCTTCTGCTCAATGCCATGATTCTCGTCTGCATGCTTTTAAGCTCAACGGCAGGAATTCTTGAAGAATCGGTAACTCTTGTCCCGATTGCGGTTGCAATTTCACTTGCACTCGGTTGGGACTCATTTGTCGGACTCGGAATGAGCCTCATTGCGGTTGCTTTCGGATTCACCGCCGCAACCTTTAACCCGTTCAACGTTGCAACCGTTCAGAGAATGGCGGATATCCCCGTTTTTTCGGGTTTAGGCTACAGAATAATTGTTTTTGTTACGGTTTACGCCGTGCTTGCGGGATTCCTTACCGTATATGCAAAAAAAATTGAAAAAAAACCGCAGAAATCTCTCTGCTATGAAACCGACATCCCTCTCCGGGAAAAATATAACCTTGATGACAGCATCGCCGTTCTTTCCGATGCAAAAATCAAAAAAGCCGCAAAAGCCTTTCTTTTCTGCCTCGCAGGAGTGGTTGTGTGCATCATTCTTGATTTTGTTCTCGGCGCTGAGGGCGGAATTTCCCTCCCCGGAATGGCAATTCTCTTCACCGTCGGCGGCATGCTTGCAGGTCATTTTTCAGGGCTTAACGGTAAAAATCTTCTCAAGAACTTCGGCGAGGGCGTTAAAACAATCGCACCGATATTCCCGATTATTCTGATAATTCTTTCAATAACATATATCCTTGACCAAGGCAATATAATACCCACAATTCTTAATTTCGTTTATAATCTGATTGACGGACTCAGCCCGTTTGCGGCGATACTGATGCTTTTTGCATTCATCGTTGTTCTCGAATTCTTCGTCGGAAGCGGTACGGCAAAAGCATTTCTGATCATGCCGATTGTTCTTCCGCTTGCAGATATGGTCAACGTCACCCGTCAGAGCGTTACTCTTGCATTCTGCCTCGGTGACGGCTTCACAAATCTGCTTTATCCGACAAGCGGAATTATGATAGTTGCGATCGGACTTGTCAATATTTCATACGGAAAATGGCTGAAATTCTCATGGAAGCTTTTTGCTCTCGAAGGAATTCTTTCCGTTGTGCTGATGTTTATTGCCGTTGCAATCAATTATTCTTAAAGGTGATAAAAATGAAACTTAAATTCAATGCCGACGGCAAGTTTAAAATCCTGCTTTTCGGCGATATTCACGAACACACCGACTATCAGACAAATCCGAAATTCAAGGATATGCACAAGCTGATGAACGCTGCGCTTGACGAGTTCAAGCCCGATCTTTGCGTTCTTCTCGGAGATAACTGCAATACAAACATTTATCCCGAAAATCCCGTTTTTTTCAAAAAAATGCTCAGCGATGTTGTTGAACCGATAACCCGAAGAAATATCCCCGTTGCTGCAATACTCGGCAACCATGAGCATGACCACGGTCACGAGGACGAGATTGTTGATGTTTATAAAGAACTCGGTATCATTATGAGAAACGATGCTCCTGCCGAAGTTACGGGTAACGCAAACTTCAAAGAGCTGATTTATTCCTCAGACGGAGAAAAGCCTGTCTTCTGTCTTTGGTTCATCGACTCAAACAACTGTTTTGAGGACAGAAGCGTTTCGCATTACGACTATGTTCACCCCGACCAGATTGAATGGTTTGAAAAAGAATGTGAAAAGCTCAAAGAGATGAACAGCGGCAAGCCTATGCCTTCATTTGTCTTTCAGCACACACCCGTTCCCGAGGAATATGAGCTTCTTCGCAAGGCTCATTTTTGGGAGCTTCCCGTTGCTGTCAGAGGCTATAACACAAAGAAGGACACCTTCTACGTCGGCAAAAAAGGTACAAAAGACTATGTCGGCGAAGGACCCTGCTCGCCGGATGTCAACAGCGGTCAGTTCGCAAGCTGGAAAAAGGTCGGCGGAATCCTCGGAGCGTTCTTCGGCCACGACCATCTCAACGATTTTTCGGGCTTTTATGACGGAATATTCATGGCGCAGCATAAAACCGCAGGCTTCAGAGCATATACCGACGGCTGCAGAAGCTGCGTAAGACTTGTTACCATTGACGAAAAAAATCCCGAAAAATTCGAACATCAGCTCAAGCGTTTCAAGCAGTTCGGTCTTAAAAGTGAAAGTCTCGGTCCGATTTTCAGAACATTATCCGACAGACAGAGCTTCTGGCTCCATATTCTCGGGTATACCGCAGCAGGCATCGGCGGCGCTGCAGTTCTCGGACTGATAATAAAAAAATTAATTGAAGTGTTCGGAGGTTAATATCATGGAAAAATCAAAAAAACTCAGTCCCTCGCTTATTTTGAACATCATCCTTTTCGGATTCATGGGTCAGGTTGCATGGGCAGTTGAAAACAACTTTTTCAATCTTTACCTTTTCAATGAAGTCGGCGGAACTCCCGACGATATTTCCAACATGGTAACGGCAAGCTCAGTCGTCGCCGTTCTCACAACCCTTTTCATGGGCAGTCTGAGCGATAAAATCAACAAGCGCAAAATCTTCATATGCGCAGGCTACATAGTATGGGGCTTCACGGTTATGGCATTTGCCGTCATCTCTCCCGAAAACGTTGCAAAGGTCATGGGAACAACCCCTGCCGCAGCAGTCACAACAACGGTTATCCTCGTAATTATCATGGACTGCATTATGACCTTCATGGGTTCAACAAGTAATGACGCCGCATTCAACGCATGGATTACAGATATTACAACAAGCTCAAACAGAGCAAAAACAGAATCTCTCCTTGCTCTTCTCCCCGTTATCGCAATGGTTGCCGTCACAGCCGCTTTCGGAACTCTTTCCGTTAAATTCGGCTATCCCTCATGCTTTATCGGTCTCGGCCTTATCGTTACAATCTGCGGCATTATAGGCATTTTCTCAATAAAGGAATCAAGAACAGGCGTTAAGACTACTGCGAGCTTTGGTGAAACACTCACCTACGGCTTCAAACCCTCTGTTATCAAAAACAACAAGAGTCTTTATATTTCACTTCTCTGCATGGGAATTTTTTCAGTTGCAAGCCAGGTATTCTTCCCCTATCTTTTCATTTATGTTGACCACTATATCGACATGTCAACCCTCAAAATCACCGTTCCCGTCGCAATTCTTGCGGTTGCAGTTATCGGCGGAGGAATTGCAGCACTTGTTTCAATCATCATTCTCAGCGACAAAAAAGGAAAGGCACCCTTCCTTTTCCCCTCGGCTCTTTTCTTCATCATAGGTCTTGTACTTGTCTATTTTGCCGATAAGAATATCATTTGGTTTGCTCTTTCGGCTGTTATTGCATTGGTCGGCTACGGACTTCTCATGATTATGCTCGGAGCGGCTATCCGCGACTTTACTCCGGAGGACAAAGCAGGTCAGCTTCAGGGAATCAGAATGATTTTCTCCGTTCTTCTTCCCATGACAATCGGTCCCAAGGTTGCCGCAAAAATAACCTCCGCATTTGCAAACGCACAGTATCTCAACGAATACGGCGTTTCGGTTGATATCCCCGCACCTCATATTTATCTTGCTGCGGCAGCAATCGGCGCTCTGATATTCATTCCTCTTTTCTTCCTTACAAAGGAATTCAAAAAACAGCAGGCAAATAAATAAAATATAAATAATATATGTTAAAGAAGGAACAGTAAAAATGCATATTATTATTGTAGGTCTGGGCAAGCTCGGCATGACAATGACAAAGCAGCTTGTCAACGAAGGCCACAGCGTTACCGTTGTTGACACCAACGGCGATAAGCTCACCAATGCAGTTGACGTATATGACGTTATGGGTGTTTGCGGTAACGGCGCAACCGTTGAAACTCTTGAAGAAGCAGGTGCATCGAAGGCGAAGCTCATCATCGCCGCAACCGCCTCGGACGAAATGAACATCCTATGCTGCCTTATTGCAAACAGAATGGGTACGGAAAACACTATCGCCAGAGTCCGCAACCCGGACTATGCTGCTCAGATGCAGTTTTTGCGCAACGAGCTTGGTCTGAGCATGATTGTCAATCCCGAATACGAAACGGCAAACGAAATTTCAAGAATCATCCGTTTCCCCTCTGCTGCAAATCTTGATTCATTTGCAAGAGGAAAAATTGAAATCGCAAGAATACGCATCCATTCGGATAACATGCTTTGCGACATGCCGATTCACGAAATCCGCAAAAAATGCAAAGCAAAGGTTATTGTCTGCGCCGTTCAGCGTGACGATGAGGTGTTTATTCCTTCCGGTAACTTTGTTATTCGCTGCGACGATACAATCAGCATAACCGGAACCCGCTCCGAGCTTTCGCACTTTATGAAACAAACGGGCGTTTACAAACAGAAAATCAAAAATGTTATGATAATCGGCGGCGGCAGAATTGCATATTACCTTGCAAAGCAGCTTTCAGATACGGGCAGAAACATAAAGCTTATCGAGCAGAATCTTGACAGATGCTATCAGCTAAGCGACATGCTGCCCGACATAACCGTTATCCACGGCGACGGCACGGACCAGGATTTGCTTGACGAGCAGGGTCTTGAATACCAGGATGCGCTTATCTCTCTCACGGGCATCGATGAAGAAAACATCATTGTTTCGATGTATGCCGAATCCAAGGGTATCAACAAGGTTATAACCAAGGTCAACCGACACTCATATTCGATTCTCAACGATATCGGTCTTGAAACCGTTGTTTCGCCGCAGATTGTTGCCGGTAATCTTGTTACCCGCTATGTAAGAGCGCTCCACAACTCCGCAGGCAATTCACAGATTCAGACCCTTTATAAGCTCGTCGGCGGCAAGGTTGAAGCGGTTGAATTCATTGTTCCCGAAAATGCGGGATACGAAAATATTCCCTTCAAGGATCTTCAGTTCCTGCCTAATCTCATCATCGGCTGCATTATCCGCAACGGAAAAATCATTTTCCCCGGCGGCGATGATGTAATGAAAGCAAATGACAGCATTATTGTTGTTACCGCAGGCAGAATTCTTGAGGATATTCACGACATTTTTGTCTGATGCTGCGGAGGAGAATATGAATTATCCAACGATTTTTAATAATATAGGTAAAATTTTGATTGTCGAGGCACTTTTGCTCGTGTTTCCCGCAATCGGTGCCTTGATTTACGGCGAAGATACTCTTATTTCTTTTGCGCTGACCATTGCCGCACTGGCATTGACCGGCATGCTTTGCACAAGAAAAAAGCCGAAAAAAGCAACCATTTACGCCAAGGAGGGCTACGTCATTGTTGCCCTTTCATGGATTCTTATGTCGCTTTTCGGCGCATTGCCGTTTTATTTCAGCGGTTATATTCCGAGCTTCACGGATGCATTTTTCGAAACCGTTTCGGGGTTTACAACAACCGGCGCAACAATCATTAACGATATCGAAGCCCTGCCGAAAAGCCTTCTTTTCTGGAGAAGCTTCACTCATTGGATAGGCGGTATGGGCATTCTTGTTTTTGTTATCGCAATCATGCCGAAAACTGAAAATTCATCCATGCACGTCATGCGTGCGGAGGTTCCCGGTCCGACGGTCGGAAAGCTTGTTTCAAAGCTTCGGGCATCCGCAAGAATTCTTTACGGAATTTACTGCGTACTGACCGCAATTGAAATTGTTATGCTGTTTGCAGGCGGAATGCCGCTGTTCGATTGTATCGTAAACTCGTTTGCAACGGCAGGCACGGGCGGCTTCGGCATTCTCAGCAACAGCATTGAAGGCTATAACAGCATTTATGCGGAAATTGTTATTGCAGTTTTTATGCTTATTTTCGGTGTAAACTTCAACCTTTACTATATGATTCTCATAAAGCAAGGGAGACAGGCGCTCAAGAGCGAAGAACTTCGCTGGTATATCGGCATCGTTGCTGCATCGGTTATTGTTATTGCGGTAAGCCTTATTTCAACCAAGCACGGCGTTGCGGATTCCTTCCGTTATTCGTTCTTTCAGGTTGCATCAATCATAACCACCACGGGATTTTCAACAACCAATTTTGATACATGGCCGATGATAGCCAAGTTTGTTATGGTTTTCCTTATGTTTATCGGTGCATGCGCAGGCTCAACGGGCGGCGGAATCAAGGTTTCTCGCCTCATCATCCTTATTAAAAGCGGCTTGCGCGACATCAAAAAGGCAATCAATCCCCGAAGCATTGAAACCGTTAAGGTTGACAGACGCACGGTCGAAGAACCCGTTGTTAAAAGTGTTTCCGTTTTCTTTGCGACCTATATCCTCATTGCGGCAGCATCAATGTTTGTTGTTGCAATCGACGGCAGAGATTTTACAACCACATCAACCGCAGTTATCGCCTGCATAGGCAACATCGGACCGGGTCTCGGCGCAGTCGGTCCTTACGGTAATTTTGCGGATTTTTCCGTACTGAGCAAGCTTGTTCTTTGCTTCGACATGCTTGCGGGCAGACTTGAACTTATACCCATGCTGATGATATTCTCCCCCTACGCATGGTCAAGAAAATATTCATAAGGTGATATTATGAAAAAGAAAAAGCTTCACATTTTAACCTATGACCACGGCGGCTATGTTCTCTGGAAGGACGAAGTCAAGCCCCGCCTGAAAAAAATCTTTGAGTGGATGGAAAAATATCCCAAGCTCAGAATAGGTCTTGATTACGAATCCTTTACATTCGATGAATTTTCAAGATGTGGCCCTGAGGTTGTTGAGATGATTACCGAGCTGCTCGAAAAATATCCGGACAGAGTGGGACTCGGCGCAACCACCTACGGTCAGCCGCTTTCGCTTACGATTTCGGAAGAATCAAACGCACGTCAGCTTATTTACGCAATAAGAACCAACAAAAAATATTTCGGTAAAACTCCGAATGTATACTGCATTTCCGAGTATGCTCTCAACAATCAGACTCCTCAGCTTCTGAAGCTTACGGGGCATGATGCGGCGATTATGCGCTCTCACGTTATGGGCTACGGCTATCCGAGAACCTTTGACTCCGCATGGGGCAACTGGATAGGCAAGGATAAAACCGCCATTCCCGCAGTTCCCACCTATGATAAGCAAGGCAGAGGCTATAACTGCTGCACGGTTGATAACTGGATTCTTTCGCGCTGGCCTCAGGATACGGATATTTCTCTTGAAGACTTTGAGAAGATGTTTGAAAAGTATTCTCCCCTTCTCGCTTCAAGATATGACGACTTGACTCAGCCGATCGAGGATGTTACCGCATACATCGAAACAAAAGATAACTACGAATATGTCCTCCTTGAGGATATTCCCGCTCTCTACGGTGAACCGAAAGACGAGCTTGTGACCGATGATAACGACTTCCATGTTCAGATGCCGTGGGGTTACTGCGGAAATGAAATTTTCAACGGCGTTCGTCAGGCTGAGGTTGAAGCCGTACAGGCTGAAAAGCTAAACGCTCTTTCCGTAATGCTCGGCGGAAAATCATATCAGGATAACCTTGACGAAGCTTGGAAGTATGCCCTTGCGGCGCAGCACCACGACGTTACAATCTGCGGTCTGCTTGATCTTGCAAGAAGATTTATTCCCGCATCCCTCAAAGAATCGGAATATGTCAAGAATGAATCTCTCAAAAACATCGCATCGCATTTCGGCTGCAGGGATGAAAACTCCGTTCTTGCAATAAACACACATTCCTTCCCTGTTTCGGATGTAATCAAAATCGGTGAGGACAAATATGCTTACGCAAACCTTCCCGCTTACTCGGCAAAGGTTATTTCTTCCGACTCAGAATGCGGAAATGAAGACAAATTCAGCTGGAATCCCGAAACGGGAATTCTTGAAACTGCAGCTTATAATATAAAGTTTGGCGATAACGGTATTGAATATATTTCATACCGTGACGGCAAAAAAGCAATTGACAACGGCAAAAGCGCTGTATTTACTGCGCATATCGATGGCACCGACTGCTCTTCGGTCGGCAAGTGGAATGTTGAACTCAATTCTTGCGGCGCGGTTGCAACCTACGAAGGCAAAATCGGTTCTGTGCCTTTCAGCTTTGAAATGCGTTTTGGTGGAAAGGATTTGTCCCGAATCGACTGCAAGACACGCTTTGAGGTTCACAATGAACGCATCGGTATCATCGGCGATAAGGCGGGTCTTGAAAAGTCGATCACCGTCAACGGCCACAAGCACGAGGGCAAGCTTTGCTTCAATCTTGACCTTTGTATGGATAAAAACCGAAAAATGTTCCGTGATCTGCCCTATTCAATCTCCGAGTGGAGCGGTGACATCAGAGTTACCGAGGATTACTGGTATGAAAAAGACCGCATCATCATCGATGAAAAGGTCACTCATGAAGAATCGTTCAACAATTCAACATATCTCAACGGCATTTACTGGATTTGCCTTAAAGATGAAAACAACAGCGTAGCTGTGTTCAACAAGGGCTGTATGGGTTCGGATGTCAAGGGTAACAGAGTTTCAATTCCGCTTGTTTATGCCGAAGAATACCTTTGCGGAACAAAAATGCTCGACGGCGTTTATGACGATGAATTCGCAATTTGTCTCGGACTCGACGATGTAAACGATATCCATTCCGAAGCGATTGCTTATGCATATCCTCCCGTTGCGGTTGCTCTTGAACAGGGTGACGGAGATTTGACAGACCTTGAGTTTGCTTCGTTCTCCGACTGCAAAAAGGTTGTTATGACAACTCTTTATCCCGAAGGCTGCTATATGCTTGCCCGTTTCTGCAACTATTCCGACGATACTGTCAAGGCTGATTTCAGCCCTGCTTTCGGAAAGGTTACGGCAGAAACCGATCTTCTCGGAAACAAGCTTGCAGATTCAAACGGCATGCTCAAATTCCGCCCGTGGGAAATCAAAACAGTTAAAATCGAGTTATAAAAACAATAAGACCTGTGTGGTTTATCGCCACACAGGTCTTTGATTTTATCAGAATTTTGAAATAACGGGTTCCCACATATTTCTGACGAACTCACGTCTTGCTTCTCTTCTCTCCTTGATTCTGTCTTTGAGAGAGATGCGTTCGGGCTGAGTTTCTGCTTCGGTAACGGTTTCCTCCGTTTCCTCAACGTATTCATAAGGTCTTATGAAAAAGTGGGAAGGATTCTTAACACCGTGCTTATCACGGAAATCCGCAACATCTCTTATGCAAACACCCGTATTTGAGTTGAGCGCCGAAATATTTTTGCCTTCGCCGAGATAAACAGCAACGTGACTGCCCCAAACGATGATGTCACCGGGCAGCGCATCTTCAATATTGTCAATAACAGTGCCGTAGTTCTTTGCTTTTTCTTTTGTGTTGTAATCTGCTGTGCTGTTGCCTGCTTTGATGCCGAAATTGCCGAGAACATAATAAATAAAGCCTGAACAGTCAAACTTGTTGGGACCCTTGCTTGCGTACTGATAGCCGCAGCCTTCAAAACTGCTTGCAAAAGCCGCAACCTCGCTGCCCTTAACGGGTTCTGCGCCGAGTGCTGCGAAAGCGAATGAACCGAGCATAATTACCGCTGCTGTTATAAATGCGATTATCTTCTGTGTTTTTTTCATTTTTACCTCCATGGCGTGGCAAACATAATCCTAACCGTGTTTTTGTCGGATAATTTTCGTTACGCTAAGTGTTTCTGAACGCCACACAAGTCGCCATTATACACAAAAGCAGAACCGATGTCAAGCTTTTTCACTTGACATCAGCGTTTGCAACAAAAAAACAGACCGTTACCGAAAATTTCGGTACAGTCTGTCTTAATGTTATTCACTATTTTATCTTTATCAGTCTGTCGCCCTTGACGAGATATGCATTGCGAGCAAGGTCAATCATGGGCTGGTCATTGAGCGAATCCGTGTAAAAATTATCAATTTCAGCATCGGGGAATTTTTCCTTGAAAGCCTTGACCTTGTTTTCACGGAAACAAAAATCAACAAGTTTTCTGCTTTCAAGATCTGTTTTTGAGCCGACAAAATTTTTGATATTAAGTCTGCGGCAGATTTCTTCAAGCACCACATCAAGGCATGCTGAGATTATAATATCATCATCCTGTCTCTGTCTGAGATAAAACGACTTTATCTTGCTGCTGTTTTTATCCCAGAAATCAACAACGTCACCTTCGATATCTTCAATTGACTGAGCAAAATTCTCAACAACGCCTGCATACTTGTCCATAACCTCGTCAAGCGACATTTTGCCGGTCTTGTATTTATAAATGCACTTTACTGCCATGGGAAACATCTTAAGAAGCTTCGGGTATTTTTTGAGATAGCCGAGAAAAAGATCAACGCCCGATTCGCCTCTGTAAATCGTATTGTCAAAATCATAAACGTTCATTAAATATACCGTCCTTAAAAATTCTTTTGTCCCTGCCGATAGTATAACATCTGTCCTTTTTGCTATTTTTCTAAATAAGAATAAATTTCTTATGGTTTTCTTAAGATTCATATAACTTTTTATAAATGTATGATTGAAAACAGCTTTTTTCGATGATATACTAAATTGTAACCATGCAAAACAAGGAGAACAAAAATGAAAAAGAAGCTATCGGACAGCGGATTCTACAAAGCATTTTTTACCATGACACTGACCCTTGCACTGCAAAACCTGATTGTTTTCGGTGTCAATCTTGCCGACTCGGTTATGATGGGCGCATACAGTGAAACTGCACTCAGCGGTGTCGGAATTTGCAACAACATTCAGTTTTTCCTCAACATGGCGGCATCGGGCATCGCATCGGGCATGACGGTTATTGCCTCGCAATATTGGGGTCAGAAAGAAACAAAACCCATTCACAAGGTATCGTCGGTCGCAATGTGGCTCGGAATTATTTTCACAATGCTGATTTTTGCCTTTGCCGCAATCGCACCCGAAACACTCATCCGCCTTTTCACGGATAAAGAAGCCGTCATTGAGCAGGCGGTACTCTATCTTGACATCATAAAGCATACATATTTAATGTATACCTTATCAACAATTCTTCTTGCGATTCTCAGAAGCGTTGAAACAGTCAAAATAGGATTTTATGTTTCACTTTCATCATTTGCACTCAATATTTTTCTTAACTATGTTCTTATTTACGGCAAATTCGGTGCGCCTGAAATGGGAATAAGAGGTGCGGCGGCAGCAACCCTCGTTTCAAGAGCAATTGAGCTTGCGGTTACCGTTATTTATATTCTCGCCGTTGATAAAAAACTCAAGCTTCGAATCCGAGATTTGTTCATCACAGATAAAGCAATGGTCAAAGACTATTTCAAAACAGGCTTACCGCTGATGATGAGCAGCGTTTCGTGGGGAATTGCAATGAGCATTCAGGGCGCAATCATCGGCAGACTTGTTGAAAGCGCAATTGCCGCAAACAGCATTGCAACAACACTTTTTCAGGTAGCAACGGTTATCTGTTACGCTTCGGGCAACGCCGCCTGCGTGCTTATCGGCAAAACAGTCGGTGAAAACATGGGTATGGATATAATAAAACGCCGAAGTAAAAATCTTCAGCTTATCTTCCTTGCTATAGGCGTTGCATCAAGTGCAATTCTTCTTACAGTAAAAAATCTTATTGTCGGATTTTACAACGCTTCACCCGAAACGCTTGAAATAACAAATCAGTTTATATGGGTACTCTGCGTTACTGTTATCGGCACGGCATATGAAGCCCCCTGCCTTTGCGGAATTGTTTCGGGCGGAGGCGAAACCTCGTTTGTACTCAAAAACGACATCATCTTTATGTGGCTGATTGTCCTTCCGCTGAGCGCATTGAGTGCGTTTGTTTTTGAATTTCCCGTATGGGTCACCTTCGCCTGCCTTAAAGCAGACCAGGTTCTCAAATGCGCCGTTGCGGTTGTAAAGGTCAACAGATTCAACTGGGTAAAGACGGTTACCAGATAATTTTTGCAAAAAAACCTTAATGCAACACATTGTAGCGTGACTTTTTCGGATAAACATGTAAGAATAAAGCCAAGGAGGTGACCTGCCTATGGCTAGGGTTTCAAAAAACATCAAAAAGCTTCGAGCCGAAAAATCAATGACTCAAGGCGAGCTTGCAGAAAAAATAAATGTCACCCGACAAACCGTTTCCAGTTGGGAGAACGATCGCACTCAGCCCGGAATTGATATGCTCGAGCTTCTTGCGGAAGCATTCGGTACGGGGATTGAAGAAATCATTTACGGCGAAAAAAGAAATATCGGTCTCGAAGCACCCAAACCCGACAGAAGAAAGACAATGAACATTGTTTTTGCAACTCTCGGCTCACTTCTGACCGCAACCGGTCTTATCATCATCATTGTTTATTTCTGGGATATGCTCCCCGATATCTTTCTTGCTCTGCTGAGCTTTCTTCCTCTCATCGTCGGCGGCACGGTTGCTGCGTGGTCATATGTGAAAAAGCGAAACAGCATCGGTTGGAGCGAAGGCTCATCCGTAGCGTGGGTTGCGGGTCTTGTTGCAACGCTCTGCCTTGTTGTTGCAATGTTCAGCGTTGACATCGATTTTTACACGTCAACAATCGGTCTTGCAATTCTGACACTTCCGGTTGCATTCATAATGAATTCCGTTTTTCCGCTCACGGTTTATTTCGGAATAACAACCTTTTTCATTATGGAAGAAGCGTATAATATAACATTTTTCTCAGCAATCACGGGACTTATTCTCTTCGCCGCAGGACTTGTTTTTGTCATCAGACAGCCCCGTGACGACTACAGGCGTAAATATTCAACCTGGCTTGTGATTATTTCCGCTTCGGCTATATTGCTCATCTTTTCGGAAAGAACATCGGATGCAGGTGAAGCTCCCATAGTATTCTGTATGATCATCGGCATTCTGACCGCACTTTATGCCGCAGACAAAGAAGATAACCCCGCATATCCGTTCAGATATATCTGCGTGCCTGCCATATCTGCGATAATGTGCGCAATGTGCGTTGAAAGCACGGATTTCATCAGAGGTTACCGTTTTTATACAGACAATCCTGAGCTTCGGTTTCCGGGAATTGCTCCGTTTGCAGCCGCAATAATCATTGCTGCAGGCATTATTATCGGCAAAAAAAGCTTTAAAAATCATCCCGAAAAAACGGTATTTGTTGTTTTTTCATCTCTGACAGCCGCTCTGTGCACTGTCAGCGCCACGACTGCAGAATTCTTCGATGATAAATGCAATATTGCAATCAACATTATCATCACTCTGTTTTCGCTTGCCGCAAGCATTGCAATAATCGTTTCAGGCATAAGAAAAGCAAAGCTTCTGACAGTCAATTTCGGATTGATAATGCTCTGCGTACTTGTTTATATCACGATTTTCGCCGGCAAATTTGAAATCATTTACAGCGGCATCGCCTGCATTGTTATGGGCGCAATCCTGCTTTTCCTCAACTACAGAATGTCCAAGGCATTCAAGGCAAAGGAGGCGGAGAAAAATGCGTAAATCAAAGCCCGTTATTATCCTTTTATCAGTCCAGCTTATCATTGCCGTTGCTCTTGCGATTATCAATCCCATAACTGATTATATAGTCCGCAAATACGGCACCGAATACACCTTCGCAACTCAGAATGCTTATCTGACGGGCGATTTTTCGGAATATGTCAATATAACCTGTAAGCTGAAATACGGTTTTAATGATAATGACTTCTCCGGCATTAAAAACGTGTATGCAATAATCGACACCGATGAAAACTCGCTTGCTTATATTTCGGAATTATCCGGTAAAAAGCCCGAAGATAAAGACTATCTCGACGTAGACGGCTTTGCGGTTGAAACTGTTTCTTATTACTATTCAAAGGATATAAAGCTCGACCTGATAAGTACCGAAACTCAAGAGATTATTATGGATTCCTTATGGGAAGGCGAAATAAACTTGCTTGACGGTCATGAGGTAACCGTCAGCCTTTCGGTTTATAAAGGCAAGGCAATTGCCAACGAATTTTATATTGACGGCATTGAAGCCGAGGAATACATCAGGAATCTGAAAGGAGAATGAAAATGAATAGCGAATTTATAAAAAAACTCCCGACAAGGACACCGCTTAACAAAATTCCCTTCGGCGGACTGACATCGAATATGCTCCGCATCCTTGCAATGGCATTTATGATTTGCGACCATCTTTGGGCAAAGGTTGTGCCGGGCAACGATTGGATGACATATGTGGGCAGAATGACCTTCCCCATATTTGCATTTATGATTTCCGAGGGATTCATTCATACCTCAAATCTCAAAAAGTACATTTTCCGTCTGCTCGGATTTGCGATTGTTTCCGAGATACCGTTCAACCTTTTCTACGGCGGAAGCTGGTTTTATCCCTACCACCAGAACGTTATGTTCACCCTGCTTTTCGGACTGCTTGCAATAATGCTGATTGACAAAGCGAAGAAAAATCCGAATGCAAAAACAATAGTCAAAACCGTTCTTCTGCTTATTCTTCTCGGAATCGCCTCCTTCATAGGCTTTGTTGACTACGGATTCTGGGGATTCCTGACGGTTGTTATGTTCTACCTTTTCAGAAACTTCCCGTTTGCATGGCTTGCACAGCTTGTTGCAATGCTTCTGATGAATCTTATTCTCTTTGAAGGTCAGCAGATTCCTCTTGAAATTTTCGGTGAAACACATTATGTCGCAACTCAGGGCTTCGCAGTTTTTGCGCTCATTCCCATCTGGCTTTACGGCGGCAAAAAAGGAAAATCAAGCAAAATTATGCAGTATGGCTTTTACGCATTCTATCCCGTACATATGATTCTGATTTACCTTGCCGTAACCTACCTTTAAGGAGTTGGTAATATGAAACACAAACGACTTATTGTTTCCGTTGCCGTAACCGCGCTTGAATTTGTGATTTTTCTCGTATGGGGACTCAATATGAACGGCGGAGACGAAATGGGTTTCGGACTTATAACAAGTTATTTTCTCTTTCCCTTAACAACGCTTATTCTATCCGCATATCTTGCGCACGAAAATATTATTTATGTAATTCCCTTTACATTAATTATGTTTGCAGCGCAGAATTTTATGCCTTTTTTCGTTTTCGGCTCGTTTGAGGTTGTTCTTATCCTCTGCTTCACGCTGATTCCCTCATTCGTCGGTTCGATAATCGGAATGATAATAAAACAACATAAAAACAGCTAAACAAATGACACGGAGCGGCTCAAAAAGAACCGCTCCGTGTTTTATTTCTTAAAATCAAAAATTTCTGTAGAAATTCTGACCGCCGTAAGTGCTTCCGTCATCCGCAATAACAAAAGCAATTCCAACAAAATCATAGTCCGTGCTGAGCATGCCTTCGCGGTGACCGTCATGAGAATTATACCATGCATCTGCATAAGCAAAGGTATTGCCGCTTGACGCTTTCAGTATATTTTCCGCACATGCTTTGAAATTAATTCCCTGAGCATGAAGTCTGTCCGCAACCGTTTCTCCCTCGGGCGACACATGATCATAGAATCCTCTCGCCGCCATATCCTCACTGAAAAGACGGATTGCAGTTTCGGCAACATCGCAATATTCAAGTGCAGGTGAGCCATGAATAGCTCTTAAGCCGTTAACAACATGGAAATTAAGCGTTGCCTGACCGTCTTGATTTGTGAGATCCTTGGACTTAAATGAAAAACCGTTATACGAAACATAAATTGCGTAAACGATATTATCCTGATGTGAGTCCTTATACTCCTTTATGCTGAGCTTTGACTGTGAAACTGCACCGGATGAAGCGATTGAATATTCGTTTGTGCCGTCTGTAACAATTGCATCGTTATCAATTGTATAGAAACCCGAGAATACGCCGTCAACAAGCTGAAAAACAGCAAGCTCGCTGTAGTCAGATGCATAAACAAGGCTTGTTATGCTTTTGCCGTCTTTTTTCATTTCGCAGACAGTTTCGGTTGCAGCACCGAGAGTATCGGTAATTTCCTGCTCACTCCAGCCGAAGCATACATATCTTCCGTTAACAACGACACGCTGCGCTTCTTTCTCAACAGGATTCTGCGGCGCAAGAGTTGTGGTTACAACATGTTCAGTCGTGGTTTCTTCGGAAGGTTTCGTTGTTGTTATTTCAACGGTTTCTGTTGTGCTTTCCTCAATAACCGCAGTTGTGGAAACCTCGGGTTCGGTAGGGATTAAATCACCGATACCTAAAAAGCTGCCGATTGAATTGATAAATACTACAAAAGAAAGAATCATCGCTGAAAAGAATTTGATAACAGAATCCATAAGAATTCATCCTCTCCCGGGCAAATTGTCCGTAAAAATTTTATTAATAAGCATTATAGCAAAATCAAACAAATTTGTCAATTTTTATGCAAAAATGTTTTTAATCTGAAGCATGAGAAGCTCCGCAATATTCTTTATTCCTGCAAAAAACGCTTCAATTTCATTGTCATAAACCGCATAGGGTTCATCGGTCTGAAGCTCAAAACGAGCATCGCCCGTTCTAACACCGCCCTCGTAGGTGTAAATTTCATTGTCAAAATTCTCAACATCGTTTTCATACATTGTGAAAACCCTGATTCCGTAGGGACCTGTCTTCGCGAATTCGCAGCCGTAGGTCATGCCAAGCTCAATTCCGTCATAAGTACCTGTGAATCCTTCTGTGTGCCAATGACCGAAATATGCACCGAGAATGTCGCCGCATTCCTTCCATGCTTTAAAATCCGAACTTGTGTCCTCGGGAATTGTGAATGCGCTTGCGTTATAACCGTTTGCAATTTCTTTGTTAAGGCGGAGAATCTTTCCGTCAACAAGTCTTGCGCCTTCGTCGGTTATCTTGCACTCCTCAAAAAGGAAGCCAGGATCGCTTGTGGGAATATGCTGAAAGAGAATTGAAGGAACGGGCTGACCGCCGTTTTCTGCCTTGAGTGCCGCACTTTCGGATTTATACCATTCGAGCTGTTCCTCGGTGACGGAGCCTGTACCTGTATCCATCATCCAGATATTGAATGCTGTTTTTCCGTCGCTGCCCTTGATTTCAAGGTTGAAGTCGATTCTGCCGCCTTCATCATCGCTTTCGTCAACGGTGAGGCTGCTTTCGTAGCTGTTATAGATTTTGAGCCAGTCTTCGTTTGTGACACCGCTCTTATAGTCGTTGTTTCCCTGACAAACAGCAAAGGGAATTCCTCTTTCCTCCGCTTCGGCAAAAACAGCTTCGCATGCCTTTGTCACGTTCATAAGCGTCTGATAGTAGTCGCCGTCAGCCACAACGCCTTCTCTGAAGCTCTGACCGTCAATACCGATATCACCGGCACGATTGTCCTCAACGATATCGCCTGTGAACACAATAAGATCAGGATTTGTCTGCTCGATTGCAAGCTTTACGAAATTGACCATATCGTATGCGGGATAATGGTCATCCTGCGGGTCGCTTATCTGAAGCACTGTGAATTTGCCGTCAGCGCCGAATTTCAGCTCATTATCATCTGCATTTGCAAAAACACAAAACGAAAATACAAGTGAAACGGCAAATAAAATACTTGCTAATTTTTTCATTTTATTCTCCTTAATATTTATCCACGCTTTCAACATCAAGCACAAACACCGTTGCGCCGCCGACAGTTATTTCTTCTTCAAGGCTGTTTTTCTGCAATCCTCTGCCGAGTGAATCGGTTGTCATTGCAACCTTACTTCTTGTTCTTGAATATTCGTTGATAATTTCCTTTGCTCTTGCAACACGGTCATCCTCGGCACCGATAAGCAGGGTAGTATTGCCTATCATAAGGAAACCGCCCGTTGTTGAAAGCTTTGTTACGCTGTAGTTTTCTCTTGTGAGAGTTGCGGAAACAACCGCACTGTCGTCGTTATTTACTATGGCAAGAATAAGTTTCATATCATTATTTTCCTTTCAATTTTAAGGTTATGTATTACATATCTGGAAGTATGAGCTTCTGGCTGCGCTTATCAAGCTCATATATATTCGGGATTTCATAGCGATTGTCGTTACCGTCTTTGATTAGTATGCGCTTATCATAGAACATCTTCATGGACTGAATGTGATTGATAATCTCAAAGGTGTAATTTCCTCTGTCGGTTTCAACATTCCAGAGCCAGATTCTGTGCTTTTCGCTTCGGCTTATGAGCCTTGTTATCTTGGGAATTCTGTAATATTCCTCAAGACATCCGAGCAGAAGCTCTTTCTGCGACGGCTCCATATTATCGAGCTTGCGCAGAATAAATTTTTCTTCTCCCTCGCTGTCGAGGAAGGTTATGTATTCACTCAGACCACTGACAGGAAAGAGCCTTCTCGGCTCAAGGTCCGTAAATTTTTCTCCCGTGAAGAACTCAACGTCACAGAAGATTTTGTCTTTGACGGTTATGCGGATTTCGCTGCCGTCAATAAAATGTCTTGACATATAAGCTCCTCCTTACTCAAAATTCTCTGCTGCTTTTTCGGCGGCAACCTGCTCGCTCATTGACTGAATCTTGATGAGCTTATAGTATTTGCCTTTCATCGCCATAAGCTCGTCGGGCGAGCCGAATTCGATAATGTTGCCCTTATCGACAACTATAATCTTGTTAGCCTTGCGCAGAGTTGAAAGTCTGTGGGCAATCATAAGAGTTGTTCTGCCTCTTATGAGATTGTTGATAGCATCCTGAATGAGCTTTTCTGTTTCGGAGTCAACAGCTGAAGTTGCTTCGTCAAAAATAAGGATGCCGGGGTTTTTGAGAACGGCTCTTGCAATTGAAAGGCGCTGCTTTTCACCGCCGGAAAGACCGACGCCTCTTTCGCCGAGCATCGTGTCGTATGCATCGGGAAGCCTTGAAATGAAGCCGTGAGCGTTTGCGACATCCGCCGCATTGAGTACCTGCTCGGGATGCGCTGACGGAAGCGAATAAGCGATATTGTTGAATATCGTGTCACGGAACATCATAGGCTCCTGCTGAACATAACCTATCTGCGAGCGGTAATATGCCATATCGATATCACGAATATTGACATCGTCAATAAAAATTTCACCCTCATAGTCATCATAGAAACGCATAAGAAGATTTATAAGGGTTGATTTACCTGAACCGGTTGTGCCGACGATACCGACAACATCGCCGGGTTCGATAACAAAGTTGACGTCGTTGAGAACTTTCTTTGAACGGTCAAAAGAGAAGTTGACGTTGCGGAACTCAATCTTACCGCTGATGTGATCGAGGGTCTTGGCTTTGCCGAAATCGTGTTCGGGTTCGGCATTGATGATATCCATAATCTTTTCCGTTGATGCAAGTGCGTTCTGATAAGAGTCGCTGAGATTTGCAAAGAAGTTGACGGGATTATAGAACATGCTCGTATAAGAAATAAACGAAACAAGAACACCGAGCGAAAGTCTTTCGGGGGTATCGATAACCATATTGCCGCCGACAAACCAGATGATAACCGAGCCGCAGGTAATGAGGAAGGTTATGACATTCGGGAATATCGCAGCGACCTTGCCTGCTTTTTTATCCTCATAAAGCCAGTCGTCAACGTGGCGCGCAAAACGCTTGGCCGCCTTGTCTTCGCTCGAAAATGACTTTACGATTCTGACTGCAGGAATTGTATCCGAAAGAATACTCGAAATCGAAACACCTCTTCGCCAGATACGGCGGTAAAGAGGTCCGATTTTCTTGCCGAAATAGCGGCTGCAAAGCACAACAATCGGAACAGGGATAAGCGAAAGAAGAGTCAATCGCCAGTTCATGCACATCATGATAACGATAATGCCTATCATCGTGAAAAGCTGAACAACCGCTTCCTGAGTTATTCTCAGCATAAACTGCTGGAGTACGGTTGTATCGGAATTAACACGGTTGATAACCGAACCGGTTGAGGTTTTATCGTAAAACTTCATGGGAAGATACTGCGCTTTTGCGTAGATTTCTTTCTTGAGGTCGGCGATAATGCCGTCGCCCGCAATTCTCAAGTGATATGAACGCAATGCACCGATTCCGTACTGCATGAGATAAACAAACAGCAGGAATGCAATAACCGCAACCAGCATCTTTTTATCTCCGCCCGGAATAACAGAGTCAACCATAAGGCTTGTTACGTAAGGCGGAACGAGAGCCGCAACGGTTGTCACGACCGAAAGGAAAATACAAAAAATCAGCTTGCCTGTGTAAGGCTTTATGTAGCGAAGCATCGTTGCCGCCATCTTACCCTTACCTTGACAGTTAAGGCAGTCCGCATTCGGTGACGGGAGCTTTCTTCCGCATTTCGGGCAAAATGAACGGAGATTTTTAAACGATACCTCAACCGCCGCAAAACGGCTTTCAACACTCTCTCCCTCGTTGACTTTTGAAACAAAGTCTGCCGCCGCATCACAGATATCCGCCATTGCAAAGGTAAATCGCATCAGGTCGATTGAAGAACCGCCCTTCGTCTTTGCCTTCAGCACGGCATTGCCGTACATTCTTTTGACCGCAATTTCGGCAATATCGGCAAAATCGAGGCTCAGAAATCCGCCGTCGAAGTTTTCACCGACTGCGACAATACGGTCCTTGGCAACATAAACACCGCCCTCGCCGTAGTTGCTGTCGATATCAAGATCACCGATAACCGCAAAGAGCGGTGCATCGTCTTTTCCGAACTGCTTTTCGGCAACTTTTTTGATAGCGGGACTCGCAGGTTTGTTGATAAGTAAATCCTTGGGAATCATAAAATCCCTCCTCACTTAAAGGTGATTTTGTCTGCATTATATGGCGATTTTTTTGATAAGTCAACACAAAATCCGACATTTTTTCATAATTTCGTAAATTTGTTTTTTTTACCGAATTTGAGCCTTGTTTTTGGTGAATTTGACAATACTATGTAACCCCGTTCGGGGCATAAAATTAATAGTTTTTCTCTCTTATTTCAAAATATGCTCTCGGATGGGTACATACGGGGCATATCGCAGGTGCTTCCGTGCCGACGTGAAGATGACCGCAGTTACGGCACAGCCATACCGTTTCGCCGCTTCTTGCAAATACAATGCCTTTTTCGAGATTCCGGCTGAGCGCACGGAACCTTTCTTCATGCTCCTTTTCAATTGCGCCGACAAGTCTGAAAAGCGCCGCAATTTCGGCAAAGCCCTCTTCCTTGGCGACATTTTCGAATTCTTTATACATTTCGGTCCATTCATAATTTTCGCCTGCAGCTGCATCGAGAAGATTTGCAGCGGTTTCGGGAATTGAACCGTCATGCAGCTTTTTGAACCAGATTTCCGCATGCTCTTTTTCGTTATCAGCGGTTTTCAGAAAAATATCCGCAATCTGTTCATAGCCGTCTTTTTTTGCTTTTGCGGCATAATAAGTGTATTTGTTCCTTGCCTGTGATTCACCGGCAAATGCCGCCATGAGATTTGCTTCGGTTCTGCTGCCTTTAAATTCCATAAAAATTACCTCCCGCTACATTTTGTGTAACAAGAGGTATTATATTCACATAAACTTTTCAATATTTTCTGCAATAAGCCTGCCGCCGGCTTCACAGAGGTTCATATCCGCAACCGAAGCAAATTCATTGTCGAGCTTTTCAATTTCATCGGGAATAACGGATGCGCTTTCATTGTCGGGGTCAAACGAGTTATACTCACTCTCAAAAATTTCGCATGCTCTGCCCCCGAAAAGCCTTTTGAATGCATCAAGTGCGGTATCGGTTACGGGCTTGCCGTTAATTCTGAAAAATTTGCTGAGCTTTTCGCCGCCGTCTTCAACAACAAACGAGAGTGCATAAATCATCTTCTGTTCTTCGCTGAGCTTTGCAAATTCGGCTTCCATATCCGAAGCATCGGAAATCCTTTTTTGAAGATTAAGCGCAACACCCTTGAAAAGTCGTACCGAATCCGATTTTTTTATCAGAGATTCGGTAAGCACCGCAAATTCATTACGGAGTTCATTTTCTTCTTTTAGTTTTTTTATTAATGCCTCATTGGTCTTTCCTCTCCTTGCACTTGCCTGAGCCGCTTTGACGCAGACAAAAAGAGTGAGTACAATAAGCGCCGCCATAATCGCTATGAGATATGGTCTTTCAAGAAAATATTCAAGCATCGTTTTACTCCTGTATAATCAATTTATAAATATCGCCTTTTTTCAGTCCGCTTTCCTTTGCCGCAAGCTTTGCCGCATCGGATTTGCCTTCGCCTTTTGCAACAAGCTCCTTTGCGTATTCAGCCGCCTGTTCAAGAGTCATCTGCACCTTTTCCGGAGCATCCGCACCCTTGATAATAAGAACTATTTCACCCTTTATCGCTTCTTCCGAATATTTTTCCGCAGCGGCGCAAAGGGTTGTTTTTATCACCTGCTCGTGGATTTTAGTAAGCTCACGGACTATCGCAATTTCTCTGTCACCCAGAGCCTTCGCAAGGTCCTTGAGAGTTTGTGCAAGCTTATGCGGTGCTTCATAAAATATCATTGTCCGCCTCTCGCCGATAAGTGACTCAACATGCTCACGCCTTTCGGATTTTTCCATAGGAAGAAACCCTTCGAAGGTAAAACGCTTTGATGGCATGCCCGAAACGGCAAGAGCAGTTGCAAACGCACACGGACCCGGCACAGATTCAATCTTTATCCCCTTTTCAATGCAGAGCTTTACCAAATCCTCACCGGGGTCGGAGATTGCAGGCATGCCGGCATCCGTCACAAGAGCGCAGCTTTCGCCCGAAAGAAGTCTTTCCGCAATAATCGGGCCTCTTTCAAATCGGTTATGCTCAAAGTAACTGACCATCGGTTTTTTTATTTCAAAACGGTTGAGAAGCTTGAGCGTTACTCTCGTATCCTCTGCCGCTATAAAGTCGCAGTTTCCGAGTGCTTCAAGCGCTCTCGGAGAGATATCGCCGAGATTTCCTATCGGCGTGCCGACAACAAAAAGCGTTCCGCTCAAGAATTTTCACCTCTGTTTTCCAAAAGATAATCACCGTAAATTTTTTTCATTTCGTCGGAATATCCGCCGTCATCCCCGTGAACAAAAAGCTCGGGTTCAACGGTCATTCCGCTTTTTCCGCCTCTTCTGCCCTCAACAAGAGCAAGCCACGGTGCTTTGCCGGGACACTTTGAAACAAGCCTGAGCCTTTTCGGTTCAATTCCTGCCGATTTCATTTCAAAGAAAAGCTCACAAAGTCTTTCGGGTCTTATGCACATGCAAAGTCTGCCTCCGAAATTCAGAAGCTTTTTCGCCGCTTCGCAGATATCCGTAAATGAACACATCGTTTCGTGCCTTGCGATTTTATCGGCATCGCTTCGGCTTTCGATTCCCGCTCCGCTTGCTTTATAGGGCGGATTCATCGTCACAACATCAAAGCATCCGAACGGAACAACACCTTTAAGCTCCTTCAAATCGGCATTGACCGCAGTCAGCCGTTCCGAAAGAGAATTATATTCGATTGCAGCATTAATCTGCTCCGCTCCGAGCGGCTGAATCTCAACAGCGGTAATTTTCCCCGTTTCTTTTTTGCACCAGAGAAGTGGAATAATTCCGCAGCCCGAGCCGAGGTCGCAGCAAACAGCTCTTTTTGACGGGGCGGCAAAATCCGCAAGCAAAACCGCATCCGTACCGAAGGTATGAGCCTGCGAAACAAAAACGGTCACACCGCCGCCGATATATTCCTTTCTGAATCCGTCCATTTCCTTCTCCCGAAATTAAATGATACATATTATATCATTTTTCAAATAAAATGTAAAGAGCGGCAAATTAATGCTATAGACAAATTAAATTTCTTATGATATAATTCAGCTGTATATCATCGGTTTCAACAAAATCCGTGTTTTTTGGGTGTTGTATATGAAGATAGCTTTAAGAATAACCCTTGTTTTTGCGGTTATAGTCATCGGTATGGTAGGAGCTAAAATCGGATATTACGAATATACCCACCGTGACGGTTATGCTTCAGTTGCCGTTTCGGTAAACAAAGCCACCGCCGCCAATACAACAGAATATCAGACCAAGCCTGCATCAACTCCCACGGATGCGCTGAAAAGCCTGACCGTTGAAGTGCCTGACAGATTTGTTATCTATACGGCAGAGGATTCAAAAGGCTCACCTCAGGGTTCAACGGTTGAAAAGCCCAATCTTTTAAAGTCCGTGTTTATCGGCGATTCCGTTTCACTCGGATTTGCACGCTACTGCGCAAAACAAGGGATTATGAAAGATACCGTTTTCCTCACGGCAGGCTCATACTCAATAAGTCATGCGCTTAGTACAAATACGGCAAAAGACAAGGGCTATCAGCATCCGATGTATAAGGGCAAGGAAACCCCGGTTATAAATGCAATTTCCGAAATCAATCCCGAGAATATATATATCTGCCTCGGTATCAACGATATTGCAGGCTCGGGTGTTGAGGGTACGGTCAAAAACTACTGCAAGCTGATCAATGCAATCCGCAAAGAATTGTCCGATGCAAATATTTATGTTGTCAGTACAACATTCCTTGTTGAAACGGCACAGAAAACAAATCTCAACAATCTCAACCTTGCAAATCTCAACCACAACTTAAAGCTGCTTTGTCTGAAATACGACAGGCTCGAATATATCGATATAATGTCCTCCCTGCAGGATGAAAAATTCGCACTCAAAGCCGAATACTGCAGCGATGAATACATTCATCAGACCGACTCGGCATATGCCGTCTGGGCAAAAGCTCTCGGTGCAACACAATAAAGGAGAATGTATATGAAGAAAATATTATCCGTTATCATCTGCGCAGCAATATGCCTTTGTTGCTTCGCATCATGCGCAAAAACAGAAAAAGAAGTACAGTCCCTTACCGAAATCTATACAGGGCTTGAAGGCGTGGAAAACATGCCCGAAATGGAGATTATGCCCGATGCGCTTATTGAAACGCTTTTCGGTTTCGACCTTTCCGATTTTGAGGAATATATTTTTGCCGAAGCGGCTGACCCCTCCGTCAATGCAGATACAATCATCCTCATAAAGCTCGCTGACGGCGCTGATTTGAACGCAACCTGCGAAACACTTGACGGTTATCTTCAAAGCGTTGCGGACAACACTCAATCCTATTCCCCCGAAAACTACGCCAAAACAAAAGGCAATGCCGTCTGCGTTCTCGGCGACTATGTTTATCTCATCATCACAAGCAATTACCACGAGGCAAGAGTGATTGTTGATAACGCACTTCACAACAGCAATGTTGACTCCGCAATACAGACTCTTGTTAATCCCGAATAAAAAATTAACGGATACGCATTATATGTGTGTCCGTTTTTTATATTGACATCCCCTAAATTTTTGATATAATTAATAAGGTTAAAATAAATAAAATTTTCAGGAGTGATAAAAATGGCACTTGTAACAACCAAGAAAATGTTCGAAGATGCATACAAGGGCGGCTACGCTGTCGGTGCATTCAATGTTAACAACATGGAAATCATTCAGGGTATTGTTGAAGCAGGTAAGGCACTCAACGCTCCCCTCATCCTTCAGGTTTCCAAGGGCGCAAGAGCTTACGCAAACCACACTTATCTTGTTAAGCTCGTTGAGGCTGCTGTTGAAACAACAGGTCTCCCCATCGCTCTTCATCTCGACCACGGCCCCGATTTCGAAACATGTAAGGCTTGCATTGACGGCGGCTTCACATCTGTTATGATCGACGGCTCACACCTTCCCTACGAAGAGAACGTTGCTCTCACAAAGAAGGTTGTTGATTACGCACACGCTCACGGCGTTGTTGTTGAAGGCGAACTCGGTCAGCTTGCAGGCATCGAAGACGATGTTAACGTTTCAGCTGAAGACGCTTCATACACAAACCCCGCTGAAGTTATCGACTTCGTAACAAGAACAGGCGTTGACTCACTTGCAATCGCTATCGGCACAAGCCACGGTGCATTCAAGTTCAAGCCCGGTCAGGATCCCAAAATCCGCATCGACAT
>JAFQRF010000069.1 GCA_017410195.1 Clostridia bacterium | reverse complement strand
TACCGGGCCAAATGGTGGGAACAACAGGGCTCGAACCTGTGACCCTCTGCTTGTAAGGCAGATGCTCTCCCAGCTGAGCTATGCTCCCACGTTGGCGTTGCTTTCGTCAAGCAACGTACGTTATAATACACTACTTTTTCGGAATTGTCAAGCCTTTTTTTAAAAAAATTTCAAAAATTTTTAAATTATTTTTTGTTTCTTAAAAAGAATATTTTCGAAGACAAATCCGACATCAAAAAACACAATTTAAAACTCCGCATCGTGAAGCCAGATATACTGTTCATCCTCGTTACGGGTTGTCTGAAGCCATGGGTCGCCGTCAAGATGGCGGATCATCCAGCATGTATACATTTGAAATCCGGGTGCAACCGACTGCGGATGGAGTGCGCCTCCGGGGATTGCCGAAAAACTGTTATCCACGCTTTTAAATACCTCATCGCCGACAAAGCTTGCACCGAAACCTTCTGGACGGTCAAACTTGAAATAATAGCACTCGGGCTGAGGATGTCTGTGAGGAAGATAGCCCGACCAGTTACCTCTGTCGTTAAGCACTTCACCGAGAACCATATTCGACCACGGTGCTATATCCTTATCTATAATTGTATTTACTCTGCGCTTTGCAACATTACCGAATTTACCTACGCAGGAATAACCCCAGGGGGCATCCTCAGGTCTGTAAAGCTTTGAATCAAACTTCTCATCATTCTTTGTACATTGAACAAGAATTTCGGAGTCGTTTTCCGCTTTAACCGATATTTCTGTATCGGTACACACATGAAGTGCAAACGGACCTTCGGTAAACACGCTTTCACGGCTGACGGTTTTCTCATTATCAAAGGTTATTTTCCCCGAAAGAAGAAGAACTGCTGTTTCTTCACCGCTGCGGAGAAACTTTCTTGTTTCTCCTGCTTTCATGCGGTAAACACGGACGTCCATCATCATTTCGCTGTAATCATTATCATATGTACAAAGTATTTCTTCGCCGTTGATATCAAACTCGGGATAACCGAATAATTTTCCCATAATAAAACCTTCTTTATAATTATTTGGCAAGCTCTTTTATTTCATCTGCTGTGAACTTATATTTCTTTTCACAGAAATGACACGAAACCTCGGTTTCGGGGTCATTTGCCATATCAAGAAGCTCATCCCTACCGAGAGTCAGCAATGCCTTGGATACTCTTTCCTTTGAGCAATTGCATTTATATTCGGGAGTTGAGGTATCAAGAACTTCAAGCTCAAATTTACTGAGAACGTGACGGCAGATTTCCTCGGGAGTCATTCCGTTTGCAAGCATCTGTGTAATCGGTTCAAGACCTTTGATGCATTCTTCAACCTTGTCAATGGTGTCGTCCATCGCAGTCGGAAGAAGCTGAATAATAAAGCCTCCCGCAACATTTACAGCCGAACTCGGTTTAAGCGCAACGCCGAGAGCGCAAACGCTCGGAAGCTGCTCGCTGATTGCAAAATAGCTTGTTATATCCTCTGCAATTTCGCCCGAAAGAATGGGAATCTGACCGATATAAGGCTCCTTAAGTCCGAGGTCTTTCATAACGGTAAGAGTTCCGTCCTTACCGACCGCACCTGCAATATCAAGCCTGCCCTTGTCATTGAACATATCCTCAACTGCGGGATTCGAAACATAGCCCCTGACATTGCCGCTGCTGTCCGAAACAGCAATAAGAGAGCCTGCAGGTCCGCCGCCGTTAAGGCGCAGAGTTATACTGTCATCCTTTCCTTTAAGAACCGCACCCATCATCGAAGCAGCGGTAATAAGTCTTCCCAACGCAACGGTAGCGATGGGCGATGTCCGATGTATTCTTTTTGTTTTTTTTACAATATCGGTTGTTTCTGCGGCAATAACGGTCAAAGTGCCGTCTGCCGATATCATTCTTACAAGTTCACTCATTATTTATCTCACTTCTTTTTCGCTAAAAATACTGCCCTTTGAGTTTCGGGCTTAACTTTATCGGTTGTCATATCGTCATAAACCCCGACAACCTCAAAGCCTGATTCTTCAAGCCATTTTGAAATTTCGGAAAGCTCATACGCCTGTTCACAAAAGCTTTCTCCGCTTCTGTAATATACACCATCCTCTTCCTCAAAGAAATCAAGAGTTATTTCAACGCTGTTATCATCGGCATTATAATTATTCTGCCAAGCGCAGAAAAAATCATCATAATCATAAACAAAAGCGTTATCAACAAGGATGTTCTTATGTTTATATATCGTATTGACATCAAATGCAAATGCACCGCCTTTATTCATAAAAAGCGACACCTTTTTGAACGTTTCAATAACATCCTCCTTACACGAAAGATGATTGATGCCGTCAAGAACACAGATTGCACAGTCAATTGTGCCGTAAAGGTCAATCTTCTGCATTTCCTGATTGAGAAGAAGCATCTGCACTCCGCTTTCAAACATTTTCTGTTGGGCGGCATTAAGCATTCCGATGCTGCTGTCAACACCGATAACCTCAAACCCCTTCTTTGCCATTTCAACAGACATACTGCCCGTACCGCATCCGAGGTCAAGAAGAATTCCGTCGGTTATTCCGCACATTGAAAGAAGCCTGCAAAAATAATCTGCACGCTTCTTATACTCAACATTATCTGTCAGACGATCGTAAAAACGGGAAAAATCATCGTATGACATTTATTTATCCATCCTCTTAAAAATCTCTTCGTATCCGTTGCAACCGTACTGAAGAGAACGGTTAACACGGCTGATTGTTGCGGTGCTTGCACCGGTTTCGGCAACAATATCGCTGTAAACTTTTTTATCTCTGAGCATCTTTGCAACAACGATTCTCTGCGAAATAGATTTGATTTCGGTAACCGTGCAAAGATCCTCAAAAAAAGCATAGCATTCGTCAAGATTCTGAAGATTCAGAATTGCTTCAAAAAGGAAATCAACGTTCTTATCCTTAATTTTGCTGTCCATATTATACATTCCTTTCGGATTTACTTTCGTACTTTAATATTTTAACACACGAAACGCAAAAAGTAAAGACTAAACATTAAAAATTTTAACTGAAAGAATTATAATCATAAGACTCATTATGACAAACGTCGGGAACACGGTTGCAAACGGTGTTTTGGTTACGGCTTCTTTGAGAGATTTGCCGTGTCTGCCCTGCTTTGAAAGTATCCAGATTATTTCACCGACGATGTACGGAATTGTTCCCGCAAGAACAACAGCAAAAAACGCACTGTCTCCTCTGATGTTGTAAACAATAAGCATATATGTTGCAACGCACACTGTTCCGCCGATAAGAATTGATATCAGATTCACCTTTTTAAACCTGTCAAAAATCAGTTTGATTACAACAACGAAAACAAGCATAAATACCGTTACAAATTTCCCTGCTTCACCGGCAAGCACAAACATCATAGGTATAACATTATAAAAAGGTCTTTCGATGTGGTCAAGGATATATGAATTGACCTCTTTGCCCTTTTTATCGCATATAAACGAAATGAGATTTACCGCAACAATGCCGATAACGCAAGCAACAAGGATTACGGGTATCCAGTCTTGCAGAGATTCATCGTAAATACCTTTCGGTCCGTCAAGCGAAGCTCTGTCCTTGTATATTTTAACATAGCCGTAACCAAGGCAATAAGTCAGCGACAGACCGAAACCGCCGAAAGCACCGAGAATGAATTCCATAAGCTTCCATCCGTCAACGAGACCTTTGTGATAAAGCTTGCCGAAAAGGTACTTTCCGTTTTTCAGAGGAAATACTGCGGCAACATATGCTCTCATCGCAACGAGCCATCCGATTGCCCCGAAGATAAATCCGCCTGCGATAAGAATAAGAGTGAAATAATCTTTTTTAACCGTTGCAAAAATCGCTAAAGCAATCAGCATAAGCAAATTGCCGCCCCATTCTTCACGGCGTGTCTTTGAAAAATAAATCTTGGGAAATTTATTCTTTTCAGGATTATAGGGTCTGTTAAAAATCAGCTGACCCACTATCTGCATAACGGGAATAAGCAGGCAGAAAAGAAAAATTTCAGAATTATTGTAAACAGCATAGGAAAAAGAAATTCCGAGAAATGCACCGCATACCGCAAACCACAATGCACCCTTGAAAGCAAGTCCGATATATCCTCTGACGGGATTATAATCTTCTCTGCCTCTGTGAAGAACAAAGCCGATTGTTTCGCCGTAGGTTTCCGTGCCGCCGAAGGTCATTCCCATAAGACCTGCCGCTGCCACGGAAACAAATCCGTAACCGCTGAACCAACCTAAAACCAGTCCGATTAAGGCACCGGGAAGCATTGCACCTTTTTCACCGCCGATGAGCGAGCCTCTCATTCCCCAGCCGTAGCTTGCGGCAAGAGTGGTAAGAAACACACACATAATCATATCCGACAAACTCATAATGCAACCCCTTTTTGATTAATATAATTAAATGATAACATACAGAACGAAAAAAAGATACTGAAAAACGACAAAAATTTAATATCTACTTGCACACTGCATAATAAATGTGTATAATGTTCTTATTAACGACCGAAAGCAGATGATAATTTTGACCGATTCATACATAAAAGCACTTGTTAATTATGCCATCGAAAGGAACCTTATAGAGGAATGCGACCGCATTTACTGCACAAATTCGGTGATGTATCTTCTCAAAAGGTTTTCTTTTGACGACACCTGCAAAGCTGCGGAAGGAGAAATTCACGAAATTCTCGACAAGCTTTGCGACTATGCGGCAGAAAACGGAATAATCGAAGATTCAATTACTTACCGTGACCTTTTTGATACAGCGCTTATGGGCGCAGTTACTCCCCGCCCCTCACAGATTATTGAAAAATTCAACTCTCTTTATAATCAATCACCCGAAGCGGCAACCGATTACTATTACAAATTCAACTGTGATACAAATTATATCCGTTGTGACAGAATAAAAAAAGACCTCAAATGGCAATATACGGGTGATTACGGTACAATGGATATCACCGTCAATCTTTCAAAGCCCGAGAAAGACCCGAAGGCTATTGCAGCCGCAAAAAATGCACCTCAGTCGGGATATCCGAAATGTCAGCTTTGCAAGGAATGCGAAGGATATTCGGGCAGAGTTGATTTCCCCGCAAGACAGAATCACAGAATAATTCCCATTACAATCAACAATTCGGGTTGGTGTCTGCAGTATTCCCCTTATGTTTATTATAATGAGCATTGCATTGTATTTAACGGTGAACACACTCCGATGAAAATTGACAAGTCCGTTTTTTCAAAGCTGCTTGAATTTGAATCGCTCTTTCCTCATTATTTTATCGGCTCAAATGCAGATTTACCGATAGTCGGCGGTTCAATTCTCAGCCATGAGCATTTTCAGGGCGGCAGATTTGAATTTGCAATGGAACGTGCGCCGATTGAAACCGAGCTTCACTTCAAAGGATTTGACAATGTTGATGCAGGTATTGTAAAATGGCCCATGTCCACAATCAGAATTCAATCTGACAGCCGCGAAAGCCTTGTTGAGCTTGCAGATAAAATTCTGACTGCATGGCGTGCATACACCGATGAAAGTTCCTTCATTTTTGCCGAAACAAACGGAACTTCTCACAATACAATCACTCCTATTGCAAGATGCAGAGGCAAAAAATATGAGCTTGACCTCGTACTTCGCAACAACATAACTACAGATGAACATCCGATGGGCGTTTATCATCCCCACGCAGAGCTGCATCATATCAAAAAAGAAAACATCGGCTTAATAGAGGTTATGGGACTTGCGGTTCTTCCCGCAAGACTTAAAGAAGAGCTTGAGATTCTCGCAGAAGCAATTGTTGCAGACAAGGACCTCCGTTCTGATGAATCAACTGCACTTCACGCAGACTGGGTTGACGGATTTATCAGCAGCTACGAGAATGTTAATTCAGAAAACATCACCGGAATTCTCCAAGCAGAGGTTGGAAAGGTGTTTGCGACCGTCCTTGAGCATGCAGGTGTTTTCAAACGTAACAATGACGGAAAGGCCGCATTTATGAGATTTGTTGAATCAATCAACTAAGGAATTAATGCCGCATGGCATAAATAATATTAAAGGAGAAATATCCATGAAAAGAATCATCGCACTTATCCTCGCAGGTATGCTCGTTTTCAGCCTCGCAGCTTGCGGCGGCAACGAAACAGCAGAAACAACAACCGCAGCTTCTGAAACTGAAGCAGACGTTATCGCAACCGAAGCAATCGCAGATGTTACAGAAGCAACAGCAACAACAGAAGCTCCCGCTGCAGATGCAACAGAAGCAGTAAGCGGTGCTGAAACTGTTACCGCAGACGCAACAGCAGCATCGGAAGCAACATCAGCTGCAGAAGCAACTACTCTCCCCGCAGCTCCCGCAACAACAGAAGAAATCATCGCATACTACAACACAGCTATCAACAAGGCTTATGATGCTAAAGTAGGCTTCAACAAAGAGCGTTACACCGATAACGAAACTCTTAATGCCGGTTTCCTTCTCAAGACATTCGGCGACCTTATTTACAGCTTCATGGGTATCGGTGCTGAAAACAAATACACAATGGACGTTACAAAGGGTCAGTGGGAAAGCGACGTTCCCCATCATTACCTCAGAAAGAGTACTCTTTCGGCTGCTGATGTTACAAAGGCTACCTGCACCGAAAACAACGGCAAATACACAATCACAATGAACGTTAAGGACGGCACAAGCAAGGCTTCAAAATCAGAAAGCTGGACAAAGGCTCCCATCGACAAGTGCGGCATCTGTGTCGGCGATGCAGACAAGAGCTATTTTGACCACAAGACTGCTCCCGTTATCTACAGCGCAATCGGTGAAGTTCTCAGCAGCGCAGTTATTGAAGAAAGCTACTCAAACGCAAAGATTGTTTGCGTTATTGATGCTGCAACGGGCAACCTTGTAAGCCTTACCGTTGAATTCGACATTGATGTTGTTATCGATGCAGCAGGCGGCGGTAATGCAACCGGACAGACTCACATTCTCTATAAAAACTTCAAGTATTAATACTTACTAAAATTTCAAGAACTGCTTTTGCCTGCAAACAAAAGGGCAAAAGCGGTTCTTTTCTTATCTCGAAATTTGTTATCATTGAATTATTTCTTTCCTTGTGATATAATTTTAAAACAGAATCTATTCTTCATTTTTTTCAGCGCTCCGCCATATAAGATTAACATACAACGGGAGAAAAATATGCTTTTTAATCAAACAAGCCTTTCAGGCATCAAAGTTAAAAACAGAATAATCCGCAGCGCTACTCACGACGGTCTTGCAGACGAAAAAGGTGCGCCGACCGATAAGCTTATAACAAAATACAAATATTTCGCAAAAAACGATGTCGGATGTATAATTACCGGCTATGCTGCCGTCAGCAGAAACGGCGTTTCGCCATATCCGAGAATGATGAAAATTTACGAAGACAGTGTAATAAACAAATATAAAGAGTTGACGGAAGCCGTTCACAGTCATTCCGTTCCCATTGTTTTGCAGATAGCTCATTGCGGAAGACAAACCTCATCAAAGGCAATCGGAACTCAGAAGGTTGCACCGTCGAATGTTCTTCATGCATTTTATCCGGACAAGGCAAAGGAGCTTACCGAGAATGAAATATACACCATAATCGATGATTTTGTTGCAGCTTCCGTAAGAGCCGAAAAGGCAGGCTTTGATGCCGTTCAGCTTCACGGCGGTCACGGTTATCTGCTTCATGATTTTCTCTCTCCTTACGGCAACAGAAGAAAAGACCGCTGGGGCGGAAGCCTCGAAAACAGATGCCGCATTGTTGAACTGATTATTAAAGGCATCAAGGAAAAAACCAACCTTCCCGTGTGGTTTAAATTAAGCGCCGAAGATAACAGAAAGGGCGGAATGAACATTCAATCCTCCGTCGAAATATGCAAAAGGCTCGAAAATGCAGGCTGTGATGCGATTGAAGTTTCCTGCGGCACGGTTCAAGACGGAATGAACACAATGCGTAGCAAGCTCATGCCCATGGATGCGGTTTTCAAATACAGAGAGCCATGCGCATCATTTCCGAAGCTTCTCAACAAAATTGCCATACCTGCCGCAAACTTAATCAATCCTTTAATCAAGCAGCCACAGCCACTTGAAAATTTCAACGTTGATAATGCGGAAATAATCAAGAAAAATGTGTCGGTTCCGATAATCGTTGTCGGCGGAATACACAGAATCAGCGACATGGAAAATATTCTGATTAACGGTAAAGCCGATTTTATTTCAATGTGCCGACCGTTCATCTGTGAACCTGATCTTGCAAAAAAGCTGAAAAACGGTCAATCCGATGCAAAATGCATCATGTGCAACTACTGCGGATTGGTAATAGAAAAAGAACCGACAAAATGTCTTTACGGTAAAATCAGATAAAACACTTTTGCATTTAAAACCGACACTTTTGCACAATCGTCAAAAACGGTTGACAAATTTCTTCTGTATTGTTAAAATAAAGAAAATTTAAAGAAAGGCAGGTGGACAAAATGACAATGTATTATGTTAACTATTTAATATCGCATATGAAATCAGATGTTGTTTTGTCCGCAATATAGCTGTACTTATATAGAGATTATTTTGCGCCTCCTCTGATTTTCATATCAGAGGAGTTTTTTTATTTGGAGAGATTACAATGATAACATTAAGAGAAACAACCATTAAAGATGTTGATGCTTTAACAGCTATTCAGCAAAATGCCTTTTTGCCGCTTTATGAAAAGTATCACGATGCAGGCAATCCGTGTCTGAGAGACAAAAGAGATATACTTTGCAGATTACACAATCCGAAGTTTCTGTATTTAACAATTCTTTTTGACGAGAAAATTGTTGGCGGAATTTTATACAGAATCAAAGGCTCAACACCGTTTGTGAAGAATCTTCGTTGGGGCAAATATTATCTCGGAAGAGTATATATTTCACCCGAATATCAGAACAAGGGTATTGCAACAGAGGCGATATTACAATCGGAAAAGTTTTTGAAAAAGCCGAGAAAACTGTATGTTGATTTTCCTGAAGATTTAGATAAAAACAGAAAATGCTACATCAAATGTGGCTATAAAGATACGGGCAAGAGGCTTGAAGCTGAGCCGGGATTGATTCTTGCCTGTTTTGAAAAAAGAATTTGAATTGTGAGGATAATATGAAAATCTGTATTTGTGACGATGACTGTTTTACCGTCAGAGAAATCAGAAATCTGCTCGAACCGTTCCGTACCGAAGACGACGGTTTTGACATTTCCGATTTCTCCTGCGGCGAAGATTTGATTGAATTTTATAAAAACGGCGGATGCTTTGATATTGTATTCATCGACATCGAGATGGGCGGTATCAACGGCGTTGAAGCCGCTGAAACCATAAGAGAATTTGCACCCGAAACAATAATAATTTTTGTTTCGAGCCATTCAAGTTACATATTCGATGCGTTCAGAATCGAGGCTCTGCATTTTCTTGTGAAGCCGATTAAAGAAAAAGAATTCAGCGAAGTTTTCACAAGAGCGATGAAAAAATACACCGCAACAAATGCAAGCGTTATTTTGAAATGGGAAAGCGTGCGGAACAAAATTTCTATCAACAAAATAAGCTATGTTGAGGGTTACCGCAGACATCTGACCGTTCACACAGCAGAAGGTGTTTTCGAATCCGTAGGCAAAATCTCAGAGATTTATGAAATTTTGAAACCGCACGGATTTGTGCGTGTTCATCAAGGGTTCATCGTTAATATGAACTGCATAAAAAGCTTCAATGCAAACGAGGTTGAACTGACCGACGGTTCAAAGGTTGCCGTCAGCGTTCGGAAGAAACAGGATGCATTGAAGGCATACGATATTTTTATAAGAAAGTGGGGCTGGTGAAATGGTAAGGATAATCGCATATTTTCTGTTCGCTTGCTTTGAAATTTACACAATGGATATTCTTTTTTCCAACATTTCAAAAAGAAAACTCAAAGGAGTACATCTTGCAATATTTATGATTGTAGCTATAACGGTCAATACCGTTGTTTCATATTTCTTTGCAGGCACGGGTATTATGCTTCTTGCTTTAGGAGTTGTTACAGCATTTGTTTTTGCTCTTGTTTACAGAGTAAAAGTGCATTTTGCCATTATCAGCAGCGTTCTTTTTGTTATGATTCAAGCAGGTGCAGAAACAATAGTCACCCTTCTGAGCGGTATGTTTATGGGCGAAGAAACTCTTGATTTTCTTCAGAATGATGAAGTCTTTCTCGGAATGGGACTTATATGCAAATTCTTTGCGTTTTTCCTTATCTTCTTTGTCTCAAAGAAAATAGGCAAGGTTGACCTTGGAATTTCCGGCGGTCTTTCGGCAATGCTCATAATTCAGCCGATCGCAACTGTTTTTGTTACTCTTGTTATTCTCAAATGCACCTATGAACTTGAAAGCATTCCTGCGATTTTATTCTCTGCCGTTGCAATTCTTATGATTGCCGCAAACTTAGTTACCCTCTTTCTTATTTACAGACAAAAGGACTATGTTGAATCAAAGGCAAAGCTCGGTTTTGCCAACGAACAAATAAAAAATCAGCTCGCTCACTATGAGGAGCTTTATCGCTATCAAAGCGAAATCCGCACTTTCAGACATGATATTAAAAACAAACTGCTCTCCGTTTCGGGGCTTCTCGCAGACGGTCAGACCCAGTCTGCCATTGACGCAATAAAGGGCGAAGCGGATTTTCTTGACGAAGCAAACAACGGTGTTATAAATTCGGGCAATCCCGCAGTTGATGCCGTTCTTCAATCCAAGCTCGCCATTGCCGAAAGCAAGGGAATAACACTCGATTATTCGGTTAAAATTTCGGATAAAATCAACGTTGATTTGCTCGAACTCGGCGTACTTATCGGCAACGCCCTTGACAATGCGATTGAAGCCGCAGAGGGTCTCGGTAACGGTATGGACAAAACGATTTTTGCAAGCATTATAACAATGGGCGGCAGAATTGTTGTTTCCGTTGAGAATCCCGTCGAAGCGCAGATTGACACAAAGCATATCGGCACAGCAAAAGCCGATAAGCTCAACCACGGCTACGGACTCAAGAGCATAAAAACGATTGCACAAAAATATGACGGCGATGTTTTCGTTTCCTGCGAGGGAAATATTTTTTCAACGAGCATCAACATCTGCAACACTTTTGAACATTAAATCCACACTATTGCAGAGCGTATTTCAATCGTTTGATTTTTAATTTATCATTAATACAGAAGCGGCGGAGGCTATGCTTTCGCCGTTGTTTTTATCGCTTAAAGGAGGTAGATAAAATGAAATACTATTCAATCGTTGCTTTGATTTCTGCGGTTGTTCATTTTGCACTCGGAATTTCAATTTACCGCAATAAGCTCAAAGCCTTCGTTAACATAATGTGTAAAAAAAACGAAAGATATAAAGTTCTCGGCGGATATTTCATTGCAATAGGCTTGATTATGCTGAGCTGTGCCGCTGCGGCGCTTCGTGAATCAACGGGCGCATTTATTTATCTTGTAATTTGTGCTGTTATCGTTTCAATAATTCTTTCACTTATCAGGAGGGAAAGCGTGTGAAGAAAAAATATAATTATTTCAGTAACTTAAAATTTATGCTGAAAGAGCATTGGAGTTTTGACAAATCCTACGTGATTATGCAAATCGGATTAACTCCGCTGGGTGCGGTAAGCTCGGTTGTGGCGGCATATCTGCCGAAAATCGTTCTCGACTGCGTTGAAACCAAAACAGCTGCTTCGGAGCTTCTTCTCAAAGTCGGTATTCTTTCTGCAGTTCTTATTGTTCTCGGTGTTCTTAACAATGTTATGTATAACAAAAGCTACCAGGGAAGAATGCTTACAAGGGATATTATGCTCCACAGGCTCATCTGCAACAAGGTTATGAGCATGGACTATAACAACTATACCTACAACGAAACCCGTGTTCTGCGTGAAAAAGCGTGGAATGCAATTCACGGCTGGGACGGAAGCGTTGCAAGATTTATTGAGCTTAACGCAACTGTCGCTTCATCTGCTTTCGGTTTCACGGCATTCACGGCAATTATTGTTGAATGCAATCCGTGGTTTATCCCCATTCTCATTCTCTGCTACGGCATCAGCATGGCAGGATGGATGATTTTTCAGAAATGGAAGGACAAAATGAAGGGTAAGGTTGCGGAAATCTTCCTTCGTCTGCACTATGTCACCTACCGTTCAAAGGATTTTTCAAACGCAAAGGATGTCCGCATTTACAATATGTCCGACTTTCTTATGAGAAAAATCGACAAGCATCTTGACGATGCGAACGGTTGGAACATTCTGCGGAATAACGGTCACTATATCAACTGCATGATTGAAGATATTTTCAAATTCGGAGTCAGCCTTGGCGCATATATCTATCTTATTTATCTCAAACTCAATTCCGAGATGACGCTCGGCGATTTTTCTCTCTATTTCGGTGCAATAACAGGCTTCGGTCAGTGGCTTGCAAGGCTTGTTGACTCGATTTCGGAAATCATTTCGGGCGCACACAACGTCAGCGATTTCAGAAGTTTTATTGATATCGAGGACAAAATGAACACCAATGAGGGCGAAAAGCTGCCGTCGGGCAAGGATTTGCCCTGCGAAATCGAGATAAAGAATCTCAATTTCTCTTATGATGAAGCTGAAAAGCCTTCGGTTGATAATCTTTCGCTAAAAATAAACAAGGGCGAGAGAATTGCGATTGTCGGCGTTAACGGTGCAGGCAAATCAACACTTGTAAAGCTCATCTGCGGTCTGTTCATTCCGAACGAGGGTCAGATTCTCATTAACGGCATTGACAGCCGACTTTTCAACCGTGACAAATATTATCGGTTATTCTCAACACTCTTTCAGGATTGTGCGTTACTGCCTGCAACTGTCGCAAAGAATATCGCACTCTGCGAAGAAAATAAAATTGACCGCAAAAGACTCCGTGAATGCATGAACCTTGCAGGAATACTCGATAAGGTTGAAAGTCTGCCGCAGAAAGAGAACACTCTGCTTGTGCGTGAAGTACACGAGGGTGCGGTTGCGTTTTCGGGCGGCGAACTTCAAAGGCTTCTGCTTGCAAGGGCGCTCTATAAAGATGCTCCGATAATCATTCTTGACGAGCCAACCGCCGCACTTGACCCTATTGCCGAAAACGATATGTATCTCAAATACAGCGAGCTTACAAAAGATAAAACCGCAATTTACATATCCCACAGACTTTCTTCAACCCGTTTCTGCGACAGAATAATTCTTCTTGACGATGCGAAAATCGCTGAAATGGGAACTCACGAGGAATTGCTTGAACTCGGCGGCAAATATGCCGAAATGTTTGAAACACAGAGCCGATATTACAGAGAGGAGGCGGTTATATGAAAAAAATTTTCACGGACTTTATAGAAGATTTCGAGATAATCAGACAAGGCCTGAAGCTTGTTAAAATCTATCTCGGCAAAAATTATTTTTCACTCAATCTCATTGTTAAAATTCTCCGTGCCGTTTCACCTTATATCACAATTTACTGCACGGGTCTTGTTATCACCGCACTCACCGAAAAGCAGGGCTTTGAACAGATATTGAAATACGTTCTCATCGCAACAATCACAACACTCATTATTGACGTTATAATAAGAACAATTAACCGAAAAGCCCTGATAATGCTCAACAGCTGTTGGGAAAAGCATTCTGCACTTCTCTCCCGAAAGGCTCTTGAACTCGACTATGCAAAGGCAGAAAGCTCATCCGTTCAGGAGCTTCGAGGTAAAATCGAAGAAAACGCAAACAACGGCAACGGTCTTACTTGGGTTGCCGAATGCGTAGCAGAAATGATATCCTGCGTTTTCTCGATTATCGTTGCAATTGTTATGATTTCGGGCATGGTTTTCAGCAAATCCCCCACTCCCCTCACGGGATTTATGGCATTCGTTGATTCGCCACTGCTTGGTATGTCGCTTGTTATTTTCTCCTCCGTAATGATTGCACTTTCGGTTAAGTATCACAGTCTGAGCGAGAAAAAGCAGTTCAATATTTTCAACAGAGTTGTGAAATTCAATCCTATTCTTGAATACTATAATCAGAAATATCTCAACGAAAACGAAAGCGGCAAAGATGTCAGAATTTTTAACGAAAAAGGGCTTATCAACGAAGAAATCACCGAAAAGATTTATAACCCCACCGCGAAGATGAGGAAGGATACTTTCAGAGTCTGGGCAACCATCGGTCAGGTAAGCACGGTTTCAACAAATCTGATCGGCGGTCTTGTCTATATTTTCGTCGGACTCAAAGCGCTTGCAGGCGCATTCGGTGCAGGAAAGGTTGTTGAATATTACGGTGCGATAACAAAGCTGATAACCGCTTGCACGGATATTGCAGGCAATGCGGGTTATCTGCGTGCCAACAATGCTCAGTTAAATCAGGAAATCGAATATCTGAATCTCGTTTCGGATATGGAGAACGGCACAAGAACTGTTGAAGATATTGACCCTGCAAACTCCGTTTTTGAGTTTCGCAACGTTTCGTTTGCCTATCCCGAAACCGAGCCGATGATATTGAAGAATTTCAGTATGCAGATAAAATCGGGTGAGCGACTTGCGGTTGTCGGTATGAACGGAAGCGGTAAGTCAACGATGATAAAGCTCCTTTGCCGTCTTTATGACCCCACCGAAGGCAGGATCACTCTCAACGGAATTGACATCCGTGAGTTTGACTACGCCGAATACTTAAAGCTTTTTGCAATCGTCTTTCAGGATTTCAAGCTTCTCGCATTCCCTGTCGGCGAAAACGTTGCCTGCTCCGATGAATACGATGAAGAAAGAGTATGGCAATGCCTTGAAATGGCAGGCGTAAAAGATAGGGTTGAAGAATTCCCGAAGAAACTCAAACAGTCAATCTATAAGCTTTACGAAAAAGACGGCATAGACCTTTCGGGCGGTGAAGAACAGAAAATCGCCATTGCGAGAGCTCTCTATAAGGATGCACCGTTTGTAATTCTCGACGAACCCACCGCCGCACTTGACCCCATCGCCGAGAGTGAAATCTATTCAAGATTCAACGATATCGCAGGCGGCAAAACAGCCGTTTATATTTCCCACAGACTTTCTTCCTGCCGATTCTGCAGCAGAATTGTTGTTTTCGATAACGGCTCGGTTATTCAGGAAGGCACACACGAAGAACTCCTTGAAGATTCAAACGGCAAATACTCCGAGCTTTGGAACGCACAAGCACAGTATTATGCCGAAAACACAGAAAAAGTTGGTGAATAATATGATATTTGATGAAAAGAAAATAATTCTTAAAAACGGTCAGAATGCGATTCTGAAAACTCCTTGCATTGAAGATGCCGAAGTAATGCTCGATAACATCAAAATCGCTTGCGCCGAAACAGATTTTCTGACCCACTATGCTGAATATTGGGATAATGTTTCTGTTGAAAATGAAGAAGAATGGATACGCAGTAAGCGTGAATCTGAAAATAACCTTGTGATTGCGTGTTACATTGACGGCAGACCCGTCGGATGCTGTGATATCACTTTCTTCAACAACTGCAAAAATTTCCACCGTGCAGGATTGGGCATATCCATAACGAAAAAATATTGGAATCTCGGCATCGGCTCCGCAATGTTTGAGGCACTTATTGAAGCCGCACAAAACCACGAAGGCACAGAAATCGTTGAGCTTGATTTTATTGAAGGCAACGACAGAGCAAAAGCACTTTACGAAAAATTCGGTTTTAAAGTTGTTGCAATCAAGCCCAACTACTGCAAACTCAAAGACGGCACATATCAGAACTTGGTTTATATGCAGAAATATTTGTAATTTCGGCAACAAGTCCGTTTTATGACACAGTAAAGAGCGTATAATCAAAGCATAGCCCCAAAAGGAGGAGCAATATGCTTTATCTTGAAAGATTTTCCCTGCCGTCTGACCGTGACGAGATCGGATTCATTGCAAGCGAAAACAGAACTTGTTTCAATACAATGTATCCGTTCAAGATTTTTCCCGATAAAGGACTTGAGCGAATAGATTTTTCGCCCGTAACGATTTTTTACGGCGGCAACGGTTCGGGCAAAACAACTCTGCTGAACGTTATTGCTCAGAAGCTTCACGCCGCCCGTCAGTCCGAGTTCAATAACAGTCCGTTTTTCGGCGAATATGTTAATTACTGCCGTTCGGAGCTTGCGAAAAGACCGCAGGAAATCCGTTATATTTCGAGTGACGATGTCTTTGATTATGTTCTTGATTTGCGCAGCATCAACGAAGGAATTGATACCCGCAGAGAAGAAGCGTCCGAAACATATTTTGAACTGAAATCAAAGATATTTGATCCCGAAGAAAGACGGTTCAAAGGTCTTGACGATTATGACCGTTGGAAAGAAATCCACGATGCGGTGTCAAAGAGAAATTCGCTGTCAAAATATGTAAAAAAGAATGTGGGCAAAAATCTCGATATGTGTTCAAACGGCGAAACCGCAATGAAGTTTTTCGTTGACCGCATAGGCAAAAATGCTCTTTATCTGCTCGACGAGCCTGAAAACAGTCTGTCAATAAAACTTCAGACAGAGCTTGCAAATTTCATTTATGATTCTGCAAGATTTTTCGGCTGTCAGTTTATAATCGCAAGCCATTCGCCGATATTCTTATCGATGAAAAACGCACGGATTTATAATCTCGATTCCGTTCCCGTCAGAACCTGCAATTGGACAGAGCTTGAAAATGTAAGAGCATATTTTGACTTCTTTGAGCAGCACCGTTCCGAGTTTATGAAATAAAAAACTCACCTCAACCGAAACGGTTGGGGTGATGTTGCATACAGAAAATAAGTGGTGTATAATGAAAATATATTTGTAATAATACGGAGAATTTATGAGCAGACAAAACATATTTGACAACGAAACATTTTTCAGCGGCTACAAGGCTCTGCGTGACAGCGATTGCAACGCCAACGATTTGATTGAACAGCCTGCAATGCGTAAATTTCTGCCCGATTTGAACGGCAAAACCGTTCTTGATTTGGGCTGCGGTTACGGTCACAACTGCATTGATTTTGTCAGCAGAGGTGCAACAAGGGTTGTAGGTATCGATATATCCGAAAAGATGCTTGCCGTTGCAAAAGAAGAATCCCCAAACGCCAAAATCGAATACCGCAATATGAGCATGACGGAAATTTCAAATCTTAATGAAAAGTTTGATTTCATTTACAGCTCACTTGCTTTTCATTATGTAAAAGATTTTGATGCTTTCGCAAAGGATATGTATTCAGTTCTGAATGCAGGCGGTCAGCTTTTGTTCTCGCAGGAACATCCGATTATCACCTCGACCGTTGACGGTGCAGGGCATTTCAACAAGAACGAAAACGGCGAAAAAGTTTCCTATACCTTTTCAAACTATAATCAACCCGGAGAACGCAGAATCCATTGGTACGTTGACGGCGTTATTAAATATCACCGCACCTTCAGCAACATTATCAACGCACTTGCCAAAGCAGGATTTGTTATTGAAGAAGTCTGCGAACCCGTACCCGAGGAATGGGTAATTGAAAAAGTACCTGCATGGGTAAAGGAATATATCAAGCCGAACTTTCTTATTGTCAAAGCCAAGAAAGCGTAATTATGAAACAAAAAACAAATCAAAACTGCTGAATTATTATATGTCCTTTCAAAAGATTTTCGGGTATTACTCCTAAACCGACTACAGTTTTATTTCCCGGTTTATTCTTGGTTTTACTTTTTGTTGAATAATATCAAACAATATGATATAGTTTGTTTGGATATACAAAAATTTATCAATCAAATCCTTATTCATAAAGTGAGATGTTCGTTATGAAAGATAAAAATTATTTTCTGAGAAAGGCGCAGGAAAATTTCCCTGAACTTAATTATACCGTTCTTACTCCCGATATATCTGAATTTACCGCATCGAGCGGTGACAGCGTTATCCTTGACCTCGGTAACCACGCTGTAGGTCACTTTTCGTTCAGCTTTGATAACGTTGAGAAATTCATAGATGCCCCAGTCCGACTGATAATCAGATTCGGCGAAGATATGAGGGAAATAAGCGATGACATTTCTCAATATAACGGTAATGTTTCAAAAACCTGGCTGCAGGAAGAAATACTGAATCTCGATTATCCGCAAAAAACGGAAATGCCGAGAAGATACGCCTGCAGGTATATTAAAATCACGGTTGAATGCACTAATTTCCCTATAAAAATTTTTGATTTTAAATTTACGGCATCAACGAGTGCCGATATATCCGCTCTCGCACCCTCCGATACAAAAGACTCTCTTTTAAATAAGATTGACTGCGTTGCAACAAACACTCTCAAAGAATGTATGCAGACCTTCTTTGAGGACGGACCGAAACGTGACCGACGTCTTTGGATCGGTGACCTTCGTCTTGAAGCCCTGACAAATTATTACACTTTTAAAAATCTTGAAATTGTTAAAAGATGTTTATATCTTTTTGCTGCAGGTGAATATAACAATCTCGGATTTCTGCCGTCATATGTTTTTGAAACACCTTATTATAATTCAGGTGCAGCACATATTACGGACTATGCGCTTTTATACGTTGTCACCGTATGCGATTATTATGAACACACAGCAGACATCGTCGTTGTAAATGATCTTCTGCAAATTTGCAAATCGCAGCTTGACAGTTTCGAGGCTATACTTGATGAAAATTTAATTGTCACAATGCATGACGGTTGGTTTTCTTTTATCGATTGGTGTCCCGGACTCGAAAAGCTGACAGCATTACAAGGTGTTTATCTCTATACGCTCGAACGTTTTTCCGAATTGCTGAAAGCAATCGGCGATGAAGATTTCAAAAAATATTCGTCACTTCTTTCGCAAGTCCGTTCTGCTTGTAAAAAACACCTTTATGACAAAAACGCAAAAGCATTTATAAATGATTTGGATAAAAAGCAATTCAGCGTTCATTCGCAGATATGGATGATATTGGGCGGTGTCATAAGCGGCGAAGAAGCAAAAAAGCTTCTGATTTTCAGCCTTGATAATGAAAACGCCAAACAGCCCGTCACTCCGTATATGCGCCATTATGTGACGGAAGCTATGCTGAAACTCGGAATGAAAGATAATGCGGTTCAATATTTGAAAAACCTTTGGGGCGGTATGATTGATTTGGGGGCAGACACTTTTTGGGAAGCTTATGTACCCGACAATCCCGATTTTTCACCGTATGACGACAGAAAAGGGAACAGCCTTTGCCATGCATGGAGCTGCACACCGTCATATTTCATCCGGAAGTACGGGTTATGATTTCGAGTAAGAATTTGTAATAACAAACAAGGCATAGACATACCTATCCAAGGAGAATAAAAAATGATTTTTGTTACACCTCAAAGCCGTAAAGAATTAGTTTTAAATAAAAAACTGCTTGAAACTTTTGATGGTAAAGAAAGCTATCCTATAATCAATGGCGTTCCGATATTGCTTCCCGAAAAAACAAATCCTGATTGGTGCCGTGAGCTTCTCGAAATAATTTTTTGGGAACATCCCGATGAAATAGATAAGATTTTCAGCGAAATGGAAGCAGGCATTATCGAAGATTGGAACGAGATTTATGTTGAACATATAAAAAAGATATACGGCACAAAAGAAAATATTTTAAAAGCTTTTGATTCATACAAGCAAAAAGAAACAAGCGAGTGGATTGTTGGCGATAAAAGCGGAAACATCAGTAAAAAACAGCTTAAAAATTTCAAAAAACTCAGTAAAAAGCGTATAGGCAAAAAGAGAACAATAACAAAAGTCAAAGGTACAGGAGTATTCTGGGACAGATACCGATATTTTGCCGAAGTTGTATGCAAAGAAAAAACAGATAAAATATTGGAACTTGCAACGGGTGCGGGCGGCGGTACGGCTTCGGTTGCATTATATATGCCGAAGGAATGCAAGCTTTATACTGTCGATATTGGCTATGACTGTCTCGGAAATGCTTTGGGTATTGCTAAATATCAGAAAAAGAAAATCATTCCCGTTTGTGCGAATTTCTGGTATCTGCCTTTCAAAGATAAAACATTTGATACTGTTTGTACTTATTGCGGATTGGATGAATCCAGAGAAATTATTGAAACTCTGAAAGAGGTTTCAAGAGTTCTGACAGATAACGGCAGATTTATTGTCAATTCAAGAAACAATGCGTTTATGCGTCAGCACAGAGTTTTAAAACCTTTCGGATTTACGGAAAAAGAAACACTTGAAATTCTTAAAGACTGCAGAATGTATAGCGATTTAAATAATCTTGATGAAATCTGCGAAAGTTTAGG